>JBKJHO010000047.1:0-262972 GCA_046598915.1 Marmoricola sp. | reverse complement strand
GGTGACGTGAAGGCGTGGTGCACGGCGGTCCAGGCACCGGCCCCGACCGCGACGTCGCCCGCGGCGGTCGCGTCGCCGGCCGGCTCGAACAGCGGCGCGTCGACGACCCACACGAACGCCCAAGCGGACTCGTCGATCAGACCCAGCCGCTTGCCGACCTCGAGCCGCGCTGCACCTAGGAGCGCTCGGGCCTCACGGGTCTCGCCCGCGGCGAAGAACACGCAGTCCCCCGGCGAGGCGCCGACGGCCGCCGCAAGACCAGCCTGCTCAGCCTCCGACAAATTCTTGGCGACCGGACCGCCGAGGGTTCCGTCCTCGTTGAAAAGCACATAGGCAAGGCCCCGGGCGCCGCGCTGCTTGGCCCACTCCTGCCACGCATCCAGCTGCTTGCGCGGCTGCGAGGCGCCGCCGGGCATGAGCACCGCTCCGACGTACGGCGCCTGGAACACGCGGAAGGGGGTGCCGGCGAAGTAGTCGGTGCACTCGATGAGCTCAAGGCCAAAGCGCAGATCGGGCTTGTCGGAGCCGAAGCGCCGCATCGCCTCGGCGTAGGTCATCCGCGCGATCGGCGTCGGGATGCTGTAGCCGATGAGGTCCCACATCGCGACCAGGACGCGCTCCATGAGCGCGATGACGTCCTCCTGGTCGACGAAGCTCATCTCAAGGTCGAGCTGGGTGAACTCCGGCTGCCGGTCGGCGCGGAAGTCCTCGTCGCGGTAGCAGCGGGCGATCTGGAAGTACCGCTCCATGCCGGCCACCATGAGCAGCTGCTTGAACAGCTGCGGCGACTGGGGAAGGGCATACCAGGACCCGGGCTTCAGCCGCGCCGGCACGAGGAAGTCCCGGGCGCCCTCAGGCGTGGAGCGCGTCAACGTCGGCGTCTCGACCTCCACGAAGTCCTCGGCATGCAGCACCTCGCGGGCGACCCGGTTGATCTCCGAACGCAGCCGGAGCGCGGCGGCCGGTCCGGAGCGGCGCAGGTCGAGGTAGCGGTGCTTCAGGCGCGCCTCCTCCCCCACCTCGTCGTCGAGTTGGAAGGGCAGCGCAGCCGCCGACGAGAGCACCGTCAACGTCTCGACAGCGACTTCGACTGCGCCCGTGGGGATCTCGGAGTTCTCGTTGCCGGCCGGCCGCTGCTGCACGGTGCCGACGACCTGGATGCAGTACTCCGCGCGCAGGTCATGTCCCGTTTCTTTCAGCAAACCCTCACGCAGCACGACCTGGACGACACCACTGCGGTCGCGCAGATCGAGGAAGGCGACCCCACCGTGGTCGCGTCGGCGCGCGACCCAACCGGCGAGGGTGACTGTCTGACCGGCGTGCTCCGGGCGGAGCACTCCAGCCTCGTGACTGCGGAAGTGCGTGCGCATCACTGCTGTGTCTCCTGGATCTGGGGGTGGAGGTCGGTAGCCGGCGGGGACCAGACGACCGGATCGGCCGCCTCCTGATCTCCGCTGCGGAGGTCCTTGACGGAGTGGCCCTCGTCGCCGAGGAACCACACGTACGGGATGCCACGTCGATCGGCGTGCTTGATCTGCTTGCCGAACTTGGCGGCAGACGGCGCGACCTCGGTCGGGATCCCCCGTGCCCGCAGCGCCGCTGCGACCTGGTTGCTCGCCGTACGCTCCGCCTCGTCGTTGACAGCCACGAGTACGGCGGTCGGCACCGACCGAGAGGCCGTGACCGCACCCGTCTTCAGGAGCCGGCCGAGGATGCGACTGACGCCGATCGAGACGCCGACTCCGGGGTAGGTCGTCTTGCCGTCAGAGGCCAGCGCGTCGTAGCGGCCACCGGAGCAGACCGAGCCAAGGTCCTCGTGGCCGTGCAGCACCGTCTCATAGACGGTGCCCGTGTAGTAATCCAGGCCACGGGCGATCTTCAGGTCGGCGACGAGCCGTCCGGGTGCCTGGGCATGGGCTGCCTCAATGACGCGGACGAGCTCCTCGAGCCCCTGGTCAAGCAGCGGGTCCGTGATCCCGAGGGCGACCACGCGGTCGGCGAAAGACGTGTCGGCACAGGTGATCTCGGCCAGGGCGAGGCAGGCCGCGGCACCGGCGTCGGAGAGCCCCAGCTCGAGCAGCTGGGCGCGCACCTTGTCGGGCCCGATCTTGTCGAGCTTGTCGATCGCGCGCAGCACCAGCGCCGTGTCGGATGCGCCCACACCGCGGTAGAAGCCCTCAGCGAGCTTGCGGTTGTTGACGTGCATCGTCGCGGCGGGGAAGGGAAGCGCCGCGAAAGCCTCGAGCACCACGAGCGGCAGGTCGACCTCGTGGTGGAAGGACAGGGTGTCGCGGTCGACGATGTCGATGTCGGCCTGGGTGAACTCGCGGTAGCGCCCCTCCTGCGGCCGCTCGCCCCGCCAGACCTTCTGGATCTGGTATCGGCGGAACGGGAACTCCAGGTGGCCGGCGCGTTCCAGCACGTAGCGCGCGAAAGGCACGGTCAGGTCGAAGTGCAGGCCCAGGCCCTTGTCGCCCTCGCCCTCTTCCGCCTGCATCCGGCGCAGGAGGTAGACCTCCTTGTCGATCTCGCCCTTGCGAAGCAACTGCTCGACCGGCTCGACGGCACGGGTCTCCAGGGAGGAGAAGCCGTGGAGTTCATAGACGGTCCGGAGGGTGTCGAGCACGTGCTGCTCGACGATGCGCTCACCCGGCAACCACTCGGGGAAGCCGGAGAGCGGAGCGATCTTGGCCACTACAGCCCCCGCGCGGGCGGGGCGTCAGCAAGGTCCTGAAGGAACGGGTTGGTGGCCCGCTCCCGGCCGATGGTGGTCGACGGGCCGTGCCCGGTGTGCACCACGATGTCGTCGGCCCGCGGCAGGATCACCCGCGCCAACGACGCCTGCATCTGCTCCCACGACCCGCCCGGCAGGTCGGTGCGGCCGATGGACCCGGCAAAGAGCACGTCGCCGGAGAACATCGTCTTGTCCGTCTCGAAGACCACCGAGCCGGGGGTGTGTCCCGGCGCGAAGTCGACGGTCAGGTCAAGTCCAGCCAAAGACAGGGGTACGGCGGGGTCCAGCAGGTGCACATCAGAGGGCTCAGTCCACTCCAGGCGCCCGCCGAACAGCGTGCGGCTCTCCGCGGACAACCCTTTGACGGGGTCGGCGAGGAGCTCGCGGTCGCCGGGGTGGATCCAAGCAGGGATGCCTTTTGCTCCGCAGACCGGAGTCACGGAGAAGGTGTGGTCCAGATGCCCGTGGGTGAGCAGCACCGCGACGGGCTGCAACCGATGCTCGCGCAGGAGCGCGTCGAGCTCGTCCTCCACCCCGATCCCGGGGTCGATGACGATGCACTCCTCACCCTCTGCGGGCGCGACGACCCAGCAGTTGGTCGCGAAGGCTGCGGCAGGGAACCCGCGGACGAACACGGTCGGCTCTCTCCTCGCGTCGAACGGACTCACGACCCTACCGGCGCGGCCCCGACCGGCCCGAGCGAGATTCCCTAGACTCGCCCAGGACCTGACCGCAGAAGGAGAATCACGTGGCTAGCAGCAAGCGAGAGCGCGAGCTCGCCCGGATGCGCGCAGAGCGCCAGGCCGCCCGGCGCGCCGCCGCCAAGGCGGAGCGCCGCAAGCGCCGCAACTCCGTGCTGGCCGGGCTCTCCGCGCTCGCCGTGGCCGGCGTGATCGTCGGCATCGCTCTGACGACCGGCGACGGGTCGACCAAGGACGAACTGGCCGGCAAGCCGAGTGCGACACCCACCACCGGCACGGGTCCGTGCAGCTACTCCCCCTCGGGCGAGGCCTCAAAGAAGGTCTCGGGAACTCCCGATGCCGCCGGCCCGAAGCACAAGGCAGACACCGAGGTCATCCTCACGACCAACCGCGGCGAGATCGCTCTCACCCTGGACGGCGCGAAGGCTCCCTGCACCACGAACAGCTTCACGTTCCTTGCGGCGCAGAAGTACTTCGACGCGACGTCCTGCCATCGCCTCACCACCGCCGGCATCTTCGTGCTGCAGTGCGGTGACCCGAGCGCGACCGGCTCCGGCGGCCCGGGCTACCAGTTCGCCGATGAGAACCTCACCGCACTGAAGCCCTCAACCTGTACGCCGGAGAGCAACGCCACGACGCCCTGTCAGGTGATCTACCCCCGGGGAACCATCGCCATGGCCAACGGCGGCCCCGGGACGAACGGCAGCCAGTTCTTCCTGGTCTACAAGGACAGCCCGCTGGCTCCGGCGTACACGCCGTTCGGCCGGATCACCAAGGGGCTCGAGCTGCTCGACACCGTCGCCAAGGGCGGAGCCGACTCCCCGACCGGAGACGGCAAGCCCAAGACGACGGTCACGATCACCTCGGCGAAAGTGCAGGACTGACCGACGGCTCGCCGGTCACCAGGGCAGCAGGCATACGACGTACGTCGCCGCCGTGGAACCCCCGGTGAGCGCCGCTGCGGCGCCCGCGCTGACAGCGTTGACGCCTGGGACCCAGGCGGCTGCAACGGCGTAGACGCCAGTGCTCGCCGCAGTCGTCACACCTGCTGCCAGGCCCTGCTTGAGGCAGGAGTTCGCCTTTGTGGCGGCCTTCTGGGAGTCGGCGGTGCTCACGCCGTACCCCTGGGATTTGTTGAACACCACCGACCGTGCGGCGGCGCCCCCGCTGTTGATGGCGATGACCTTGTACCGGTAGACGCCTTGGGAGTCCCGGTACGGGTGCCAGGTGAAGGGGATCCGGGCCGTGGTGGTGGCGCTGTTCGTCGTCCAGCGTCGCCACGGCCCGTAGAAGCCGTCCTTGAAGACCTCGACGGCGTAGGAGGTGGCGTCACTCACTGCTGACCAGCGGACATCGGCGTAGGTCGCACCGTAGTGGACCTCTGCTCGGCTGGGCGCGGCGATGGCGCGGGCCGGCTGGGACAAGATCACCAGTGAGGAGACAAAGGCGATCAGGACGAGGACGGGGGTGTGGTTCCAACGACGAGCGGTCATGGGGGCTCCTCCTGGCGGGGACGCACAGCGTCCGGCGGAGGCGACACCTTGGCCCAGACCTGTTGAAGTTGCGCAGAGGCCTGTGGATGACCGTCCTAGGAGGTGACGCGATAGGCGTCGTAGACGCCCTCGACCCCGCGTACCTGGTTGAGCAGGTGTCCCATGTGCTTGGGGTCGGCCATCTCGAAGGAGAAGCGCGACACCGCGACCCGGTCGCGGGTGGTGGTCACGGTGGCACTGAGGATGTTCACGTGCGCGTCCGAGAGCACCCGCGTCACATCGGACAGCAGCCGGGTGCGGTCGAGCGCCTCGACCTGGATGTTGACCAGGAACATCGTGCCCGCGGTGGGGCGGGCCCACTCGACGTCGACGAGCCGCTCGGGCGAGGCCAGCAGCTCCCCGGTGTTCGGGCAGTCACGCCGATGGATCGACACGCCACGGCCCCTGGTGACGAAGCCGATGACGTCATCACCCGGGACCGGCGTGCAGCACTTGGCGAGCTTGACCCACAGGTCGTCAACGCCCTTGACCACGATGCCCGGATCGCCCTGCGGCCGGTTGCGCGACGGTCGGGTAGGTACGGCGGTCTCCGCCAGGTCCTCGACCGCACCCTCGGCACCGCCCATCTGCGCGATGACCCGCTGAACGATGGTCTGGGCGGAGATCCGACCCTCCCCGACCTCGGCGTACAGGGCAGAGACATCGGCCAGGCGCATCTCCTTGGCGAGCGTGCCGAGGGCATCACCACCGAGCAGACGCTGCAGCGGCAGGTTCTGCTTGCGCATCGCCCGCCCGATGGCGTCCTTGCCGTGCTCGACCGCGTCCTCGCGCCGCTCCTTGGCGAACCACTGCCGGATCTTGTTGCGGGCCCGCGGGCTCTTGACGAACTGCAGCCAGTCCTGGCTCGGGTGCGCGCTCTCGGCCTTGGAGGTGAAGACCTCGACGACGTCGCCGTTGTCGAGGGTGGACTCCAGCGGTACGAGCCGTCCGTTGACGCGAGCCCCGATGCAGCGGTGCCCGACCTCCGTGTGCACGGCATAGGCGAAGTCGACGGGGGTGGCCCCGGCGGGCAGCGAGATGACATCGCCCTTGGGCGTGAAGACGAAGACCTCCGCGCTGTGCAGGTCGAAGCGCAAGGAGTCCAGGAACTCGCTGGGGTCCGCCGCCTCCTTCTGCCAGTCGAGCAGTTGCCGCAGCCACGCCATGTCGTCGCCGCCAGGCGCGGGCTGCCCGCCCTCCTTGTACTTCCAGTGCGCGGCGATGCCGTACTCCGCGCGCTTGTGCATCTCAAAAGTGCGGATCTGCAGCTCGACCGGCTTGCCGTGCGGCCCGATCACCGAGGTGTGCAGGGACTGGTAGAGGTTGAACTTCGGCCGGGCGATGTAGTCCTTGAACCTCCCTGGCACGGGTGACCAGAGGGCGTGCAGGGTGCCGAGCGCGGCGTAGCAGTCCCGCACGTCGTCGACGAGGATCCGAATGCCGACCAGGTCGTAGATGTCGGCGAAGTCGCGGCCGCGCACGATCATCTTCTGGTAGATCGAGTAGTAGTGCTTGGGTCGGCCACTGACCGTCGCCCTGAGCTTCGCGGCCTTGAGGACCTCGTTGACACCCTCGACGAGCTCGGCGAGCTGGGTGTCCCTGCTTGGCGCGCGATCGGCGACGAGGCGCACGATCTCGTCGTACCTCTTGGGGTAGAGGGTCGCGAAGGCGAGGTCCTCGAGCTCCCACTTGATGGTGTTCATGCCCAGTCGGTGGGCCAGCGGGGCGAAGATCTCCAGGGTGACGGTGGCGATGCGCTCCTGCTTCTCCTGCTGCAAGTAGCGCAGGGTCCGCATGTTGTGCAGCCGGTCGGCGAGCTTGATGACCAGGACCCGGATGTCCTTGCTCATCGCCACGATCATCTTGCGGATCGTCTCGGACTGCGCCGAGTCGCCGTACTTCACCTTGTCGAGCTTGGTGACGCCGTCGACGAGCAGCGCCACCTCCTCACCGAAGTCCTTGCGTAGCTGGTCCAGGGTGTACGGCGTGTCCTCGACGGTGTCGTGGAGCAGCGAGGCCACGAGCGTCGGCTCGGTCATGCCGATGTCCGCGAGGATGGTGGTGACCGCGAGCGGATGGGTGATGTACGGGTCGCCGCTCTTGCGCATCTGGCCGCGATGGTGGAGCTCGGCCATCGCATAAGCGCGCTCCAGGAGCGCCAGGTCCGCCTTCGGGTGGTTGGCCCGTACGGCGCGGAACAGCGGCTCAAGCTCAGGGTTGCCGCCCTGCTTGCTGGTTCCGATCCGGGCGAGCCGGGCGCGGACTCCGCGGCCGCTGTTGATCATCGAGGCCGACAGCGTGATCGGAGGCGTCACAGCCTCGGGCGAAGCGGGGTCCGGATCAGCATCCAGCGACGGCGCAGAGGCTGTCGAGGGCTGGGGAGCAGACGCGGGATCAGGCAGTGGCGCGCCAGGCTCCGCGTCCGAGACCACCCGTTCCTCCGCCATCCGGTCAGTCTAGGGCGTCAGTCTGTCCGGGCACGAGCGGATCAGATCGTGCGCAGCGGGTGCAACGGCGTACGGCCGAGCAGGTCGCGCCCGTGGAGGAATGCGAGCTCCATCAGGAACGCGAACGCGTGCACCTCAGCACCAGCGTGGTGCACCAGGGTGCGGGTCGCCGCAGCAGTGCCCCCCGTCGCGAGGACGTCGTCAACGAGCAGCACCCGCTCCCCTGGCTCGAGCGCGTCGGTGTGCATCTCCAGGGTCTCCTCGGCGTACTCGAGCGAGTAGCTCACCGAGAAGGACTTCGCCGGCAGCTTGCCCGCCTTGCGCACCGGTACGAAGCCGACACCCAGGCACAGCGCCACCGGAGCGGCCAGGATGAACCCGCGGGCCTCCATGCCGATCACCTTGTCGACGACCGTCGCGCCGGACTCGTCCCGGCCAGCATCAGCCAGCGACTCCACAACCGCGGTGAACGCAGCGTGATCGCCGAGGAGCGGGGTGATGTCCTTGAACAGCACCCCCGGCTTCGGGAAGTCGGGAATGTCGCGGATCAGGGAGTCGATGTACTCCTCGACGCGGTTCTTGCTCACTTGCCGCGCTTCGACCGGGGCTGCTTGCTCGGCTGCGGACGATGCGCCGATCCTGATTGAGCGACCGGCGCCTTGGCTCCCGGCACCACCCGACCGGAGCCGCTGGCGGTCGGTCGGGAGACCGGAGCCTGGAACGGAGTTGTGGCGCGGGGCGCGTCGTCCTCATCCAGCGCGTCGACCACCGGCATGTCGTCGGTGAAGACCGGCACGTTCGCATACTTGTCGACGTCCCGGCGCGCTCGTGCCTTCGCCCGGGCATCCTGCTGGGTGACTTCCTTCTCCCGCGACTTCAGCTGCACCAGCAGCGGCGTCGCGACGAAGATCGAGGAGTAGGCGCCGACAGCCATGCCGACGAAGAGGGCCAACGCCAGGTCCTTCAGCGAACCGGAACCCAGGACGAAGACACCCACGTACAAGATGGCGCCGACCGGCAGGAGCGCGACGATCGAGGTGTTGATCGAGCGGACCAGGGTCTGGTTTACAGCGAGGTTGGCCAGTTCCGCGTAAGTACGGCGACTGCGGCGCAGGTCCTTGGTGTTCTCGCGGACCTTGTCGAAGACGACCACGGTGTCGTAGAGCGAGAAGCCGAGGATCGTGAGCAAGCCGGTCACCGTTGCCGGCGTCACCTCGAAGCCGGACAGTGCGTAGATGCCCACGGTGATCGCCAGGTCGTGCACCAGCGCCACGAACGCGGCCACGGACATCTTCCACTCGCGGAAGTATCCCCAGATGAAGAGAACTACCAGGATCAAGAAGACGATCAGGCCGGTGACCGCACGGTTGGCCACCTGCGAGCCCCAGCTGGCTCCGATCTCGGTGGTGGAGACGTCGCGTGCTTCGATCCCCATCTCCTTGACGATCGCCTCACGGACCGCGGTGGTGTTCGCATTCGACATGGACTCGGTGCGGATCCGGATGAACTTCTGACCGGCGGTGGCAATGGGATCCGAAGCTTCCTTGATGCCGGTCCCCTCGACGACGCGGATGAGCTCGTCGGCGCCGTTCTGGTTCATCTGGTCGGCCGGGAGCGAGACCGAGAACTCGACCCCGCCTTCGAACTCGATGCCCAGGTTGAGTTGGTTGACCAGGAGCCCGCCGAGGGAGATCGCGAGAACGACGCCGGAGATCGCATACCAGAGCCACTTGCGACCGACGAAATCGATGGAGGTGCGTCCGTCGTACAGCTCATTGCCGAGCCTACTGAACTTGCCCATCAGGCTTTCCCTCCTACGGAGCCGGCCGTGGCGTACTCGGGGCGATCGTCAATGCCGAGCGTCTCGGGCGAAAGTCCCGACAGCCGGTGACCGCTGTTGAAGAACTGCCGCTTCGCGAGCAGGGTCACCACTGGCTTGGTGAACCAGAAGAACACGGCGATGTCGATGATCGTGCTGACCACCAACGCGAACGCGAATCCGCGAACGACGCCGATGGCGAAGATGTAGAGCACAACTCCGGCGAGCAACGAAACCGTGTCGGCCGCGAGGCAGGTGTTCCGGGCGCGGATCCAACCGGCCTCGACCGCTACCCGCATGGATCTTCCGTCGCGCATCTCGTCACGGATGCGTTCGAAGAAGACGATGAAGGAGTCCGCGGTGATACCCACCGCCACGATCAGACCGGCGATCCCGGGCAGGGTCAGCGTGAAGCCGGCAGCCTGCGCCAGCACCAGCACCAAGCCGTAAGTGACGCCCGCCGCCACGATCAGCGAGGCGATCACCACCAGCCCGAGGCCGCGGTAGTAGAGCAGGCAGTACAACATTACGACGATCAAGCCGGCGATGCCGGCGAGGACACCCGCGGAGAGCTGGTCGCCGGCGAGCGACGGCCCGATCTGCTCGACAGCAGGCCGGTCCTCGAACTTGACCGGAAGCGCGCCGTACTTGAGCGAGTTCGCGAGCGTGGTCGCCGAGTCCTGGGTGAAGCCACCGCTGATCTCGGCCTGACCGTTGTTGATGATGCCGTTGAAGCCGGCGTTAGAGATCACCTTGCCGTCGAGCGCGATCGCGAACTGGCCCTTGGTGAGGTTCGCCGGGTACGCGGTGAACTGGCCGGTGCTTTCGAACAGATCACGGCTGACCTTCGCGAAGTCCGCGATCGGACGGGCCTGGCCGTCTTTGCCCTTGAGCTCCAGGTTGACCACCCAGGTGGCTTGGTTCTGCGGGACCCCGGCCGAGGCCGACTTCAGCGAGGTCCCTTCGACGACCGCGTAGGAGAGCAGGAACTTGGTGCCCTCCTCGTCACAGGTGATCAGTGGCTCATCCGAGTTGTCGTCGACCGGAGCGGTGTCCTGACCTTGCTCCGGGCAGGTGTACGTGAGGAACGCGTCCACGTAGCTCTGACACTTGCCCGCGGCGTTCTCGAAGCCCTTGCCCGGCGCTTTGGCCCAGGCGATGGCGTTGTCCACGCGCTTGTCTGCCCCCGTGGGCGGCAGCGGCGAGGTGCCGGTCGCGCCGGGCTGAGCGATCTCGCACGTGTCGGCGGTCGGCGCCTCGTCGGCAAGGCGCGGGGCCGGCCGCGGTACCGCGCTCGAGGTCGGACTGCTCGACGGTGAGACCCCAGCGGACGGCGAGGGGTTCTTCGACGGCGCTGCGCCCGGAGTCGCGGACGGTGCTGAGGACGACGACGGGGAGGGGGTCGGGGTGACCGGGAGGCCATTGGAGACCATCGCCACGATCCGGAACCGTAGCTGGGCGGTCTGCTTGACGACGTCGACCAGGTCGGTCGCATCCTTGCCCGGGATCTCGACGACGATGTTGCGGTTGCCCTGGACGCTCACGTCCGCCTCGGCTACACCACTGCCGTTGACCCGCGAGTCGATGATGTCCTTCGCCTCGCGGAGTTGCCTGTTGGTCACGTTGCCGGCCGCAGTGTCGGCGCTCAGCGTGATCCGGGTGCCGCCTTCGAGGTCGAGGCCGAGCTTCGGCTTCCAGGAATCACCCAGTGCCGCAAGGCCGTAGAGCACCCCGATAGCGATGAAGAAGATCAGCAGGGTGCGACCCGGTCGGGACGTCTTCTTTGCCACGGTGCAGCGTCTCCTCAGTCTTCGGGGTGGTGCTCGTCAGTGGGCGGCGCCCCGGTCGTGTCCACCGCATCCGGCACCCGTCGTACGACGACCTGGCGGGCAACCGTGATCACGGTGCCTTCCGCGATCTCCAGCCCGACGCGTTCGTCCTCGATCGAGCGAACGGTGCCGAAGATACCTGCGGAGAGGATTACTTCGTCGCCGATCGCGATCTCATCCTGCAACGCGGCGACCTTGCGCTGCTGCCGCCGTACCGGCCGGGTCATCAGGACCCAGAGACCCACCAGGGCAACCAGGAACACCGCGAACTGCAGTTCTGGGGGCACGGGTCAGCACTCTCGGTTCGGTGTCAGGTTGAGGACACGGCGTACGCCGCGGGAGCGGTCTGCGCCACGCCGACGAAGTGTAACCGGCAGCCCCCTCGGAACCGGATCCTGGTCACGCCCCGAACAACGTCCCCTCGTCGGAGAACGGTGCGGCGGGCGGCACCGGCAGCCCGAGGTGCGTCCAGGCGGCAGCTGTCGCGACCCGACCACGCGGGGTGCGAGCGAGCATCCCGCTGCGGACCAGGAACGGCTCGGCGACCTCCTCGACCGTTTCCCGCTCCTCGCCCACGGCGACCGCGAGCGTGCTCAGCCCTACCGGCCCGCCGCCGAAGCGACGGCAGAGCGCGTCGAGCACAGCCCGGTCGAGCCGGTCCAGTCCCGACTCATCGACCTCGAACAGGTCCAGCGCGCGCCGGGCGATCTCACGGGTCACGACCCCATCGGCGCGGACCTGGGCGTAGTCCCGAACCCGGCGGAGCAGGCGGTTGGCGACCCGAGGCGTGCCGCGGGACCGCGACGCGATCTCCGCTGTCCCCTCGGCCAGCGCCTCGACCTCGAGCAGGCCCGCCGACCGGATGACGATCTGGTCGAGCTCTTCGGCGGCGTAGAACGAGAGGTGGCCGGTGAACCCGAACCGGTCACGCAGCGGTCCGGGCAGCAGGCCAGCCCGGGTGGTGGCTCCGACCAGGGTGAAGGGCGGGATCTCGAGCGGGATCGCGGTTGCCCCGGGACCCTTGCCGATCACGACGTCGACCCGGAAGTCCTCCATCGCCAGGTACAGCATCTCCTCGGCGGGCCGGGACATCCGATGGATCTCGTCGACGAAGAGCACGTCGCCCTCGTTGAGACCCGAGAGGATGGCAGCCAGGTCGCCGGCATGGGTGATGGCAGGGCCGCTGGTCAGCCGCAGCGGGGCCGCCATCTCCGCGGCGATGATCATCGCCAGCGTCGTCTTGCCCAGCCCCGGTGGACCGGAGAGCAGGACGTGGTCGGCCGTCCGGCCGCGGGTTCGTGCTGCTTGGAGCACCAAGGAGAGCTGCTCACGGACCCGCTCCTGACCGATCACCTCGTCGAGGGAACGCGGCCGCAAGGCGATTTCAACAGCCCGCTCGTCGGAGTCCGTGGCGACTCCGGTCAGAGCCGCGCGCTGCTCGAGGAACTGCAGCTCGGCCGCTTCCAGAGCTGCCTGGACGGAGGAGTCCGTGCTCTCCGGCCCCTCGGTCATGCTCTGCTCAAGGACTGGAGGGCGAGACGGAGCAGCTTCGCGACGTCCGGGGTCGCCATGGCGTCGGCCTCCGCGGCTACCGCGGCAACAGCGAGGTCGGCTTCCTTGCCGGTCCAGCCGAGCCCGACCAGTCCGCCGTGAACCTGGATCTGCCAGGCCGCCATGGAGGCAGCACCAGTCGGGACACCGGCGCTCGAGGCATTACCGGTGGCGGTGATGCGGTCGCGCAGCTCGAGGATGATCCGCTGCGCGCCCTTCTGCCCGATCCCCGGTACGGCGGTCAGGGCCTTCACGTCGTCCGAGCCGACCGCGCGACGGATCGTATCCGGGTCGATCACCGCCAGCATGGCCTGGGCCAGCTTCGGGCCGACCCCGCTGGCGGTCTGGACGAGCTCGAACATCTGCTTCTCGTCCTCGTTGGCAAAGCCGAACAACGTCAGGGAGTCCTCCCGGACGACCATGCTCGTCGGCACCATCGCCTCGGTGCCCCGACCCAGCTCGGCAAGGGTGTTGGGGGCGCAGTGCACCTCCAGGCCTACCCCGCCGACTTCGATCACGGCGGACGTCAATCCGACCGCAGCGACGGTGCCGCGCACGAAGGCGATCATCGTCGTATCCCGATCGCGGCCGCTGACTGCGCCGCGATGGCGGCCTGAATGCGGTTGGTGGCGGGCCCCCGCCAGATGTGGCAGATCGCGAGCGCCAGCGCGTCGGCGGCGTCAGCGGGCTTCGGGGGCGCATCGAGCCGCAGCAGCCTAGCCACCATCGCGCCGACCTGAGTCTTGTCGGCCCGGCCGCTGCCGGTCACCGCGGCCTTCACCTCGCTCGGGGTGTGCAGGGTGACCGGGATACCCCGAGCGGCACCCGCGACCAGCGCGAGCCCGCTGACCTGTGCGGTGCCCATCACGGTGCGCACGTTCGCCTGGGCGAAAACCCGCTCGACCGCGATCGCATCAGGACTGGTTGCGTCGATCCACGCCTCGATCCCGCGGGAGATCAGCAGGAGGCGCTGCTCGATGGGAAGGTCGGCACTGGTCTTCACCACCCCGACCTCAACGAGGCTCAGCGGCCGGCCGATCCCGCCGTCGACCACGCCGACACCGCAGCGGGTCAGTCCCGGGTCGATGCCGAGAACGCGCATGTCAGCCTCACTGTCGTACGAACACCTGTTCGGATAACCTAACGCAGTGCGCGGCGGTGAGCGCGCGACACACCGGCGCGGTCTGCTCAGGCGTCCAGCGCCGCCATCACGTCGTCGGCGATGTCGAAGTTCGCGAAGACGTTCTGTACGTCGTCGAGGTCCTCGAGCGCGTCCACCAGGCGCAGCACCTTGGCCGCACCGTCCTGGTCGAGCTCGACCTGCATCGAAGGCACGAAGAGCGCATCTGCCGAGTCGTAGTCGAGCCCAGAGGCTTGGAGCGCAGTGCGTACGTCGACCAGGTCGGTCGCCTGGCTGACGACCTCGTACGCGCCGTCCAGGTCGTTGACGTCCTCAGCACCCGCGTCGAGCGTCGCCTCGAGAACGTCGTCGCCGGAGACGGCTCTGCCGTCCTGATCGCTCGGGACGATCACGACGCCCATCCGGTGGAACAGGTAGGACACCGAGCCGGGGTCGGCCAGCGAACCGCCGTTGCGGGTCATCGCCGTACGGACCTCCATCGCGGCACGGTTCTTGTTGTCGGTCAGGCACTCGATGAGCAGAGCGACGCCGTTCGGGCCGTAGCCCTCGTACATGATCGTGGTGTAGTCGGCCCCACCCGCTTCGGCCCCAGACCCGCGCTTGACCGCGCGATCGATGTTTTCGTTGGGGACCGAGGACTTCTTCGCCTTCTGGACCGCGTCGTACAACGTTGGGTTGCCGGTGAGGTCTCCCCCGCCCATGCGTGCGGCGACCTCGATGTTCTTGATCAGTTTGGCGAACATCTTGCCGCGCTTGGCATCGATCGCGGCTTTCTTGTGCTTCGTGGTCGCCCACTTGGAGTGGCCGGACATCAGCCCACCTTCCTAACGTGTTCGGTGACCAGGTCGACGAAGACCTGGTGGATGCGACAGTCGCCGCCCACCTCGGGGTGGAAGGACGTCGCCATCAACGGTCCTTGGCGGACCGCGACGATCCTACCCGCGGCCGGACCGGACGCGACCCGGGCGAGTACCTCGACCGAGTCGCCGATCTCCTCCACCCAGGGGGCCCGGACGAAGACGGCGTGGACGGTGCGCTGGAGCCCGAGAAAGTCGAGATCACCCTCGAACGAGTCGACCTGGCGCCCGAACGCGTTGCGTCGCACCGTGATGTCCAACCCGCCGAGGGTCTCCTGGTCGGCGGTGCCGCCGGTGATCCGGTCAGCGAGCATGATCATCCCGGCGCAGGTACCGAGGCCGGGCATACCGCCGCGGATCCGCTTCTGGAGCGGTTCGAAGAGCTCGAAGGTGCGGGCCAGCTTGACCATCGTGGTGCTCTCGCCGCCCGGGATCACCAGTCCGTCGCAGAGTTCCAGCTCCGCTGGGCGGCGGACCGGCACCGCATCGACGCCGAGCACCGCGAGAGTGTGCAGGTGCTCGCGAACATCGCCCTGCAGGGCGAAAACGCCGATCAACGGGGAGGACATGCAGACATTCTCCCAGCACGGCTCGATCGGTCCGTTGCTGGCCGCGGCTGGCTCTCGATCCCCGGAGCTACGTACCTGGCAGGGCGCGGTGTCTGGCGAGATTGCGACCAGACCGCGGCAGGGTGGGTCGAGGCACGTCGTCCGACCTGACCCGCTGAGTCCGATGGTGGGGCAGGGAGGCCGATCGAGCGGACAGCGCCTTGAGGCGGCGCCGCCGTCGACCGAGAGATCCGACGATCGCTGGCACGAAGCAGCAGCCGGCCAGGACGACCCACCAGGACCACGGCACGGCTGGCCGGATCACGACGGTGAACTGCTGCCCTGCCGCCACATCCGTCCCCCGTCGGGCCAGCACGGATCCCACTTCACCGTCCGTCAGGACAACCGTCTCCGCTCCCGGAGCGCTCAGCTGCACCGGGAGCAGCCCCGTGGACACGTAGGTCGCGCGTGCCCCAGCGTCGTCAGGGACGAACGAGATCCGCTCGGCACGGGTGAGCGGCTGATGGACCAGCAACGCAACGGCCAGTACGACCGAAGCGCCGACGACGACGACCGGCAGTCGTAGGTCACGGTCGTGGAGCCGGGAGGTGACCAGCCACACCAGCAGCCCACCGAGCCCCAGGATCGGCGAGACCAGCACCAGCCAACCGGCGCCCGGCATCCGCAGCAGGGCCTTCCCGACAATGTCGTGCGCGGTGATCCGCCACGGATCCGGAGCCGTCAGCCGGCCCTGGGTCGAGAACGTCCCGTCCGGGTGGACAGTGCGGATCTCGTGGCTGTAGGTGACACCCTGCGACCCAGGCGGCCGGAACGTCACCAGATCGCCGACGCGCAGCAGATCAGCTGCGACCGGTTTGACCCAGAGCAAGGTTCCTACCGGAGCCGCAGTCCCCATCGACGGCGTCTCGACCCGGACCCAGGAACCTCCGGCCACTCGCCAGCCGACCAGGACGACAGTAAACGCCAGCAGCAGTGCCACGCCCGACCACGCTGCCCACCGGCGGGCCCTCATCCGAGCACCACCGCGCTAGATCCGGCCCAGCTGAACGTCGTCACCCAGAGAGTTCCCGAGGCTGCCGCTTGCACCCGGTGCGACAGCGGCAGGTACAGCCGCAGCCCGGCGACGAACGCGTTCCAGGTGGCGTCGCGGGACAGTACGAAGGTCGAGGTCTGGCTCCCGGCGGGCGCCGGCGCCGCGACGGTGTGCCAGACGCCGTCGGCGAACACCGAGAGTCTGGTGCCCGAACTGGCGATCGTGCCGGTCGGCGTCGTGGTCGTCCAACCCAGGGTGAGCATGGTGCACGGGGAGGTGGCGCCGATCACCGGTAGGGCGCCGCCGTAGGTCGTCGTTCCGGAATCGGTCAACGGCCAGAACTGCGCTATTCCGGACAGGCCCAGCACCGCGGTGGCGTAGGCACTGGCGGAGGCGGTGCCGAACAAGGTGGTGCGCGTCGCCGAACTGACCGTCGCCGCAGTGACGAAGGCGCCGGCCAGCGATCCTGACAAGGTCGTCGCGGGCGGGCTGCCGACCCCGGTGAAGTCCGCCCAGCCCAGGTGCCAGTAGGCGTTGCCGCCGGTCAAAGCAGTGATCCCGACAGCGGAGACACCGGAGGCGTTGTCGACGTACAGGGTGGGGGTCGAGGTGAGCGCGGCAGCGACGCTGAGCACCGTGAAGTGCCAGCTGCCGTCGTTGTACGAAGCCGCCGAGACACCGCTCGCCGACGTCCCCAACGTCCCGCTCACCCGGAACCGGATCTTTCCTGCCGTGTCCATCCACAGCATCGGACTGGCGGCCGCGGACGATCCGTTGACCGGGCTTGTCGCCAGACCGACCAACGGCCCACCAGCGCTGTAGCCGTTGGCCACCTTGAACCAGACGCCGACGGCGTAGCTGCTACCGAGCAGGGAACTCGTGTCGGTCGCCACGACGTCGGCGGCATAGCCACCCCCCGAGAGGGTCACGGCTCCCGCACTCCCCCACGGATCGGTTGCCCCGAAGTCGGCGCCGAGCCGCGGGAGCATCGGGTGGGTCGCCGTCTTCGCGTTGGCGAGCTGCACCGGGCCACAGGACGGGGACCGGAACTCCGAGACCAGTTGCCCGGAGGCCAGGGTCCCGGTGTTGCTGATCGTGTCGACGGCGGACAGTGCCGAGCCTGTCGAGGCCGCGGCCGGTGCCGGCAGGCCCGCACAGCTGACGGTGCCGGCCGTCCGGGCAGTCGCCGAGCACGAGCCTGAGGGGTAGCTGTGCGAGAACGCAAGGCTGGCGCTGGCAGCGTTGTTTCCCGGATTGTCGACCGCCGCGCTGGTCCAGGCGCTTCTGGTACCTGTCGTCCCGCTCAGCAGCAGCACCAGGCCGGTGCACGAGAGGAACGCGACGGCGCGTCGGGGTGACATCGACTCAGACGTTGAGCGTCCAGGTGAGGACCTGGGAAGCCGTGATCCCCTGAGCCAGCACCGAAGCGGACGCGGAGAGCCCGACGGTGAACCGGCAGGTGAACGAGGCACCGGCAGCGAGTGTCGCGGTATGCGTGAGCGTCGCCGGGATGCTGCCGGGAGCGCCGGCGGCGTAGACCAGATCGGCCCAGGCTGAACCGGACGCGTAGGTCGCACCGTTGGAGCAGGAGATCGCAACCGTGAGATCTCCGCTGGTGCAGACGTTGGCCGCAGCGGGAGTACCAGTTCCGGCCGTAGGCGTCTGGGAGCACGATCCCGTGGTGAGCACGAAGGTGCTCGCGGCTGCCGAGCCGACGTTGCTGAAGACCACGTCGGTGGTCTGGCTGCCA
This sequence comes from Marmoricola sp., assembly GCA_046598915.1. Lineage (GTDB taxonomy): Bacteria > Actinomycetota > Actinomycetes > Propionibacteriales > Nocardioidaceae > Marmoricola. Next base: position 245,009 of record JBKJHO010000047.1, on the reverse strand, counting down.
CCCGGTGCGAGCGGCGACGCAGTTCCGCCGTACTTGTTGATGGTGCTGCAGGTGAAGCTGTTCGCCGTACCGCTGCTCGAGAGGCAGGTTTGTGGACCGGGGCCGACCTCGCGCAGGATCACCGCCGCGGCGGTCGCCACGCTATTGGTGTCATTGCTGATGATCGCGCTGGTCCAGGAGGACAGCGTGCCGCTGACCCCGAGGGAGAGGACCACTGCAGCGACGACGCTGCTCCCGAATGCCAGCCGGGTGGCTTTCGTCGTTCTCGACCTATGACTGTTCATCAGTGCACCTCAGACCGCGTCGAGGGACCACGTGATGGGCTGCGCGACCTGGGAGCCGGCGTCCGCGGGCGGGGCCGCAGCGTTCAGCGTGGTCGTGAACCGGCAGGTGATCGATGAGGCTGATGCCGCCGCGAGGGCCGGCGCCGACGTCCAGGACTTCGTCACCAGAGCTCCCGGTGCTACCGCGGACTGGCCAAGGGCGGCGATCAGTGCCCCGGCGTTGTACGTCGTCCCGGTCGAGCATCCGACCGAGACCGTGAGGTCGCCGTCGGCACACAGGTCGACGCCGCCGCTGCCGTTCGTGGGCGAGCAGGCACCGGGGGCGTAGGAGAACGAGTTGCCGGCAGCCGTGCCCGGGTTGGAGAAGGTCACGTCGACCGTCTCGCTGTCTCCCGGGGACATGGTGGCGTTGCCGCCGTACTTGTTGATCGTCGAGCAGCTCGCGTCGGTGTTGTTCACCGCAGTCGCGGTGTCGCAGGAGCTGGTGCCGTCAGTCTCGACCAGCGCCAGGTATGAGCCCGTGGCTCCAGCCGAGTTGTCGTCGTTGGTGATCAACGCCGACGTCCACGATGACAGGGTCCCGCTCACGCCAAGGCCGAGCGCGATCGCTGCGAACACTCCGCTTCCCCAGAGCGCGGCCGTACGCCGAGACTGCCCGCTGGTCGTGTTCGGAGTACTCGTCATGGTTGGCCCCTTTCGGGGCCGACACAGGCCCCGTCAGTACCTTCATCGGCACGAACGGGTGCGACCTGAGCCGGAACGCGCCCACACCCTCCGAACGGTCAGTCGCTGCGGACTGTGGCGAGAATCAGCTCGTCGAGCGAGATTTCCGGATCGATGACGATGCCGCGGTCACGGGCGTGGCCGTCGATTTGGAACCACACCGACCGTGACAAGTGCGCAGCGAGCACCTTGACCGACGGCTGTCGGCGCTCCCTGGCGAGCCAGAACCGGACGGTACCGACAGCCTGGCCGACGATGCCGAACACCAACGGATCGAGGATCTGGCGATCATCGTCGTTGAGCGAGACCTCCAGCAGGTTGGCACCCGATGTCACCAGCATCGTGATCAGACCGCCGATCTGCTGGGTTGTCTGCAGCACGTCGTCGAGCCTGTCGGAGTCCTGCGACTCGGCTGCTCCGATCCGGTGCAGGGCCGGGTGAGCATCGGCCCAGGAGACGTAGGCGAACACGATCCGCTTGATGATCTGGTCGATCGTGCCGCTGAGCTCGAACTCCGGCACCAGGGTGCCCATCAGCATCTCGAGGATGCGTCGTTGGACCTCCCGGTCGAGATCTGCCCGGTCTGCGAAGTGCCGGTAGAGCACGGCCCGACCGAGCCCGGCCTCCTGCGCGATCTGTCGGACGTGGATCTCGTCGCCTTCGGGCGTGCGCTCGATCACCGCGATCGCGGCGTCCAGGATCTGAGCCCGCCGTTCCTCGCGATGGGCAGCCCACCGCCCGTCGCGTCCGTCGGACGCCGGAGTGGGCTCGCTGGTCACACGAGCAAGCCTAGGCGGCGTCGCCCTGTCGAGGTGCGCGGGACACGTCCACGAGACCGACCGGGTGCATCAAGCGTGGCGATTCGCACCATCTCGTCGAGGTCGAGGAACTTGACGCGAGGTCGGCCGCTCGCGGCGCCGCGAGCGACCTCGGCCCGGTCCAGTGCTCGCCAACCCTCGAGGTCGACGACTTCAACTCCGGCCAGTGCGACCGCCAGGTCTGCTGGAGTTCTGGTCGCGCGCTCCAGACGCCCGGCCTCGAGATCGTCGAGGAAGGAAGCGACGGTCTCCTCCGAGCACGCCTTGTTGGTGCCGATGAATCCGCTAGGACCGCGCTTGATCCACCCGGCGACGTAGGTCCCGACCCGGACGCGGCCGTTTTCGTGCGGCACCGTGTGGGTGGCCTCGTCGAACGGCAGGCCTTCGACCGCAGTAGCCCGGTAGCCGACGGACCGGAGCACCATGCCGGCCTCGAGGACCTCGGTCTCTCCCGTCGGGACGACCTCGGTGCCAACGTCTTGCGCGACCGGGCGGGTCCGGGTGACCTCGATGCCGGTGACCTGGTCCTCCCCCAGGATCCTGACCGGAGCGGTACCGAACCGGAGCACGATCCGTCGGCGGCCGGCGACCGGCGTTCGCAGAGCAAGCTCGGCAAGCAGGCGGGTCTTCGCGCTCTCGGCGAGGATCGGCTCCCCCCCGTTGTCGATGATGACGTCGACGTCGCTCAGACCGGCCAGGCCGACCAGCTCGGGCATGGTGAACGCGGCGTCAGCGGGCCCCCGGCGACCCAGTACGACGACCTCACGGACGCGACTCCCGCGCAGGGTGGCGAGTGGCAGGTCGGCGATGTCGGTGGCACGTAGAGCCTCAGGGTCGGCCGTCAGGATCCGGGCCACATCGAGAGCCACGTTGCCGTTGCCGATGATGACCACCCGCTCGGCACCGAGATCGACGGGGGTGTCCTGATGATCCGGGTGACCGTTGTACCAGGCGACAACGTCGGTCGCCGAGGTACTGCCCGTCCGGTCCTCACCGGGGATACCGAGGCTCCGGTCCGCCGAGGCCCCGACGGCGTAGATGACGCCGTCGTAGTGTGCGGCCAGGTGGTCGTGGCTGATGTCGCGCCCGACCTGGACGTTGAGCTTGTACCCGAAGCCGGGCTGACCCTCGATGGCCGCGAAGAGCCGGCTCACCTGCTTGGTGTGCTGGTGATCCGGAGCTACCCCGGCGCGTGCTAGTCCGTACGGCGTCGGCAGCCGGTCGTAGACATCGACGCTGACGCCGGTGTGCTTGAGCAGCTCGTCGGCGGCGTACAGGCCGGCCGGGCCGGCACCGACCACCGCGACTCGTACCTCACCCTGGGTCAGGGTGCGCGTTTCCGCCACCAGAGCCAAGGGGGTCCTGTCCGCGTGCGGTTGCTCCTCGAAGTACAGCCGGTTGAGCTCGATGAACGGCAGCTCTGCCTCGGTCAGCTTGGTGTGCGGCTTGATCGCGTCGACCGGGCAGGCCGTGACACACGCACCGCAGTCGACGCAGCTGTCGGCATCGACGTACAGCATCTCGGCCTCGGCGAAGCCGGGCTCATCGGGTGCGGGGTGGATGCAGTTGACCGGGCAGGCGACGACGCAAGAGGCATCGCTGCAGCAGGACTGGGTCACGACGTACGGCATGACAGGACCTCTCGTGGGGCTGGGACCGGTCGAGCTCAGGCGGCCAGTGCTCGGGACGGCTTCACGGGCTCACTGCGGAACCGGGCTCTGGGACCATCGATCTTCAGCGCCTTCCAGACCCTGCGCGAGACCGGGTTCATCAGGTCGAGCTCGTCGGCTAGCGCACGCACGTCGTGGAAGACGTCACTCAGCATGATTCGCGCTTCGGGGCTGTCCCAGAAGACCTCCTTCAGCACCTTCTTCGGAACGCCGAGCTCGCGGGTCATCTCCGCACCGGGGACCATGATCGCGTCGCCGAGGACGCGCATGATCACTGGGAAGACGACCGAGAGCACCGCCTTGCGGACCGCGCCGACCTTGGGAATGTTCTGCTTGAGGTACTCGTGAGCGAACGAGATGTGCCGGGCTTCCTCGGCGACATGGATCTGCATGATCCGCTCTAGCAGGGGGTGGATCCCCGCCTCGTCGGGCCCAGTGCGCTCGCGCAGGATCGCCTTCTGCAGGTGGTCGATCGGCTCCTCGCCGGCCAGGACGCCCATGAAGAAGACGAGCGACAGCGGGCGCGCGGCGAGCGGGAGGAACGGCGCGACCGCACGGAAGTAGCGGGGTCCGCCCGGGACATCGACCCCGGTGCGGTTTACGAACTCCTGGAACATCTGGGTGTGGTGAGTTTCCTCGGTCGCCTCGTGGGTGATGTAGCGGTACTCGGGCGAGCCGTTCGGCAGACCGATGACGTACTCCATCAGGCCGCGGATCAGGATGTTCTCGAACTGCAGTCCGACCTTCGCCACATTGGCCTGGCGCCAGATGCCGATCTCGATCTGACGCTCCAGGGGCAGCGATTGGTACCACTCGCTGCGGCCGAGCGCGTCAGCCTTCGGGAGCACCCAACGAGGGTCGTCGTGGGAGACCGCGTAGTCCGGGGAGTCCCAGTCGATGTCGGTCCAGGGATCGAAGTGCTGGTGCACGGAGCTTTCCGACAGCGTGTGCAGCTTCTCTTCGTAGGTCTGGATCGCAGTCATGGATGTGCTCCTCGCGTATGCGGTCGTCCAGCAGGCTGAACGTCTGACTCTGCGAGGTTAGTGAGACACGGTGTCCCATGTAAAGCGCTACACGTGACTTGGTGTCACAGATAACCACTTCCCCGCTTGGTGTGTGGTCCAAGTCACGGCGAGGTGCCCCCTGGGGCGAAGCGTCGGTCCGTGAACAGGATCCGACCACTGCGTGCGCCCGGTTCCGGTTTGTCGTGCAGGAGAGCGCCCGCTCGTCCTCACCAGCCGCGTTCGGCCAGGCGATGCGGCTGCGGGATGTCCTCGACGTTGATGCCGACCATGGCTTCGCCCAGTCCGCGGGAGACCTTCGCAACGACGTCCGGGTCATCATGGAAGGTCGTGGCCTTCACAATCGCCTCGGCACGTTGCTCCGGGTTGCCGGACTTGAAGATGCCCGAGCCCACGAAGACGCCCTCGGCGCCGAGCTGCATCATCATCGCCGCATCCGCAGGGGTCGCGATGCCGCCGGCGGTGAAGAGTACGACGGGGAGCTTGCCGCCACGGGCGACCTCGACGACCAGGTCGTACGGCGCCTGCAGCTCCTTCGCGGCGACGTACAACTCGTCGGAGCTGAGCGCTCCGAGGCGACGGATCTCCCGGCGGATGGTGCGCATGTGGGTGACCGCGTTGGAGACGTCGCCGGTGCCGGCCTCGCCCTTGGAACGGATCATCGCGGCACCCTCGGTGATCCGCCGCAGCGCCTCGCCCAAGTTGGTCGCACCACAGACGAAGGGAACCGTGAACGCCCACTTGTCGATGTGGTTGGAGTAGTCGGCCGGGGTCAGCACCTCGGACTCGTCGATGTAGTCGACTCCAAGACTCTGCAGCACCTGGGCCTCGGCGAAGTGGCCGATCCGGGCCTTGGCCATCACCGGGATCGAGACGGCCTCGATGATGGCGTCGATCATGTCCGGGTCGCTCATCCGGGATACGCCGCCCTGGGCCCGAATGTCAGCAGGAACCCGCTCGAGTGCCATTACGGCGACAGCACCGGCGTCTTCGGCGATCTTGGCCTGGTCGGCGTTGACCACATCCATGATCACGCCGCCCTTCAGCATCTCGGCCATGCTGCGCTTCACGCGGGAGGTGCCGGTACCGTTCGAGGCAGTTTCGGTTGAGTTGTTCTGCTCTGCTGACATGGCTCAACCCTACGTCCGCGACTCGTTCGCACCGACCTCGGGTCAGCCCTCGGACCGGTCCTCGCCACCGGGGGTTGCCGCCTCGGCAAGGGCCTGTTCGCGGACCACGAGCACCCGCTGGACGACCGTGATTGTGCTCGCGACCGCGAGCGCACCCAAGGTGATCGGGATAGCGATCAGAGCATCGTCACCGGCTCCCGCCATGTTCACCAGATCAGCGAGACCGGTGACCACCAGGATCGCGACGAGGCGGTCAGCCCGCTCAGCGATCCCGACCTTCGCCTGCATCCCGAGCGATTCGGCGCGAGCGCGCGCGTACGAGGTCACCGAGCCCATGCTGAGGCAGTAGATGGCCAGTGCCGCGAGCCAGTCGTTGTCGCCCGGCCCGACGTAGTACATCGCGAGGCCACCGAAGATTGCCGCGTCGCCGATCCGGTCGAGGGTGGAGTCCCAGAATGCTCCGAACTTGGAGACCTGACCGGTCGCCCGGGCCATGTAGCCGTCCATGATGTCGCTGAAGACGAAGACGGTGATCACCAGGACTCCGGTGAGCAGCTTTCCCTGCGGGAAGAAGATGAGCGCCCCGGCGGTCACACCGATGGTGCCGACGAAGGTCACCGTGTTCGGGCTGATTCCCCAGCGAATGAATTGGTTCGCGAGCGGCGCCCAGAAGTTGGTCCAGAACTGACGGAATCTCTCAAGCATGGTGGCAGCAGGTTAGCGGACGCGCAGCCAGCCGCTAGCCGACGGATCCAACCATCGCGGCGGGAGTGCGGGGATGTTGGGCCGCTCCTCGGTGTGGTCTGCGACTCAGACCTGGCTGTCCCAGGCCCCCGCGAGCAGGGTTCGGGTCTCGGTCAACAGCTGGGGCAAAGGCTTGGTACGGCCGATCACCGGCATGAAGTTCGCGTCGCCCGACCACCGCGGTACGACGTGCTGGTGCAGGTGGGCGGCGATCCCGGCACCCGCGATCGGTCCCTGGTTCATGCCGAGGTTGAACCCTTGCGCCCCGCTCACCGTCCGGATCGTGCGCATCGCGTGCTGGGTCAGGCTGGCGACCTCGGCGGTCTCCGGGGCGGTCAGATCGGTGTAGTCGGCAACATGGCGGTACGGGCAGACCAGCAGGTGGCCGGAGTTGTACGGATAGAGGTTCAATACGACGTACGCAGCCTCGCCGCGGTGCACGATCAGACCGGCCGCGTCGTCGCCGTCGGCGGGGATCCGGCAGAACGGGCAGGACTGCTCGGAGTCGTCGGCAGGCTTGTTCTCCCCGCGGATGTAAGCGAGCCGGTGCGGCGTCCAGAGCCGCTCCAGCTGGTCGGGCTCCCCGATGCCGTCCTGACGCATCTCGTCCACGGTCAGACCTGCACGCGATCGGCAACTGCCTGGGCGACCCGCGCGATGGCTTCATCGATCGGTACGCCGTTGTCCTGGCGCCCGTCGCGGTAACGGAAGGAGACCGCCCCCGCCTCGACGTCGTCAGCTCCGGCGATCAGCATGAACGGCACCTTCTGGAGTTGCGCGTTGCGGATCTTCTTCTGCATCCGGTCGTCGGAGTCGTCTACCTCGACGCGGAGACCCTGGGCCCGCATCTTCTTGGCGACGTCGTACAGGTAGTCGGAGAACGTGTCGGCAACCGGGATGGCTTGGACCTGGATCGGTGCGAGCCACGGGGGGAAGGCACCCGCATAGTGCTCGACCAGGACCCCGAAGAACCGCTCCAGGGAGCCGAACTTCGCCGAGTGGATCATCACCGGCTGGTGCTTCTGGCCATCAGCGCCGTTGTACTCGAGCTCGAACCGGGCAGGCTGGTTGAAGTCGTACTGGATGGTCGACATCTGCCAGGTGCGGCCGATGGCGTCGCGGCACTGCACCGACACCTTCGGGCCGTAGAAGGCGGCACCGCCGGGGTCGGGGACCAGCTCGAGGCCGGACTCGATGCAGACGTCCTCCAGCACCTTGGTCGCGATCGCCCAGTCCTCTTCGGACCCAACGAACTTGTCGGGCTTGGAGTCGTCGCGGGTGGAGAGCTCGAGGTAGAAGTCGTCGAGACCGAAGTCCTTGAGCAACCCGAGCACGAAGTTCAGCAGGTGCTTGATCTCGCCGGGCGCCTGCTCAGCGGTCACGTACGAGTGCGAGTCGTCCTGGGTCAGACCGCGCACCCGGGTCAGACCGTGCACGACGCCCGACTTCTCGTAGCGGTAGACCGAACCGAACTCGAAGAGTCGCAACGGCAGCTCGCGGTAGGAGCGCCCGCGCGAGCGGTAGATCAGGTTGTGCATCGGGCAGTTCATCGGCTTGACCATGTAGTTCGAGCCCTCGAACTCCATCGGCGGGAACATGGTGTCCGCGTAGTACGGCAGGTGGCCAGAGGTGTAGAAGAGCTGTTCCTTGGTGATGTGCGGGGTACCGACGTACTCGAAGCCCTCCTCGATGTGTCGCTGGCGGACGTAGTCCTCCATCACGCGCTTCAGCACACCGCCCTTGGGGTGGAACACCGCCAGACCGGAGCCGATCTCGTCGGGGAAGCTGAACAGGTCGAGTTCCCGACCGAGCTTGCGGTGGTCACGCCGCTCGGCCTCCTCGATCCGGTTCAAGTGCTCGTCGAGGGCTTCCTTGGTCTCCCAGGCCGTGCCATAGATCCGCTGCAGCTGCTTGTTCTTCTCATCACCGCGCCAGTACGCCGAGGCCGAACGCATCAGCTTGAACGCAGGGATCCGCTTGGTGGTGGGTAGATGCGGACCGCGGCAGAGGTCCTTCCAGACCAGCTCGCCGCTACGGTTGAGGTTGTCGTAGATGGTGAGCTCGCCGGCGCCGACCTCGGCGCTCGCGCCCTCCGCAGCGTCCGCGGCCGTCCCCTTGAGACCGATCAGCTCGAGCTTGTACGGCTCGCCCGCGAGCTCGATCCGGGCATCGTCGTCGTTCGTGAGCCGGCGGGAGAACTTCTGGCCCTCCTTGATGATCTTCCGCATCCGGGACTCGATCTTGACCAGGTCGTCGGGGACGAAGGGTGTCTCCACGTCGAAGTCGTAGTAGAAGCCGTTCTCGACCGGTGGGCCGATGCCGAGCTTCGCCTCCGGGAACAGGTCCTGGACGGCCTGAGCCATCACGTGGGCGGTCGAGTGCCGAAGAATGTCGCGCCCGTCCCTGCTGTCGATCGAGACACCCTCGACCTCGTCGTGCGACGCAAGCTCGTAGGCCAGGTCTTTGAGGCCGCTGCGACCGTCCTTGGCGACCCGGGCAGCGATGATGTCCGGCTGGTCGGCGAAGAGTTCCCAGGCCTTGGTGCCGGCGGTCACCGTCTGCTGGGCCGATCCGGCCGGGCTGATCACGGTGACGAGTACGTCGGACACAGAAGCTCCCTGGAGTTGGATGGGCATGCGAACCGATCGTAACGGCGTGGCGCCGACTGTTTGGCACGGGTTTGGCCAGCAGGCACCCGATCTGTCTGGCCCAGTAGGACACCGCGTGTGCCAAGGTGCACCAGTGACCAGCCGCCTGCCGGGAGAGCTCCCCGCGCTGCTCGAGACGCGGCACCGCGGGCTCCGCTTCGTCCGAGCGGAAGCCGAGGTGGACTACCGGCATTGGCGACGACGCACCGTCGCCCCCTTCGTGCGTCTGGCCATCGCAGCGTCGTTCATGAATTGGGCGGTATTTCTGCTTCTCGGCGCATGGATATTCCCGCACGGCTACGCCGAGGCGCTCGCCTTTGGATCAGCGCTTCTGCTGCTCCTCGCCGGGTTCGGAGCGCTGACCTACCTGCCGGCGGTCCAACGCGCGCTGGTGCCATCCACCGTGGTGGTGAACATGATTGTCGGCTCCACCGGGGCCTGGGTCTCCTATCAGACCTTGGGATACCCAACCGAAACCGGTATCACCACCGCAGCCACCCTGACGGCCACGTTCTTCGCCTTCACCGTCTATCGACTCCCGCCGGTCTGGGCCACGCTCTCCTACCTGCCCTACGGAGCGCTCACCGTCGCCTTCCTGGTGAACGACCGTCGCAACCACGGACTCGCCACCGACCTGTTCTTCGGCAATCTGGCCTTCCTCGGGCTGGCCTTCCTGACCGGGATCCTGGCGTGCTGCCTAATCGAGTACCTCGACCGCAGATCGTTCCGTGGCGAAAGACTGATCCGTGAGCAGCAGGACCATCTCGAGCAGAGCAACATCCTGATCCGTCGCTACGTCCCGCCTGCGGTCGCGGAGCGGATCACAGCTGGCGACAGTGCGGCGGTGGACGTCCCGCACCGACGCCGGGTGACGATTCTGTTCTCCGACATCGTCGGGTTCACCGACATCGCCGACCGCGTCGATCCCGAGACGCTGACCCAGGTCGTCGGCGAGTACATGGCCTCCATGGCCGGCATTGTCGAGGCGCACCAAGGCACCCTCAACGAGTTCGCCGGCGACGGCCTGATGGCGCTCTTCGGAGCACCGGTGGAGCTCGCCGTGCAGGACCAGGCGCTCGCGGCGGTGAGAGCCGCACACGCTATGCAGGCAGCACTACCCGGCCTCAACGCCGCCTGGCGCAAGCTCGGACTGGGTGCCGACCTGAGGATCCGGATCGGCATCAACACCGGCATGGCCAGCGTCGGCAGTTATGGCTCAGCAGGACGGATGACCTACACCGCGATCGGCTTGCAGACCAACATCGCCGCCCGGATCCAGGCGCACTGCGAACCTGGAGGCGTGCTGATCAGCGACGCGACCTGGCAGCTGGTCAGCGATCAGGTACAGGCCGCCCCTGCAGGCGAGGTCGCCTGCAAGGGTGTGCACTTCCCGGTCAGTGTCCACACCCCCAGCGCGTAGCCCCGAGCCCCCAGCCCCACCCCGTCGGGGAGGCAGCGGTAGGTCGAGGGCGTCGTACGGACGGGTGCTGGAGATCGTGTCCGGGTCGCCGGACGATCAGGCGATGACGACGAGCCGGCCGGTGGTCAGATGTGCGGAGCCCACCAAGAGGTCGAGTGCCTCCTCCGAGACGGCGACTCCTCCGGTGGTCGATGCGCCGACGACCTGAGCCATGCCGGAACGGCCGTAGATGCCGTACGGCGTCAGGAAGTAGTGCGGGAAGTACTGGGTCCCGAGCGAGTTCGTCACTACTCCCGACGCTGCCGTCCGGATCCGGAAGCGACCGCGCGGCGTCCGGTCGAGGACCGAGCGCCCACCGAAGTCGCTCACCGAGTTGTCTCCCGTGGTGGCGTGCAGACTGAGACGGACCTCGCCGCTGCTGACAACCCGAACCAGCTGCCGGTTGAGGTCCACCTCGACCGCCTTTCCGGTCGTGGTGAAGCGGGGAATGGGACGGCGGACTGTAAGTGCCTGCATGATCTCGCCGTCGAGGATGCCGTCGACCTTCAGCCCGTACGTCTTCTGGTAGGCCTTCACAGCCGACGTCGTGAGCTCGTTGCGGGTCCCGGTCGACGGACCGCACCAGAACCCTTGCTCGTTGAGGCGCCTCTGGGCACTGAGGATCTGGGCGGACGTAAACGCGGCCGACGCCGGAGCGGCACCGCCGAAGAGGATGCCGGCCGCAGCGACCACGCCTCCGCTTGCGACGACGGTACGCCGGGTGAGGATCGTGCAGTCGGGCCTCACAGCGGGCCCTCCCAGAGCGCGATGAGACGCTGACCGATCGTCTTCGCCCGGGACATCTCTGTCGAGGACAGCCGGATCTCGTTGAGGCTGTTGTCCACGCGGAAGGCGACCTTCTTGTGCAGGACCGCGAGGGCCACCGCCGGGTAGTCCCTGGACCCGGCAGCGGCACCGACGATGGGGTACGGCAGCAGCAATGCTCCCCGACGCAACAACGAGACCTGCGCCGCCTGGTGCGAGACCTGGCGAGGGGCGATCCCTTGCTTCCACGCGAGAGCGGCGATCACGCCCGCAGCCTCGCCGACAGAGGTCACCGACGGCTGTACCCGCATGGCCGCCGAGACCACCCGGGACATGGACAGGTTCTTCTCGGCAGCGACCAGGCGCCGGTCGTCGGCCGGGACGAAACACCCGAACGGGATGATGAACGGGCCGACCTCGCTGAAGTTGAAGTCGTCGACGGACTCTCCGAGATCCGACTCGAAGTCGTTCTCACCGTGGCTGTTGTGCATGTCGGTGCCGTAGGTACCGATCGCCAGGTTCTGGGTCGACCAGACGCTGGGGGCACCCCGAGGCACCCGTTTGATCCGGTCCGCGGTCAAGGTGAAGCCCCCCAGCAGCCGACGCGACTCCCGGATGTAGTGCGTGGACGGGAAGTCGGCGACCCACTCCGGCATGCCGGGAGTGACACCGAAGGTCCGCTTCTGCGGACCTTCGCGGAAGCCCTCGTCCTGGGCCACGGCCCAGTTCAGCCCATGCTCCTGCTGCAGGTAGTAGATGACCGAGAGAGTCTTGTTGAACGCCGATGTGGTCACCGAACGCCGGGTGCTTTCGTCGGTGAGGTACGCAGTGTTCGCCGGCACGTCGTTGGCCTTGTTGATCGAGGTACGCACGATGTCGCCGAAATCGAGTGCGTCGTACCAGATGAGATCTGCGATGTCCGGGTAGGCCCGGAAGCCGGCGAAGTCATTCTTGTCCGGCGGTGCACTGCCGGGCGGGTAGGTCGCCTTGTACGGATAGCTCCCTTCGATCTCGGCGCGGAACTGGAGGTAGCCGTTCGGCGGGACCGTGAGACGGAGGTGCTGCGGAATACCGGCGTCGTACCGACGCAGGACTGCGCACTGCGTGATCGACTGGATCTTCGACGGGTTCTCCGGACCCGCCGTGCCCCGACCGACCTGGTTGCCGACCCTGAAGGGGAAGTCGGTCAGCGCAAGAAAAGAACCGTCTTCAGTCGCCTCGATCGCCACCGCCGCGGTGAACGTGCCGACAGAGGTCTCGACCGTTGCCGTGGTCGAGACGGTCGCCGAGAGCACTGAGCAGTTGCGCACGATCTCGACGCCGGCTTCGTGGCACATCTCGGTAAGGACCCGGTCGCCGACCGGGTTGTTCACCGCCATCGAATCGTAGAGGCGGTAGCGCGCCACCACCGTCGTCAGGCCGTACGCGGTGTAGATCGTTCGGAGGCGACGCGCGATCTCGCCCCACATTCCCTGCTCCACGGTCGTCTTGTAGCCCGGAACGAGATCGACGGTGCCGACGCCCCCGGCCGTCATCTGCCCCCCGAGAAGGTGCGTCGGCTCGAGGATGGCCACCCGGGCGCCGCGTCGGGCGGCGGCGATCGCCGACGCGCAACCGGACAGGCCCCCGCCGACAACCAGAATGTCGAAACGCAAGGTCCAGGGCGCGCTGGGCGCGACCCACCCACGCGGCTGCCACCCAGGAACCCGAATCCCCACTGCGTTCTCCCCCACGATCCCGACGGGCCCCAGATTCGAACTTCATGAGGACCGGAAAGCAGGCTATCTGCCCGAAGTGCCCCAGTTGCGCGAAATCGCAGATTTGGACCTGAAGCGAATAGGGGTGCGATCCGCGACCGCGGGAGCCGGGCTGTCATGACGGCGGGTCAGCCGGCCTGGAGCGCACACCGACGCCCGGCGATCAGAGTTGAGAGCGAGCCTCAGGCAGGGCCCGGCTGACCGGGCAGACGGGCACACAAGGGAAAGCGCCCACACCGACTCAGCCCCCGAACTGTGGCGCTGGCTCGGGGGCTGACCTGCATGTTCCTCGGTGGGCGATACTGGGTTCGAACCAGTGACCTCTTCGGTGTGAACGAAGCGCGCTACCACTGCGCCAATCGCCCGATCTCGCACCTTCGGTGCGCGGGAAACAGTAGCCCATCCGACGCCGTCGATTCACACGGCCCCGATCGCGACGTCACATCCCGGGCAGGTTGGGCAAGAACCCGATGAACGACTGCGCCTTGTCCCAGGCCGAGAGCGACCATCCGGGCCAGTCCTTGAACGCGATGTACGCCGAGGCGGCACCGACGACGGCGATCGTGAGACCGGCGGTGAGGAGCAGTCTGCGGCGGCGTACGGCGGGATCCATCTGTTCAGCGGCCGCCTTGGCCGACGCGAGCTTGCGGCGCACGGCCTGCAACCAGCGGTCGGCCCAGGCCCACTCGGTCGAAAGGATCGCCAGTCCCGCTGCGATCCCGACGAGGCCGGGCCCCGGCGTGACCATCATGATCAGACCGGCCGTCAGGACAGCGGACCCCACCAGAGTGACGACAACTTTGGTTGTCGCCGACATCGCCCGGTTGCGGTGCAGGTGCCCGTGCACGCGCTGCCAGCGCGATGGCTCATCGGAATCGACGACAGGTGGGGTGGTCACCCGCATAGCCTGCCAAAGAGGTGTCTGAAGGCTGACTTTTGCGGTCTAGTCCAATACGGCTTCCTAATAGACCAGTCGCACACTTTTCGTAGACCACTGCCGGGCAAACCTGGCAAATCGGACAGCAGTCCTTGCCAATGAGGCGCTCGTCACACACTCTCAGGTTGTCGCGCTGGGAGCTTGCGGGAGGGCTAGTTCCAACTGACGCGGCCACCTGAAAGGTAAGACCGATGCAGAAGGACACGAAGCTGATCCTGGGAGTTGCTCAGGCCATCACTGAAGCGATGCAGATGGAATTCGTCGACACAGAAGGCACCTCGACGCCCCTGGAAGCATCACTCGAGTTCAACCCGTCGGACCCGTACGCGGTCAGCATTCTGTTCAAGGCAGAGCCGGTGCCGGTTCGTTGGACGTTCGCTCGTGACCTGCTGATCGAGGGCTTCTACGAGCCCACCGGTGACGGCGACGTCCACGTCTGGCCCTGCCTGTCCGCTGAGGGCAACGCGGTGGTGATCCTGGAGCTCAACTCGCCCAGCGGCGAGGTGCTCATCCAAATCAGCTCACGGGCCGTTTCGACGTTCATCCACCAGATGCTCGCGATCGTCCCGCAAGGCACCGAGGCGGACCTTCTTGACTTCGACACCGAGCTGACCCGGCTCCTCAGCGCCTGATCCCAGCCCACCGCTTCCTGCCGGCCGAAGATCCCCCGTCAGGGATCGATGTCCGCGGCCTCGCGCGCCGCCCAGGTCTGCATAGCGTGGAGCGTGAGCGGGCCGGGCACCGCAAACTCGCGGTCGTCGAGCCGACGCACTGGATGCACGTCTCGCGTCGTCGAGACCAGGAAGATCTCCTCCGCTTCGTCCAGCACAGCGAACGGCTCGTCGAGCTCGCGTACGCCGCACCAGTCGACGATCAGAGCCCGGGTGATGCCAGCCAAGCAACCGGACGCCAGGGTCGGCGTACGGATCTCTCCGTCAACGACGTAACAGATGTTCGAGCCGGTGCCCTCGCAGAGATTGCCGAGCGTGTTGGCGAACAGCGCCTCGGAGGCACCTCGCTCGGCGGCGTACGCGAGCGCCACCACGTTCTCGGCGTACGACGTGGTCTTCAGACCAGCGACCGCACTTCGTTCGTTGCGTACCCACGGCACCCGTACTGCCTCGGTGGCGCCAGCTGGTGGCTCCATCGGAGCAGCAACCACCACTAACGAAGGCGGGCCTCCCCCGCGTCCGGAACCGAGCGGAGCCGGGCCCGCCGTCCACGTGATCCGCAAGCGCCCCAGGGGGAGATCCTGGCCCGCCAGGACGGCTGCGATAGCCGTACGAACCTCGGTCAGATCCGGCTGAGGCAGGCCGAGGCCCGCCGCAGAGCTGGACAACCGGTCGAGGTGGCGGGTGAGGGCGAACGGCCGGCCGCCGACAACTTTGACCGCCTCGAAAACCCCGTCCCCGACCGTGACCCCATGATCGTCGACCCTGATCGCAGCCGCCGTCGGGTCGACCAGAACCGAGCCGTTGAACCAAACGCGCATAGACCGAGCCTAGGCGTTGCGCAGGCGCGACCCGCCCAGGGAAGGGCCTGAATTGGCCCTTGCGTAGGCATCCGCTAATGTTCTCTTCGCACCTCCGGTCCGCCGGTTGTTGCAGGCGGACATAGCTCAGTTGGTAGAGCGCAACCTTGCCAAGGTTGAGGTCGCGAGTTCGAGTCTCGTTGTCCGCTCGGAGTGAGAACAGCCGAACCTCCGCGGTGGGTTGGCCGAGAGGCGAGGCAACGGACTGCAAATCCGTCTACACGGGTTCAAATCCCGTACCCACCTCGAATTGCACGACGCGAGTTTGCATCACCTAGGGCGATTGGCGCAGCGGTAGCGCGCTTCCCTGACACGGAAGAGGTCACTGGTTCAATCCCAGTATCGCCCACAGCAAGAAACAGCCCCTGACCTGCACCTATGCAGGATTCAGGGGTCGTTTCATTTCGGGATGCAGCCGATATGCAGCCAAGAAGCCGCCGTCGCCGCGGTGTTGGCGCTGGTGGGTCTGTGCAGCGAAAGGTTGAAGCCGCTCGACACCATCGTTCCGCGTGACCCGGCGACTATTGAGTCTTGGCTGGCGGTGACGTTGACGCCGTGGTGGTTAGAGGCTCGGCAGGATCAGTCCTGTTCCGCCGAGCACGCTGATCACTTTGGGCTCCCGCCCGCCTGCGAATGCGGAGTAGCCGAAGGCGAGCAGTCGCACGCCGAGGGAGTTCGACAGGGGCGCGTCGAAACGGAGCTGCGCGGAGGCACTCGGCGTATGAGGCGGTCCGCACCGGTTGTCACTCGGTCCAACACAACCTTGACCGCCGCATTGCTAGTGGGATCACCTGTGCCGTCTCCAACTTGCGATGGTATTGGGCGCGCTTCAATCACATGAGATGTGCATCTGGGCCGACCATGACCATCAATCCATCGGTCGGGCCCAGTGTCGCCATGAACGCGTTGACCTCTGCGTTGCTGCTCACTGGCTCCTCACCGATCGCGTATAGCGGCGGCCGACCCTCATAGGTCTTGTAAATACGTCCCGTCGCGGGGTTCAACCCGGCGAATCCGAGCCAATCAGCGGCGGCCGCAAAAAGGCCGTGCTGATCAACGGGCACGCGACCATCGAGATTGGGTGTGACCTGTTCTTTGAAACGGCGCAGGATGGTCCAGAGTGCCACCGGGCTCCTCGTGCGGAACAGGTACTGCACGGGAAGCTGCGACTTTTCGGACTCAAGCGCAAGTGCTTTCAGTTGGAGTTGAACGACGACTCCGTGACCGCGGTGCCCAGGCAGCACCGACGTGCTTTCCCAATAGACGAGGCGCTGACCTAGCATCGTCGTTGCGCGGTATCCCGCTGAGCCGACGAGGTTGTCGTGGGCATCGAAGACCAGCACCCAGCGGAAAAGCAACGCGAGGAACTCGCCAGCGAAGCGTTCGGCCCAGATGCCCGACATATCGGTGCCAAACGCCGCTGACGACACCGACGCGATTGCCTCACGCCAAGGTGCAAGTCGTGGTTCGAGAAGGTCGACCGGATTGCGCAGGGCGATGATCGAATCCCCGTCAGCTAACCGATATCGTGCGACATCGAGCGAGTCGAATACAGCCAAGTCGAGGGAAGGGCCCATCACATCTCCTTCGCTAGTTGCTTTTCGGCCAAACCCTCGCCACCGCGTCCTAGGCCCGAGGTCATCCAAGAACCCTGCCCGCTGCAGCCCAGCCAACTCCTCATCCGAGACGTTGCTGCCGAACATGCTGCGGGGTGGACCCGGAAGTCTCAACGGCACCAAGGCGCTCCTCATGATCGCCCAGGACGCGCTGGGGCTCGCAGAGTGGCTGGTCGAGCAGGGCTGAACATGCAGGTGCAAGGTCAGAACGACCCCCGGCGCAGAAATCGCCAGGGGTCGTTCTGCGTCCTAGGCTGCCATTACCGGGTCGGGCTTCTTCCTGGTGGCGCCTTTGCTAAGGGCTCGACGCCCTCACGTGTCACGCCGCGGGACGTTGAGTAGCTCGACCTGCATTCCTTGCTAGTGCAAACGCGGTTCTCAACCGCGTGCCGGACTCCCGCGCGGGGCTGCTCAGCAAGTCCCTTTTCCGTTGTGACCGGGCATCCGCAGTCTCGGCAGGCTTCCGGCTTGGGCATGCATCAGAGTACGCCTGCCCATGTCGCGTTGCTATCAGAAGCACCTGCCGAGAGTTAGTCGGGAGGGGCGCTGTCGATTCTCCGGATGCGTTCGCGAATGCAATGCGCTGCACTGGGTAGGTTCCAAGTACGTGACGAGTCGAAGGGCCCTTCTTCTCAGACCTAGAGTCCGTCGTTCAGACCTCGAGCGGCGGGCTTGGCTTGCCGGAAGCGTCGGGCATCTCCGGGCTCGAGGATCCCGGGCTGCTCAGGTTTGATGCCTTCGGCGTTTCTGGGTCGTCGAGGTCCTCGGAGAGCGCGTCCCGATCCCGTTTGGATTCATACGGTCGCCCTAGCGTGCGCGCGATTTCTCATAGCCTCGCGGCGCTCGCGAGTTTCGGTGACCTGGTCGATGCCCTTCGCCAAGGCTCGCGACTGGTCAGGCGCGGCCTCACGATTCTGGGCGCGGAGGTCTCTGAAATCGGAAACGGCATCCCGCTGGTCGGCTGCTTCATGGACCTGGTCGGTGGCGTCCAATCGGTCAGCCAGAGCCTTTTCGCGGCGTCCAACACGAACCTGCGTTCGTCTGCCTCGCGCTCTCGCCCGTCGCCGTCTCCACCCATGGTTCCAAACCTCACGCCGGGGTCGGCACCGGTCATGCGGATTGAGAATGTCTCCGACGCGCCGCCGGTTTCCCAGTTCGAGGCACCCGATCGGGCCGGAGGCTCGCGAGCGGGTGCCTGGTGGCGCTGGTGGGGTCATCGGCCGAGAGAGACCTCGCCCACGATGCCGACTGCGGATCTGCTGCAGGGTCAGAGGACCCATGCGATTCTTGCTAGCCGCGTGACATGGGCCGCACGTCAGTGAATCTGGAGCCCGCGCACCCACCGAGCACCTGCACTGTCAGGTGCCCACCCGGGGGCCTAAGAGCCCCGGTGGTGCGCCCGGCCTAGCCGACGCTCTCGCCCTACGGCGTTCGTATTGGCCCAGCCCTGGGCTGCTCGCCACCTACAAACTTGACCTCTGAGGGTGTCGAAGGGCACGCCCGCCACCATGAGAGCAGTGACGGGCGCGGCCTTGTCGCAGGCGTCCACCACCGGGAGGGGCAGCAGGGCGCGCGAGCAGACAAGTGAAGGATGCCCATAACTCCGAAGTTGGAAACGTCTGCGGTTGGGCATGTCGTCCGGCCGTTGACGCGAACTCCATGGGTTTGACGCCGATCAGTTGGCGCCGATCAGTTGGCGCTGCGCAGGTGGCCATCCAGCACGGGGTCGATCGGGTCTGCGTTGCCCGACGCGCCGCTCTGGGCGGCGTAGGTCGTGCCGGCGAATTTGACGATCCAGCGGCCCTTCGGACGGTATGCAAGCGTCCGCCCGTAACCGGTGCTGGTCGACATGGCGTGGCCGATGAACTTCGGGACAGTTTGCCCACTGGCCAGGTAGAAGATGGCGACCTTCGTCTGATCCGGGTATCGGGTGAACGATGCGGACCCGGTGGTCGGGTTCAACGTCATCCACCGCAGGAGCCCGGTCAACCTGGTGCGGGAGACACCCGATCCGTCGACGTAGCTCCTCACGTGCAACGACAGCTTGCTCGCGTTCCGGATCCTCGACGTCAGCAGGTCGGTGTCGTAACTCTGCTCACCGGTCTCACTGCCACCTCCGGTCGCCTCCCACGCCGCATACACCCGCGAGCTCGCGTAGTTGCCAGTTGTTTGATACTTGCGCATCTCGATGGGGCAACTGAGAGTGACCCGCAGACCGTGGACGGCACGGGCGCACGTCGGCTGGGAGGTGCTCGGACTGCTCAGGAACAGCCTGCCCGTGCTGCTGCCCACGCATTCGCCGATCGTGTTGCAGTACCTGACCGATGCCAGCACGGTCGAGGCGCGGAAGGACGTTGTGTCAGTTCCAGCCACGACGTCCCAGATTGTGCGCAAGACACCGTGCTTCCGGTAACTGGAGAATTTGTACGTGCTCAGGTCCTGGGTCGGCAGCAGAACCTGCGTGACATCAGCAGCTACGAGCGTCGGAGCGGCGGGAGGCGGCGCCAACGCGATCGGGTCCGAGGCTCCAGCAGGCTGCGGGGTTAGCACGGCCAAACCCAGGGCACCGGCTGCCAGCACCGACGTGAGCATTGAATAGGCGCGCCGGGTAGCGGTGGACATCGAACCTCCGGAGGTGACGAACAGGACGTGGCCGGTCCGGGCCAGTCGACCGGTCCCGCGATACTCATACAAGCCTGCCAGGCCGCAGCGACAAATTGTGTCTAGACCTGCGCACGTCGTGCTCGACGTCGAGGCCGCTCAAAGATCCGGGCTGGACGCAAGCTCAGCCACCGCCCGCCCTTTCACCACGGGAGATTCGCGGACAGTCTGAGAGCAGTCCCGAGCGCGCAGAACAGCCCCGGACCTGCAGTGCGCAGGACCCGGGGCTGTCTCGTTGAACTGATCAGTCAGACCGATCAGAGAACGTCGTCGACCTTGTCCTTGACCTTGTCCTTGACGTTTTCGATCTTGTCCTTGACGCCGGCCTTCGTCTGGTCGGCCTTGCCTTCAGCCTTCAAGGAGTCGTTGTCCGTCGCGGCGCCGACTGCTTCCTTGCCACGACCGACGATGTCCTCGGTCTTGTTCTGGATCTTGTCGTCGATTCCCATGGGGGACTCCTTCAGTTGGGTTGTCCAGGTCTCCTACCCAATAACCGCCGACTTATGTCCCCGAACTACATCGATTGAGTGCCCGACCTCTGGGTATGAGGGACCTATGGAATCTTCCCGACGGACCGCCTCCCCGAGGCAGCGCCGTCACGCCGATCGGCCGCGTCCCTGGGCACAGTTCCCTTGGACCGTTCTAGGTATGGCGTTCATCACGGCCCTGTTCCTGGCGAGTTACCAGCTCGCGGGGAGCATCCCGGCAACCGTCGAGGTCGGCACCCAGGTGCCCGGCGACCACGCCTCCGTCGTCCGCTGATCCGAACGCAAGCAACGCCGCCTGCGATCCCGCCGACGGGGTTCGGTTCGTACGGGCCACTCAGGGATCAGGAGGCGACGGGATGCTCCATGACCTCGGCCTGGATGCGATCGAGGAGATCACGAGGTACCGGGACCTCGCTGCTCCGGACGGCCACATACGCCTCGGCAACGGTGGCGAACTCGTCTTGCGGTTGCGCGCGGATGTACGCCGCTTGCTGGGTCGGCAAGCAGTTCGCCAGCGCAGCAACTATCTGTCGAATCTCAAGAGAAGTCATCGGCTCGACGTCTGTCATGTCAGTGGCCTACCCGCCTAGCGCGAATTCCATGCATCAGGTTCTTCCCTGGCCGAGCGGCCTCGTGGCGGGTCCTTCGATGACGCGGCCGTCCGACGCGAAGTCCGGATCAGCCTGGAGAGGGGTGCTGTAGGGATTTGGACCGGTCCTGGAGGCGAGCCACAACGAATGCAGGCCAGCGAGGTACCCCGGCGGCGCTGGTTCACCCTGGTCAACGGGTCAGAAGGCGAAGCACGGCACGGTCCGCGGCGTTCTGCGAGGTCGGCACCCGAGGCAGGGTCTCCCCCGCCTCGAACAAGTCGATCACCCGCGGGTGCACGTACGACGACCGGGCCACGGTCGGGGTGTTCCCCAACAAATCCGAGGCCTCGACGACCGCGGCCCGGACCTGTCGCGCGCGAGCAGTCTTGGTCTCGGCACGGGGCTCGGCCGCAAGCGCGACGGCGCAGGTGACTGTCGCGTGCCAGGTCCGGAAATCCTTCGCGGTGACCTCGGTGCCGAAGAGATCCCGAATGTAGGCGTTCAGCTCGTCAGCGCCGATCTCCCGCCACCGCCCTGCGACCTTGGCCGCCAGGAACCGTGCAGAGCCACGACGGCTCCTGGTCAGGTCCTCGATCACCTGGCAGACCGTGGGATCGTCGATCTGGACCTCGTGCTCGACGCCGGCCTTGCCGACGAACCTGAACTCGTAACAGTCCCCGTTGCGGCGAAGATGGCGTCGCTCGAGTGTGGTCAGCCCGTGGCTGCCGTTCAGGTCGGCATAGCTGTCCGACCCGAGCCTGAAGCACCCGAGATCGACCAGCCGTACGCCGGCTGCGAGTACCTGCCGCCGACCGTCTTCTCGCTGCCCGAGGTCGGCCTCGAGCTTGCGGCGTACGCCGGGCAGCTTGCGCGCCATGGTGAGCACGCGGTCGAACTTCGCCTCGTCCTGCTTCTCCCGCCACACGGGGTGGTACAGGTATTGGCGGCGACCGGCGTCGTCGGTCCCGACCGCTTGGAGGTGGCCCAACTCATCGGGACAGACCCACACCTCGGTCCAGGCTGGCGGAATCACCAGGTCCCGGACGCGCTGCACCGCGGTCGCCGGGAGAGCGTCGCCCGCTTCGTCGACGTAGCGAAAGCCGCGCCCGTGCCGGATGCGTCGCCAGCCCGGGCTCCGGGCTGATGACCGGCGCAGGCGCGTCAGGACTGACCACGCCCGCTCATAGCGTTCTCGACGCGCCTGTGCGAAGGCTCTCGCATGGTGCCCCCATCTCCGTTCGGCATCGCCTGCCTCCTCGTCTCAGTCAACCGCAGGTACCCGGGCCGGGTCCCGCGGAAACCGGTCCACGCTAGACCGATTCCGACGATCGGCGGTCCCGCCAGGGATAAGCCCCTAGGCTTGGTGGGTGCCCGATCCAGATGAGCTCCTGCCAGCGCTCCGCGAACTCGCCGCGCTCTGTGTAGGCGAGGACGACCTGGCCGAAACGGCGGAGAGCGTCGTTGCTCTCGCTTGCGACACCCTCGACTGCGAGCACGCGGGCCTGACCGTGTTCCGGGCAGGCGGAGGGTTCGAGACCCTGGGTCCGACGTCGCCGGACGTCGTCTCCGCCGACCTCCTCCAGTACGAGCTGTCCGAAGGACCATGCGTGGAGGCAGCGTGGGAGCAGGACACATTCGTCTCCAACGACCTCGCGAACGACCCTCGGTGGCCGCAGTGGGGCCCGAAGGCGGCGACGCTCGGCTTCGGCAGTCTGCTGGCCGCCCGGCTCACCATCGGGGGCACCAGCCTCGGAGCCCTCAACCTCTACTCGACCGCCGAGCGCGAGTACACCGCTGACGACCGCGACACCGCAGTCATCTTCGCGACGCATGCCGCCGCGCCGTTGATCTCGGTGCGAGAGCGAGATAACTTGCGCCTCGCCGTCGATGGTCGGACCCTGATCGGCCAAGCGCAAGGCATCCTGATGCAGAAGTTCGACGTGGACTCGAGCACGGCCTTCGCTGTGCTGCGGCGCTACTCCCAGGCGCAGAACCTCAAACTTCGCGTCGTCGCGGACCTCGTCGTCGCTCACGGAGAACTCCCACCGACTGGCTGAGCGCGGGACCCGAGGGCCGGCCCCGACGCTGTGCATTTCAACGCCGGGACCTGGAACCGAAGTCATGCGCATGACCACGACCCGTATCTGGGTACTGCCCGGTTCCTCAATTGGTATGCGGTCGTCAGCCGGAAAACTTGTTGCCCGGAGTAGGCATACTCCGGCTGCTGAGTGGGTAGAACTTTAGGGACTTTTGTGGTCCAGAAACGCGCCGCAAATCCCGCTGTTCCCCGATAAGGGTGTGTCCTCAGTGATGTCATCAAGCGCTTCAACCATCCTCGCGTCCGATCCCCGCAACCCGTCTGACGAGCGCGACCAGCAGACCCGGCACCAGAAGGCCAGGGACCAGCTGAGCGTGGAACTCCTCACCCAGGCCGGTGCGACGACCGGCGACGCTCAGCAAGAGCTGCGCGACCAGGTGGTCACCCTCAACATGGAGTTGGCCGTCAATCTGGCCCGCCGGTACAGCCGGCGCGGGATCTCCGACGACGACCTGCGCCAGGTCGCGTTTCTCGGCCTGCTCAAGGCAGTCCGCGGGTTCTGCCCCGATCGGTCGGACAGTTTCACGGCGTACGCGATCCCCACCATCCGCGGCGAGTTGCGACGTCACTTCCGCGACAGCGGCTGGACTGTCCGGCCGCCCCGCCGGATCCAGGAGCTCCAGGCGCGGGTGCGTTCGGTCGAGGCTGACCTTGTGCAGTCGTTCCACCGGAGCCCGACTGTCAGGGAACTCGCCGAAGCCGTCGGCGCTGACGTCGATGACGTCACCGAGACCATCGCGGCTGGGAGCTGCTTCACCCCGCTCTCGCTCGACGCCCCGATCTCCGAGAACGGCCAGGACCTCGGCTCCACGCTCGAGGACCTGGACCTTGAGTTCGCCAGCGCAGATGCCCGCCTCCTCCTCGGCCCCGCGGTACGGCGTCTCGGGGACCGCGATCGCACGGTGCTCGAGCTCCGCTTCTTCCAGGGGCTCACCCAGCAGCAGATCGGCAATCAGCTCGGCGTCTCCCAGATGCAGGTCTCGCGCATCCTGAACCGCATCCTGGCGACGCTCCGCGGCGAGATCGTGGGGCAGGCGGCGTGAGCGCGGACGGGCTACTGTTCTGGACGACGCTGCTGCGCGTCCGGGCAGCCGAGCTGCTTCGGCGGCTCGCGGCGTCGCCGTGCGCAAACGCGGGCTGAAACCCTCCTGCGACGATCGGAGCAGCTAATGAACCGCAACGACCGCAACGAGAAGCCGGTCGAGGACGACGTCACCTCCGACCCGAGCCGCGATGACGACGACTCGGACTGGAGCGACGAGGGCGGAGCCACCCCCAGCGGGCCGGCGACAGACACACCGCAGCAGTGAGCGAAACCGAGAACAAGGCCGAGCGCCTGATCCGCAACTGGGACGAGCTCCTCCAGGAGATCCGGGTAACCCAAACGGGCGTCCAGATCCTCACCGGGTTCCTGCTCACCGTCCCGTTCAGCCAGCGTTTCGAGTCCCTCGACGACACCCAACGGACCATTTATCTGGTCGTGCTTTCCGGTGCCGTGATCACCACGGGTCTGGTTCTGGCTCCGGTCGCGTTCCACCGGATCCTGTTCCGCCACCGGGCGCGGAGCTGGCTGGTGATGGCCGCAGATCGGTGTGCCCGGGCGGGGCTGGTGATGGTCGCGGCCACCGTCAGCGGCGTCCTGTACCTGGCCTTTGACATCGTGGCCGGCAGCCTGGCCGCCGTGATCGCGTTCGTTGCCGCGTTGCTGTTCTTCGCGATCCTCTGGTGGGCAACGCCAGTCTTGATGGGCGGGCACCCTGGGGAAGACTCCGACGACCTTCCGCGTTAGAAACATCCCCGTCGGTGCCGTGGACCAGGATCTCTCCATGACCGACGACGAGTCCGTGGAGTTCTCCGCCGAACTTTTCGCCTGGAAGGGCGAGGGGAGCTGGTACTTCGTGCGGCTCCCGATCGAGGCTGCTGACGCCCTCCGCGACCTGGTCACCGCTGCTCCTCGCGGGTTCGGCTCGATCAAGGTCGGCTTCCGGCTCGGCGTGGGCGACGTCGGTCTTCCCGCACCAGGCCACCGGCTCGTTCGTGCTCCCGGTCAAGTAGTCGGTAAGGGTCGCCGAGGGAGTCGACGACGGCGACCCCGTGAGCGTTGTGATCAGACCGATCGAGGACTAGTCACTCGAGAGCGAGCTGGCGCAGGCCCTCGGCGAAGATCGCCACGAGGGGGGTGTGCGCGGGGTGGACCTGGCCGGGTTCCGGACCCGGGCAGTAGATCGGCCCGACCGAGCCCAATCCGAGTCCGAAGGTGGACGCGCCGCAGCCGGCGTCCAGGAGCGCCGGATCGATCCAGTGGAACTGGGTCCAGTGCTGGTCCTGGCAGCGGCGCTCGTGGTTGCGCAACCACTTCGAACGGGTGTCGACGCTGTCGTTCCCGTTCACCCGACCGAACCAGCCGTCGTCGAGCAGTGCGAAGGACCCGAGAAGCCAGACCGAGTGCTGGTGCACAGCCGAGCCCTTGCGCGGCACGACCAGGTAGCCACTGGGCACCAGCGAGTCGCGGCGGATGATCGTTATCGCGGTGTTGATCAGTTCTCCGAGTGCCGGAGCCCGGTGCCGCCGAGGCGCGTTCTCCGGCGACGTCCTCGGGGTCGGAACGTGCTGCGGTAGGGGCGCCAGGTTCAGGTGCCCTGCCTCGACAGCCCTCCCCTCGACCATGAGCCCACCCTAGGGACGGGCCTGGAGAAGGAGAAGAGATATCTGGAACCACCCAGAACCGGTGAAAGGCAAGGGGCCAGGGGTATCTGCTGTTACTGCTGTGGCGAGCTGGTCCAGCCCACCGGACCCCGTGGCTGGCTCAGAAGGCACTCGCTGTGTCCAGGTCCTCAACAGCAGCGACGCTCCTGCGCAGCCCCGCGTCGGCGATCTCTGTACCCTGCAGTCCACCGAGCCCGTTGGTGAAGGTGGTCGAGACGTAGACGTAGGCAGCCATCTGCCGGTACGCCGCCCACGCCGCTGACGGCGAGATCCGCGGACCGCCGTACGAGGTGAGCTCGGCGCAGTAGTGCGCGAGCAGGTCGCGCTCCGCGGAACGTCGTACGGCGGTCTCGAGCGCGAGCACCATCAGATACGTGGCGTCCCGCAGTCCGTTCCCGCGTCGTACGGCCTGCCAGTCCAGCAGGCCCGCGCGATCGCCGAGGAGGTAGAGGTTGCCCGGGTGCGGATCGCCGTGGAGGACGCAGAATGAGTCCTGGTCGAGTACGGGCGCCCAGCGCCGGTACGAGCGCAGCAGTCCCGGTCCCCCGGCAGCGACCAGCGTCGGGTCACGCTCGGCGACCGTGCGTCCGAGTCGGCCCAGCAAGGCGGCAACCAACGGCAGCAGGGCATCCCCCGAGTTCGTCGTCAACCACCGGGGCAGGTTCGTACGACCCGAAGTCTGACCGTGCAGCGTCGCCAAGGTGGTCAGCGCCGCGGCTGCCTGGTCAACGGTCAAGGGGGTCAACGTGTCCACGAACTCCGCGCCGCGCGCAGCCAGATCCTCCAGCACGATCGCGAAACGTCCGGTACGACGGTCGAAGCGCGAGCCGACCACTGCCGGAGCCTCGATCTCCAACGTCGGCCGCAGGTCCCGGTAGAAGCCGACCTCGACCTCACCCAGCCTGGCCAGGCCGCCGAAGAGCCGGGTTCCGAGGTCAGTGGCAGCAGTCTTGACGAAGACCGTCTCCGGGACATCCGGCCCGGACAGGCGGAGCACGCTGCGGTCCGTCGTACCGGAGGTTCCGGCGAGGGGCTCGCACCCGGTGACGGTGCGGCCGAGGAGCCGGCTGAGCGTCGCTGGGTCGAGATCAGCCGCGCGGCGCGGGAGTGCGGCGGGCGGCACCTGGTCGAGAACCAGACGTCCCACCTCGCGGCCCGCGCGGCCGGCGGTGCGCAGCACGCTCATCCGACCAGCACCGTGGCCGGCTCAGTCCTGGTCCTCGGCGAGGGCCTCGCCGTGGGTCCCCGGGCGCGGAGCCCAGGGCAGCTCCTTCGACGGTCGAACCACGACGAGCCTGTCGCCACGCGCGAGCTGGGTGACCGTCGGGTCGAAGTACCGGTAGACCTTCTCGTCGCGCAACACCGCGAGCACCTGGTCGGGAAGGCTCTGCGGGGCCTTGCCCACCTCGGTGACCAAAAGCTCGCGCTCGGCGACCTCGAGACCTTCGCCGTAGGTGAGCAGGTCCTCCAGGACGGCGGCCAGCGGCGGCGAGATCGACGACAGACCCACCAGACGGCCGACCGCGTCGGACGAGGTGACCACCGCGTCCGCGCCGCTTTGCCGGACCAGCGGCACATTGTCCTGCTCCCGGACCGCGGCGACGATGTAGGCCTGCGGGTTCAGCTGACGCACGGTTAACGTCGCCAGCACGGTGGTGTCGTCACGCGGCGTCGTGATGATCACCTGGCGCGCCCGCTCGACCCCGGCACGGCGCAGGACCTCGCGTCGGCTGGCGTCCCCGGTCACGACCGCCAGCCCGTTGGCGTGCGCTTCGCCCAGAGCGACGCTGCTCGGGTCGACGATCACGATCTGTTCCTTGTCCTCGCCGTTCTTCACCAACGTGTCGACGGCACTGCGGCCCTTGGTGCCGTAGCCGATCAGGACGATGTGCTGTTCCATGTGTTTCCTCCAGCGGGCGGTGCGGAACCTCTCGCGTCCCTGGTTGGCGAGAACCTCCAGGGTGGTGCCGATCAGGAGCACCAGGAAAGCGATCCGCAGCGGCGTGATCAGAAAGGCGTTGATCAGACGCGCACTCGGACTGACCGGTGCGATGTCGCCGTACCCGGTCGTGCTCAGAGTGACGGTGGTGTAGTAGATCGAGTCGACTAGCGTGATGCCATCGGCATCGGGGTGCGCGCTGTCGCGGTAGTTGAAGCGGTCGAGATAGACCAGAGCGATCGTGAACGTGAGGATCCCGAGGGCCAGCAGCAGCCGCCGGACGAGAGTCCACCACGGCGAGCGGGTCGAGACCGGGAGCTTGAGCACTCCGGGGACGGCCTTCGACTCGATGTCAGGCACTGGCAACACCCATCGGAGCCGACGGAGTCACGTTACGCACACGCAGAGCATGGCACGTGGCCGGAGCCATCCGTGGGAGGGACCGGGTCAACCGTGCAGCGAGATGACCTCGGCGAGCCGCAGCGCGCGTGGCCAGAGGTCGTCGATCGTCACCCGGTCGTCGGCCCAGCGGCGCAGGACGACCCAGTCCCCCGGTCCGGCGACGCAGTCCCGGTTGCGGGCGATCCGGGCGAGCATCTTCCCGCTGTAACTGGCCCGGATCTCTCCGCGGTCGGTGAGCACCCGGGCGATCCCGGTCTCGCAGCCGACCACGCATCCCACCCAGGGGTCGATGCGGGTGACCCGTTCAGCGCTCATCGAGCACCGGGCCGTCTGCGGACATCATTCGCCCAATGTACGACGGCCTCGGTACGGCTGCACCGGATTAATCGGCCTGGTCGTACCGCGGACCGCGCCACGGCAGCATCGCGTCCAGGCTCAGTCGCCGCCGGAGCTCGGAACGGGCCGTCGTGGTCGATTTCTGCGGCCAGATCTGGTCGAAAGCCGCGTTCAGGGCCGCACCGATCAGTACGGCGATCGAGAGCACGTAGAGCCACAGCAGGATCGCGATCGGAGCGGCCAACGGCCCGTAGATCGAGGTCGAACCCTGCGCCGTCTCAACGAGCACCACCCGGAGCAGCGCCGACCCGACGATCCAGCAGAACATTGTGAACACCGCGCCCGGGACGTTGAACCGCCACGACGTCCGGACCGGCACCGAGACGTGGTACAGCGTGGTCAAGAAGCAGACGCAGAGCACGACGACGATCGGCCAGTACAGCTCGTTGAGCAGGTCCATTCGCTCGGGGAGTGCCGCGTCGACGAGGCCCGGACCAGCCACGACCAGCGGGATCGTCACCACGCCGGTGAACATGCCGAGCACGTAGAGCAGAAACGACAGCGCACGAGTCCGGACGATCCCTCGGTGACCACCGAGTCCGTACATGATCGTGATGGTGTCGACGAAGACGTTCAGCGCGCGCGAGCCCGACCAGAGCGCCAGCACGAAGCCGATCGAGATGACGTCGTACCGACCGCCCTCGAGGACGTCGTTCAGAGTCGGCCGGATGATGTCGTCCACGGTCTCCGGAGTCAGCGCGCGCGAGGCCATCTCGATGACCGTCTGTCGGACGTCCTCGATCTGGCTGCTGCTGAACTGGGCGAAGACGTAGCCGATCGATCCGGCCAGCGCGAAGATCAGCGGAGGCAGCGAGAGGATCGCGAAGAAGGCCGCCTCGGCTGCGAGCCCGGTGACCCTGTTCTTCATGCACGTCGAGACGGTCGTCACGATCACGCGCCAGATCGCGTGCCGGACCTTCACCAGCGTTCCGGTGCTCCGGAACGACCGGGCAGGCGTTCGAGTGCCCTCCACGGTCATGGGACAACCGTAAGGCCATCGCGACCGCGATCGCGGCAACCGGCGCCGGGCCGGGTGCCGCGACCGGATCAGACGGGCCGGAGCTCGGCGGGGTCTGGCGTCGCTGAGCCGAATTCGTAGACTCGGCGCACCCTCTCACCGCCAGGAGCCCCTGAGATGAACGAGCGCACAGCTCTCGGACCCGCTGATGTCAGCGACGAGGTCCTTGCCCGGATGGTCGCGGACCTGCTCCGGGTCGACCCGGCGCGCACCACTATTCTCGACTCGCAGGTGAGCCAGGTGGACTACACGGTCCCTTCGATCACTACGGCAGGGCGCTTCTGGGTTCGCGGGAGCGCGACCGCCGACGGCGAACCGAGGTCGTTCAGCCTGTTCGTCAAGCACGTCCAGTCCTGGGCGCGCTCCCCGTTCTTCGCCGAGGTGCCACCGGACCTGCGTGCCATGGCCGAGGCCGGCGTTCCCTGGCGCATCGAGCCCCTCGTCTACCGCTCCGACCTGCGCGACCACCTCCCGGCCGGGCTCTCGATGCCCCGGTCGCTCGGTGTCGTGGACCTCGACGAGAAGTCTGCAGCCATGTGGCTCGAGGAGGTGGCGGCCGAGGACGTGCGCTGGGACCTGGCCCGGTTCGAGCGCGCCGCCCACCTGCTCGGCCGGCTCGCCGGCAGTGCAGACGTCGCTCGCTACGGCCGCGTCGGCGAGTTCGACTGGAACCTGGAGGTGTACCTGTTCGGCCGCCTGAACAGCCAGGTGCTCCCGATACTGAACGACGAGGCGATCTGGCAGCACCCGCTGGTCGCCGGCGCCTTCGACGAAGTGCTCCGCAGCCGCCTGGTCGCTGCTGGAGCGCAGGCCGCGGCGTATGTGGAGGAGCTCAGCGATTTTCCCGTGCGCGTCGCCCACGGCGACGCCTGCCCCAACAACCTGCTCGTGGACGGCGACGGGTTCACCCTGATCGACTTCGGGTTCTGGCAGGACCTGCCGGTCGGCTTCGACCTGGGCCAGCTGCTCGTCGGCGACGTCCAGCTCGGCCTGCGGAGCAGCGACGACCTTCAGGCGCGTGGCGAGGCGTGCGTCGCCTCGTACCGGGACGGGTTGGCTGCCGAGGGCTTCGAGATGAGCGTGGACGCGCTGCGCCGCGCGCACGCGCTGCAGCTGATCATCTTCACCGGGCTGTCAGCCCTTCCGTTCGAGCTCCTCGATCAGGAGCCCACGCCGGAACTGCAGCAGCTGGCATCAGAACGCGCTGCGATCGCGCGCCACAGTCTGGACCTGCTGGACGCGACCGCCTGAGCTCGCGGGGCTCAGCTCAGGACCAGACCCGGGTAGAGCGGGTACTTCTCGAGCATCTCGGCGGACTCCGAGCGCACCCGGTCCGCAACGCCAGGGCTGAGCTTGTACGTCGCCTTCGACGGCGCACCGGCCTTGTTGGTGCCGGCCTCGGTGTTCGTGAGCACGTCGACGATCATCTCGGCGACCTTGTCGAACTCGTCGTGACCGAAGCCGCGAGTGGTCAGTGCCGGCGTACCCAAACGGACGCCCGTGGTGTACCAGGCACCGTTCGGGTCGTTGGGGACCGAGTTGCGGTTGGTCACGACCCCGGCGTCGAGAAGCGCCGACTCGGCCTGGCGGCCGGTGATGCCGAACGCGGCGACGTCGAGCAGCACGATGTGGTTGTCAGTGCCGCCCGTGACCAGCTTCGCGCCCCGGGTCAGGAAACCCTCGGCGAGCGACTTCGCGTTGTCGGCGATGTTCTGGGCGTAGGTCTGGAACGACGGCTGACGTGCCTCAGCCAGGGCGACGGCCTTGGCTGCCATCACGTGGGAGAGCGGGCCACCGAGGACCATCGGGCAGCCGCGGTCGACGTCGGCCGCGAACTCCTCCTGGGCGAGCACCAGGCCGCCGCGTGGGCCGCGGAGCGACTTGTGGGTGGTCGTGGTGGTGATGTGCGCGAACGGGACCGGGTCCTCGTCGCCGGTGAAGACCTTGCCGGCGACCAGACCCGCGAAGTGCGCCATGTCGACCATCAGGGTCGCGCCGACCTCGTCGGCGATCTCGCGCATCTTCGCGAAGTTCACCCGGCGCGGGTACGCGGAGTAGCCGGCCACCAGGACGGCGGGCTTGAACTCCCGCGCCTTGGCGGCAACCACGTCGTAGTCGAGCAGGCCGGTCTCGGGGTCGGTGCCGTACTGCTGCTGGTGGAACATCTTGCCGCTGATGTTCGGGCGGAAGCCGTGGGTCAGGTGCCCACCGGCGTCCAGGGCCATCCCGAGCAGGCGCTGGTTGCCGAACTCGTGCCGCAACTGCTCCCAGTCGGTCTCGGAGAGCTCGTTGACGTTCTTCGCGCCGTACTTGGCGAGCGCCGGGGTCTCGACCCGGTGGGCGAGGATCGACCAGAAGGCGACCAGGTTCGCATCGATGCCGGAGTGCGGCTGCACATACGCGTACGGCGCCCCGAACAGCTCCCGGGCGTGCTCGGCGGCAAGGGACTCGATGGTGTCGACGTTCTGGCAGGCCGCATAGAAGCGGTGCCCCACCGTGCCTTCGGCGTACTTGTCGGAGAACCAGGTGCCCATCGTGAGCAGGGTGGCCGGCGAGGCGTAGTTCTCCGAGGCGATCAGCTTCAGCGAGGACCGCTGGTCGGCAAGCTCCTTACGTGTGGCCTCGGCCACACGCGGCTCGACCGCGGCAATCACCTCGAGCATGGCGTCGTACGCCGCCGAAATGGTCTTGGCCAGGGTTTCTCCCCCGGTGGCAGCCCTGTCCGGAGAGGTCGCGTCGCTCATGGGCACAGCCTAGAGGCGCGCTGCGGGAGCGTGCGGGGCACCCAAGGGTGTACCAAATCATGGACATGCGTCTCATGACATGAGATTCCGGTTTGTGGAAGCAGTGTCCGGAACCTGAGACTTGACTCATGATCAGCGCTGCCACTTCGACCTGGCTCGTGACGCGTCGTCACGTGGACCTCGGTCGTACCGGCAGCATGATGTGTTGGCCCCGCTGAGCTTCTGCTCTTTTCCTCCCGCTCGCAATGACGCGCGCGCCCCTTTCAGCGAAGGACCCCACCCCACACATGCCTGACCAGCGCTTTCAATCCCAGCCTCCGCGGCACACCGAGATCCCCCGCCCCAAGCGGGCCGAGGGTCAGTGGTCGTTCGGATTCCGCGAGCCCCTGAACAAGAACGAGCAGTCCAAGAAGGACGACGACCCGCTCAACGTCCGAGCTCGAATCATCAACGTCTACTCGAAGCGCGGATTCGACTCGATCGACCCCGCCGATCTTCGCGGCCGGTTCCGTTGGATGGGCCTCTACACCCAGCGCAAGCCGGGGATCGACGGCGGCAAGACCGGGTCGATGGAGGAAGAGGAGCTGGACGACCGCTTCTTCATGCTCCGAGTCCGCAGCGACGGAGCCCTGCTCGATGCCGCCCAGTTGCGCGCGCTCGGCGGCATCGGCGTCGACTTCGCGCGCAACACCGCCGACATCAGCGACCGTCAGAACATCCAGTACCACTGGATCGCCATCGAGAGCGTCCCGGAGATCTGGGAGCGTCTCGACGCCGTCGGGATGACCAGCCTGGAGGCATGCGGCGACTCGCCGCGCCCGTTCCTGGGCTCCCCGGTGGCAGGTGTCGCCGCTGACGAGATCATCGACGGCACCTCGGCGCTCGACGAGATCAAGCGCCGCTACATCGGCAACCCCGAGTTCTCGAACCTGCCCCGCAAGTTCAAGACCTCGCTGACCGGTCACCCGAGCCTGGACACGGTGCCCGCAGTCAACGACGTCTCGTTCGTCGGTGTGGTGCACCCCGAGCACGGCCCGGGCTTCGACCTCTGGGTCGGCGGCGGGCTCTCGACCAACCCGATGTTCGCGCAGAAGCTCGGCGTCTGGATCCCGCTCGACGAGGTCGCCGACGCCTGGGCCGGCGTCGCCAGCATCTTCCGTGACTACGGCTACCGGCGCCTGAGGGCGCGGGCCCGACTGAAGTTCCTGGTCGCTGACTGGGGCGTGGAGAAGTTCCGCGAGGTCCTGGAGAACGAATACCTCGGCAAGAAGCTCGTTTCGGTCGAGTCCCCCGCTGTCTCCACCGAGAGCGGCGACCATGTCGGCGTACACGCCCAGAAGGACGGCAAGTTCTACATCGGAGCCGCTCCGGTAGTCGGTCGGATCAATGGTCAGACTCTCGTCACGCTCGGCGATCTGGTCGAGAAGTACGGCGCTGCCGGCGCCCGTTTGACAGCCCAGCAGAAGCTCGTCGTGCTCGGCGTGGACGAAGCCGATGTGGAGCCGCTCATCGCCGAGCTCGCCGAGATCGGGCTTGACGCGCGACCGTCGAACTGGCGCCGGAACACGATGGCCTGCACGGGGATCGAGTACTGCAAGCTCGCGATCGTCGACACCAAGGACCGCTCTCGCGACCTGGTCGCCGAGCTCGAGAAGCGGTTCCCCGCCCTGGACGTGCCGATCACCGTGAACGTCAACGGCTGCCCGAACGCCTGCGCCCGGACCCAGGTGGCCGACATCGGTCTCAAGGGCCAGCTCGTCCTCGACGAAGCCGGCAACCAGGTCGAAGGTTTCCAGGTGCATCTGGGCGGTGGCATCGGCCAGCACGAGACCATCGGCAAGAAGCTGCGCGCCCACAAGATCACCTCGACCGGGTTGGACGACTACATCACCAACGTCGTCGAGGCGTACTTGAG
This sequence comes from Marmoricola sp., assembly GCA_046598915.1. Taxonomy (GTDB): domain Bacteria; phylum Actinomycetota; class Actinomycetes; order Propionibacteriales; family Nocardioidaceae; genus Marmoricola. Next base: position 210,948 of record JBKJHO010000047.1, on the reverse strand, counting down.
GGACCGGACCACTGGCGAGGCGTTCGCGGCCTGGGTGGTGCGAGCCGACGAGGTTCTGCTCCGTGGCGAGAAGGCCCTGGAGACTGCCTGATGTCGACGCGCGCCGAGCCCTTCCACTGCCCGTACTGCGGCGACGAGAACCTCTGGCCGCACCAGGCTGAGGGTCCTGAGGGCGCCGACGTCCGGGGGGCCTGGGAATGCCGGTCATGCCTGCGCGCGTTCACTGTCTCGATGATCAAGCAGCTCCCGCGACCCGCGCTGGGAGCAGCCGGGTCGGGAGGCACACCATGACCGCACCCACCACGCTGGCGGCACGCGCTGCTCGCGGCTCCCGGACCGAGGGCCGCAGCATCGCTGAGCTGAAGGACCTGGTGTTCCAGGTAGGTGCCGAGCTCGAGCTCGCGCCCGCCGAGGACATCATCGAGTGGGCGGTCGCCACGTTCGGTGCGCGCTTCTGCGTGACCTCCTCGATGGGGGACGCCGTCCTCGCGCACGTCGCCTCGAAGGTTGCTCCCGGCGTCGACGTCGTGTTCCTGGACACCGGCTACCACTTCGCGGAGACCATCGGCACCCGCGATGCGGTAGCTGCGACCATGCCGGTCAACCTGCTCACCATCACCCCGGTGCAATCGGTTGCCGAGCAGGACGCCGAATACGGCCCCGACCTGTACCAGCGGGACCCGGACCTCTGCTGCAAGCTGCGCAAGGTCCTGCCGCTGGCCGACTCGCTGGCCAACTACGACGCCTGGGCCACCGGCCTGCGGCGTGCGGAGACCCACAACCGGGTCATCGCGCCGGTCGTCGGCTGGGACGAGAAGAAGCAGAAGGTCAAGGTCTCCCCGCTGGCGCGTTGGTCGGACGAAGAGATCGAGCAGTACATCGTCGAGAACGGTGTCCTGGTCAACCCGCTGCAGTACGACGGTTACCCGTCCATCGGCTGCTGGCCCTGCACCCAGCGGGTAGCGCCGGGTGAAGACGCCCGTAGCGGCCGTTGGGCAGGCACCAACAAGACCGAATGCGGGATCCACCAGTAAGTCGCCCACTGTGGGCACCAGCACCACATCCACCACGCAATGACAACGACGTCACAGCGAGATCGAAGAGAGAAGGGAGGCCGGTCCATGACCGCCCCAGCCCTCATCGCCCTTGCCCATGGCAGCCGGGACCCACGCTCCAAGGCGACGATCGAAGCGCTCGTCGCCGAGACCCGCCGGATGCGGCCCGACCTCCGGATCGAGGTCGCGTTCCTCGACCACGTCCGGCCGTCCTTCGAGACGACCGTCAACAAGCTGGTCCGTGCCCGTTTCGACGAGATCGTGGTGGTACCGCTCCTGCTCAGCGAGGCGTACCACGCCAAGGTGGACGTCCCCGAGGTCGTTGCCAAGGCAAGCGCCCAGCACGAGGGCCTGCAGATCCGCGCTACCCGGGTCCTGGGCCTCGAGCACGCATTCCTCGAAGTTCTCGACAAGCGCCTCCGGGAAGCCCTGAGTGCCGCCCGGGTACGCGAGCTCGACGCACTGGTCCTGGCTGCGGCCGGCTCCTCGGACCCGCTCGCCAACCAGGCCGTCGCCCGGCTCGCCCGGGTCTGGGGTGCCCACCACAAGCTCCCGGTGACCGCAGCGTTCGCGTCCACGACTCCCCCGGCGACCGGTGAGGCAGTCCGGGCCTTCCGTGCCGAGGGCCGTCGCCACGTCGCCGTAGCGTCAATGTTCCTGGCTCCCGGATTCCTACCGGACCGTGCAGCCGAGCTGGCGCTCGAAGCCGGCGCTGTTGCCGTCTCCGAGCCCCTCGGGGCCGACCCCGAGGTAGCGCGAGCGATCCTCGCCCGGTACGCCGTCGGAGCCGTCGAGCTCGTTCCCGTCTGAGGGGATAAGGGAAGGGCGTTTCACACGCCCCACCCCTCGGATTCAGCGTCGGTTGGGCGGCGATCGCCGTGACTCGTCCAACTTTCTTGCCACGACTTGAACGGCCGCAGGATGCGAGTGTCCGCAAACCGTGGTAGCCGCTAGTTTCGCAACAACCGATTTCGTACACGGGTTCTGAGACGGTTCGTGCTCGATCGAAACCGAACACGGGTCTTCGCACACAAACCTGCGTTTGTGCAACAACGGGCCAGTTGTGAGACGCCCGGATCGCGGCATGAGCGGATGCCAGCCGCCCTTGTCCGAGGAGCGACATGAGCCCGCTGGAAAGCCGAGAAGTCGCACATGCGCACGCGTGGCAAGCTGCTTAGTCAATCCTCTTCAGCAGCGGATCTTGTAGACGGTTGGGGGGTGTGGCGCGACGCCCTCGACGGCCCAGGAGAAGGCGGCCTTGATCCCAGCGATGTCACAGTCCGAAACGATCGGCGTCTTGTACTGGTATTCGTTCATCCCCGTTGTCGGATTGAACACGGCTTGAACCGGGCCATAGGCCATGATGTCGGTCGAGGTGAGGAGCGGGTACGCGTGGCCAAGACCCAGGGCGTGACCGACCTCGTGAAGGGTGTTTTCATACATTCGCCCGATGTCGAAGTCGGGCCACGGTCCTCCCGGCGGCTCCGAGCTTCGGAGAGTGATGCTGCAGTGATTGGGTGCGCAGTTGGCCTTGGCACCCCAAACAACGCCGCCCGCGCCGGGCACGTAGGTCACGGCTATGTCTGCATGGGTTGCCTGATCGGTGCCGGTGATATCGGTGAGTGACACGATAGGCAATTTTTCGGCAAGGATCTTGCGCCAAATCGCGATTGCGCCGCGGGCGGCCGCGACCATTTGCGGATCGCGGTTCGGCGGAGCTGATAAGGCGATCGTCAGATTCGTGTGGTCGTAACCGATCTTCCACGACCCGTAAAACTTATCGGGATTGTTGGGATCACAGCTCCCGTGGTACAGCTCGAGACAGGTCGCGTCCGTAGCCCCGGTCTTATACTCGTAGACGAACGGGTCGTCTGCTGAAGCAGGGCTGGTGGCAATGAGGACAGACAGTGCGAGCGCGCCGATGCCAGCCGATGAATGCGCAAACCACTTCATAAACTCCCCCGGGCCAGGCGCTTCGTCATACTCGGTGTCGCGACATAATAGCATCAGGTTAGTCGGGAAGGCCCCCAACAGGGCGCCCGCTTCTCGGCTGATCCGGATGCTGTCACCAAACCCTCCGGTTCCGGACGGAGCCCGGACGACTGCTTCGGTCAGTCGATACTGATGCCAGTGATCGGAGTGCCTGGCGGGCGAGACCTGACCTGTCCGTGAATCTGGCCCATCACGTTCACAGACGTGACAAAGTCCGAGTTCTCTAGGTTGTCTGTCGATAGTTCTCCACCCAGGACCGGCGGCACCTTGAACGACAAGATCTGATTGTCGCCGGGCACGAGCCCTACAGTTTTCGGCATCCTGCGCTAGCCCGATCTGGAGGTACTCCTCGTGCACGGCGAGGGTGTTGATATTGGCCTGGAGCGAGGCTGCGTCCGGCCAGACCCGCTCAAGCCTCCCCCCGATGGTGTCCAGGAACCAGAACGAGCCGTCCGCAGCCTGTAGGAAGACGTCGCCGAACGCATTGGTCAGTGCCGGAGTCATTCCAGCGAGTCCTTCGAGCCAGGTCCACGACCTCAAGGCTTGGGCGTAGGCGTCGGGTCCGAACCGGCGAGTCATTTCCATGCCAAAACTGTCACCAGTTCGTGCAGCAGTCCCGGATCAGCCCACGGCATCTGTGCAGTGCTCTGACAGGTTGTGTCGTTCCACTCCTATGGGCCTGAACCTACGTATGGTCGCACCTACGACCAGAGTTGAACGGTGGGAGCACCGCACCGGGACTCCATGCCAGCCCCGCGCCGCCGAGGAATGACGTCGGGCCGGTGGTGGCTCTGCGCCCGGTGTGACCCGGTTGGGCCATGTTCGCGGAGTCCGCGATCGGCTTGAATAGGTAGAGCGCTTCCGGGAGCGATCACTGTCGACCTCCCAGGGGGAGCAATGTTCCGACGCACTGGCAGCATCTGGGGTCTGATCTGCGGCAGCATGATCGTCGCTCTCCTGGTGGTTCCAACGGCAGCTGCCGCGCCGGAGTGGACTGCCGTCGTAACCTTGTCCGCCCCCAGCCAGTCTGCGTACTCCGCACAGGTCGTCGTCGACCGGGTCGGCAACGCGACGGCGATCTGGGTTCGCTTCGATGGATCCAACTCCCGGATCCAGTCGAGCCGACGGCCGGTCGGCGGCCCGTGGTCGGCCCCGGTCGATCTGTCTGCCGACGGTCAGAATGCCGCTGCGCCGCAGATCGCTGTCGACGGGTCCGGCACCGTCACGGCAGTGTGGTTGATCTTCGACGGGAACGCTGATCAGGTGCAGTCCAGCCGACGGACCGCGACCGGCGGGTGGTCCACCCCCGTGTACGTGTCGAAGCCAAGTACACCTGGTCAGGACGCCGCGTCCCCGCAGGTCGCGGTCGATCAGACGGGAAACGCCACTGCGGTCTGGTCCAGGTATGACGGGACTGACAGCCGGGTCCAGACGAGCTTCCGCGTCGCGAACGGCACCTGGGCCACTCCGGAGAACCGGTCGACAGCAGGTGCGGGTGGATACGATCCGAAGGTGGCGGTCGACGCCTCCGGGAACGCCACAGTCATCTGGTACCTCCACCCGTCGGGTGTCGGTTTTGACACGATCCAGGTGAGTCAGCGGAGTTCTGGGGTGTGGTCCAGCACGCTCGACCTCTCGCCTGCCGATGGACCCGCCTACCTCCAGCAGGTCGCGGTCGATCCGGCCGGTCGCGCAACGGTGGTCTGGCAGATCGACAACGGGACGAACAGGATCATCCAGGCCCGGCACCAGACCTCCGGAGGTGCCTGGTCTTCCGTGGACGACCTGTCCTCGGCGGCTTACAACTCCTATGACCCGCAGGTTGCGGTTGATGCTGCCGGTAACGCCGCGGTCGTCTGGTACCTCTACAACGGACTCAACAATCAAGTGCAGGCCAGCGACCGGCCGGTCGACGGCACCTGGTCGAGTCCTGTCGACCTCTCACCTGCAGGACAGGTTGCTGCATACTCGCCGCAGATCGACGTCAACCCGTCAGGAACCGCAGTCGCGCTCTGGGCGGGCTCGGACGGGTCCAACTTCTTGGTGCAGTCGAGCCGTCGGCAAGCCGGTGGAGCGTGGTCGGCCACGGTCGACGTGTCTACAGATACCCAGGACGCTGGCAACCCACAGGTCGCGCTCGATGCGTTCGGCGACGCGGCGGCCACCTGGGCGCGCTCCGACGGCGCCAACGACCGGGTGCAGGCGACCGGACTCGACGTCGCAGGGCCCAACACCAGGATGACCGCACCCACAGCGTCGTCGCAGACCGGCCTCTCCTTCACGGCTGCTTGGGCCGCCAAGGACAACTGGTCCGCCGTCGCCTCCGTGGACGTCCGTTATCAATCAGCGGCCTGGAACGCCGCCACCTTCGGGTCCCCAGTGGCGTGGAAGAATGCCACCACGGCAGGATCGGCCACCTTCGCCGGCCGCCCGGGACGGACGTACTGCCTCTCGGCCCGGGCTCGTGACGCGATCGCCAACGTCGGTCCGTGGTCGTCGCAACGATGCACCACGATCCCGGTCGACGACCGCACCTTGACAGCGAGTTCCGGCTGGAAGCGCCTGCTCGGCAGCGACTACTTCCAGAGAACGTTCACCTCGACCAGCCAGAAGGGTGCGCAGCTCACTCTCGTCGGCGTGAGGGTGCGGCGGCTTAGCCTTTTGGTGGCGACCGGTCTGAGCAATGGCACCGTGAAGGTCCTCTTCAACGGAGTGAGCCTGGGCCAGTTCAGCCTCGCCAGGCCCGCGAAGAAGCGGCTCATCATCCCGGTCAAGACCTTCACAACCGTGAAGACAGGGACGCTGAAGCTGGTCGTCGTCAGCTCGGGCAAGCTGGTCCGCATCGACGGCGTCTACGCGGGCAGATAGACCCGCGGCGGAATTGCTCAGGGCTTGGTCGCCAAGGTCAGCGCAAAATCGCCGTCCTGGTCGGTCCAGACGCGGGTGATTCCGAAGCCGGCCGTCTCCAGCTCGGCCGCAATGCTGCTGACCCGGAACTTCGTTGAGATCTCCACCCGGATCTCCTCCCCGCTGGCCAGATCGAGCACCAGGTCGGCTCCCGGGATCGTGACCCGCTGCGGCATCTCGGACCGGAGGCGCAGGTCCATCCGCTCCATGTGGGCATCCCAGAACGGGACGTAGGAGAACCCCTCGAGGTCGAAGTCGGCGCCGAGCTCGCGGTTGAGCACGCGCAGGGAGTTCAACACGAACTGCTCGGTCACCCCGGCTTCGTCGTTGTAGGCCGCGATCAGTCGGTCGGCACTCTTGACCAGGTCCGTCCCCAGAAGCAGCGAGTCCCCCGGCTCCAGGACGTCTGCCAGTGCGCCGAGGAAAGCGGCCCGTTCCTCCCGGTAGAGGTTCCCGATGGTGCCGCCGAGGAAGGCGACCGTCCGCCGCCCGTGCCGGGGCAGATGCGCGAGGTGAAGGGTGAAGTCGCCGACGACCGCCTCGACCTGGACCCCGGGGTACCGGACGGAGATCTGCTCGGCTGCTCTCCGCAACGTCGCCTCGGAAACATCGACCGGAGCGAAGCACTGCAGCGTCCCGGTGGCGGTGAAGGCGTCGAGCAGAATCCTGGTCTTCTCGCTGGTGCCGCTGCCGAGCTCGACCAGCGTGGTGGCGCCGCTGGCCGCGACGATCTCCTCAGCGTGATCGGTCAGGATCGTGTGCTCACGGCTGAACGGGTAGTACTCCGGGAGCCGGGTGATCTGGTCGAACAACTCCGAGCCAGTGTCGTCGTAGAGCCACTTCGGCGGGAGTGCGCGCGGATGCGAGGCGAAACCTCGGCGGACGTCATCGACCAAGGAGCCGCTGGCCCAATCGGGATCAAGGAAGACCGAGATGACGGGTTCTTTGACGACGGTCATGAAACGGCTCCTGCCGTGGTGGTGGTGGTGGGGTTCGGTTCGCCGCCATCGGCGAGCCGTACGCCGGACAACGCCCAGCGTGACCCCGGCGGGAAGAAATTCCGGTAACTGGCCCGGGCGTGGCCGGGAGACGTCAGTGCGCACCCACCGCGCAGCACCATCTGGTTGGACATGAACTTGCCGTTGTACTCCCCGATCGCGCCTTCCGCCGGCCGGAAGCCCGGGTAGGCGACGTACGCCGAGGAGGTCCATTCCCAGCAGTCGCCGTACACCTGGCGCAGTCGGCCCGTCGCCGGCTCGGCCGCGCGCGGGTGGAAGGTGGCGGTGTCGGCGAGGTTGCCCGCGACCTCGCGACCAGTGCTCGCCACCGCGTGCTCCCACTCGGCTTCGGTGGGCAGCCGCTTGCCCGCCCAGGTCGCGTACGCATCGGCCTCGTAGTGGCTCACGTGACTTGCAGGGAGGCCCGGGTTGACCGGCCAGGTCCCGTGCAGGGTGTGCTCGAACCAGACGCCGTCGACCTGCTCCCAGTAGAACGGCGCCGTCCAGGCCTCGTCCTTCACCTGCGCCCAGCCGTCGGAGAGCCACAGCTCGGGGCGCTGGTAGCCGCCGTCGGCGATGAACTCGAGCCACTCGCTGTTGGTGACCAGCCGGTCGGCCAGCCGGTACGGGTTGAGCCAGGTCTGGTGCTGCGGAAGCTCGTTGTCGAACGAGAAACCTCCACCCGGATGACCGATCTCGACGAGCCCACCGGCGACGTCGACCCAACCGAGGGTGTCCGGCTCCGAGGGCGCACTGACCGAGCCGGCGTACACCGGGCGCAGCGGGTTGCGGGAGAGCACGTGCTTGATGTCCATCAGGAGCAGCTCCTGGTGCTGCTGCTCGTGGTGGAAGCCGAGTTCGATCGTCGGCGCCAGCTTCTCGATGGTGCCGCCGTCGAGGGTGGTTACGAGGTCGCGGACCCGGGCGTCGACGTTGCCACGGTAGAGCCCGACGTCGTGGGCCCCCGGCCTGCTGATCACGCCGCGGTCCGGGCGTGAGAATCGCGGACCGACGGCCTCGTAGTAGCTGTTGAAGAGGAACCAGTACTTGTCCTGGTACGGCGCGAACCCGGCTTCGTGGTCGGCGAGCAGGAACGTCTCGAAGAACCACGTCACGTGGGCCCGGTGCCATTTCGTCGGCGAGGTGTCCGGCATCGACTGGACGGTCTGGTCCTCGGGTGAGAGCGGGGCAGCCAGCTGCTCGGTGTGCGCCCTGACCTCGTCGAACCGGCGGATCACCGAGTCTGCGTCCCAGTCAGCGGTCGTCATGGGGTAAACCTCCTGGTCGGTCGACAGGGCGGGCGATCACATGTGTCCCGGGCACGTGATCGAGCCTAGGCCGCGACCCCGACACAAACGACATTCGGAGCCGATGCGTAATCGGATGTTCACCGGTACCAGAATCTCTACCCGAACCTGTGCGGGTCAATCCTGGTGCGGCACGATAGGGCGGTGATCGATCTGGAGGCTGAGCGGGCCGTGACCCCGGGGTGTCGCACGCAGGTGTTCCTGGACAGCGCCGGTTCATCGCTCCCCCCGCAGCAAGTCGTCGACACCGTCATCGCCCACGTACGCCGGGAGGCCGAAATCGGCGGCTACCGCGCCGCCGCAGAGCGCGCCCAGGACCTCGAAGGCCTGCGCGCCTCCCTCGGACAGCTGCTCCAGGCCGACGCGGACCTGTTCGCTCTCTCCGACAGCGCTACCCGGTCCTGGAACCAGTTCGTCACCGCGCTCCCCTGGGGGCCCGGCGACCGGGTGCTGGTCGGAGGCATGGAGTACGCCAGCAACGCGATCGCCCTGCTGCAACGTGCGCGATTCGACGGGTGCTCGGTGGAGGTTGTCCCGAGCGACTCCGACGGGCGCATCGACCTCGGCGCACTGGAGTCGATGATCGACGAACGCGTCCGGCTGGTCTCCCTGGTTCACGTCGCGACGAACTCCGGGCGGGTCAACCCGGTGCGCAAGGTTGCCGACATCGCCCACCGAGCGGGTGCTCTGGTGCTCCTCGACGCCTGCCAGTCCGTCGGTCAGATCGCCATCGACGTGGACGCCCTCGGCATCGATGCACTCACGGCGACGGGGAGGAAGTGGCTGCGCGGCCCGCGCGGCACCGGGTTCCTCTACGTCCGTCGGGACGTGCTCGTCGGCCTCGAGCCGACCGCCGTCGACTTGCGCGGTGGCGCCTGGAGTACGTCTGGGACCCCAGCTGGGACCCCAGCTGGAACTAAGGCCGGCACCGACCCCGGGACCTACGAGTTGCGGTCCGACGCGACCCGCTTCGAACTCTGGGAGCACGACGTCGCCGGACGGCTCGGGCTGAAGGCAGCCGTCGATCACCTGCTCTCGATCGGTCCGGCCGAGGCGGAGCACGCGATCCGCACCGTCGCCGCGCACCTACGGAGCGGACTCCAGCAGCTACCCGGGGTGACGATCCAGGATGCCGGACCGGACCTCTGCGGGATCGTCTCCTTCACCGTGTCAGGTCGTTCGCCGGAGCAGGTCCGCGACGAGCTGGCCGGAGTGGGCGTGATCGTCACGGTCAGCCACGCCTCCTCGACCTGCCTGGACATGGGCGAGCGTGGCCTGAGCAGCGTCGTACGGGCCTCGCCGCACTATTTCGTCAGCCCCCGAGACGTCGACGCCGCGATCGCAGCAGTCGCGGCACTCAACTAGCGGACCAGCACGTCCAGCAGCCGGGCCAGCTCCCCGGCCGGGTCGAGCGTCGTACCGCCGTGAACAGGGCCTGGCTGGACGACTGTTGAGCGGGGCGCTTTGAGGAACCCGAACCGGGTACCGAGATCACCTTCGGCGACCGCCCCGACCGAGTCGTCTCCGCGGCAGACACCCTCGACGAACCCGAGCGCGGACGTCACCGCAGTCAGGTCAAGATCGGGCCACAGCATCCGCAGCCGGGCGTCGTCGACGTGGCAGGCCGCGGCGAGGAAACCGGCGTCCTGGCAGTAGGCAACGATGCCGACGTTCACGAACTCCTCGCGGTCCGCGCGCGGGACGCAGCGCAGGATCACGTACTGGTAGGCCAACCGTTGAGCGCTCATGCCGCGCGTCGACCCGGGAGCCAACTACGTGAACCGTCCCGCCGGGCACGCAGGAAGTCCCGGTACGCCGCCCGCAGCTCGTCCGGAGCCGCCGAGCCGACCAGCCACTCATCCGGGACCCGGGCGATCACGTCGTCCAGGACTCGGTCGGTCACCAGGTCCGCGAGCCCGTCGGCCCTCGGCACGAGCTGGTCGACGTACGCGGCCATCACGTGATCCTCGGCCGACCACGGCTGTTCTGCGAACCGTGCCGGGTCGGCCACGAAGCCACCAGCAGGACCGTTCGACCACGCGTGGTGGAAGTAGAGCGCCGCCCCATGGTCGATCACCCAGACATCGCCGTGCCAGACGAGCAGGTTCGGGTTGCGCCAGCTCCGGTCGACATTGGCGACGAAGGCATCGAGCCAGAGCACCCGGGCGGCAAGGTCGGCGTCGATCGTCACGGTCGGGTCGAACCCGAACGAGCCCGGCAGGAAGTCGACGCCGAGGTTGAGCCCGAGGCTGGCGTTGAGCAGGTCCTGAACCTCCTCATCGGCCTCGTAGCGGGCGATCGGCTCGGTCAGCTCGACCTGGACCAGGCGTGGGGTGCGCAGACCGATCACCTCGGCGATCCCGCCGACGATCACCTCGGCGACCAGCACACCCGGACCTTGCCCGGCACCGCGGAACTTGCAGACGTAGGTACCGAGGTCGTCTGCCTCGACGATCCCCGGCAACGACCCACCTTCGCGTAGCGGCGCCACGAACCTGGTCGCGGTGACCCGGGTCAGGCCCGTCACGCGCCGGGCTCGCTCTGGAGCCGTGCTCGCTGCTCGGCGACGTCGTAGTCCGGGGTGGGCCAGTCAAGATCGAGGCCGAGGAGGGTCTCGTGCAAGAGGGAGGCGATCGCCCAGTTCCGGTACCACTTCCGGTCGCTCGGAACCACGTACCAAGGAGCGGCGTCACTGCAACGGTCCAGGGCCACCCCGTACGCCGCCTGGTACGCCGCCCAATGCGCACGCTCGTCGATGTCCTCGGGCTTGAACTTCCACTGCTTGTCCGGGTTGTCGAGCCGCGCGCGCAGGCGCTTCTTCTGCTCCTTGGCCGATACGTGCAGCATGCACTTGACGATCACGGTGCCGTCGTCGACCAAGCTCTGCTCGAACCTGTTGATCGCGTCGTACCGACGCTCGATCTCAGACGGCTCCGCCAGCTCGTGGACCTTGGCGATCAGGACGTCCTCGTAGTGCGAACGGTCGAAGATGCCGATCTCCCCCGGACCAGGAAGCTCGTGCTCGATCCGCCACAGGAAGTCGTGGGCGAGTTCCTCCTCGGTCGGCTTCCCGAAGGCTTTCAACCGGAGCCCGGACGGATTCATCAGGCCGACGGCGTGGCTAAGCACCCCGCCCTTGCCTGCGGTGTCCATCCCCTGCAGGACGAGCAACACCCGACGCTCGCCGCCTACATAGGCCTCCGCGAACAGCTTCTCCTGGAGCTCGGCGAGGTCAGGCCCGAGCCGCAGCAGCGCGGCCTTGCCCGCGGCCTTTCCCCCGTCGAACCCCGGGCGGCCGCTCGCGTCCACATCACTCAGGTTCTGGCCGTACCGCAGGAGTTCGGAGATCATGCGGCCGAGGGTATCTGCACAACGACATCGGTAACGGAACCGTTGGTCGCCCCCCGCGGGTAGACCATCTGCAAGCCGTCTCGGACTCGGTCGCCCCCGCGCCCGGGCCGACTACCCTCCACCCATGGACCTTCCGGTGATGCCTCCCGTCCAGCCGATGCTCGCGAAGTCGGTCAAGGGCATCCCCGACCCGGCCACGTTCGAGGGCGGACTCTCCTTCGAGCCGAAGTGGGACGGGTTCCGATGCCTGGTCTTCAAGGACGGCGACGAGGTCGAGCTGACCTCGCGCAATACCAAGCCGCTGACCCGCTACTTCCCCGAGGTGGTCGCCGCACTGCAGGAGCAACTACCCGACCGGTGCGTCCTGGATGGCGAGCTCTTCGTCGCGAGCCGGTCCGGGCGCCCACGGCTCGAGTTCGAGGTGCTCCAGGAACGGATCCATCCGGCGGCGTCCCGGGTGAGAACGCTCTCGGCGGAGACACCCGCGAGCTTCGTTGCCTTCGACCTGCTCGCCCTGGGTGAGGAAAACCTCACGCCGCTGGCGTTCTCCGAACGTCGCGCCCGGATGGAGGCGGCGCTCACCGGCCTCGACGGACCCACCTACCTGACCCGGACGACGCTGGACCCGGTCGAGGCAGAGACCTGGTTCGAGCAATTCGAAGGAGCCGGACTCGACGGAGTGATCGCAAAGCCGATGGCAGCGCCGTACCAGCAGAACTCGCGGACGATGCTGAAGATCAAGCACGCACGGACGGCAGACGTAGTGGTAGCCGGCTATCGGGAGCACAAGAACTCGACCGAGGCGAGGCCGTTGCTCGGCTCCCTGCTCCTCGGTCTGTACGACGACGGCAAGCTCCAGCACGTGGGGGTCGCCGCATCCTTCACCGAGGCCCGGCGCGCCGAGCTGGTCACCGAGCTGCAGCCGCTGGTCTGCGACATCGCCGAGCACCCGTGGGGCGAGTGGGCTATCGCCAACCCTGATCGCGTACCCGGCACGCAGAGCAGGTGGAGCAGCGGGAAGGACCTCTCGTTCACGCCGCTGCGCCCCGAGCGGGTGCTCGAGGTCGGCTACGAGCACATGGAGGGCCGACGGTTCCGGCATACCGCCCAATTCAAGCATTGGCGACTGGACCGGGACCCGGAATCGTGCGGTTACGAGCAGTTGGACGAGCCGGTGAGCTACGACCTGACTAGGGTGTTGGGTGTGGAGAGCTTCCGGGAGGCGCAGTGAGTGAGCCAGTGAGTGACTACGACGTGGTTCTGCTGATCGAGCAGACCCTGACAGCACAGGACGCCGTCCAGGTTCGCAGCTTGCACGACGAGATCCAGGACGTGGTTCGCTACCACGTGCTCGTGCCCGTAGAGGACAGCGCTTCTCGGATCGAAGCCGGCATGGGAACTCTCGCCACCGGCGAGGTCCTGGTCGCGCCGACGCTGCTGGCCGACCCCGAGACGCTGGAGAAGATCCGCTCGGATCTGCTCGACGTCGCCCGCAACGCGGTGAAGGCATCGGTTGCCGCGATCGTCCAGGCCGGTGGTCAGGCCGTCGGCGACATCCTGACCGTGGAGCCGATCCAGGGCCTTGCGACCAAGGTCAGCGAGGTGGATGCCCGCGAGGCGATCATCCTGACCCGGCCGCATGTGGTGAGCGAGTTCTTCCACCTCGACTGGACCTCGCGCGCCCGGCGCAAGCTCGGCGTGCCGGTGCTGCACCTGCTCGAGCACGAGACCTTCGACGAGCAGGCCGGCGACGGCGAGGGCATCAGCGGTTTCTGAGCCGGATACCCGAGCGCCGCGCACCCCCGCACGGCAGCGGTCAGGAACAGCTGTCGCTCATCCCATCACGCGCAGCTGATAGAAGCCGTGCGTCCGCGCGACCACGACGCCGTCCTCGCCGGTGACCTCGGTCAGGAGTTCGAAGTTCGACTTCCCGTTGGCCGTAGCCTCGTCCCTGACCCGTGCGAACTCCTCCTCCGACAAGGTGGTCCGAGCCGTCGCCGCCGTCATCGCCGGACGAGTGAAATCGATCTCCAGTCGCTTCACCAACGGCACCCCGCCGGGGACCTCGAAGAAACCGCCGATGATCCCGCCGAGCATCTCGGCGACCGAGAACAGGCAGCCGGCGTAGGTGACCCCGAAGTGGTTGACGTTCGGCTCCGTCGGGATCCGGGCGGCCGCCGCGTTCGGACTCGCCTCGACGACCTCGAGCCCCATCTTGCCGAGGATCGGGACGAGGGCGTGGACGTAGGCGGTCTGCTCCTGGAGATCAGTCATGTCGAAAAGATAGCCGCACGTCAGCCCCTCGATCCGGTTGCCGTCGGAGTCCCAGCAATGCCTTTTCCAGGCCCCGACCGTTACCTGGACCACACTGGCTCGTTGAGTTACTCACGAGTACGAAACTAGGAGCCTCATGCGCAAGAGCCGTACCCTCATCAGCTTCGCCGCCGCCGCCGCTTTGGCATCAGCTGGCATGGTCGCCGCCCCGACTCTCTCGGCAGACGCCGCGGTCGCGCCCGCGAAGACGCTGCACTTCAAGGTCAACATCGGCCCCGGCGGCTCCCAGGTGTGCGACATCGTGGGTGATCTCTACCTCCCGGAGACCGCGAGCAGCACCAACCGCGTGCCGGCGATCCTCACCACCAACGGCTTCGGTGGTTCCAAGGATGACCAGGCCGGCCTCGGCAAGGCATTCGCTGCCCAGGGATATGCCGTTTTGTCCTACTCCGGCCTCGGCTTCGGCGGATCCGGGTGCAAGATCACCCTCGACGACCCGGACTATGACGGCGTAGCCGCCAAGCAGCTCGTGAGCTACCTCGGTGGCAGCGACGGGATCGCCTACACCGATGCGCAGCACACCACTCCGGCTCCCGCCCTCGACGTGGTGACCCTTGACGCCAAGGACCACAACGGTGTGCCGTCGGTCAACGACCCGCGCGTCGGCATGGTCGGCGGATCCTACGGCGGCCAGATCCAGTACGCCGCGGCGTCGGTCGATCCGCGTATCGACACGATCATCCCGATCATCACGTGGAGTGACCTGTCCTACTCCTTGGCCCCGAACAACACGTCGCAGACGACCGGTGTGAGCACGTCGACCCCGGGCTCGGCAAAGAGCAACTGGGCGCTCGGGTTCTCTGCGCTCGGCGTGGTGAACGGCGTGGAGCGTGCGCAGGATGATCCAGCCCGCCTGGTGGGTTGCCCTAACTTTGCGGACTTTGTGTGCCCGGCCCTGTCCTACGCCGCGAGCACCGGCACGGTCGACCCGCCCACGACTGCGGCGCTGAGGCACGCGTCGGTGTCCAGCTACATCTCGAAGGTCAAGATCCCCACGCTCATCCTGCAGGGGCAGGGGGACACGCTCTTCAATATCAACGAAGCCGTCGCGAACTACAACGCCCTCAAGAAGCAGGGCACCGTGACCAAGATGGTCTGGCAGCACTGGGGTCACTCGGAGAGCAAGCCTGCTCCCGGCGAGATCGACATTGCCAACCCGGACCCCGCGACGCAGTACGAGACCAAGCGCATCTCCGACTGGTTCGACCACTACCTCAAGGGCGCGAGCGTGGGCACCGGACCTGCCTTCTCCTACTTCCGCGACTGGATCGACTACACCGGCATCGCGACACCCGCGTACGCCGATGCGCCCTCGTTCCCGGTCGGCTCGGCAACGAAGTACTACCTGTCGGGCACCGGGCTCAGGACGTCGTCGATCGGCATCGCAGCCGGCTCGCAGAGCTTGGTCACCCCGGTCACCGGCGCTCCCACCTCGACCGACCCGGCCGATGTCGTCGGCGACGTCGTGCCGCTGGCAGAGAACGACGCGCCAGGCACTGCAGTGTCGTGGACCTCGCCTGCCCTCGTCACCAAGGTCGACGTCGTGGGGATCCCGACCGTGAACCTCAGGGTCAGCTCCCCGTCCGCAGCCGCCACCCAGAGCCAGGGCCCGACCGGTCAGCTCGTGCTGTTCCTCAAGCTCGTCGACGTGGCTCCGGACGGCAGCATCAGCCTCATCCACAAGTTGATTGCGCCGGTACGCGTGCCGGACGTGAACCAGGCGTTCACAGTGACTCTGCCCGGGATCGCCCACCGGTTCGCTGCAGGCCACAGCATCCGCCTGACCGTGGCCGGTGGCTCGACCAACTACCGCGGTGGGCTGACGTCCAACCCGGTGACGATTTCGACCGGAACCACCGGACAGGCTCTGACGCTGCCGATCGTCAAGTAGGCCATCCACGCGCGGACCCGCCACTATCTCGGGTGGCGGGGTCTCGTGCGCCTAGGGCAGCCCGAGCGATGAAATCAGGGACCGCCGGTTGGCTCGTTCTCCCAGTTCAGCGGGTTCTTTCGGCTTGGTTGCACCCGCGGTGGCTCGCCGGGCATCTTGGGATAGTCCGGCGGGTAGTTCAGCTCGACAGCACCCTGCTCCGCCCACAGTGCGAGCAACGGCTCCAGGGAGCTCGAGACATCGTCGATCGCGGCCATCGCGTCAGGTCTGTCGGCGAGCAGGTCGGGGACCGTGAAGAGGTTGTAGACCTTGGGGTCGGTCACCTCGGCGAGCTCGTCCCAGGTCAGGGGGGTGGAGACGGGCGCCCCCGGAATCGGGCGCAGCGAGTACGCCGAAGCGATGGTGCGGTCGCGGGAGTTCTGGTTGAAGTCGACGAAGATCCGCTCGCCGCGCTCCTCCTTCCACCAGGCGGTGGTGACCCCGCCGTCGCGCTCCTCCAGAGCCCGGCCGAAGGCGATCGCGGCATGCCGTACGTCGGCGAAGTCCCAGCGCGGTTCGATCCGGACGTAAATGTGGACACCCCGGTTGCCCGAGGTCTTCGGGAAGCCGACAATCCCGAGGTCGCTGAGCAGCTCCCGGGCGACGCCAGCGACGCGGACGGCGTCGGTGAACGTCGTACCGGGTTGCGGGTCGAGGTCGATGCGCAGCTCGTCCGGGTGGTCGACGTCGCTACGACGGCACGGCCAGGGGTGGAAGGTCAGCGTGCCCATCTGCGCGCACCACACCGGTACGGCGATCTCGGTCGGGCAGACCTCCTGCGCGGTCCGACCCGACGGAAACGTGACCTCACAGGACTCGAGGTAGTCGGGGGCGCCCATCGGCACCCGCTTCTGGTAGAACGCGTCGGACTTCTCCCCCGGCCGTCCGGTGCCGAGCTTGATACCCGGAAGGACGCCCTTGGGCCAGCGTTCCAGCGCTGTCGGCCGGTCGCCGAGCGCGCGCATCAGCCCGTCCTCGACCTGGGCGAAGTACTGCGCCACCATCCCCTTGGTCACCTCGGGTGTGGTACCGGTCGCCGGGTAGATCACCCGGTCCGGACTGCTGACCCGGACCGCCCGTCCGCCGGCCTCGACCTCGATCGCGGGAGTCGCCTTCACCATGGCACCAACGTATCGGCCGTCACCGTTTCGTAAGCGAAGAAGGCCGAACCGCCGGTGGTGCTCAGTACGCTAGAGCCATGGGTTACCAGGTCGAGAAGTCCGACGCCGAGTGGCGTGAGCAGCTGAGTCCCGCCGAGTACGACGTCCTGCGTAAGGCAGGCACCGAGCGTCCGTTCGTCGGCACGTACACCGACACCAAGACCACCGGCGTCTACAAGTGCCGTGCCTGCCAGTCCGAGCTCTTCCGCAGCGACACCAAGTTTGACTCGCACTGCGGCTGGCCGTCGTTCTACGCCCCGCTCGCCGGCGACAGCGTCGAGTACATCGAGGACCGGACGATGGGCAGCGTGCGGACCGAGGTCCGCTGCGCCACCTGCGGATCGCACCTGGGCCACGTCTTCGAGGGCGAGGGCTACGGCAACCCGACGGACCAGCGCTACTGCATCAACTCGATCAGCCTGACGCTGGAGCCCGAGGACGGCTGACACCGCCGCCACTGAGCGCAGTCAGCGGACCGGGAACCCGAACTCGGTGTGCACTCCTGGGGAGAACGCGACGTGATCAGGCTCGCGCTGCAGCAGGTCACCGAACCCGGCATCCTCCAGCAACGTCCCGGACAGCGAGGTCACCCGGGCCCGGTGGAGCGGCCACGGAGCGTGCTGGTTGGGGATGTAGACCGTCCGCCCGGCCAACCGGCTGTGAAGGCCCCACCGCGCCGACAGGAAATTGTCGAGCTCGCTCGGCACGATCGGCTCCCCGACCTCGACGGCGAGGTCGAGAGTCACCGGAGCTCGCTGCGAGCGCACGCTGCTCCGATAGCGGTGCGTCGTCGTGCTCAGTCCGGTCAGCAGGTCGTGGCTCATCGAGGCCCAGCGGTAGCGGGTGCCGAAGCCGATCCTTGCCGCAGCGGTGACCACGGCACGCTCGCAGTCCAGCGTTTGGAACACCACCCCGCGCCGACCCGTTCGGTCCACCGAGTAGAACCGCAGGTTCGTCTCGAGGAAGTCGCCGAAGTACGGCACCCGGCCGGTTCGGCCGGGACCTGCACGGGCCATCCGGAACGGGACCAGGCCGAGATAGGTGACGCCATTCAGGACATCGGGTATGACGCCTGACGGCAGAAACGGAGCGACTCGCTCCGGCGGCACCGCCCAGTGCACGAAGCTCAGATCGACCCAGTCCTGGTTCATCAGGATGCGGCCACCCAAGGGTGGTGCGTCGACGGTGATCTCTTCGAGCATCAGATCATCGGCCGCATGTATCCCGGCGCCTCGACGTCGATCATCGACAACGCCGAAGCATGGTTGACCACTCCAGGCACGTTGATCGCATGGGTCAGGCCCATGTGTGCGTCGCGCCAGAACCGCTGCAGCGGGTGATCCATCCGCATGCCGTTGCCGCCCGAACGCGCGACGATCTCGTCGACGGCCCGCACCGCTCGCCACGACGCGGCGACCTGGTCGCGTCGACCCAGCGAGCGCTCCGCGAACTCGTACGCCTGACCGCTCGCCACACCGTCGTACACGCGGCTCACGTTGTCGAGAAGGACAACGCGGGACGCCTGGATCTCAGCCGCTGCTGCCGCGACAGCACTCATCACGTACGGGTCGTCCTTGACCTTCCGTCCGGTGATCTGGACCCGCGTGCGCTGGTAGGCGAGGTGATGCGCGAGGGCGCCCTCGCAGATGCCGATGATCGCCGCGGTGATGCCCAGCGGAAAGATCGCCGAGAAGGGCATCTGGTAGGTCGGATTCGTGAGCTCGCGTTCACGCCACGCAGAGCCGTCGGCTACGGAGTTGTAGGTGATCGTGCGGTAGGACGGGATGTAGGCGTTGTTCACCACGATGTCCTTCGACCCGGTACCGCGCAGGCCGACGACGTCCCAGGAGTCCTCCACGATGGTGTAGTCGCTGCGCGGGATCAGCACGTGGATGAGCTGCGGCGGATCGAGGAGCGGCACGCCGTCGGCATCGCCCATCAGCGCGCCGAGGAACAACCACTGGCAGTGGTCGGTACCCGAGGAGAACTGCCAGTGCCCGCTGAAGGCGTAACCCCCGTCGACCGGTTTGAGGACGCCCATCGGCGCGTACGGCGACCCGACCCAGACGTCCGGGTCGTCGCTCCAGACCTCGGCCTGGGCTTTCGGGTCGAGGAACGCCATCTCCCACGGGTGGACCCCGACTATTCCGGAGAGCCAACCGGTCGCGCCGTCGAGCTGTCCGAGGCGCATGGTCGCCTCGGCCCAGAGCCGGGGATGTGCCTCGTCACCGCCGAATGCTGCCGGCTGCAGCATCCGCATCACTCCGGCTTCGCGCACGATGCTGGCCGCCCGGTCCGTGAGCTTCCCGGCCTTCTCGTTCTCTGCGCCGAGCGCGGAGAGCTCGTCGGCATGAATCTCGATCTGCTCCAGCACGTTCTTGGTCATCTTCGGGGCCCCTGGGTCAATGGAAGTAGAACACGTTCCATTCTGACGGGTGGGCCCTGAGAATCCAGGTGATCTGCGTCGCTCCCCCCCAGGCTAGGGCAGGGCGCTGATCAGAACGTCCGGATCGAGCCGCCTGCCGGTGTAGAACGGCACTTCCTCGCGCACGTGGCGACGGGTCTCGGACCCGCGCAGGTGCCGCATCAGGTCGACGATCCGGTAGAGCTCGGCCGCTTCGAAGGCGAGCATCCACTCGTAGTCGCCGAGGGCGAACGACGAAACGGTGTTGGCTCGTACGTCCGGGTAGTCCCGGGCCATCTTGCCGTGCTCGGCGAGCAGGCGACGGCGCTCGCCGTCCTCGAGGAGGTACCACTCGTAGGAGCGCACGAACGGGTAGACGCAGATGTACGGCTGCACCTCCTCGTCGGCGAGGAACGCCGGCACGTGGCTCTTGTTGAACTCGGCCGGTCGGTGCAGCGCCATCTGCGACCACACCGCGTCCAGACGACGACCGAAGCCCGTAGAGCGAAAGCGCTGGTAGGCGTCCTGGAGCTCATCCGAGGTCTCCGCGTGCCACCAGATCATCAGATCCGCATCAGCCCGGAGACCGGAGACGTCGTAGACGCCACGGACCACCACGTCGGCGGCACCGAGCTCGGAGAAGAGTGCCTCGATCTCGCCGATCTCGCCGGTCCGGTCCGCGGCGGGCCCGAAAAGGTCACGCAGCCGGAAGACCGACCACATGGTGTACCGCACCATGTCGTTGATCTCGCGGGCCTTCTTCACGTTGGTCGCCATGAGGACATCCTCCCAAGGCGCGCCGCGGCATCACACCGGGGGTCGCGCCGGCAGGTCCGTCAGCAGGGAGGAGACCGCCAGGTGCGCCGAGGAGATGCAGGCCGGGATCCCGAGGCCGTCGTACGCCGCGCCGCAGACCGCCAGGCCCGGCACCCGGGACACCTCGGCCCGGATCGTGGCGACCCGGTCCAGGTGACCGACGGCGTACTGGGGTAGCCCGCCGCCCCAGCGCTGGACGTGGGTGTCGATCGGACGGACCGAGAGTCCGATCGCGTCGGCCAGGTCGTTCAGGGCGAGCTCGACCAGCTCCTCGTCAGACCCCTGGAGCTGGTGCTCCTCGCGGTGTCGACCCAGTGAGCAGCGCATCAGCACGGTCCCGTCTCCGGTCTCACGGACCCAGTCCCACTTGCGATGAGAAAACGTGACCGCCTTGACCGCGCGCTTCTCGACCGGAGGGACCAGGAATCCTGAGCCGGTCACCGTCGGGAAGTCCCGCGCCGCGAAAGCCATCGTCACCAGAGCCACCGAGGCGTACTCGATCCGCGCCAGCTCCAGCGCAGCCCCCGGTGCGATGTCACTGAGCAACCGTGCGGCCGTCCGCGCCGGAGTCGCCACGATCACCGCGTCGGCCTGGACCAACCGGGGATCCTTCGTCGACCCGATCACGAGCGTGAAGCCGCCTCCCGGCCGCCGGGCCAGGTCCCGGACGACGGCATCGGTCTGGATCGTGGCCCCGCTCGTCTTGGCCACCGCATCGGGCAGCCGGCCGATGCCACCGACGATGCCGGCGAAGACCGGAATGTCGCTGGTCGGACCCGAGGTCGCCCGCGCCGCTGCCTTGCCGAGGGACCGGTCCCGATCCAGCAGCGCGACCACCTGGGGCACCGCGGCGCGGGCCGAGATCTCCCGGGCGTGACCGGCGTACACACCGCCGAGCAGCGGCTCCACGAGCCGGTCGACGATCTCCTTGCCGAAGCGTTCCTCGACCAGGCCGCCGATGCTGGTATCCCGTCCGTCCAGCGAGGTTGCCGGGAGCACACTGTCCATCGCGGCCCGCGCCATCCCGGGTTTGGAGATCACACCGGACTCGGCCAGCACCCGCAGATCGGTCGGGATGCCCATCATCGTGCGGGGCATCGGCAACAGCTCGTCGCGGGTCCACAGGTGGGCGCTGGTCGTCGCCGGGTACACGATCGCGTCGGCCAGCCCGGAGATCCGCGCGAGCGCCACCGCCTCGGGGCGACGGTTCAGCATCGCCTCGGCTCCGACGTCGACCGTCACGCCGCCGACCTCGGCCCGTTTGAGCTTGCCACCGATCACCGGGGATCCTTCGAGGATCACGACCTCCGCGTCGGGCCGCTCCTCACGCAACCGGGCAGCTGCAGCGAGGCCCGCGATTCCGCCGCCGATGACGACGACAGTGGGTGCAGCGGGGGTGGACACGCTCCCAGCCTACGGCTCGGAGACGGGACGGGAGCGTGGAGGGATCCGAACCGGGTCCCGCTGCGTCAGAGAGTCATGAAGATCCCGACTCGCCCCCTCCTGCTCGGCGCTCTCGTCCTCCCGGCGGTGCTGCTCGTCGGTGGCTGCGGCGCTCAGTCCTCGAACGACGCCCAGACCGGATCGACCACCGAGCAGGCCCCTGGTGACCCCCGCGGCGACCTCGGCGTCGACTCCGGCGTCGACCTCGTTCCCGCGGGACCCGCTGGCCTCGCCGCAGACGGCGAAACCGCCTACCGGGCCTCCGACGCCAAGGCTGCCCCGCCCGAGAGCAAGGCGGTGATCTCCCAGGGACAGATCTCGCTGCGCGCCCCGGACATCGACAAGGCACGGTTCGAGCTCCAGAAGATGCTCGATACCTGGAACGGCACCATCTCCAACGAGCAGTCCGACGCGGACGACGAGGGAAAAACCGTGCGGGCCCGACTCGAGCTCCGGGTCCCGAGCCCCCGGTTCGACGCGGCCATGAACGAACTGGGCGACCTCGGCACCCTGGTGGACCGCAGTCGGACCTCGGAGGATGTCACCACCCAGGTGATCGACAACGAAGCCCGGATCCGGAGCCAGCGACTCAGCCTCGAGCGGGTGCAGTCCCTCCTCGCGCAAGCACGCGACCTCAGTCAGGTGATCGCCATCGAGGCCCAGCTGAGCCGGCGCCAGGCCGACTTGGACTCCCTGGAGCAGCAGCAGAAGTACCTCGCCGACCAGACGACCCTGGCCACCATCAACGTCTACCTGACGGTGCCCGACAAGGCCGACGAGACCGACGAGACCACCTTCTGGTCCGGTCTGAGGTCCGGGTGGGAGCACCTGGGTGCGAGCACGTCGGCAACCCTCACCGGTATTGGCACGGTGCTGCCGTTCGCCGTGGTCCTGGCGCTGATCGGGCTCCCGGGCTGGATCGCGTGGCGTCGTCGTACGAACCGCGCCGTGCCCGAGACGGTCTGATCAGTTCAGGATCAGCGCTGCGAGACCTCGTGCACGTGGTCCGTCAACCGCTTGAGCTGGTCCGGGTCGGTGGACGGGATCACGCCGTGGCCCAGGTTGAAGATGTGCCCCGGGGCTGACCGCCCTGCGGCGAGCACCTGATCGGCACGATCGAGCATCACCTCGGTCGGGGCGAAGACCAGAGTGGGATCCAAGTTGCCCTGGACGCTGCGGGTCTTCTCGGGTCCGCCTGCACGGAGTACGCCCTCGGCCAGCGGTACCCGCCAGTCGACGCCGACGACCTCGGCGCCCGCTGCGCCCATCAGGTCCAGGATCTCACCGGTCCCGACGCCGAAGTGGATCCGTGGGACTCCGGTGCGTCCGATCGAGGTGAGTACCTCGGTGGAGTACGGAAGCACGTGCGTCTCGTAGTCCGCCCGGGTGACCGCGCCGGCCCAGGAGTCGAAGAGCTGGATCGCGCTCGCACCGGCCGCCACCTGGACGTCGAGGTAGGCCGCCGAGATACCAGCGATCTTGCGCATCAACGCCGCCCAGACGTCCGGAGCACCGAACATCAGCGCCTTGGTCTTGGCGTGCTCCTTGGAGGGTCCGCCCTCGACCAGGTACGACGCCACCGTGAACGGAGCACCTGCGAACCCGATCAACGGCGTCGCGCCGAGCTCGGCGACCAGGAGCTTCACCGACTCCGTGATGAACGGGACGTGCTCGGGGACCAGGTCCGGGATCGCCTCGACGTCGGCGAGGGTGCGTACCGGCTCGGCGACCACCGGGCCGACGCCGGGGACGATGTCGAGGTCGACGCCGATCGCCTTGAGCGGCAGAACGATGTCGGAGAAGAAGATCGCCGCATCCACGCCGTACCGGCGCACCGGTTGCAGGGTGATCTCGGTGACGAGCTCCGGGCGCATGCACGAATCGAGCATCGTGACGCCCTCGCGGATCCGCAGGTACTCGGGGAGCGATCGCCCGGCCTGGCGCATGAACCAGACCGGGGTGTGCGGGACCGGCTCACCGCGGGCGGCACGCAGGAACGCGGAGTCGTGCAGATCGTCGGGCATGGGTCGATCTTCGCAGGTCAGGCGGCGAGTCGAGGACGCGGGATCCCACGATCCGTCCTAACCTGAGGCCATGTCCGCACCCCGCGAACGGGATATCGAGCCGCCGCAGACGCCGGCAGAGTTCGAGCGCGCTGTGAAGCAGCTGCGTACGGCGAAATTCCGCCCGGAGGTCTACTCCGAGGAGATGCCGGCACCTCAGCGGATCGCCCCGTTCGCCTCGGCGATCTCGGCAGACGTGACCGTCGACGGCGAGGACATCGGGACCGGTCGCATCGTGATCCTGCACGACCCGGCCGGCAACGACACCTGGGACGGCACCTTCCGCTGCGTGGCCTACGCCCGAGCCGACATCGACCCCGAGTTGGTCACCGACCCCCTGCTCGCCGAGGTCGGCTGGACCTGGCTGACCGAGGCGCTCGAGGCGCACGGCGCCGAGTACGGCGCCCCCTCCGGCACCGTGACCAGTGTGTCCTCGGAGAGCTTCGGGGGGATGTCCGCGGAGCCCGGTACTGCGCAGATCGAGATCCGTGCCTCCTGGACCCCGGTCGGCGACCTGACGCCGCACGTCGAGGCCTGGGGCGAATTGCTCTGCACCGCTGCCGGACTGCCCCCTGTTCCCGAGGGTGTCGCCACGATGCCGAGCCGACGCGGTCAGCGCGGCCCGGAGTAGTGGCAGCGTGATGGTGGCGGAGCACAGCGAGGACGGCCCCAGCAGCGAGTCCCCCGGAGGTTCTGCCCTGTCCGAGGAAGCTGCCGTGGAGGCGCCTCCCCCGGCTCCCCTGCTTACCCTGCGTGACGGACTCCCGCCCATCATCGAGACTCGGCCCGCGCTGGACGAGATCGTCGCCGCCGTCGCTGCCGGCACCGGTCCGATCGGCCTCGACGCCGAACGTGCCTCCGGCTACCGCTACTCGGCCCGCGCCTACCTGATCCAGCTCCGCCGTGCGGGTGCCGGCACCGCGCTGATCGACCCGATCGCCTTCGACGACCTGGCCAACCTGAACGCAGCCATCGGCGACGCCGAGTGGATCCTGCACGCGGCGAGCCAGGACATCCCGTGCCTGCGTGAGGTCGGCATGGTCCCGAAGGCGCTCTTCGACACCGAGCTCGCCGCCCGCCTGCTCGGTTACCCCAGGGTCGGGCTTGCGACCCTGGTCGAAGTCATCGTCGGGAAGTCGATGCGCAAGGAGCACTCGGCCGCCGACTGGTCCAAACGTCCCCTCCCCGGCCCCTGGTTGGAGTATGCCGCCCTCGACGTCGAGGTCCTGGTCGAGCTCCGCGACGTCCTCGTCGCCGAGCTCGAGGAAACGGGCAAGACGGAGTGGGCACGGCAGGAGTTCGAGCACCTGATCAACCACGAGCCGCCGCCGCGACAGGACCCGTGGCGTCGCACCTCAGGGATCCACAAGGCCAAGGGTCGGCGCGCACTCGCCGCGGTGCGTGAGCTCTGGACGGTACGCGACCAGCTAGCCGAGTCGCTCGACACCACCCCTGGCCGGCTTATCCCCGACTCCGCGGTCATCGCCGCGGCCAATGCGCTGCCGACGAGCGGCAAGCTGTTGATGGACACCAGCGGCTTCCACGGGCGGGGAGCGCGGCGCTACCTCGACACCTGGGTCGAAGCACTCAAGCGCGCACGAGCCCTGCCCGACACTGAGCTGCCGCCGGTGGCGAACCGGTCCGACGGTCCCCCGCAGGTGCGGTCCTGGGCAGATCGTGACCCTGTCGCCGCTGCCCGCCTGAACACAGCTCGTGCTGCGGTTACCGAGATCTCAGAAACCCGCAACGTCCCGGTGGAAAACCTGCTCACCCCCGACTACATGCGGCGAGTGCTCTGGACACCGCCCAAGGTCACCGACTCCGAGCTCGATGAATCCGTAGCGGCCGAGCTCCGCGCCTTCGGTGCCCGGGAGTGGCAGATCGAGCTGATGGCGCCGCTGATCGCCGAGGCGATCCGCAATCCGGGCACTACCGAGACCGTGGGAACCGCTGAGCCTGCAGTGGCCTCCGAGAGCGTCGAGCCTGTCGAGGCCGATTCCTAGTACCGGTCGATCGGATCCGGGCTATTCCGAGGTGGGCGACGAACCCGGCGCCGGGAGCAGCAACGCCACCGACGCATTGTCAAGGACCTCGAGGCGGAGTCGCAACGGGTCGATCACCGGCGCGTAGAAGAGCTCGGTCAAGAGCGGCGTTGCCATCCTGACCACGTCCGACCAAGCGTCGACCGTAGGCATCGGCCGGATGTCCCGGACGGCCGCCGAGAACACTCCGGCGTTCGCGGGGTCGCGACCCGGCTGCAGGAACGACGTCGAATACGCCGCCGCCAGATTCGTCGGTACGACGTAGCCCGTCTCGGCCAGCAGTGCACCAGCATCGTCCGACGCGGCGTACGCCAGGAAGTCGGCGGTCTCCTCGGGGTGCAGGGTGGCCGCACTCAGGCAGAGTCCGCTGCTCCGCCCCACCGTTGCGTCACCGCCGATCCTCGGCAGCGGCATCACGTCGAAATCGAGATCGGTCTCGGTGCGCAGGCTGGGCGTCAGGTCGCGGAAGCCGAACAACATGCCGAGCTCGCCCGCCCGGAACCGCTCGTCTGCGGAGACCGCGGCGATCTCGTCCTCGTCGAAGGTGAGCGACGGATCGCGTACCACCTCGAGCAGTTTCTCCAGGGCTGAGGCACTCGCTCCCGAGGCCAGCTGCAGAGCGGTCGGGTTCGCCACGTCGTCGACCAGGGCGCCTCCACCGGAGGCGATGAACGGCGCGATCTGCTGGAGGTTCGGGGCCACGTACACGCCCCGCTTCCCGTTCCCGGTGACCGACTGCGCCGCAGCGGCGAACTGGGTCAGGTTCCAGCCTTCGATGGCATCGACCGGGGTCTCGTCCGGCTCCGTCAGCTTCGCGAGATCGATCAGGTCGGTGTTGTAGTAGACGACCATCGGAGAGACGTCCATCGGCATGCACTGCAAGGCGTCGTCGGCACTGAACGCTTCGAGTGGCGAGCGCTGGTAGCCGTCACCGAAGTCCACGTCGCGCTCGCCGAGCAACTGGTCGACCCGTTGGATCCGCCGCGCAGCAACGAGGTCAGGCACGTCACCGAGCGGGGCCAAGAAGGCATCGGGGACCTGGCGCTCCTGGATCTGCGTCGCCAGCGCGGAGCGGGCCTGCGCTGCGGTGCCGAAAGGGCGGACGCTGACGGTCACACCGGCGTTCGCGACCGAAAACCTCGACGCCAGCTCGGCGTACGCGGTGACCACCTGGGGCGGCCCGTAGACCGAGAGCGAGAGCAGGATCGGACCCGCTGGACCGGCCGGCCTGGTCGGCTCCGTCGAGGGATTGCCATCGTTGCAGCCCGCCGCGACCACGGAGAAGAACGCGAGTGCCGCGACTGCGACGACCCGTCGTGTCCCCGGCACCTTCTGCTCCCTTCACGCGCGTGAGGCAGTCCCACGGCATCGTCACGATAGCGGGACACGCCGCGAGGACGCGGCCGTGCCCCGCCGCACGCGATCAGGGCCCTAGGCTCGCCGTATGCGCGCCCCGAAGATCCCTGCCCGCGGCCGGGTGGCCGCAGTCGCTGCCCTGGTCGCCCTCGCCCTCACCGGGTGTACCTCGGAGGAGGAGCCGGCCACGCCGGACGCGGGGCCCGACCCGACGCCCATGCTGACCACGGCGGCTCCAACCCCCACGAGCGCGCCGATCGGGGAACCCACGGTCACATCGGTGCCCACGCCGACCCCGACGACCCCGACGGCGCTCACCCTCAAGCAGCGACTTCTGCCGACAGCCTCGGTCCCGGGGCTCAACGCCCAATGGGTGTGGCAGGACGGCAAGACCCGCCAGGCCGGAACCAGGCCCTTCGGGATCTGCGCCAAGGTCGACCTGGCGAGCATCGGTGCGACCGAGGTCCTCGAGCGGACCTACTTCCCACCCGATGACAGCGACGACAGCGCAGCGCAGCAGATCGCCACGTTCGCCGATGCCAAGAGCACTGCGCAGGCCTGGTCGGTTCTCGCCTCCTGGCGTACCTCGTGCGACGCACGCGTCAGCGCCGACATCGGACTCGAAGCGCGACCCCTGACCCCGGTCACGGTTTCCGCCGGTCAGGGCCGCTGGTACCTGGTCTCGTGGGAGCCGGTCGGCGACGAGACCGGCCGGTTCGAAGCCCTCGGCATGGTCCGCAACGCCACCACGATCTCGGTGCTGCGGATCACCAACAGCGGCCAGGACTACGACTACCCGGCGGGCCGGGAACCGATGGTGGCGATGGTCCGCACGGCAGCCGACCTGCTGGCGCGATAGCTCGCCGAGCGAGGGCGCGGTCCAGGACGAGGGTGTGCTGCGAAATGCCCCGTGCGCGACGTTCGTCCAGGTTCAGCGGCGTAGGCTGAGGCGATGACGGATCGGGCCCACCACCGCCCCCAAATGCCGGGGGCCGGACACTTCGAGGCGATCGAGAGCACCACGCACGGAGCCGACCCTGCCCTCCTGGCCGAGGCAGCAGACCGCGCTGCGACCGCCCTGGTCCGTGGTGCTCGTGACCAGGCCGACCAGGACCTCGTCTCCCGGGTGGTCCACCTCGCTGACACCGAGGGACTCGAGACCCTGGCAGACCTCTGGTCGGGCGCGGCTCCGGACTCACTGGCTGGCGTGCTGTGGCGGCTCTACGTCCTGCGGGCGTGGGTGTACGCCGACCCGGAGACGGCCGCCCGCGAGTTCGACCGCGGCCGGGCACTGGCTCCGGTCGCCGAGGCGATCTCCGGAGTCTCAGAACCTCCCGGGCCCGATGAGGTTCGCTCGCTGGTGGATGCCGTCCTCCGCGGCGTGGTCGTCGGCGACTTCGCCGACACCCTGTTCCGCGCGTCCGCGTTCGCGCGGGTCGCGGCTGCCGGACGCGCCCAGTCGGAGACCGTCGGGTCCTCGCACGCAACCGATCTGGCGGCGTCGAAGTTGCTTACCCTGGCCGAACAGCTGCAGCACGCGGCGCGACTCGAGCTCGACGGCACCCTGGGTTGAGCCACGTTCCAGCCGTCCTCCGGTTAGAATTGCAGAGCGCCGGGCCGTGGCAGCCCCGGGACCTAATAAAAGCCGCTTCGAGCGGCCACGCGCCGTGAGGCGCTCCCGGCCCGGCGCACCACCTCTCTGAGGGCACCGGCTACTTTCGTGCCATGGCGTTCCATCTACCGCGCAGGCGTGATCACTCCGCTCGGCCGAAGACTGGCTACGCACCGGTGCACAACGGCCGGCCCGATCCCGGTGAGATCGTCTGGGCCTGGGTCCCGTACGAGGAGGACCCGTCGAGGGGCAAGGACCGCCCGGTCCTGGTCCTGGCCGAGGGCGGCGGTCGGATCACCGCGCTCGCTCTCACCAGCAAGGACCACGATCGTGACGAACGGCAGGAAGCCCGCGCCGGCAGGGTCTGGATGGACGTCGGTGTCGGCGCCTGGGATCGCCAGCGACGACCCAGTGAAGTCAGGATCAACCGGATCCTCGACCTCAGCGCCTACGACGTCCGTCGCGAAGGGGCTGCACTGCCGCGCCAGATCTTCGACGAGGTCCTGGCTGCTGCTCGTCCCTACCTGGGCTGATCGCTAAGCCTGTTTCATCGCTGTGCGCAGTCGAGTCTCCGAGACCGGCTCGCGGGTGCCGAGGTGCTGGGACCAGAGCGAGACCCGGAACTCCTCGATCAGCCAGCGCAACCGCTCCAGCGCCGCGCCCTCCGGCCGTCCGGGCGGTAGCGCCGCAACCCGTTGCTCCCAGCCCCGTTGGAACTCCTCGACCCTGGCCATCAGCTCGACATCCCGGTGCGGTGCCTCGGCCATCTTGCGATGCCGCTCGCGCAGCGCCGAGAGGTAGCGCGGGAATTCCCGCAGTCGGCTCACGCCCGCCGCGGCGACGAATCCAGGAGCGGTGAGCCGACCGAGGTGCTGGCGCATGTCGTTCATCGACGGGAGGACCGCCATCTCCACACGCCCGTGCAACAACCGGTCTACTTCGCGGGCATCGGTGAGCACTCGGAGCAGCAGACCACGGATCTCCTCGGCCCGGCCGGGCAGCTCACGCTCAGCCGTGGTTCGGAGGGCGGCGAACGCTGCCCCGTCCCAGACCGTGTCGGACGACGCGGTCGCGAGGTCACCGAGCGCCGCGAGCACGCAGTCCTCGAGCAGTGCCTTCACCGTCGGGTACGACGACCCGGCCAGAGTCAGCTTGGTGGCGTTATCGAGACCTCGGGAAAGGTCAGGTCGCGGGACGTTGAGAGTCAGCAGGCGACGTACTCCGAGGCGGTGCTGGGCGAGCTGCTCCTCCTGGGTCGCGAAGACCCTCAGACCCACCGTGCTGCCCTCGTCGGTCAGCCCGGGATAGCCCCGGACCTCGTGACCAGCCCGGACCTGGACGAAGGACTGCTCGACGGTGCCGAAGGTCCACCGGTGCTGGCCCTTCACCGAGAGCCCGGACTCTGCGGCAGCGCCGGCCATCGCGGCATCGAACGAGGCCCGTAACGGCTTCTTCAGGGCCTCGAGGTCCTTGCCCTCACCGAGGACCGCACCCGTGTCGTCGAGCACCCGGAAGGACGGCTTCAAGTGGTCAGGGACCTTCGCCCAGTCCCAGGCATCCTCTGGTACGGCGACTCCGGATACGCCGCGCAGGTGGCGTGCCAGCGCGTCCGTCAGGGACTCCTCCCCCGGAGGGACCGCCGCCAGGAACGCTCGTGCGAAGTTCGGAGCCGGTACGAAGTTGACCCGGAGCGCCTTTGGCAGCGACCGGAGCAGTGCGATCACCAGTTCCTCGCGCAGGCCAGGCACGTGCCAGCTGAAGGCTCGGGCACCGACGTGGTTGAGCGTCGCCAGCGGTACGTCGATCCGGACGCCGTCCTGCTCGGCCCCGGGCTCGAAGTGGTAGGCCAGCGGGAGCGCCAAGGAGCCCTCGCGCCACAGGTCCGGGAAGTCGCCGGGCGCGATCTCGGCCGCAGTCTCGTGCAGCAGCGTGGCGGGATCGAAAGTGAGCAGGTCCGGGTCGGTACGACGCTGCTGCTTCCACCAGCTGTCGAAGTGGGCCCCGGAGACGATCCCCTCTGGTACTACCGAGTCGTAGAAGTCGAAGAGCGTGTGCTCGTCGACGACCAGGTCTCGGCGACGGGCCCGGTGCTCGAGCTCCTCGGCCTGGTCCAGGAGTTCCCGGTTCCGGGCGAAGAAGTGGTGCCGGGTCTCCCACTCGCCGTACACCAGAGCGTGCCGGATGAAGAGCTCGCGCGCGATGGCGCGCTCGTCATCCTGTCCGGGGCGGTTACCGACGTTGATCAGCCGGTCGGCGATCAGCGGGACGCCGTACAGGGTGACGCGCTCGTGGGCGAGGACGGCCGAGCGCTTTTTCGACCAGTGCGGCTCCGACCAGGTCCGTTTGACCAGGTGGGCTCCCGCTCGTTCCACCCAGAGCGGATCGACGGCGGCGCACTGCCGACCCCAGAGCTTCGAGGTCTCGACGAGCTCGGCCGCGATCACGAAGTCCGGCTGCTTCTTGAACAGCCCGGAGCCCGGAAAAACCGAGAACCGGGCGCCACGCGCGCCGAGGTAGTCGCGTCGATCCGGATCGCGCAGGCCGATGTGCGAGAGCAGACCGGTCAGTAGCGCCTGGTGGATCAGGTCCTCCGCGGCCCGGACGCCCGCCGCCCGCGGAACGGTCAGACCCACCTGCTTGGCGACCTGGCGGAGTTGGCTCTCGAACTCCTGCCACTCCCTGACCCGCAGATAGTTCAGGTGCTCGTTGCGGCACATCCGACGGAATGCGCTCGAGCCGAGGTCCTTCTGCTGGGTCCGTAGGTGGTCCCAGAGGTTGAGCCAGGCGGCGAAATCCGAGCGCTGGTCGGAGAACCTGGCATGGAACCCGTCCGCTCTGGCCTGGTGCTCGGCGGGACGCTCCCGGGGGTCCTGGAGTGAGAGTGCCGAGGTGATCACGAGCACCTCGCGCAGGCAGCCGAGGCGATCGGCCTCCAGCAGCATCCGGCCCAGCTGCGGGTCGATCGGCAACCGGGCGAGCGACCGGCCGACCTGGGTCAGCCTCGGCCGCGACCGGTCGCGGTCCGCTGAGACCGCGATCGCGCCCAGCTCCTCGAGCATCAGCATTCCGGCGCGGACATTGCGCGCGTCCGGCGGCTCGACGAACGGGAAGCGCGCGACGTCGCCGAGTCCGAGCGAGGTCATCTGCAGGATCACGCTGGCGAGCGTCGTACGGAGGATCTCAGGCTCGGTGAACTCAGGACGGGACGCGAAGTCCTCCTCGGAGTACAGCCGGATCGCGATGCCGGCCTCGATCCGACCGCACCGCCCCGAGCGCTGGTTTGCCGAGGCCTGGCTGATCGGCTCGATCGGGAGCCGCTGCACCTTGGTCCGCACCGAGTAGCGGCTGATCCGAGCCACCCCGGTGTCGATCACCGCGGTGATGCCGGGCACGGTCAGTGACGTCTCGGCCACGTTGGTGGCCAGAACCACCCGGCGCCGCGTGTGCGACTCGAAGACCCGGTGCTGTTCTGCTGCGGACAAGCGCGAGTAGAGCGGAACGACATCGAAGCCACGAGGGCCCTCTGATCTGCGTCTCAGAACATCTGCCGTGTCCCGGATCTCCCGCTCCCCCGGTAGGAACACCAAGATGTCGCCGTCGATCTCGGACCAGAGCTCGTCGACTGCGGCCACGATCGCCTCAGTCTGGTCCCGGACCAGGACCTCGCCGTCGTCGTCGTCCTCAGGCACCGCTACCAACGGGCGGTAGCGGATCTCCACCGGATAGGTACGTCCGGAGACCTCGATGACCGGGGCCGGCGTGCCGTCAGCAGCCGCGAAGTGCGCAGCGAACCGGTCCACGTCGATGGTTGCGGAGGTGATGACCAGCTTGAGGTCCGGACGCTTCGGGAGGAGCTGGCGAAGGTAACCGAGCAGGAAGTCGATGTTCAGGCTGCGCTCGTGGGCCTCGTCGATGATGATCGTGTCGTACTTCTTCAACAGCTTGTCGCGCTGCAGCTCGGCCAACAGGATGCCGTCCGTCATCACCTTCAGGCGGCCTGCCGCCGAGGTCTTGTCGGTGAACCGGACCTGGTAGCCGACCACGTCCCCGAGCTCGGTCCCCAGCTCCTCAGCGATCCGCTCGGCCACGCTGCGCGCCGCGATCCGTCGGGGCTGGGTGTGCCCGACCAGCTTGCCGTCGCGTCCGCCGATGCCGCGGCCCAGCTCGAGACAGATCTTCGGGAGCTGGGTCGTCTTCCCGGAGCCGGTCTCGCCGGCGACGATCACGACCTGGTGGTCCGCGATCGCCGCAGCGATGTCCTCACGGCGGGCCGAGACAGGGAGCTCGGCAGGGAACTGGATGCGCACAACCCGGTCAGTCTGACGAACAGCGGGCGGCTCGCGCCAATCGCGGTCAGCCGGGAGTCTCCGGAGACGGCGTCGGGTCCATCGGCTCTTCCTCGGAGCCGGACTCGGAGTCCTCGCGGCTCTCCTTGAGCTCCCGACGCATTTCCTGGAGCTCCTCGCGCATCTCCTCGCGCATCTCCTTGCGGAGCTCCTTGAGGTCCTCGGGTGTCCCCGGACCGCCCTTGAACCGTTGACCACGGCCACCTTCTCCGGGCCCGCCCCGCGGTCCGTCGACGAACCGGCCGACGCGGCCGCGCTCGTCCTGGTCGTCGTCCCCGGAGACGGCCGCCACCGCGGACCCGATGCCGCCTCCGATCACCAGCGACGCCACCGCGACTGCGAGCATCGCCCGGAAGGACCAGACCCTGTCCGCGAAACGCGGCCCGGCCGGCCCGGGAGCGGGTTCTCGAACCGGGGCGGGGCCGCCCACGACCGTGTCATCAGCCCCTGGAGGAAAGTCGTCGGTGTCTGGCATGCCTCCAGGGTGCACCCGAAACCTGGCAACAACCTGTGGATCAGGCAGGAAAGGCTCGAACCCGTTTCACAGGAGACGCACAGCAGATCCATGGCTCAACCCCGTCCCGGTGGGACAGGGTGGGTCCATGAGTTCTGCGCGTGGACCTGGACTGACCCGGATCGACGGCGCGCCGTTGCGAGTGCTCGTGGTCGACGACGAGGTCAACATCGCCGAGCTGCTCCGGATGGCGCTGCGGTACGAGGGCTGGGACGTCGAAGTCGCGCACACCGGCACCAGAGCCGTGACGGCCGCCCGGAAATTCGGCCCGGACGCCGTCGTGCTGGACATGATGCTCCCCGACTTCGACGGCATGGAGGTGCTCCGCCGCTTGCGGGCCGGTGCGGACGACGTACCGGTGCTGTTCTTGACTGCTCGCGATGCGGTCGAAGACCGGGTCGCCGGTCTGACCGCCGGCGGCGACGACTACGTGACCAAGCCGTTCTCCCTCGAGGAGGTGGTGGCGCGTCTGCGCGCGCTGATGCGGAGGGCCGGCGCCCAGCAGAGCGCCGCGCACTCGGTCCTGGCAGTGGGCGATCTGCTGCTGGACGAGGACAGCCACGACGTCACCCGAGCCGGTACGCCGATCACCCTGACCGCCACCGAGTTCGAGCTACTGCGCTACCTGATGCGCAACCCCAAGCGGGTCCTCTCCAAGGCCCAGATCCTCGACCGGGTCTGGAACTACGATTTCGGCGGGCAGGCCAACGTCGTCGAGCTGTACATCTCCTACCTGCGCAAGAAGGTCGACGCGGGCCGGGAGCCGATGATCCACACGATGCGCGGCGCCGGGTATGTGCTCAAGCCCGTCGAGGGCGCGTCGTGAACCGTCTGCTCCCCCGTTCGCTGACCAGCCGCCTGGTGGTCACCGCAGTGGCGCTGGTGGCGATCGTCGGCCTCCTGGTGGCGCTCAGCGCGACGCTGGTGATGCGCGGGATCCTGACCGACCGGCTCGACGTCCAGGTGCGCGACGTTCTCCGCCGAGCTGCGCCCGAGTTCCGGGGCGGTCCCGGCGACGGTCCACGCAACGGTCGCGGTGACGGTCGCGGTGACGGCCCCGGAGCGACTGCCATCCGGCAGAGCCCGGGAACCTTGATCGCGGTGGTCTACGCAGATCCCACGGTCCCGCCGGCGGGCGGTGTCCTCGAGGACGCTGCCGGCTCCGTGTCCGCGTTGCCTCCCGCAACCATCCGGGAGCTTGTTGCCCTGGGCCGGGAAGACCGCAGGCAGAGCATCGAGATCTCCGACACCAATTACCGGATCCTGGTCGACAGGGATCAGAACGGGAATGTCTACGTCGTCGGCCTACCCAGTGGGGGCGTCGATGACACCGTCTCGTCGATGCTGGTCTCATTCGTGCTGCTCACCCTGCTGGGAGTCGGCATCGCCGGCGTCGCCGGCACCTGGCTCGTACGACGCCAACTCCGGCCGCTGCACGCCGTGGCCGAGACCGCCCGGCTGGTCTCGGTGCAGGACCTCTCCAGCGGGGAGACCACGATCAGCAACCGGGTCGCCGACGACCTGACCGACCCGCAGACCGAGGTCGGCCAGGTCGGGGCGGCCCTGAACACGCTGCTCGACCACGTCGACAGCGCCCTGGCGTCGCGGCACCGAAGCGAGCAGCAGGTACGGCAGTTCGTCGCCGACGCCAGCCACGAGCTGCGGACACCACTCTCGACCATCCACGGGTACGCAGAGCTCTCCCGCCGTACGCCGGACGACCCGGCCGCACTCGGTGCCGCGCTGAGCAAGGTGGAGACCGAGGCCGGCCGGATGTCTGCCCTCGTCGAGGACCTGCTGCTGCTCGCCCGCCTGGACGCGGGACGGCCGCTGGCCCGAGAGCAGGTCGACGTGACGCGGCTGTTGCTGGAGGCAGTCACCGATGCACGCGTGCTCGCCCCCGGCCACCACTGGCGCCTGGACCTCCCCGACGAGCCGGTCACGGTGATCGGCGACGAGGCACGGCTGCACCAGGTGGCGACGAACCTGCTCAGCAACGCCCGGCACCACACCCCTGCCGGGACGACCGTGACGGTGCGAGCAGTCGCGCAGGACGCGGGCGCCCTGATCGAGGTCCACGACGACGGCCCCGGTCTCCCGCCGGAGATCCTCCTCGAGGCCTTCGACCGGTTCACCCGGGGCGACTCCAGCCGAACCCGAGCCTCGGGAGGCTCCGGACTCGGCCTCTCCCTGGTCAGCGCGATCGCCGCAGCACACGGGGGCACCGCTCAGGTGTCCTCCCGGCCCAGCGACACCACGTTCACCGTGGCGATCCCGTCGCCGGGAGCCGAGCCGCCTCCCGGCCAGGAGTGATCCAGCGCTCCCGCACTGCTCGGGCAGAAACTGCGGCCATCGGCGGTGGCGCTACCCGCGACGACGCGACATACCGACGAACCGACCCTGGTCGTCGACGCCGAGCAGGTTCCGCGAGAACTCCTCTGCCGTCGCCGGGGGGACCGTGTTCCTCCGGGGCGAGTTCGGATCACGGTCGAGGACCCGGCGGATCGCTGCTCCGATGCTGTGCGCATCCATCTCGGCCGTCTCACCGCCGTCAGTCGCCGCCAGCTCGCGTGCACGGACCTCGGACCCGGCCGAGACGACCGGCACCCCGGCCGCGTGCGCCTTGCCCATGATGCCGCTCGGACCTCCGTGAATCTGAGCGATGGGTACCGCATCCACGGCGGCCACGTGCTTGTCGAGCACGTCGTTGCTCAGGAAACCGTCACGGACGACCACGCGCGCACGGTCGACCGCGTCCAGCCCGTCCAACCATGCCCGCACCTCGGGCAGCAAGCTGCCCGCCAGTACGAGGTCGCCGTCGATGCCGGCGTCCTCGAGGGCCCGCAGGACCATCCCCGGACTCTTGTCGGCACCGATCATTCCGAAGATGCCGACGAGGGGCCGATCAGGGTCGAGGCCCAGCTCGGCGCGCAGGGCGGCCCGGTCCCGGGAGTGCGCGGAGCAGATCTCGGGATCCCGCGCGCGCCGGACGACCCAGCCGTGGGACATGTCGTCGCGACCGGCGAACCCGGCGATGTGGTCTGCGGTTCGCGTCGTTCGCGCCAGGATCGAGAGCAACCCTTTGGACACCCGGAGGCGGAGGCAGCGCAGGTCGTTGTACTTCAGCCGTGCCGGATATCGGGTCAGCATCAGCAC
Organism: Marmoricola sp.; assembly: GCA_046598915.1. Lineage (GTDB taxonomy): Bacteria > Actinomycetota > Actinomycetes > Propionibacteriales > Nocardioidaceae > Marmoricola. Next base: position 174,162 of record JBKJHO010000047.1, on the reverse strand, counting down.
GATGCGTGGCCTGCGGTCGAGGCCCTGGAACTCACGCCGCGCGGTGAACCACCACTGCTTCAGCGACCGGTCGGCGTCCATCACCACGGCTGTGCTCACGTCCAGGACACGCGCCTTCTCCGCGACCGCCCGGGCCAGCTGACGGGTCGGCGGCACGAACTCGCTGAAGACTTCCTCGGTCTGCAGGTCCAGGCCGTCGAGGTACGCCGCGAATGCCTCTGAGGAAGCAGCACCGCGCGAGGTCAGCAGGAGCACCGATCCGGTCTCGCCAGCGACCGCTGCGACATTGGCGACCGCCTGGAAGCGATGGCCTCGCGGATCCGGCTCGACGAGTACAACGGTCGACAACGGGCTTCCTCCTACGAATGCGAAGCGGGCAAGGAGCAGCGTCGGGCCGCCGTACGGGCTACGGCAGGGTCACGGCTTGAACCAGAAAGCGGTGTCCCAGACGCCGTTCGTGGTCCAGACGTGCTTCCAGCCAGCGGTCAGTTCCAAGAATCGGGCCCACTCCGCTGAGGCAGGCGCGCTTACCTTCCACGGAGTCCTGGACTCGTTCGGGAGGTAGAGACTCGCATTGTCGAGAACGATCATGCCGCCCGGCTTGAGCAGGGACAGACCACGAAGCGCGGAGTGATCCCGGTAGTCCCCGTCGACGAAGACGAAGTCGAGCGAGTTCGGAGCCAGGTCGGGGCGGACGTCGACGTAGGCGGAGCGGTGCGCATCACTGCCGAACCCGAGGACGTCGGAGGAAGCCAGGTGGTAGGAGACGTTCTGGACCCCAGCAGTCGCGAGCCGCCGGACCACCTCCGCGTACCAGCCGTCGTTGGCTTCGACAGAGATCAAGGACCCGATCCGCTGGGCGCACCACGCCGTACTACCCCCCGACCCGAACTCGAGGCCGGTGAAGGACGGCTGCAGCAGGTCGTCGAGGATCGCAATGGCTTCGTCGGTGATCCAGGGGGTGTCCGCAGGCACGTTCTGCCGCGACCGCTTGAGGGTCGCCCGATCGGAGAGGTAGCGCGGAAGGTTCCGAACCGCCAGTTCGAGCCTCGGGGCAGTCTGGCCGGGAGCGACGTACCAACGATCACCGCGGACGCGTTTGTACACGGCCATCACAGCGTTCGAGACCAAGGGTTTGTTACTCACGGGGCGAATCCAATCACATTCTTCGCGCACCCCTGACGAGGATCGCGCAAATGCATTCACGGGCGAGAACCGGAGAGGTCGGAACCGGCAGTTCGTCGCTGGTCGATGAGCTGAACCGACTTGTTGACCAGGTTCTCCGCCATCCGCTGCGGCGTGTACTGCTTCGCGAGCTCAGAGCTGCGTTGGCTGATCAGGACCCGCTTCTCGGGTGTGGCATTGCTGATCCACAGCATCGCTTCGACCATCTCCTCGACCTTGTCCGGAGCGATCACGCGACCGTTGTAGCCGTCGTTGACCAGGCGCGACGCCGACCCGCAGGCGTTGGTGCAGATCACCGCGAGCCCACCGGCGATGGCCTCGTGGACCACCACGCCCCAGGGCTCGAACCGGCTCGGCAGCAACAGGCAGCCCGCCTCAGCGAGGACCCCGGGCAGGTCCTTGGGCATCACGAAACCGAGCAGCTCGGTCCCGTCGATCGCCTTGAGCTCCTCGTCCATCGGCCCGATGCCGACGACCTTGAGCGGCCACGGGTCCTTGGCTACCTCGCGGTACTTCCGGTACGCCGCTGCCAGCACGTCCACACCCTTGGTGTCGACCAGACGGCCGGTGAAGACGAACGCGTCCCTCGGCTGCTCCTGCGGGCCGGTGAAGAACGAGTCCTCGCAGGTGTAGAGCCCGGTGATGATCTCGTGCTGCTCGAACCCGAGGTGCCGAGCGAACTCGGCCTGCTCGTCACCGGGCATCCAGGCGGCGTCGAAGTACCGCTGGATGTAGAGGTTCCGGGTCAACCGGGCACCCCACTGCTTCGCGGTGCCGTGCCACTGGTGATCCATGACGACGACGCGGAGCGCCTTGCCGTTCCACTTCCGGGCCGCTCGCATGTAGGCGGGGATGTGCCACGAGTTCACGACCAGGACGTCGGGCTGGAACTCCTCGATCTCGCGGAGGAGCCGTTCCTCGTCCGGTTTCCCGGTCCAACCGCTCGCGTCCAGGCCCTCGGTGAGCTCGGCGTCGTCGAACGGCGCCAGGAACGGCGGATGCACCAGGGCCTCCTGGTACATCAGCTTCACCGTGTGACCCTGAGCGACCAGCTCTTGCATGCCCGAGGTGGAGTAGCCCGTGATGTATTGCCAGGCCAAGTAGAAACGCATCAGACGAGAACCCCGTCGGTCGAGGAAGGACGGGCTGCGCGGACTGGTGGGAGGTCGCACCGACGGACCGGCCCCGTACTCACGCTTTCACCAATCCGCGGAAGTACTCCACCGTCGGCTTCAGGCCCTCGTCCAGCGAGACGGTCGGGCTCCATCCCAAGATCTTCTGCGCCTTCTCGATGTCGGGTTTGCGGCGGACCGGGTCGTCGGTCGGCAACGGCTCGTGGACGAGCGTGCTACTTCCCCCGACGAGATCGATGACCTTCTCGGCGAGCTCGAGCATGGTGAACTCCCCCGGGTTCCCGATGTTGATCGGCCCGGTGACCTCCGGCGGGGTGTCCATCAACGCGATCAGGCCGGTGACCAGGTCGTCGACGTAGCAGAAGGACCGGGTCTGCTGGCCGTCCCCGAACACGGTCAGGTCCTGACCCTGGAGGGCCTGCATGATGAAGTTCGAGACCACCCGACCGTCGTTGGGCAGCATGTTCGGCCCGTAGGTGTTGAAGATCCGGGCCACCTTGATCGGCAGGTCGTGCTGGCGGTAGTAGTCGAAGAAGAGGGTCTCCGCGCACCGCTTGCCCTCGTCGTAGCAGGAGCGCAAGCCGATCGGGTTGACGTTGCCCCAGTAGGACTCCTCCTGCGGGTGTACGGCGGGGTCGCCGTACACCTCGGAGGTGGAGGCGAGCAGGATCTTGGCGCCGGTGCGCTTCGCAAGTCCGAGCATGTTGATCGAGCCGTGCACGCAGGTCTTGGTCGTCATCACCGGGTCACGCTGGTAGAAGACCGGGGACGCCGGGCAGGCGAGGTGGAAGATCTCATCGACCTCGACGTACAGGGGGAACGTCACGTCGTGGCGCATCAGCTCGAAGCGCGGCTCGTCGAGCAGGTCGTAAAGATTCGCGCGAGTGCTCGAGTAGAAGTTGTCTACCACCAGCACGTCGTGTCCCTGGTCGAGCAGCCGCCGGGTCAGGTGCGAACCGATGAAGCCGGCGCCGCCAGTGACGAGCACCCGCTTGGGCGGACCCGGGACATCAGGAACGGGGTTGGGGATCATGAGGCGAAACCTAGCCGACGACGACACCGGCCGTTCACGTAACCCGTCGGTCGCGGCCAGTCGGCGACAGTAGGATCGCGCCATGAAGATCGCCATCGCCGGCACCGGCTATGTGGGGCTGTCCAACGCCGTGATCCTGGCGCAGCACCACGCGGTCTGGGCCCTCGACGTCCTCCCCGAGAAGGTCGACCTGATCAACGCACGTCGTTCCCCGATCGTGGACGCGGAGCTCGAGGAGTACTTGGCGACGAAATCCCTCACCCTGACCGCCACGCTCGACAAGGAGGAGGCCTTCCGCGGCGCTGCCTTCGTCGTGGTCGCGACGCCGACGAACTACGACGAAGGGTCGAACTACTTCGACACCGGCTCGGTCGAGTCCGTGATCGCGGACGTGGTCGCGATCGAGCCCACCGCAACTATCGTAGTGAAGTCGACGGTGCCCGTGGGCTTCACGGCGCGGATGCGCGAGGAGCACCCGGGAGCCTCGATCATCTTCTCCCCCGAGTTCCTCCGCGAGGGACACGCGCTCTACGACAACCTGCACCCCTCCAGGATCATCGTCGGATCCGAGACCGAACAGGCGCACCAGTTCGCTGCCCTGCTCGTCGAGGGCGCGATCAGGACCGACGTACCTGTGCTCTTCACCGGTTCGACGGAGGCCGAGGCGATCAAGCTGTTCGCGAACACCTACCTCGCGCTGCGGGTCGCCTACTTCAACGAGCTCGACACCTACGCCCTCAGCCACGGCCTGGACACCCGCGAGATCATCGAAGGCGTCGGGCTAGACCCCAGGGTCGGCAAGGGATACAACAACCCGTCCTTCGGGTACGGCGGGTACTGCCTGCCGAAGGACACCAAGCAGCTGCAGGCGAACTACCGTGAGGTCCCGCAGAACCTGATCAGCGCCATCGTCGACGCCAACACCACCCGCAAGGACTTCATCGCCACCGACGTACTACGCCGTGGTCCGCAGACCGTTGGCATCTACCGCCTGATCATGAAGGCCGGATCGGACAATTTCCGGGAATCCTCGGTCCAGGGCGTGATGAAGCGGATCAAGGCCAAGGGCGTCGAGGTGATCATCTACGAGCCGGCCTACGAGGATGAGACCTTCTTCAACTCCGAGGTGATCAACGACCTCGACGAGTTCAAGAAGCGCTCGGACGTGATCATCGCGAACCGCCACTCCGAGGTGCTCGACGACGTCGCCGACAAGGTCTACACCCGCGACATCTACGGAAACGACGAGTAGCCGTCCCTCGTTCTCACCCGGGTCACCCGCCCGGAGATCGGCGGACTGCCGGACGCGAGCACGTCAAGCCCCGCCATCAACCGACTCCCGCTAGATCCACCACTTCATCGCCGGCGGACTGCCCGGCGTAGCCGGTGCCCTGAGCGCAACGATCGAGGGTCGGGTCCGCGAGCGGTTCACGCCCCGCTTCGTCACCGGCGTGACGCTCTACGACCTGACGCCCGCCTCGGTGCGCGAGCAGAAATAACGGTCAGGCGAGCACGATCGCGGGCAGCGCCCGGGCGAGCCGCTCGAGCAGCTCCTCACGGGCTATCCCCCGGTTGTCGGCGGCCCAGTCGATGATGATCTCCTCGATCATCGCCGCCCAGCCTCTGACCAGCAGGCGCATCGTCGGTGAGTCGCTGAGCCCGAGTGCCTCGAGCCCTTCCGAACCGGTGACCTCGAAGATCCGGTCGGTGAGCGCTCGCCGACCCAGGTCGTAGATCGCCCGGAGCTCCTCGTTGCCCCCCGCGGCGGCACGAACCAGCGAGACGTAGCCGGTGTAGTTCTCCACGACGTAGTCGAGGTATGCGCCGATCGAGACTGCTAGTTGCTCGACCGGGTCCTCGATGTCGCGAGGAGCGGTGATCGCGACCAGGTCGTCGACCGCACGGCGTACGACGGCGAGGTGGAACTCCTGCTTGTTGCCGAAGTAGTGGTAAAGCAGACCGCGCGAGATCCCTGCTTCCTCGGCGAGGACCTCGATGGAGATCTCGTCGAGGGTGCGCGTCGAGAGCAGCTGGGTGCCTAGCTCGAGGAGCTGCTCGCGACGACTCTCCGGAGACATCCGGAGGCGTCCACTCTTGGGCCCAGTACTGGAGGTCATGTGGCCTACATTACTGAACAATCGTCAACAACGCTATTGACGTCCGTTCAACAACGGCTAGAGTTCTCGTCATGGCTACCCAGACCCACCCCCGCAGGAGCACTCCCACCGAAGCTCTTCCCGAGCGGGTCCGCGTCCTGATCATCGGTGCCGGTTTCGCCGGACTAGGCGCCGCGATCCAGCTCGACGCGGCCGGTCGGTCCGACTTCGTCGTACTCGACAAAGGCACCAGCGTCGGCGGCACCTGGCGCGACAACACCTACCCCGGTGCTGCCTGCGACGTCCCGAGCCAGCTGTACTCGTTCTCGTTCGCCCCGAACCCTAACTGGTCGCGCTCCTTCTCTCCGCAGCCCGAGATCCACGCCTACCTCCAAGATGTCGCCCAGTCCTCCGGCGTGCTCGACCGTTTCCACTTCGGCGTCACCGTCGACGATCTCGCCTGGGACGAGACCGACCTGACCTGGACCGTAGCCACCAGCGCCGGCACGGTGGTCGCCGACGTCGTGATCAGCGGCTCGGGCGGGCTCTCGGAGCCGAAGGACCCAGAGATCGAGGGCATCGACGACTTCACCGGCGAGATCTTCCACACCGCTCGCTGGAACCACGAGGTCGACCTCACCGGCAAGCGCGTCGCCATCATCGGCACCGGCGCCTCCGCCATCCAGGTGATCCCGGAGATCGTGGAGCAGGTCGACCACCTCGACGTCTACCAGCGGACCGCACCCTGGGTGATGCCGCGCCACGACCGCTCCTACCTGAAGGCCGAGCGGCTCGGCTTCCGGTTCCTGCCGGGTCTGCAGAAGCTGTACCGCACGGCTATCTACTGGGGGCGCGAGACCTATGTGCCGGCCTTCACCTGGCAGCCGAAAATCCTCGCCCCCGTCCAGGCGATCGCCGAGAGCAACATCAAGAAGGGGATCAGCGACCCGGAGCTCCGCGCCAAGGTCACCCCCGACTTCCAGATGGGTTGCAAGCGGATCCTGATCTCCAACACGTACTACCCCGCCCTGGCGCAGGACACGGTCGAGGTCGTCACCGACCGGATCGCGAAGATCACGGCGACCAGCGTCGTCATCCAAGACGACCGCACGAATGAGCTTCATGAGCGCGAGATCGACTGCCTGATCGTCGCCACCGGCTTCTTCACCACCGACCAGCCGATCGCGCACCACATCAAGGGCCGTGAAGGCCGCACGCTCGGCGGGGTCTGGGCCGAGGGCGGGATGACGTCGTACAAGGGCACGACGACGGCGGGCTTCCCGAACCTCTTCCAGATCGTCGGCGCCAACACCGGCCTCGGTCACTCGAGCATGGTCTTCATGATCGAGAGCCAGATCGCCTACATCCTCTCCGCTCTCGACCAGATGGACGCGCAACAGATCGTCGCCGTCGAACCGACCGCCGAGGCCCAGCAGGCGTGGAACCAGGACATGCAGCACCGGATGCAGCGCACCGTATGGAGCACCGGCGGCTGCGCGAGCTGGTACCTGGACGACCACGGACGGAACACGACCCTGTGGCCCAGGTCCACCTTCTCGTTCCGCAGACTGCTCCGGACCTTCGATCTCGAGAAGTACGTCGCCACCACCCGGTCCGACGCCACCCGTAGCACCAAGGAGAACGTCGCATGACTTCGATGAAGAAGACCGGCCTGGCCGACAAGGTCGTGGTGATCACCGGAGCCGGCTCCGGGATGGGTCGCGAGATGGCGCTGAAGGCTGCCCGCGACGGTGCCCTGCTGGCGATTTCCGACTGGAACGCCGAGGCGCTGGCCGAGACTGTCGACCTGGTGAAAGCAGCCGGCGCCAAGGAGCTGCGCAGCGACGTCATCGACGTCTCCGACCGGGCCTCGATCGCCACCTGGGCGGCTGCGGTCGCCGAGCAGTTCGGCCGGGTCAACATGGTCATCAACAACGCCGGCGTCACCGTGACCGGTGACTTCGAGGAGATGAGCTACGAGGACTTCGACTGGATCGTCGGCATCAACTTCACCGGTGTCGTCAACGGCACCAAGGAATTCCTCCCCCACCTGATCGCTTCCGGCGACGGCGCCGTGGTCAACATCTCCAGCCTGTTCGGCCTGATCTCGATGCCGGGCCAGACCGCCTACAACGCGACCAAGTACGCCGTCCGCGGCTTCACCGAGGCGCTCCGCGAGGAGATGCTGGTCAACAAGCACCCCGTTACCGTCACCTGCATCCACCCCGGCGGCATCAAGACCGGCATCGCCCGCAACGGCCGCAAGACCGCCAGCCAGGACGCCCGCAAGATCGACGAGCTCTTCGAGAAGAAGCTCGCCCGGATGACCGCCGAGAAGGCCGCGAGGATCATCCTGGACGGTGCCGTGAAGGGGAAGGCACGGGTTCTCGTCGGCATCGACGCGCACGCGCTGCACCACTTCGCCAAGTGGACCGGCTCCGGCTACCAGGACGTCATCGCGCGAGTGGCCCCCCTGACGATGCCGAAGGCCAAGAAGCACTGACCCATCGGTGAGACGGCGTCCTGGCGATCTAGGGTTGTCGGTGTGAGTGCTTCTGAGCGACCTGGGGTCCGGGTGCTGACTCGAAAGTGGCCCGACGAGCCGCACTGGGAGTTCGATGCCGTCCGCCTCGGCGTCGATGAGCTCGGCCACTGGGTCGGCGTACCGAAGGGCACCTGGCTCTCCAAACCCGGCAAGGGCTTCACCGCCTGGGCCGACCACGTCGTCCTGCTCCCCCACGACGCCTGGTGGGTGGCCACCCTGTACGGCGACGACCTCGACCGGCCCGTGGACTACTACGTCGACATGACCACTCGGTGCGTGTGGACCGAGGACGGGTCCGAGGTCCGGTGCGTCGACTTGGATCTGGACGTGATCCGGGAGACCGACGGCCGGATCTGGATCGACGACGAGGACGAGTTCGCGGCGCACCAGGTCTCCCTCGGCTACCCCGCGGAGATCATCGCCGGGGCACGGCAGGGATGCGCCGAGGCGTTCGCCGCTATCACCGCTGGCGCTGCACCTTTCGATGGCAGCGCCGGAGCCTGGATCGCCCGCCTGCGAGAGCTCGCCGGGCCCGACGAGCGCTGATCAGATCAGGCCCGTGTACGGGTCCCGGTCGGTGATGCAGTACGTCGCCCCGGCCGGGTCACGCAGCACGGTCCAGTACTGCCGCGTCGATTCGACCCGGGCCCCGAGCCCGCGGTGCCGGTCGGTCTCGGCCGAACGGTCGGTGCTGGCGATGTCCAGGTGCGCTCGCACGGACGCGTCACCCCAGCCGTCAGGTTCAGCGTCGAGTCGCTGCAGCAGGATCCGCAGCGGCATCCCATCGGGGCGGGCCAGGTACCGAAACTCAGGTCGGCTGCCCTCCACCAGGTCCCAGCCGGTGGTCTCGGCCCAGAAGGCGCACTCCGCGTCGTACGACGCCGGCGGGATGTCGACACAGACCTGATCGACCAGGCTGATGTGCCCACCCGCCCAGATCCGCGGAAGCGGTCGGGTACCCGGGTCCCCCTCGTTCAGACAGAACGGCAGCCCGCCGGGCGATCGAGAGGGCGCCAGATCCCGGTCTGGAGCGTGCAGGTCCAGGTGAACGCCAGCCGGTCCCGACCCGATCCGCTGGAGCCGCAGGTAGGCGTCCCCGTCCGGGGGTTCGAAGGTGGCGAACTCCAAGTCGGCACCGCGGAAGCGCGAGACCGTCGAGCCGGTCACTCCCGCCCAGAACGATGCCGAAACCGCGTGCCGGGACGCGGGGACATCGAGGAAAGCAGTGATCCAGGCTGTCGTCACGTTCTCCATGCTTCCATGTGGAAGCATCCTTCGTGTGGCCATCGACTTCGCTGAATCACCGCGCCCGACGCTCGGGGTCGAATGGGAGTTCGCTCTGGTGGACCGCACCACCCGTGATCTGGTGAACGCGGCATCCGAGCTCTTCGATCTGGTGGCGGTCAAGCACGGGGCGGAGCCTCGGCTGCACAAGGAGCTCCTCCGCAACACCGTCGAGCTCACCACTGGGATCTGCGAGAACACCGACCAGGCGATCGCGGAGCTGGAGGACATGCTCGCGAAGGTCGTCCCGGCGGCAGCCGAGCTCGGCGTCGACCTCTTCAGCGCCGGGACCCATCCGTTCGCCGACTGGTCCGATCAGCTGCTGACCCAGGGGCACCGCTACGAGGAGCTGATGGCCCGGACCCAGTGGTGGGGTCGGCAGATGCTGATCTGGGGCGTCCACGTGCACGTCGGCGTCCGACGCGACCACGTGATTCCGATCGTCTCGGCGTTGCTCAACTGGTACCCGCACCTCTTGGCGCTCTCGGCCTCCTCGCCGATCTGGGCCGGCCACGACACCGGCTACGCGAGCAACCGGGCAATGATGTTCCAGCAGCTGCCCACTGCCGGACTGCCGTTCCAGTTCCACACCTGGCCCGAATTTGAGTCCTACGCCCAGGACCTGCTGACCACCGGGGTGATCGAGCAGATCGACGAGATCCGCTGGGACGTTCGGCCGGCACCGCGGACCGGCACCGTGGAGATCCGGATCTGCGACGGCGTCTCGACGCTCTGGGAGATGCGCGCACTGGTCGCTCTCACCCACTGCCTTGTAGTCGATCTGGCCGAGCGGCTCGACGCCGGGCAGACCCTGCCGACCATGCCGCCCTGGCACGTCCAGGAGAACAAGTGGCGCGCCGCCCGCTACGGCCTGGATGCCTGGATCATCCTCAACGAGAAGTCGAACGAGCGGCTGCTCCGCGAGGACCTCACCGGCCTGATCGAGCGGCTCTCGCCGGTCGCGGAGCGCCTCGGCTGCGCGCAGGACCTGATGCTGGTCCACGAGATCACCCGGCTGGGGGCGTCGTACCAGCGTCAGCGGGCGGTCGCCGAGGAGACCGGCGGTGACCTGGTCGCGGTCGTGGACGCTATCGTCCGCGAGCTCTAGAGGTCGGGGGCTGCCACCTCAACCAGCGGGGAAGGGCGGGATCTGATCGGTCGCCTCGAGCCGGTCGAGACCGCTGACGGCGAGCAGGTCCGCGATCAGCGACCTGATCTGGGCCAGCACCACTTCTGCGGAGAGCACCGGGGTCCGTGGCAGCAGGTTCGACTTCTCCCCCAGTGCCACCAACGATCCCCTGACCGCGCTCGCCATCCGGTCGGCCTTGAGCTCGGTGGTCATCTGGTCGCAGACCCCCGCGAGCTCGCGGAGGAAAACGGCGTACTCGGCCGGGATCGGCTCGTCGCGGTAGCAGGCGACAGCGACCCGACGGGCCAGGACGCGGGTGGTCCGCACAGCGAGGTCGAGCGGCTCGACCAGCTCCACCATCTGCCGGACGCCGGCCTTATGCCGCCAGCGGAACGGGCTGGATGCAAGCACGGAGAGCCCCTCGTCGGAGGCGGCACGAAGCTCGGAGATCAAGGTGTCGGTCATCCGGGCGTCCCGGAGTGTGGCCAATGCCAGGTCGACGTCGGCATCTTCGATCCGGTCGGCCGAGGAACGCAGCAGGGTCACGACCTTGCCCAGCACCACCGCCACCTGCTCGCGAGGCCGCCGCAACGGAGCCCGCGGCACGATGGTCGCGGCGACCAACGCCACGCCACCGCCGATCAGTGCGTCGGTCCACCGGATGAATGCCTGACCCGGGTCCGGCACCAAGGTGCTGACCACGATCGCCTGGACGGCCGCCTGGGTCACGAAGATCGCGCCGGCGTCGAGCAACACCGCAGAGACCATCGCGAGACTGACGATCAACGCGATCTGCCAACCTCCGGAGCCGAGCGCATGGGTCAGCAGATCGCCGAGGAAGACGCCGATGGCAACACCGAGGGTGACCTCGGCTACCCGGCGCAGGCGCTGGCCGTAGCTGGTGCCGAGGCTGACGACGGCGGCGATCGGGGCGAAGAACGGCTGCTCGTGCCCGATCAGGTCCGCAGCCACGAACCAGGCCACCCCGGCCGCGATCGCGCACTGCGCGATCTGCCAGGACTTGGAACGCAGCCGGGCGATCCTGGCTCGGACCGAGGTGCGGCCGCGCGCGAACACCAGGTCGACGTACGGGTGCGGCGGCGTGCCGCCGGAGCTCCGGCGCGGCCCTCGATCGCTACTTCGAACGGTCGCCACCGCGCCCGTGCAGCACCGAGATCAGCTTGCCGAGCTGCTCCTCGGCCTTCTCGGTCCGCTGGAACGTGGTCAGCGCGAGCAGCGGCTTCATCCGCTGCTTGGTGATCGCGTGGGCATAGGTGAACTCCTTCAGGCCCTCAGGGCCGTGGATCCGCCCGAATCCGGAATCACCGACGCCACCGAACGGCAGCGACGGTACGCCGGCGAAGGTGATCACGCCGTTGATCGCGGTCATCCCGACCCGCAGACGCTCGGCGGTCCGCATGCCGTTGCTCTTGCTGAACACCGAGGAACCCAGGGCGTACTTGGACGCGTTGGTCAGCGCGACCGCCTCGTCCATGTCCTTGACCTTGGTGACCGTCATCGTCGGGCCGAAGGTTTCCTCGGTGACCGCAGAGGAGGTCTCGGGGACGTCGACCAGGATCACCGGCTGCACGAACCGGTCGCCGACCGATTCGGGACCACCGAGAACCGCCTTGCCGCCGTTCGCGATCGCTTCGTCGATGTGTCGCCGGATGATGTCGATCTGGCCGGGCATCGTGATCGGCCCGATCTTGGCGCCGGGGTCGTTGGTCGCGTGGACCTCCTTGGTGCGCGCGATCACCTGAGCGAGGAAGTCGTCGTACACGCGCTCGTGCACGTAGACCCGCTCGACACCGGCACAGGTCTGGCCAGCGTTGGCGTTCGCTCCCCAGACCGCTCCATCGACTGCGGCCGCGATGTCGGCGTCGGAATCGACGATCAAAGCGTCCTTGCCACCGGCCTCGATCAGCACCGGCGTCAGCGTCTCCGAGGCTGCAGCCATCACTCGCTTGCCGGTTGCGGTCGAGCCGGTAAAGGCGACCTTGTTGACCCCGGACCGGCAGAGCGCGGCACCGGTTTCGCCCAAGCCGGTGACCACCTGGAATACGGGCTGATCGATCACCTCAGCGAAAGTCGCGGCGAGCCAGAGGCCAACACCCGGGGTGTACTCACTGGGCTTGAAGACGACCGCGTTGCCGGCTGCGAGGGCGTAAGCGATCGAGCCCATCGGAGTGAAGACGGGGTAGTTCCAGGGACCGATGACACCGACGACACCGAGCGGCCGGTACTCGACCCAGGCCTTCTGGTTGGCCATCACCAGCCCGCTGGGGACCTTGCGGCGCTTGAGGACCTTCTCGGCGTGGCCGGCCGCCCAGGCCAGGTGGTCGATCGCGAGGGCGCACTCAAGGATCGCGTCGCCGTGCGGCTTCCCGGTCTCAGCCTCCATCACCGCGGCCAGCTCGCCGATCCGGCGGGTGACCACGCCCTTCCAGGCGCTCAGGTGCACCTTGCGCTCGTCGAAGGTGAGCGCCCCCCACCACTGCGCTGCGGTCTTCGCCCGGTCCACGGCAGCCTGTACGTCGGCGTCGCTCGCGATCGGGTGCGTCGCCACCACTGCACCGGTCCGCGGATTCAGCGACTCGAAGGTCTGCGCGGAGCGGGTGCTGGTCGGTTCGGTGATCGTCATGCCACGAAACCTACTCCGGCACGCAGCCTCACCACAGCCCTCCCTCGGATCGGCACGCTGTGGCCGCACGCTCGGTGCTCGGTTGCGCTGCCTTCCCAAACGCCCCAGGAGGCGCAAGGATCACTCCAGGCCGCACCGGGCGGCCAGTGCTGGGGGTGCACCTGTGGCTGTGACCATCGACCCGACGTCGCTCGGCTTCCTGCTCGCCGAGAACCGGAACCAGCCGATGCACGTCGCCGGCCTCCAGCTCTTTGAGCGGCCCGCCGATGCCGGCCCGCACTTCGTCCGTGAGCTGTACGAAGCCGCGCTCGCCACCGAAGTGGTGGCACCGCTCTTTCGGAAGCACCCCTCGCGCACGCTCGGCGGCCTGGGCCAGTGGGTCTGGACCGACGACGACGACCTGGACATCGAGCACCACGTCCGGCACAGCGCTCTGCCCGAGCCAGGGCGGATCCGCGAGCTCCTCGAGCTCGTCTCCCGGCTGCACGGCCAGATGCTGGCCCGGGAGCGGCCGCTCTGGGAGGCGCACATCATCGAGGGCCTCGCCGACGGCCGGGTGGCGATGTACACCAAGCTCCACCACTCCCTGGTCGACGGCATCTCGGCGATGAAGCTGATGCAGAGCGTCCTCAGCACCGATCCCGACCGCCGTAACATGCCGCTGCCCTTCGACGCCCGGGCGATCCGCAGCAAGAAGCCCCACGAGGCGAGCGAACCGAGTCTCGCCGAGGTCCCGATGGACGCCCTTCGCACGGCGCTCGGGCTCACCGCCGATGCCGCCGGGATGCCGGCGGCCCTGATCCGCACGCTGAACAAGGGGATCCGCAACGAGGCCTCCGCGCTGTCGTTCTACGCACCGAAGTCGATGTTCAACGTGAACATCACCGGCTCGCGCCGGTTCGCGGCCGACGACTGGCCGCTGGAGCGGATCCGAGCGATCTCGAAGGCCAGCCGGACGACACTGAACGACGTCGTTCTTGCCATGTGCGGCGGCGCGGTCCGCAACTACCTGCTCGAGCTCAACAAGCTGCCCTCTGCGTCGCTGGTCTCGATGGTCCCGGTCGGGTTGAAGTCGCGCGGGGCGGATTCTGAGTCCGGAGGCGGCGGCAACGCCGTCGGCTCGGTGATGGTGAAGCTCGGTACCGACCTGGCCGACCCGGCCGAGCGGCTGGCCGCTATCAACGCGTCGATGAAGGCCGGCAAGGAAGCCCTCGAGTCGATGACGCCGAACCAGATCGTCGCGATGAGCGCTCTGGGGATGACCCCGTCCCTGGTGATCCCGATGCTCGGTCTGAACGGGATCGTCCGACCCCCGTTCAACCTGATCATCTCCAACGTCCCCGGACCCCGGTCGACCCAGTACCTGAACGGCGCCCGGCTGACCGGCACCTACCCGGTCTCGGTCCCGATGCAGGGGATGGCGCTGAACATCACCTGCAACAGCTACGCCGATGACATGTGCTTCGGCCTCACCGGTTGCCGCCGAACGGTCCCGCACCTGCAGCGGCTGTTGACCTACCTCGACGTGGAGCTTGCTGCGCTGGAGAACGCCGTCGGGGTCGCCTGACTCCCGCTGGCCGAGCTCAGGTCAGAAACCTCAAGCAGCAGAAGCGACGACAGCACCCGTGCGTGCTGGAACCCGCTCGACGGCCGCCTCGGCCAGGATCCGGGCCTCCTCGGTCGCGGCCGTGTCGCTGACCTCGCGGAGGATCGCCGAGAGCGGCACCTCCAGCGCGTCGCAGAGCGAGGCGAGGAGCTCCGAGGACGCTTCCTTCTGACCGCGTTCGATCTCGGAGATGTAGCCCAGACTGATCCGGGCCTCGGAGGACAGTTCGCGCAGAGTCATGCCGCGGCGCATGCGCTCGCCGCGCAGTACGTCACCAAGTTGCCGGCGGAACAGCACCATCTCTGCGGTCTCCTCTCTGTCTAGCTGACCCAACGCTACCGGTACGCCGGTTCATCCCGACGTGTTCTCCCCCATCGAGACCAGGTTTCTCGCTCGTCGGGACTCGAGATCACCCCTGCACCCGGCGGTAGCGTCCCCGTCGGTGCTCGAGCGCATCGAGATCTTCCTGGACCTCCACCGCCTCGACCAAGCCCACGACGAGGGTCGACCAGCCCTCCGCCCGCGCCGATTCCAGCCTGATCAGCGCCCGAGTCCGGTCCACCAGGGCCGGTCCGTGAGAGGTCTGCTCCCAGGCGCCCATCCGGAAGGCTCCCCCTGGGGCAGGGCTGGTCCCCGCGAACGCCTCGGCGAGGTCTCGATCGGCCCAGGTGAGCAGCTGGACGACGGCGACCTCGCTGTCGATCAGCTGTTGGGTCAGGTCGGCGTCCGGATCGAGCAGGCCCAGGATCCGGGCCGGCTCGCCGTTGGCGACCGTCAGCGAGGAAACCGTGAGGCCGGCCCGGGCGGGGCCGACGCCGGAGGTCCAGAGCGAGACCGCGCCGCCCAGACGGCCGCGAAACCTGCGTACCGGATCCGGCGGCTCGGCGAAAGGGTTCGAGCTGTGGATGCTCATCAGGTCCGGCGGCTGGCCGTGCTCAGGACGCTTTGAACTCGGGAGAGTCGCCGGTGGTGGCACTGCCCTGCTCGGCCTCGTCGGCGGCAGTCACCTTCTCGGCAGCGGCGGCCCGGTCAGCGGCCCTCGCAGCCGCCTCGGCGCGCTTCTGCTCCTCCTTGGCACGGCCGGCGTACATGTCGACGTACTCCTGGCCGGAGAGGCGCATGATCTCGTACATGATCTCGTCGGTGACCGAACGGAGGATGTAGCGGTCGTTCTCCAGGCCCTCGTAGCGCTCGAAGTCCAGCGGCTTGCCGAACCGGACGACCGGCCGGGTGAAGCCGCCGAACTTCTTGCCCGGCGGGGCCACCACATCGGTGCCGACGACCGCGACCGGGATCACCGGGACGCCGGTCTCCAGTGCCAGTCGAGCGACGCCGGTCTTGCCGCGGTAGAGCCGACCGTCGTGAGAACGGGTGCCCTCGGGAAAGATCCCGAACAGGTCGCCGTCGCCGAGGATCGCCTTGGCAGAGCTCAGCGCACCCTCGGCCGCCGAGGCCCCGGAGCGGTCGATCGGGACCTGACCAGCGCCCGAGAAGAACTGCTTCTGGAACCAACCCCTGACGCCCGGGGTGTTGAAGTACTCGGCCTTGGCTACGAAGGTCACCCGGCGCGAGAGCGTCAGCGGCATGAACAGCCAGTCGGCGTACGAGAGGTGGTTGCTCGCGAGGATCACGGGACCCTCGGTCGGGATGTTCTCAGCACCTTCAGTGCGAGGCCGGAACAGCACCCGCAAGAGCGGCCCGATCGCAATGAACTTCAGGAACCAGTAGAACAATCCCCACACCTCCTCATCGCTAGCGGCTCACCCGAACCCTAGCCGCTCTGGGTGGCCCGTGAAACGATGAGGGCGTTTGCTGATACGCAGGCCCGTCAGCTCCGCCTTTCCCGGCAGCAGCCCCTGTTCAAACTTGAAGTGAGGTCCCTCCGTGTCCCTGGCCCCCCACGCCGAACCGTTCTACAACGACGGCACTCCGGACGGGAGCGGACGCCGCGTCGGTGTGCTGCTCAGTCACGGATTCACCGGTTCACCGGCCTCGGTGGTGCCGTGGGGCAGGTTCCTGGCCGAGCGTGGGTACGCCGTCGCCGTACCACTCCTGCCCGGGCACGGCACGACCTGGGAGGACATGGTCCCGACCCGGTACGACGACTACTACGACGCACTCTCCGCCGAGCTCGACACCCTGAAATCACGCTGCGACGTGGTCGTGGTCGCGGGCCTCTCCATGGGCGGCTGCCTGGCGATCACCCTGGCCGAACGCCGGGGCGGGGACCTGGCCGGAATCGTGCTGGTCAACCCGGCCGTGGCGAGCACGAACAAGCAGCTGCTCCTCCTACCGGTGATGAAGCACCTGGTGGCGTCGTTCCCGGCGATCGGCAACGACATCAAGAAGGCCGGAGCCGACGAGTACGCCTACCCGAAGACCCCGCTCAAGCCGCTCGCCTCGATGGTGACTGCCTGGAAGCAGATCCGCGCCGATCTGTCGAAGATCACGGTGCCGGTGCTGCTGTTCCGCGCCGCCGACGACCACGTCGTCGACCCGTCTTCGACGAGGATCATCCTGGGTGCGATCTCCTCGACCGATGCGACCGAGCGGGTTCTCACCGAGAGCTACCACGTGGCCACCCTCGACAACGACGCAGAGCAGATCTTCACCGAGTCGCTGGCGTTCATCGAACGAGTCACCTCGCCGTGACCGGTCGGGACGAGGACGCCCGTCGGGCGCAGGAGGACGCCGAGTGGCTCCAGCTCGTCGAGTCCTACGGCGACCGGCCGGAGTTTCCCGAGCCCGCAGCGCCCGCTCCGACCGCCGAGACGACCGTCGACCCCGTCGATACCGTCGACCCCGGAACGGTCCGGGAGGAACCGAGCGAGTTCGGCCCCTCCTGGGAGGACGAGGACGGCTTCGTCCCGCCGCCGGTCCCACCGGTCCCGCGACCGCGCGGACCCAAGGCGTTCGCGTGGTTCGGCCTCTTCGGCGTGCCTGTGCTCGTCCTGCTCACCATCATGCTGAGCATCGAGTTGCCGTCGTTCGTGACGCTGCTGTTCCTGGTGTGGTTCGTGGGCGGCTTCGGTTACCTGGTCGCCACCATGCAAGGCCCCCAGGACCCGGACTCCGGCTGGGACGACGGCGCCGTCGTCTGAACCCGTCCCAACAAGGTCGCGACTAGACCTGACCGACTGACCGGCGTGCGAGGTCAGCTGCACCGATGAGACCGGCGTCGTTGCCGAGTGCCGCTCGGTCAATCTTCGGCACCGGCCGGTGTCCGAAGCCGGTCTCGGCGCCTTGGAACGCGGAGATGATCGTCGCCAGATCGAGCCAGCGCGACTCGCTGACTCCACCACCGACGATGATGACATCCGGGTCGAGGACGGCCGCCAGACTGCCCAGTCCCTCCCCGATCCAGGTACCGAGCTCGGCGAAGCTCTGCAGCGCCGCCGGGTCCCCCCGATCGGCGGCCTCCGAGACCATCGGGCCCTCAATAGCGTCGGCATCTCCGCCGGCCAGCTCGAGCAGGGCGACCGCGCTGGAAGGGTCCGCCAGCGCGAGCTCGCGGGCCCGCACGGTCAAGCCGGTGCCGGACCCGTAGGCCTCCCAGCAGCCGTGCAGCCCGCAGGCGCAGGGACGACCGCCCGGGATGACCCGGAGGTGGCCGAACTCCGCAGCGACCCCGAAGCCTCCGCGGAAGACCTCGCCGTTCTCCGGGCCGCCGAGAACCAGTCCCCCGCCGATGCCGGTGCCGATGGTGGCCATCAGCAAGGTGCGGGCACCTTGGCCTGCACCGAACCGGTACTCGGCCCACGCCGCGGCGTTGGCATCGTTCTCGATGACGGTCGGGAGCCGGACCTTGTCGACCACCAGCTGGCGCAAGGGCTCGTCGCGCCAGGCCAGGTTCGGCGCGAACATCACTTCGGTGCGTTCGAGATCGATGAACCCGGCGGCGGCCACCCCGATCGCGCGCACGTCGTACTGGGCGGCGTACTCGGCGACGACCAAGCCGATGCTCTCCGCGATCGAGGCCGGGTGATCGGCCGGCGACTCGCGACGGGACGTCTTCAGGAGCGTGCCGTCCTCGGCGACCACCCCAGCGGCGATCTTCGTCCCGCCGACGTCGATGCCGATCGTCAGGCTGCGATCGCTCATGACTCGTCGTCCCAGGCACCCTCGTCGAGGTTGATCTTCTCCATCGGCGCCGCCTTCGCGTCGGTCGGGACCTGGGTCGCCAGGACGCCGGCTGCTGCGTGCATCAACGAGCTCGCGGCAACGGCGAGGTGGGCCTTGACCTCGGGGCTGGTCGAGCGGACCGCCGAGATGACCTGGCAGAGGGGGCAGTACTTGCAGTCCTCACCACCGGTCGCCAGGTGTTCGTCAACGTTGTGGAAAGCTGCCGACGCGGCCGTCGCCGCACCGGCGGCAGTTCCCGCGTAGTCCGCACCCTGGTCCTTGGCCCAACCGGAGAGCGCCGCGAACAGCTTCGCTGCCTCGTCGCCGACGTTACCGATCGGCTCACCGTTCGGAGCCGTGCCGAAGTCCCGGCGGGCACCGTGGTCCGGGTCCCCCGGGTGACCTGTGTCGGCCTCGTCGCTCACGCCTTCTCCTCTGGTTCGTCACTGTCGCTGCGAAACTTCACCTGAAGGGATCCCGCTTCCACCCGTGCGCCTGTCACAGTGTGCCGCGCCAGTGCCGCTGGTAAGGCCAAAAGGCGTCGGTAGGAACCGACGGTCACCACGAGCTCATCTCCGTGGCGAGCGAGATCGACGTCCTCCTTGACTGCGAACGGCAGCGCGATCCGCAGCAGGGCCCCGGACTCGGTCCGGCTGATCGTCATGGGCCCCTCTCCGACCGGGACTGCCAGCGGGTCAGCTTCGCCGTACGCCGCCTCGGCGAACGCCGCCAGCGCTTCCGCGCCCATCGGCTCCCCCGGCTGGTACGACGAGGTCCAGATCGGAAGGTCCACGAACGACTGGCGAACCTCAGCCAGGACCTTGTCCTGAGCAGTCACCCAGGCGTCGCGCCACGGGTCGCTGCCACCGCGCGGGAAGACCCGGTTCGCGATGACACCATCGACCCGGTAGCCGTACAGCGAGAGCGTGGTGAGCGAGCGCCGCGCCTCAGCGACAACGACGGCCTCCGGGGTCAGGACCAGCCGAACACTGGCATCCTTGTCGGTGAGGATCTGCTGAACCTCCTCGAGGTCGCGGTGCAGCCTCTCGACCGCCTCGAAGACGGAGTCCTCGGGCATCGGAACACCGGCGGCGCGGGTCAGCACCGGCCGTAGCGCCCGCATCACCCGGCGCTGGACCCCGAACATGCGGCTCATGTACCAGTTCAGCGCCTCGGGCAGCGCAAGCAGGCGGAGCGTCTCGGCGGTCGGAGCACAGTCGACGACGATCACGTCCCACGCTCCCGAGAGCGCGTGCTCGCGCAGCTCGAGCAGGGCGAGCACCTCTTCGGCGCCCGGGATGACGGTGAGCTCCTCGGCGGTGATGGGGTCGACCCCGGCAGCGTCGAGGACGGAGAGCAAATATCCCTGGATGTCACCCCAGGAGCGCTCGAACCGGCGCTGCGCGTCGACCTGGTGGACCCAGAGGTTCTCGGCTACCGGCGTCGGCTCGACCCCGATCGGACAGGCGAAGGCGTCACCGAGCGAGTGCGCGGCGTCGGTGGACAGGACCAGCGTGCGTTCGCCGCGGCGGGCAGCGAGCGTCGCCGTACCGGCCGCCGAGGTCGTCTTTCCGACGCCCCCTTTACCGGTGAAGAGAATGATCCGCACACTCATGCCGTCATCCCCGTCAACCCAGGGACTCGACGCGCTTCTTCAGGCCCTTCAACGCGGTGTCGATGATGACCTTCTCGGCCTTGCGGCGCAGCAGCCCGATCATCGGGATCGCGACGTCGACCGACAGCTGGTACGTCACCTGCGTGCTGGTGCCGGACTCGACCAGTTCGTAGGACCCCTCCATCGCCCGGAGCATCCGTCCCTCAGCCAGCGTCCAGCGCAACGTGTTCGCACCGACGTAGCGGTACTTCAGCGTGTAGGAGTCCTTGATCGGAGCCGCTTCGAGCTCGAATTGGACGGTCTCCGCGCGTCCGTCGGCGTCGGTCGCGACAACCTCGGCAGCCTTCATCCCCTGCGCCCACGCCGGGTACGACTCGAAGTCGACGATCACTGCCATCACCTGGGCAGGAGTGGCATCGATCACGATGCTCGAGGTGGTCTGTTCGGCCATGCCTAGGAGGCTATCGGATCGCGGATACGCACTAGTACCGTGCAGGTGGCGGGTGAGCAGCAGGTCACACCCGGGACCGATCCCGGTCACCCCGCCACACCGCCAGAACCAACGAGGAGCAGCGTGCGCGAGTACTCCACCCCCCTGCAGGTCACGGTCGCGAGCACCGGGAACCTGACCGACGACGTGGTGACCAACGGGGTCGAGCATCCCGCTGCGATCGCGTTCGCACGGCGTACCGGGGACTCCTGGAGCGACGTCACCGCCGCCGAGTTCCTGGCCGAGGTCCGGGCGGTGGCCAAAGGCCTGATCGCCGCCGGCGTGGAGGCCGGCGATCGGGTCGCGCTGCTCTCCCGGACCCGGTACGAGTGGACCCTTTTCGACTACGCAATCTGGTTCGCCGGTGCGGCGACCGTGCCCATCTACGAGACCTCGAGCGCCGAGCAGATCGAGTGGATCCTCGCGGACTCCGGCGCCCGCGCCGTCGTCGTCGAGACTCCCGAGCACACCGGCAGACTCAAAGAGATCCGCGACCGGCTCGCGGACGTCCACCACGTCTGGTCGATCGAGACCAGCAACCAGTCGGGCGCCGTGGCGGTGCTGACCACCCTCGGCAGCGAGATCAGCGACGAGGCGTTGGAGACACGTCGTACGGCGAACGGACCCGATGCGCTCGCCACCTTGATCTACACCTCAGGCACCACGGGACGCCCGAAGGGTTGCATGCTCACCCACGGCAACTTCATGTTCGAGCTGACCGTCGCCGTCGAGGAGCTGGACAAGCTGTTCGGCCCCGATGAGGACGGCACCGCCCCGTCGACCCTGCTCTTCCTACCGCTGGCGCACGTCTTCGCCCGGATTATTCAGATCGGCTGTGTGAAGGCCCGCGTGCGGATGGGGCACTCAGCCGACATCAAGCACCTGCTCGACGACTTCGCCGCCTTCAGGCCGACCTTCATCCTCGGGGTGCCACGGGTCTTCGAGAAGGTCTTCAACACTGCCTCCCAGCGTGCCGTCGCCGACGGCAAGGGTCGGATCTTCAACCGGGCGGCCGATGTGGCGATGGCGTGGTCTCGCGGGCTGGAGACCGGTAAGACCGGGGTCGCGGTCAAAGCGCAGCACGCGGTCTTCGACAAGCTGGTCTATGCGAAGCTGCGCGCTGCGCTCGGCGGAAGATGCGCCTACGCCGTCTCCGGCGGGGCTCCGCTGGGCGACCGGCTCGGCCACTTCTACCGGGGCATCGGCGTCAACGTGCTCGAGGGCTACGGACTGAGTGAGACGACCGCCGCTCTGACGGTGAACCTGCCGCGCGCCCAGAAGGTCGGCACCGTCGGGCGGCCCCTCCAGGGCACCGCTGTCCGGGTCGCCGACGACGGCGAGCTCCTCTTCCGCGGCGGCCAGGTCTTCGCCGGGTACTGGAAGAACGACGACGCGACGCGCACGACCCTCGACGACGGCAGGGAAGGTGGCTGGTTCCACACCGGAGACGTCGGCGAGATCGATGACGAGGGCTTCGTCCGGATCACCGGACGCAAGAAGGAGATCCTCGTGACCGCCGGCGGCAAGAATGTCGCCCCCGCCGTACTCGAGGACCGGCTCCGGAGCCACCTCCTGGTCGACCAGTGCATCGTCGTGGGCGACGGTCGTCCGTTCATCGGCGCTCTGATCACCCTGGACCGCGAGACGGTCACAGCCTGGGCGGAGAGGAACGACAAACCAACCGACGTCGCCAAGCTGCTCGACGACCCCGAGCTGTACGGCGAGATCGAGGGTGCCGTCGAAGAGGCGAACAAGTCCGTCTCGAAGGCCGAGTCGATCCGCAAGTTCGCGATCCTTGTCGACGAGTGGACCGAGGAGGGCGGCCAGCTGACGCCCAGCTTGAAGCTCAAGCGGAACGTCGTGATGCGCGACAACGTCGACGAGGTCGAGTCGCTCTACTCTCGCTGACACAAGTTCGTCGCTCTCAGGGCTAGACAAGCCCCGGCACCCCAGCTCGCACAATCAGAACAAACGGGACAAATAGTCCGTTTGGACTACTCGAGCGCTGACAACTGGGTCATGTAATGCGGTCTGTGGTGCACAAGGTGTGACTATCGGGCAGAGTTTCCCGTGCACCGGCGCCGGAGGGCGCGCCGGCTAGATCACCGCTTCGGTGCTCGTGCTTGTGGCCACCCGCCCCGGGACCTAGGTCCCGGACGGCTGGCCACCGGGGGGAGCACCACTGAAGGAGGGCTACGGCCATGGACCGCAGAAGAATCCTTATCGTTGTCGCCGCGATCATCGCCGCCCTGGGAACGGCGTTGGTGTTCTTCTACGTCCAGGGTGCTGACAACCGCGCGAACGAGAAGTTCGACGCCGTCACGGTGCTTCGCGCCGTGAAGCAGATCGAGCAGGGCGAGAAGGTCGCCGACGCTCAGGCTGCTGGCAAGATCGAGGTCGGCACAGTGAGCCGCGACCAGGTGCTCCCGGGGGCCCTCAACTCGCTGGTGGGCATCGAGGCGCAGCTCGCCCAGACCCCCATCTTCCCCGGTGAGCAGATCATCGCCTCGAAGTTCGCGGCGACGATCGCCGCCTCCAACACCCTGACGATTCCGAAGGGCAAGATCGCGATCTCGATCAACTTGACGGACACCGCACGCGTCGCCGGCTTCGTGAACCCGGCCGACAAGGTCGCCATCTTCCTGACCACGCCCGAGGCCACTCGGATGCTGCTCACCGGCATCGAGGTGATCGCTGTCGGCACGACGACCGTGGTCGCCACCACGACGACGGACCCGACCGGCGCACAGACGACCGAACAACTCCCCCGTACGCTCTTCACACTGAGCGTCACCCAAGCCCAGGCCCAGAAGTTGCTGTACGCCAGCAGCGGTGGGACCGCCGGCGGTGAACTCGCGTTCGGTCTCCTCAACGAGGACTCGATCGTGAAGCCGAACCCCGGCGCCAACGCCACCAACCTGTACCAGGGTCAGTAACCGTTCTTCCCTCCCACGAAAGGTAGCTACATGCCAGTCCTCGTCGAAAACGACGCTGCTTGGGCGAGCGCACTGGCTGCAGGCTTGCCCTCGGGCACGCAGGTAGTCGGCACGGTCGCCCAGCTGGACAACTGGCTAGCGCATCAGAGCGCCGAGTACGCCGTCATCCTCGGTCCCAACACGGACCAGAGCGAGGCGATCGCCCTGGCCGAACGCGTCCGGTTCAGCTACCCGACGACCGGGATCGTGCTCCTGCGGCACGAACTGACTGCGGAGGTCTTCCAGACCGCGATGCGGGCAGGCATCCCGGCCGTCGTCGCTGCCAACGACGTCGAGGGCATGTCTGCGGCTGTCGACCGGTGCCGTCAGACCTGGGAGGCAATCCGGGGGCCGGCCTCCGTCTCGGGCGACCGCAACGGAGAAGTGATCACGGTCTTCTCCCCCAAGGGCGGAGTCGGCAAGACCACCGTCGCGGTGAACCTGGCGGTCGCGCTCAGCGGCAGTGGCGCCGCACGGGTCTGCATCGTCGACCTCGATCTGGGCTTCGGCGACGTCGCGATCACACTCCAGCTCATCCCGGAGCACACCATCGCCGAGGCTGTCGAGGCCGAGGAGCACCTGGACTTCGGCTTGCTCGAGACCCTGCTCACCCGGCACGACAACTGCTCGATCCTGGCTGCCCCTACCCACCCCGAGAGCAAGGACAAGATCTCCCCCAGCCTCGTCCGCCGGGTCCTGCGCATCCTGCGCCGGCACTTCGACTACGTCGTCGTGGACACCTCACCCGCCTTCGACGACCAGGTGCTGCACGCCTTCGACGAGACCGACGACTGCATCATCGTGGCGACGCTCGACGTACCGACGATCAAGAATGTCAAGGTAGCGCTGGAGACCCTGGACGCCCTCAACCTGGTCGAGGGCCGTCGCCACCTGCTGCTCAACCGGGCCGACGACGAGGTGGGGTTGACGCCTGCGAACGTCGAGAGCCTGCTCAAGATGCCCGTCACGACCGCCCTGCCCTCGGCATTCGCCGTTGCCAGTGCGACCAACCACGGACGCCCGATCGTGCTCAGCCGGCCAGACCACGCGGTCAGCAAGGAGCTGATCAAGCTGGCCCAGCTACTGAGCACGAAATCCGCGGACGCCAAACCTGCTGGGAACGCAGGAGAACGCCCGATCGAAGAGCCGGAGAAGCGGCGCGGCTTCGGCCGACGCAGGAAGTAACTGGGGGTAACGACATGAGCGACTTCTCCGATCGACTTGCGGAGCTGATGCGCAGCACGGGAGGTGCCGCGTCGGCCCCCGCCAAGGAGACCGCTGAATCGGAGAGGGCGCCCGCGCCGCCACCACCCAAAACGACTGGCGCGGATGCCACCGAGGAAGACCCGGCTCGTTCGGAGGCGGCGCCCGCCGCCACGGACCGACCGCTACCGACCTACCAGGACCGTGGAGCGCGGGTTGCGGCACCGACCCCGGGTTCGGTGCCCGGCACCCCGTTGCCGACCGGCGGCCCCGTCGCCGCGGCCGACGGCCGCCCCGCGGTCACCGCTAACCGAACGACGGCGAACAAGGGACGTTTCGACGACCTCAAGGAGAGCGTCCACGAAGGACTGCTGGTCCAGCTCGGCCCCAAGCTGTACGACGCCAACCTGAGCCCGACCGAGCTCGAGTCGATGGTCCGTCAGGCCCTGGCCGACGTGATCGCCGCGAGCGACCGACCGCTGACCGGCAACGACCGGCAACGGATCACCCAGGAGATCGCTGACGACATCCTCGGGTACGGCCCCCTGGAGCCCTACCTCCGGGACGACTCGGTCGCCGAGGTCATGGTCAACGGCCCGTTCAACATCTGGCTCGAGCGCAAGGGTCGGCTGGAGCGCGTCGACGGCACCTTCACCGACGAGGCTCACCTGCGCCGGACGATCGACAAGATCGTCTCCCGGATCGGACGCCGCATCGATGAGGCATCCCCCATGGTGGACGCCCGTCTGCCTGACGGAAGCCGGGTGAACGCCGTCGTACCGCCGCTGGCCATCGACGGAAGCTCGCTGACAATCCGTAAGTTCGCCCGTGACCCGCTGACCGCCGAGCACCTCATCGACTTCGGCACCCTGTCGCGCAAGACTGCTGACTTCCTCGACGCGTGTGTCCGTGGCCGGCTGAACGTGATCGTCTCGGGCGGTACCGGTGCCGGAAAGACGACCACACTGAACGTGCTCTCGGCCTTCATCCCGGGCGACGAGCGGATCGTGACCATCGAGGACGCCGCCGAGCTCCAGCTCCGCCAGGAGCACGTGGTCCGGCTGGAGTCACGCCCGTCGAACATCGAGGGCAAGGGCGAGGTCAGTATCCGCGACCTGGTCCGTAACTCGCTGCGTATGCGCCCGGACCGGATCGTGGTCGGCGAGGTTCGTGATGCCTCCGCGCTCGACATGCTCCAGGCGATGAACACCGGTCACGACGGGTCGATCTGCACGGTCCACTCCAACGGCCCGCGCGACACCCTCGCCCGGTTGGAGACTCTGGTGCTGATGGCCGGCATGGACCTGCCGATGCGGGCGATCCGGGAGCAGGTCGCCTCCGCCGTCGACGTCATCGTGCACCAGTCCCGCCTCAAGGACGGCTCGCGCCGGATCACCCACGTCACCGAGGTGGAACGGATGGAGGGTGACGTGATCACCCTCCAGGACATCTTCCTCTTCGACCACAACGCCGGCTTCGACCACGAAGGACGCAGTCTCGGCACGCTCCAGGCCACTGGTCTACGTCCGAAGTTCCTGGAGAAGATGGCGTTCTCCAATGTCACCGTCGACCCGCGGACCTTCATCCCGGAGTCGATGTGAACCCGACCGTCCGTCGCTTCCTTCTCGCCGGAGCCGCGGCGGTGACGACGCTCGCGCTGCTCCCGATGGGGCTGGCGAACGCTGCTGACGAGGCGTCCATCGACGCTTCGGAGGCCAAGGATGGCGCCATCCAGATGCTGGTTTCCATTCCCGGCGAGGAGAGCATCGATCTCGACTCGGTGACGGTCAGCATCGACGGCACCCCGGCTGAGGCCACGGCCACCTCCTCGGACCAGACCGACGCCATCCAGCGCAGGGCGGTGCTCGCGATCGACACCAGCACCAGCATGCGCGGAGATCGACTGACAGGTGCGAAGAAGGCAGCGCGGTCCTTCCTGGACACCGTGCCGGCGAACGTCCTGGTAGGCATCGTGACCTTCGACATCGGTGCGAACGTCAGGCAGGCACCCAGCCTCGACCGGGCTGCCTCGCGAGCAGTGATCGACGCCTTGGAACTCGGCGCGAGCACGGCGTTGTACGAAGGCGTCAGCACCGCAGTCGACGCGATCGGGTCGGCCACGGGGCAACGGCAGGTGCTCATCGTCTCCGACGGGCGGGACGACAACACCGACGCCGACCTAGGTCCCGTGCTCTCGAAGATCACGGCCTCCAAGGTCAAGGTCGATGTGGTCGCTCTGGACCAGGGCGACAAGGCACCCCAGCCGCTTCAGGACATCGCCGCGGCAGGGGGCGGCACAGTCGTCTCAGCCGACTCGGCGGGCCTCGATGCCGTCTTCTCCTCCCAGGCCGAGACCATCAGCCGCCAAGTCCTGGTCAGTGCCACCATCCCGGATGACCAGACAGCGCCCGATGCCAACATCACCGTGTCCCTCGACTCGGGGGACCAGACCTATGAGACCTCTGCATTGCTCTCGGTCGCAGCGGGGATCAAGGCGGACGGGCCTTCGCCGACAACCGTGCTGCCCGCTGCCACGGACAGTACTTTCGAGATCCCGAAGGAGGTCATGTACGGCGCCGTCGCCGCGCTCGGACTCGGCTTAATCGTCCTCCTCACCACTGTCCTCGCGGGTGCCAACAAGGACAGTCGTCCGACCCTGGCGGCCCAGCTCGACGTGTACGGCGCCACGGCAGAGTCCAGCGCGACTGCTCGCGCCAAAGCTCTGCAGGCGAGCGAGGACTACTCAGGGCTCGCGCAACAAGCACGGCAGGCCGCGGAGAGCGTCCTCGTCTCCAACAAGGGCCTCGAGGCCAAGGTCGCGGACCGGCTGGAAGGCGCCGGGATGGCCCTCAAGGCCTCCGAGTGGCTGCTCATGCACCTCGGGATCGCTTTCTTCACCGGCCTTCTGGGGCTGCTGCTCACCGGCGGTAATCCGCTCGGTCTGATCGTCTTCCTGTTCTTCGGTGCGATCGGTCCTTGGGTCTACCTGTCCTTGAAGCGGTCGCGCCGCTTGAAGGCCTTCGACGCCCACCTCGCCGACACGCTGCAGCTGATGGCTGGCAGCCTCTCTGCTGGTCTGTCCCTGGCGCAGTCGATGGACACGATCGTGCGGGAGGGCAACGAGCCGATCACGTCCGAGTTCAAGCGGGTGATCGCGGAGGCCCGCCTCGGCGTAACGCTCGAAGACGCCCTGGACGGTATCGCCAGTCGGATGCAGAGCAAGGACTTCACCTGGGTGGTGATGGCGATCCGGATCCAGCGAGAGGTCGGCGGCAACCTGGCCGAGCTCCTGCTCAAGGTCGCCGGCACGCTCCGGGAGCGCGAATACATCCGACGGCACGTCGCGGCGTTGTCAGCCGAGGGCCGCCTCTCCTGCTGGATCCTCGGTGGTCTGCCGCCGGCCTTCCTCCTCTACCTGACGCTGACGAAACCCGATTACGTCAATCCGCTGTACACCCAGCCGATCGGTTGGCTGATGCTGATCGGGATGGCGATCCTGCTCTCGGTCGGCATCTTCTGGATGATGAAGGTCGCGAAGGTGGAAATCTGATGAGTACCGGAATCATGATCGCCGGCGTGGCCCTGATCTTCGTCGCCCTGCTCATCGTGGTCGTCGCCCTCGCCCTGTCGCCGCGGGGCTCGGTCGGCGTGAATCGCTCGATGGCCGTCCTCGAAGCCCTTACCTCAGCGCCAGAAGAAATGAAGGGCGAGCTGGACGCACCCTTCGGTGACCGGGTACTCGTCCCGCTCCTGAACCGCACCCAGGGCCTGGGTCGGCGGCTGACACCGGCCGACGCCAACGAGCGCATCCACATCAAGCTGGAGCGGGCTGGCAACCCGCGCGGGTGGACCGCAGACCGGGTCAGCGCCGGCAAAGTAATCGGGTTCTTCGCCGCGCTGGCGTTGTCGCTGCTCATCTCGGTCGCCATGGGCCTGTCTTTCCTGCCCACCCTCGGGTTCGTGGTCGCCGCGTCTGTGGCCGGCTACATGGCCCCGAACATGTACCTGTACCAGCAGGCCTACGACCGCGCCGAGGTCCTCCAGCGTGCCCTTCCCGACGCGATCGACCTGCTCACGATCTCGGTCGAGTCAGGTCTGGGCTTCGACGCGGCCATTGCCCAGGTAGCCCGAAACACCGAGGGCCCGCTCTCGGAGGAGTTCGCCCGGATGCTGAAGGAGATGCAGCTCGGCCGAGGCCGGACCGATGCCCTCCGATCCCTCGGCGAGCGAACCGACCTCCCCGACCTGCGCGCCTTCGTCAGCGCCATGGTGCAGGCGGACGCGTTCGGCATCCCGGTTGCCCAAGTTCTCCGGGTGCAGTCATCGGAGATCCGGGTCAAGCGACGCCAGTGGGCGGAGGAAGCGGCCCAGAAGGTGCCCGTCAAGATCCTGATCCCGCTGATCTTCTGCATCCTGCCCTGCCTGTTCATCGCAGTCCTCGGACCGGCGGCCATCTCGATTATGGACAACTTCAGCGGCAAGCTCTGAGATGAGGAACGTCCGCCAGTTCGCGGTGTCGGCCCGGGTCTTCACGCTCGTCGCGATCGGAGCTGCCGCCCTCGTCGGCGACGTACCGACTAGCGGTGTCCCCTGGATCGCGATTCTCGCCATCACGGCGCAAGCGATCTCACTGACCCGGCGGGTACCTGAGGCTCTACTCGTGATCCTTGAGGGCGGGGCGACCGCTCTCCTCGCGGTGGCCGTGTTTCCCGACTTCGAGGCGGCCCTCCCCTACCTGGCCACCCCAGCCCTGATCGGAGGCATCGTCGGAGGGCTTCGCTTGGTGATAGCCGTGCTCGCTGCCGAGGCGGTGGCGATCGGAGCCAGCTCCTGGCTGATCTTGGGACGGTACGAAGCAGAAATGGCGGGGAGCGTGCTGACCTGGCTCGCTACCGGCCTCGGCCTGGGCCTGCTCGGCACCTTCACCCGTCGCAACATCTCCCGGGTGGGGATGGACGCGTCGTACCGCAGCGCGCTGGACCTGATCCGGCAGCTGCACGCCCTCTCCGGGCGACTGACCTCCGGACTGGACCCTGTCGACCTTGCTGACCAAGCGATCGCGATCGTCACCCAGGAGATCGTGGTCAGCCAGACGGTCGTCGTACTGCGCCACGGGGACGCCTTCACGCCGTTGCGGTTCGCGAACGGGGGGATGAGCTACCCGCTGGACACCGCAGAGCAGCTGATGCGGACGGCCTGGCAGTCGGGGCGCCCGGCGATCGGCGGCAAACGAGTTGCCCTACCGATGGAGACCGAGTCCGACCGCGTCGCCGTGATCCTGTTCGAGTGCGCGACCATGCCATCGTCGAAATCGCTCGACAGAATCATGGAGCAGCTCGAGACCGCCACCGTCCGGTTGAACGCGGCCCTGCTGTTCACCAGTGTCCGCGAGTCCGCTACCAGCGAGGAGCGGCACCGCCTCGCCCGCGAGGTCCACGACGGCGTCGCCCAGGACGTGGCCTCCCTCGGCTACCTGGTCGACAACCTAGCCGCCTCGGTCACCACCGAGGATCAGGAGCACGACGTCGCGCTCCTCCGCAAAGAAGTCACCCGGGTGGTCGGCGAGCTCCGGAACTCCGTCTTCGACCTGAGGAACGAGACCGGCGTCGGCCAGGGTCTCGGTCAGAGCATCGCGTCGTTCGCGCGGCACGTCGGCTCGCACTCGGCCTTCACCGTGCACGTCACCCTCGACGAATCTGCGATCCGGTTACGTCCGCGTATCGAGTCCGAGCTACTCCGGATCGCTCAAGAGGCGATCAACAACGCCCGGCGCCACTCCGGCGGAGAGAATCTCTGGGTCAGCTGCCGGGTACACCCGCCGCGCGCGGAGATCGACATCGTCGACGACGGCGAGGGCATGGGCGCCGGACGGGACGATTCGCACGGGGTGCGGATCATGCGCGAGCGCGCCGACCGCGTCGGGGCCGACCTCGACGTTATCTCTCCTGCTCGTGACGGACGCGGGACGTGCATCTCGTTACGGCTGGAATAAGTCCCAGCACGGCCGGCTACTGGATACATTGGCCCCTGCTGAGGAGGCAGGGATGACGACATCAGTACTCCTGGTCGACGACCACGAGCTGATCAGGCACGGACTGGCCGGCGCTTTCACCCGCGACGACGCCTTTATCGTCGCGGGGCAGGCGGGCACGATCAGCGATGCGCTCGAGCTCGCCCAGTCCCTGCAGCCCGATGTCATGGTCGTCGATCTCCAGCTTCCCGACGGCTCCGGCCTCGACCTCGTCCGCACTCTTCGCAAGGAACGCAAGGACGTCGGTCTCGTCGTACTCACGATGTACGCCGGGGACGAGCAGATCTTCGCGGCGATGGACGCCGGCGCCTCCGCCTTCGTCGGCAAGGACGCCCCCAGCACCGAGGTCGTCGCTGCTGCTCGGCACGCTGCTGTCGCACCGCTCAGCTTCACCTGCGCCGGGCTCCCGGAAGCCATGATGCGACGGATGTCCTCCACCAGTCCCCGGCTCTCGGATCGCGAGCGCCAGGTCCTCGACCTGCTCGCTGACGGCCTCGGCGTAGCGGCGATCGCCATCCGGTTGTACATCAGCGAGTCGACCGCCAAGACCCACATCGCGAAGGTCTACGAGAAGCTCGGGGCCGCAAACCGCGCTCAAGCGCTGGTGGCGGCGATGCGATCGGGATTGATCGACACGACGCGCCCGCCCGCGTAGTCCCTTGTGACTAGTCCGAACAGGTCATTTCATAGCCGAACGGCCCCTGCAACTTTGCCCTGGGACCAGCGAAACTAACTTTGGCAAAGAGCGGCCTACCGGGCTGTCTCAGTTCCTACGGGAAGGAACCCAGCATGCTCCAGTTCATCAGATCAATTATTTCCAAGCGTGACGAAGAAGGCGCCTCGGCCGTCGAGTACGGCCTGCTCGTTGCCGGCATCGCAGCCGTTATCGTCGCTATCGTCTTCCTGCTCGGCGGTGTCATCAAGGACGCGTTCCAGACCACATGCGACACGATCGCCAGCGGAACCTCCGGCGGTGCCTCCAGCTGCTAAGTCCCTGGTCACGCCGGCCGCGGAGGTGACCTCGGCGGCCGACTAGCCTTCATCCGACTAGTCCAAAGGGACTACGACTTTCCAACCGTTGCGACATTGCACCCATACGTCCCAAATAGGACACTTAGTCAAAGCCAAACGACCCGTGCGGCGACTGTCCACAGAGTTTCCGAGGGGAAGGAACCCCAATGCTTGAGTTCATCCGGTCCATTATCTCCAAGCGTGACGAAGAAGGCGCCTCGGCCGTTGAATACGGCCTGCTGGTCGCCGGCATCGCTGCCGTTATCGTCGCGATCGTCTTCCTGCTCGGCGGCGTCGTCAAGGACGCGTTCCAGACCACGTGCGACACGATCGCCAGCGGAACCTCCGGCGGCACGTCCACCTGCTAAGTACAGATACACCGCACCCGCCTAGAGCAACCAGCTCACTCAGGCGGGTGTGGTGCGTTCGGACTGAGGTTCGGAGTGAGGTAGTCCGAACGGACTACCTCACTCCGACCGATGCGCCGATGCGCCCTTCAGTCCCAAACGCGACACTTAGCACAAGTTGGACGTCTGCACCCGTCCACACCGTTCCGAGGGGAAGGAACCCCATGCTCGAGTTCATCCGGTCCATCATCACCACGCGTGACGAAGAAGGGGCCTCAGCCGTTGAATACGGCCTGCTGGTCGCCGGCATCGCTGCCGTTATCGTCGCGATCGTCTTCCTGCTCGGCGGCGTCGTCAAGGACGCGTTCGACAGCACCTGCGACTCCATCGCCAGCGGCGTCTCCGGCGGCACGTCCACCTGCTGACCTTTGATCGAACGTGACTCGCCCGAGGCCAATCGATGGTGACCTCGGGCGAGTCCAATTCCGGCCCGGACGCGACTGCCTGGTTCAGTCCGAACCTGGTGCGGCCACCAGCTCGGCAAGCCCGACCCGCTGCAGGACCGTCGGATGCGACCCGAACCAGAAC
The DNA here is from genome assembly GCA_046598915.1 of Marmoricola sp. GTDB lineage: Bacteria > Actinomycetota > Actinomycetes > Propionibacteriales > Nocardioidaceae > Marmoricola. The sequence continues at coordinate 141,125 of JBKJHO010000047.1, read as the reverse complement.
TGACTCACGCGCGGCGGCGTGGGATCTGAGAGGGACCGCAGCGCCAGCTGCCGCTGCATCGCGGTGAAGGTGGAGAGATCCCCGGTGACTTCCAGCGAGGTCCGGTCTGCCCGCGCCTCGACGGCCCGGCTGATCGTGTTCTCGATCGGGCTCGCGAGAAGCGCCCCTGCAGCGGCCAGCGCGAGGATGAGCGGCACCACCCGCGGGTCGTCCGCACCCGAGGCTCCTGCGCGCGCCAACAGCCCTCGCCGCTGCAGCACCAGACCCAACAGCCCGACCCCGAAGGCCGCGCCGACAGCGCCGAGCCCGGTGCCGAGCAGGACGTCTCGATGCTTCGCGTGAGCGAGCTCGTGGGCAATGATCATCGCGACCTCGGGGTCGCTCAAGCTGTTCAGCACGTTGTCGAAGACCACGACCCTACGGGTGCTGCCGAAGCCGGAGACGTACGCGTTCAGGGTCGTCGTACGGCGGGAGGCGTCGGCGACGAGGACGTCGTCGATGTCCACTCCCTCCGCGTCGGCGAGGGTGAAGATCTCGGTACGGAGGCTGCCGGCAGGCATCGAGCTGAAGTCGTTCGAGAGCGGCTCGATCAGGACCGGGTAGACGAACGATCCGAGCACCGCCAGGGTTGCCGCCGCGCCGGCTGCCCAGGCGGGCCAGGTCCGAGGCGCCCGGCGAGCCAGCGCCAGCACGGCCAGGATGGCGATGCCGGTGAAGGCCCAGGCCACCAGGAACGAGATCGTCTGGTCGTAGAGCCAGGCGCTCCAGGGCTGATTGCTGAGACCGGCGTCCCGCCGGAGATCGTGAGCACGCCCGGCCAGCGGCAGAGCACTGAGGGCACCGAATAAGGTCACCGCTCCCACACCGCCGACCACCTTGACCACCCAGGGGCCAGGGATGCGGCCGACCAGGCGGGAACCGGCTGTGGTCAGGCCGAGCCAGAACGCGACGAGCAGACCGACGAGCAGACCTCCCCACCCCGAGATCCGCATCAACCAGGAGAACTCCTCGGCACGGTCGATCTGCTCAGGCGTGAAGATGCTCTCCGCGGAGACCGCACGAACCTGCCCACCCGGGAACCAGCTCCACGGCACCAGGACGGCCGCGAGCACGACGAAGGCCACTGCGGTGACAGCGACGACGACCAGGCTGACCCGGAGATCGGGCCGCCGGTCATCGCTCATGGATTCAGCCTGCCAGGCGGCTGGCTAGGTCGCGCAGATCGGCACGCCACTGCGCGACAAACGCCGCTTCTGTGGTGCCGAGCACCTGGGTGAAGGCTGTCGCCACGCCGGCGCCATCGCTGACGTCGTTGTAGAACGCGACCAGCTTCGCCTCGCCGTACTTGAGCGCGAGGAAGCGGTTAGCCAGCCACGCCTCCTCGTACGTCGCCCCGAGACCCGGCGCGGTCGGCGCCAGGTCTTCCGCCGTCGGAAGGCGATCGGGCGGACCGTCCCGGCGTACCTCGGCCAAGACCTGTGCTGCAGCAGTCCTCACCGGGATGCCTGAGTTCGCCAGAGCCACGTAGTCGGCAAAGCCTTCCAGCAGCCATCCCGGAATATCGGCGAAGGTGGCGGCGGTGGCCACATGCGCCGACTCGTGACTGATCACCACCTGAGCAGCACGCGGCCCCAGCGGTTCGAAGACGCTCGGGTTGACGAACACATGGACCGGTGCGGTCCGGAGCAAGGAACCGTCGACGGCAGCGGTGACAGCGGCGATGTTGGCGTATCGCTCCTGCGGCGCATCCAGCAGTTGGTTGAGCTCCTGCTGGGTCGCCGGGACCTCGATCACCAGCGGACCTTTCCACTCCGGCAGCACCTGGGCCACGTCGGTGATCGCGCGCAGGGCCGACCGGGAGTAACGCGGGCCGGCGTCGCCGCGTGCAATCACCAAGGTGCGTCCCTCGGTAACAGCGGTGACCGAACCGGTCAACCAGAGCGGCGTACGGCCGTCGATGCCGCCGACGGCGGCGATCAGTTGGCCGTTCTCGCCCGGCACGAAGGTCATCGGCGTCTCGACCTCGGTGACCCGCTCGTCCCAGCCTTGGATCCGGTAGGTGACCTCGACCGTTCCGATCCATGCCCCCGGGCCGAAGCCGACACCGTCTTGGGGTGCGATCGAGGAGCGGTCTTCGACGAAGCGGAGCGCCACGTCGACCAGATCCAGCGCGGAGACGTTATCGACGACCTCGCGCAGAAGATCACGCGATCCGGCGATTCCGAGCGCTGCGGCCGAGGCTGAGTCACCCTGCGCGAGCGCCTCGCTCAGATCCGCAATCGTTTCACGGGCGCCAGCGGTGCGCGCGAGCGAGACGGCACCCGGCGAAGCCGTCGGCGGAGCGATGCTGGTGTCGCCCGAGCAGCCGCTCGGCACAGCGGTCAGCAGCGCCGTCGCGAGTCCCGCGACGACAAGTCGAGGGGGGACTCCCGTGCGGTACCGGGAGGTCCGATCAGCCAGGGCGGACCGCGCCGGAGTACGGCATCGAGTGCAAGCCGCTGACCTTGACGCCGGCGCGCGGGTTCTGGGCGTCGACGATCAGCCCGTTGCCGATGTAGATGCCGACGTGGCTGACCGGGCTGTAGTAGAAGACCAGGTCACCGGGGATCAACTCGCTCTCGGAGACGCGCATCCCCGAGCTCTGCTGTGCGTTCGAGGAGTGTGGCAGCGAGACGCCTGCTGCACCCCAGGCGCGCATGGTGAGGCCGGAGCAGTCGAACGCGTTCGGGCCGGTGGCGCCGTACACATAGCTCTTGCCGACCTGAGCCTTCGCGAACTCAACCGCGGCGGCGGCACGACCGGTCGCCTTCACGTCCGGGAACGGCCCGCTGTACCGACCGGCACCCTGGAGGTCTCTGCTCGGGGCGTTGGTCCGCATCAAGGTTGCCCGTTCACGGGCCTCGAGGCGGTCGAGAAGAGCCTGCGTCTTGGCGGCCTTGTCGTCGATCTCAGCCTTTTCCGCAGCCATCTGCTCGGCCAGCGCGCTGAGGCGGCGCGACTCGGCCCCGACGGCGTCCTTGCGGAGTTCGAGACGTTCGAGCTGGGTGCTGTACTCCGCCATCGCCTGGCCACGCTGGTTGTAGTACGACGAGACCGCGTTCAGGTTGTCCAGGAAGGCATCAGGATTGTTGGAGAGGATCACCTGCGAGGTGGTCGAGAGGGCGCTGCCCTGATATTGGTCGACGACCATCTGAGCGACTTGGTCCTTCATGCCGTCGACGACCTTCTGCTGACGCGCGAGATCTGACTCGAGCGCCGACATCGTGGTCCGGACCGCCACGACCTTGACCCGGGCATCGTTGTACCGCTCTGAGGCGGCCTCCGCCTGGTGGTCGAGGGTCTCGACCTGCTTCTTGACGGTTTCGAGGTCGGGTTCTGCACTCGCCATCTGGGTGCCGGCAAGGCCGATCCCCACGGTTACGAGTGCGGTCAACAGGGCAATCAGGGTCGCCACAAGCGTGGCGGTGCGTTTCCGGCCGTGGTGCACGAGCGGACGGTCTCCTCTTTGTAGAACGTCTACCAGGTGAGCTGACGGATTCGGGCGCAAAGATCGCCCTACCAGCGCTTCGCAGTCACGAATGACTGGCCCGCACCGGATTCACCCCATGGAAACGTGGTTCCCCGGCTCCGGTCCACGCTCTCCGAGAAGCATGAAGCCAGATTAGACGCGATCCCTGAGCGACCCGGTCGGTAGCTCGTGCAGGGACCTAAGTGACGACATTAGGCGACGGGCGACAGGGGGCCAAACCTGAGCGGCATGTCGCACTGTGTTTCGAGACACGCCTGTCACACCAGTCACAAAAGCCTCTTGAGTCCCACGCGTCACGCGGACTCGATGTGCTTCTCGGCAACTGGCGTCACCATCCGCAGCGGCGGCACCAGGCCCGAGTCGGCGAGGACCTCCAGGGCCCGCTGCTCGTCGTGGTCGAAACTCAGCTCCGGTGGCGGGCCGAGCAGGACTGTCACCACACAGTCGTGACACGACAGGCCACGCACCAAGCAGCTGTCGCAATCAATGCGGACGCTCATGGGATCACTCTCCTCGTGCCCGTGATTGATGGGCTTGAGGCGACCTTGACAGGGACCACCGACAAGTTCCGTCGGCAGCGGTCCGGAGCCCTACCCAGGTGATCGAGCGCGAACGGACCTCAGGCCCCGGGCGAAGATGCCGCGTCGGCGTCGTTGCGATCGACGACCTCGATCGCGTCGGCCCGGCCGCACCAGCGGCAGGTGACCGATTCGACGATCTCCTCGCGCAACTCGGTCTCCTCGACACGGTGCTCGCCGGCCAGGTCGAAGTGCCAGAACTCCGTGGTACGACGGGTGCGGGCGACGTCGAAACGGGTCAGGTTGCCGCACCCCCCGCAACGCCAGCGCTGGTGGGACTCAGGAAGGGCGACGCTCACGATCTCTCCTCGGACGCTCGGAACTCGGACCACCTTAGTGCGCGCGTCGAACTGATTGTGTCGGTGGTCTTTCCTAACGTCGAAGCATGAGCATCGTCCACCTCGACCCAGCTACCGGACCGTCCGGTCCGGCCACGGAGGGGGCCCGGGGCGGGCGCTGGGCGAACCAGATGAGCTTCGACGAGCTCGGCCGACCGTTACGCGACCTGACCTTCTGCGTCGTCGACCTGGAGACCACCGGTGCTGCGGTCTCGCAGGGTTCGATGATCACCGAGATAGGGGCGGTCAAGGTCCGCGGGGGCGAGATCCTCGGTGAGTTCCAGACCCTGGTGAATCCGCATTCGGAGATCCCGCCGTTCATCGCCGTACTGACCGGGATCAGCAACTCGATGGTGGCCGGGGCACCCTCGATCGATTCCGTCCTGCCCTCGTTCCTGGAGTTCGCCAAGGGCTGCGTCCTGGTCGCGCACAACGCGCCGTTCGACGTCGGGTTCCTCAAGCACTTCAGCGCGACCCTCGGACACCCGTGGCCGACCTTCGAGGTGCTCGACACCGCGCGCCTGGCCCGACGCGTGGTGACCCGCGACGACGCGCCGAACTGCAAGCTCAGCTCACTCGCGATCGCCTTCGGGTCGAAGACCACGCCGAACCACCGCGCGCTCGAGGACGCCCGGGCCACCGTCGACGTGCTGCACGGCCTGTTCGAACGGCTCGGCAGCCTCGGTGTTTACACCCTCGAGGAACTACAGACCTTCAGCTCCCGGGTCACCAGCGCCCAGCGACGCAAACGTCACCTGGCGGAGGACCTCCCGCACTCCCCCGGCGTCTACCTCTTCCGCGACGATCGCGACCGGGTCCTGTACGTCGGCACTTCCCGCGACCTACGGACCCGCGTCCGGTCCTACTTCACTGCTTCCGAGACCCGATCGCGGATGGGCGAGATGGTCGGGATCGCAACTCGGGTCGACGGTATCGAGTGCGCGACGCCACTGGAGGCCGAGGTCCGTGAGCTGCGCCTGATCGCTCAGCACAAGCCGCGTTACAACCGCCGCAGCCGATTCCCGGAGAAGGTGCACTGGCTCAAGCTCACCAACGAGACCTGGCCGCGGTTGTCGTTGGTCAGGCAGGTCCTCGACGATGACGCCGACTACCTCGGGCCCTTCTCTTCCCGGACGCGAGCAGAGAAGTCGCTCGCAGCGCTGCACGAGACCTTCCCGGTGCGGCAGTGCAGCGACAAGCTCCCCCTCGTCCCGTCGAGGTCCGCCTGCGTGCTCGCCGAGATGGGGCGCTGCCTCGCTCCCTGCGACGGCAGCGTCGATCTCGACACCTACGCACTGGTCGTCGCCGCGCTCCGCGACAACCTGCTAGCCCGTGCCGACGAGGTCGTCGAGGCGATCTCCGTCCGGATGGATGCCCTCAGTGCAGCCGAGCGGTTCGAGGACGCCAGTGTCCACCGCGACCGGTTGGCCGCCTTCGTGCGTGCTGCATCCCGGACTCAGCGGCTCCGGGCGCTGACGCGCTGCCCCGAGATCGTCGCTGCACGCCGCGAGGACAACGGTCGTTGGGCGGTGCACGTCGTCCGTCACGGGCGGTTGGCCGGCGCCGGTGTCATCCCGCTGGACGCGCATGCCGTGACGTACGTCGAGCAACTGCGCGCTTCCTCCGAAACAGTGTCCGGAGGTCTCGGGCCGACCCCGGCTGCGACGGCCGAGGAGACCGAGAAGGTCCTTCGCTGGCTGGAGAGTGACGGGGTGCGTCTGGTCCGGGTCGACGGCGAGTGGTCCTGTCCTGTTCGTGGCGCCACCCGCCACCTCGCGATGCACGACGCCGTAGAGCAGTCTCGGCTCGGGATGGTCCCGTTCGACGAACGGCGGTCGATGTCGACAGTCCACCAGCCTGCACGCTGACGCTCACCGCGATACGTTGCCTTCATGATCACTGCCATCGTGTTCGTGAAGGCCGACGTCGCGCGTATTCCTGAGGTCGCCGAGGCGATCGCGGCGTTGGACGGCGTCAGCGAGGTGTACTCCGTCACGGGCCAGATCGACCTGATCGCCATGGTCCGCGTGCGCGACCACGACGCTGTCGCCATGACCGTCGCGGACAAACTCAACAAGGTGCCCGGGGTGCAGGAAACCGAGACACACATCGCGTTCCGGGCGTACTCGCAGCACGATCTGGAGTCAGCGTTCTCGCTCGGTCTGGACTGACGGCCCTCAGCGATGTCCCGCCGAATAACCGTCGTCATCCCGACCAGAGAACGCTGCGACACCCTTCACTGGGCAATCAAGACCTGCACCACGCAGGACTACGACGACTTCGAGATCCTGGTCAGTGACAATGCGAGCGCGGATGCGACGCGCGACGTCATCTTTTCCTTCGACGACAGCCGCATCAGGTACGTGAACCCCGGACGACGGTTGGGCATGTCGGAGCACTGGGAGTTCGCACTTGCACACGTGAGCTCGGGTCATATCGCGGTGATCGGGGACGACGACGGGTTGCTTCCCGGAGCGGTCCCGGAACTAGCTGAGCTGATCGAGACCGACCTACCGCTCGTCTGGCCGATCCAACAGTACTTCTGGCCGTCCTTCGATCCGGATCTGGCCAACGCAGTCGTCCTACCGCTGAAGCAACCCGCGACCGTGCGCGAAGTTCGCAGCCAGGATGCGGTTCGTCAGGTCCTCCACGAGCCCGCTCGGTATCCGATGCTTCCGTCCCCGTACTTCGGAATCGTGCCGGCCGATGCCCTCGAACGAATCCGACGAAGGTCCGGGCGCATCTTCCACTCCCTGACGCCGGACATCTATGCAGGATTTGCTGTTGCTTCGGTGTGCGAGCGTTATCTCTACAGCGACAAGGGTTACTCGCTCGCCGGTCAGTCCCGGCACAGCAACGGAGCCAGCCAGCTCAGTGGACGCGGGGAGAGCGATCCCGACTCGCCTGCGAAGAAGTTCTACACCGAGAACACGATCCCGTTCCACCGGGAACTGGCCTACGCCCCGTCGATCCCCCTGCTCGTCGCCGAATCAGCGCTCCAGGCACGAGATGCCCTGGCTCTGGACTGTCAGGTCGACCTGCGCACGGTGATCAACGCCGCGATCCGGGACACCCCGTACCTGCTCAACTCCGGGATCCGTCCAACGATCGACCAGGCACTTCATCAGATCGCGTCCGCGCATCACCTCCAGGATGAGCTCGATACCGAGCTGCGGCGCGGCAGACGGTGGCGGATCCCCCGCATGGTGCGAGCTGGATTGAGAAGCGTCATCCTTCAGCATCCGCTCCTGGAGTGCGATCCGCGGGCCATTGCCAACGTCTTCGAAGCGGCCGCCTTCGTTTCAGCCGAACGGCCTCGGTTCGGTGCTAGGTTCCGCGGCCCGTACCGCCGCCTGACGACCCGTCCGCGCAAGGCAAAACGCGTGCTTCGCGCCGCTGTGCGACGTGCGCGCGGACTCCGGTAGATCCTGTTCCTGTCGCACCGTCGTTCACCAGGGCCCCATCGACGGCACACGGAGAGCAGCGGGACCGGGTCCGGTCGATCCGGGCAGACCAGCAGTGCTCTTTCGATCCTCGCCCGAACACCAGCAGACCGGCGCGCAACCGGCTAGCCTCAGGCCGAGTCGAGGTCTTTCTCCAGAGGAGTGCGAGTGAAGGTCGTGATCCTGGCCGGAGGCCGCGGCACCCGCCTGTCGGAGGAGACTCATTCCATCCCGAAGCCCATGGTGCGTATCGGTGGTCGGCCCATCATCTGGCACATCATGAAGCACTACGCACGCTTCGGCTATAACGACTTCGTCGTCGCTTGCGGTTACAAGGGTTACGTTCTGAAGGAGTACTTCACCAACTACCTGAAGCACGAGAGCGACCTGTCGGTGCGGCTCGACACCGGTGACACGACGGTGCTGTCGCCGCCCGCCGAGGATTGGACCGTGACTCTTGCCGACACCGGTCTCGCCTCGATGACGGGTGGCCGGATCCAGCGCCTCGCCCCGCATCTCGACGGACGATTCCTCCTCACCTACGGCGACGGCCTCTCCGACGTACCGATCGACCGGGTAGTCGCTCTGCACGAGCGTGAACAGGCGTCGGTCACTGTGACTGCCGTGAGCCCACCACCGCGCTTCGGTGCGCTCGAGATCGACGGGACACGGGTGACCCGGTTCGCCGAGAAGCCGCTGAACACCAACGCCCGGATCAACGGCGGTTTCTTCGTCGTCGAGCCGGGGGTTCTCGACCTGCTTTCAGGCGACGACTGCGTCTTCGAAGGCGGTCCGCTGGAAGAGCTTGCTCGGGTCGGCAAACTCGCCGCCTACCAGCACGACGGATTCTGGATGGCGATGGACACTGTCAGGGACCGCGACGAACTCAACGCGCTCTGGGACAGCGGCTCCGCGCCGTGGGTGGAGCCATGAGCCTGAAGGAAGGCAGCAGCCTGCCTTCCCCGGACTTCTGGCGCGGACGGCGAGTGCTGGTCACGGGGCACACCGGATTCAAGGGAACCTGGCTGACGACGTGGCTCACGGCTTTGGGAGCCGAAGTCGCCGGGCTCTCACTACCTGAGCCGACCAGTGACCCGGCCCTGTGGGATCGCGTCGGTCTCCAGGTGGCCCTCGATATTCGTGCGGACGTGACGTCTGAAAGCTGGCAAGCGGCGGTAGCAGAGTTCGACCCCCAGACCGTGATGCACCTGGCCGCACAATCCCTGGTCACCGTCGGTTACGAGGAGCCGATGGGGACCTTCAGGACCAACGTCCTCGGCACAGCTTCCGTCCTGGCTGCGCTGCAGCGGTTCACCTCGCTCGAGGCGGCTTTGGTGGTGACTACCGACAAGGTCTACGACACCTCGGGACCCGGCCCCTACTCCGAGACCGCGCCCCTGGGTGGGACGGACCCCTACGCGGCGAGCAAGGCTGGCGCAGAGCTGGTCGTACGATCCTGGCCCGGCCTGACGGTGCCTGTTGCGACGGCCCGGGCGGGAAACGTCATCGGCGGTGGCGACTGGGGGCGGAACCGTCTCGTACCGGATCTGGTGAGGCAGTGGTCCCGGGGCGCCGCGCTCGAGCTGAGACGGCCGGAGGCCGTGCGTCCTTGGCAACACGTGATGGAGCCGCTCTGCGGCTACCTGGTGTACCTGGAGAGGCTGAGCGCCGGAAACGAGGTTCCACGGGCGATCAACTTCGGCCCGTCGTCGCGGCAAACGGTCTCGGTGCGCGGTGTCGCCGAGCATGCCGCACATGAGTGGATGCGTGCCTTCGATCTCGATGATCTCCCCAGCATCACCGTCGCCTCCGAGGCTCACATCGAGGAGACCGGGATCCTCGAGATCGATTCAGACTGCGCGACCTCGCTGCTCGGGTGGCGCAGCACCCTCGACTGGAGGGAGGCCGTGACCCTCGCGATTGACTGGTATGCAAGCGACCTGGTGGGCAACGACGCCGCCCGCCTCATGCGTGATCAGCTCGAGGCCTACGCCGGATCGGCCGCCTCGTGACGGCCGCCCCGCTCACGGCCCGAGGCACCCAGGTGTGCCGGGCCTGCTCGGGTAGCCATCTGCACTCGGTGCTCGACCTCGGTGAGCAACCGCTGTCGAACCGGCTGCTGCTGCACGCCACCGACGACGACCCGACCTATCCCCTGCACCTGAAGATCTGCGCGGATTGCTCCCTGGGTCAGGTCGGCGAGTTCGTCCGCCCCCAGGACATCTTCGGCGAATACCCGTACCTGTCATCCACCAGCACGTCCTGGCTCGAGCATGCTCGCCGCTACGCCAGCCAGATGGGGCGCGAGCTTGTGCTCGGCGCGGACGCCTTCGTCGTCGAAGTCGCCAGCAACGACGGCTACCTGCTCAAGGAGTTCCGGGACGCTGGTCACCGCGTTCTTGGCATCGAGCCGGCAGGCAACGTCGCCGCGATCGCGATGAAGGACGGCATCCCGACGGAGTGCGCCTTCTTGGGAAGAGACACAGCGGCTCGTGTCGTCAGCGAGCACGGGCATCCGCGCCTGGTCGTGGCGAACAATGTGCTCGCGCACGTCCCGGACCTCGATGACTTCGTCGGCGGACTGGCGATCCTCTGTGGTCCCGAAACGGTGATCACCGTGGAGAACCCCTCTTTCCTCGGTCTTCTGACCGGGCATCAGTTCGACACGATCTATCACGAACACTTCTCCTACCTGAGTGCGCACGCGGTCTCTGCAGTCGCGGCCCGACACGGCCTGCAGCTCATCCGAGTCGACCAACTGCAGACCCACGGCGGCTCGAACAGGTACTGGTTACGGCGTACCTCGTCCGTCGAAGCCGGACCGAGCGTGGCCGAAGCCCTCGAGGTCGAACGGGCCGGCGGACTTCTGGATTCTGACGTCTGGGCGGAGTTCGCAGCAGCCAGTCGACGGCAGATAGAGGATCTGCGTGGTTGGCTGGAGACGCGAGCCTCGGCAAGCGCGCCAGTCGCTGCGTACGGTGCTGCTGCCAAGGGGAACACCTTCCTGAACGCGGTCGGCCGGGCCGCTGCGACGATCGCCTTCGTGGTCGACGCGAGTCCTGAGAAGCAAGGCACGTACCTGCCTGGTTCGCAGGTGCCCGTCTTCGCCCCCGACCACCTGCACCTCCATCCGGTCGCAGACGTCCTCGTGCTGCCGTGGAACCTCTCTGCAGAGATCGCGCCCCTGATCCGGGCACTTGCCCCAACGGCTGGGATCTGGGTGGCGGTTCCGGCGTTGGTGCAGGTCCCATGAGGGTCGACTGGACCGCGATACTCGGTCTGGAACTTCTCGAAGCGACCGAGCACCTCGACGAGCGCGGGGCGTTCGCGAAGCTGTGGGACGGCAGCACCAGCGGGGCGCTCGAGGTCGACCAGGTGTGCGTGTCCTCCAACCGGGCTGCCGGGACGATCCGCGGGTTGCACCTGCAGGTCGAGCCCTTCCCGGAGTCCAAGGCGATCTGGTGTTCGTCGGGACGGCTCTGGGACGTGGTCGTCGACACTCGGCCCGACCAACCGACCTACGGCGCCTGGGCCGCGGTCGAGCTCGACGCCCGACGGGCCCAGGTGCTTCGCATCCCTCCTGGGGTGGCGCACGGCTTCCAGACGCTCAGCGACGACACCACGGTGATGTACTTGATCTCCGGGCATTTCGACGCAGGTTCGGGGCGCACGGTCCCGTGGCACGACCCCACACTCTCCATCGCATGGCCGCAGATGGTCACTGCGATCTCCGAGAAGGACCGGACGGCTCCGCCGTGGCCCTGGTGATGGTGACCGGTGCCACCGGCCTCATCGGACGTCGGCTCGCGAACAGGTGGGGGCCCGACGTCGACGTCGCTGTCGTGGACCACCGGACCACGGACCTGCTGATACCGGGAGCGTTCGAGAATCTCATCCGTGAACTCGTGCCGGATGTCGTCCTCCATCTTGCGTGGAGCGCGAGCGGGACGCGGGACTACCGCAACACTCGGGACAACGTGCGGTGGAGCGAGGTATCGCTGTCCGCAGCACGCACCTGCTTGCAGCTGGGTAGCCACTTCGTGGGCACCGGGACAGGGATCGACGACGGTCACCCTGACGATGCCTATGCCGAGTCCAAGCAATACCTCCGCAACGCACTTGCCAGGGAGATCGACGACGGCTCCGTCACCTGGTGCCGACCGTTCTACGTGTTCGACCCTGACGAGGGACGACCAGCGGTGTTCGCCGAGGTTCGCTCAGCCGGGCACGCCAGCCGGGCAGCTGTCCTCCGCCAGCCGTCGGTCCGCCACGACTTCATCCACGTTGATGACGTCGCGGCCGCGATCATCACCGTGACCGAGACCAAGGTCCGTGGGTTGGTCGACATCGGGTCCGGCCGACTCCACTCGGTGGCTGATGTCGCTACGGCGGCAGGGGTCACCTGGACCCACGGCCAGCCGTCGTCGTCGACCGTCTCGCACAGCGGGCGTGTTGCCGACACCGGGGTCCTCCGCACACTGGGGTGGAAACCTGTCGAAACAATGAGATTCTTCGGCGATGAGTGAACCCACCCGACCGACGTCGCACGGCGAGACCGTGCCGGACGCCGATGAGTTCCTCGGCCAGCGTGCCCGATGGCGCCGTGCGATGGCTGATGACGACGGTCTGCGTCGATCCGCGATCGACCTTCACGTCCGCGCTGAGGAGCACCGGTACACCTACACCTGGGACTGGCTCGGTATCCCGGTGATCAAGCTGCCCGACGACATCTGTGTGCTGCAGGAGATCGTCTGGGCGCACCGGCCCACGCGCATCGTCGAGACTGGCGTTGCCCGGGGCGGGAGCATGGTCCTGAATGCCTCGTTGCAGCGCCTCGCCGGCTTGGAGCCTTCGGTGCTCGGGATCGACATCCAGATCCTGGAACACACCCGTACCGCTCTCGACAGCCATCCGCTTGCTTCCGGAGTCGTGCTGGTCGAAGCCGATTCGACCAGCCCGCACGTGCGCGACCGCGTCCAGGCGTTCATCGGCGATGCGACGAGCGTTCTGCTAGTTCTCGACAGCAACCACACGCACGCCCACGTGTACCGCGAGCTCCAGTCGTTGGCACCCCTAGTGCCGCTCGGATCCCTAGTACTGGTGGCGGACACCCTGATCGAGGAGTTCCCGGAAGGTCACTTCGACGGTCGGCCGTGGGATCGCGGCGACAACCCGCTCACGGCAGTGCGCCAGTTCCTGGCCGAGGACTCCCGCTTCGAGCTACACCCGACCTGGAGCCGGCGGGGCTTGCTGAGCGAATTCCGCGACGGGGTCCTGAGACGGATCCGGTGACCGCGATGTTGCGAGGGCTGGCCGGTCGGTCCGGCTGGGTGGCGCTCGGAATCGGTGCCAACGGCGTCGGTACCCTGGTCATGCTGGCCGTCGCTTCCCACGGCTCCGCGGCCGCACCCTTTGCCGCGTTCGCCACCTGGTGGGTCGTCGCGACATTGATGATCTTCCCCCTGGGCGTGTTCGAGTCCCTGCTCGCGCGGGGTCTCATCGCCGAGAAGTCGGCCGACGGCAACAGGTCCGAGATCGCGGGGGCGGTCCTCGGCACGGCTGGAATCCTGGTTCTGATCGCAGGTGCCGCCTGCGTAGCGGCCGATCAGATCCTGACGGACTCGATATTCAAGGGCTATCACGGTCTCGGAATCGCCCTCGCAATCTTTCTCGTCGCTGGTTTCGCCCAGTCGCTGCAGCGTGGTCACGCGACGGGAACCGACCGGTTTCGGGTTATCGCGGCGCAGTTAGCGCTTGATGGAAGCTTGCGCGCCGTGGGCGCACTGATTGGCGTCCTGGTGTCCGACGACCCTCGCGTTCTCGCGCTCCTGGTCTGCAGTGGCAGCATCCTGGCCGCAGTCGTGGTGCATCCCCGCATCCGTGATTGGCTCGTACGACCGCGCCTTCGCGACCCGTCGTTGAGCATCACCACCACGGCGCTCCTCCTCCTCGGTGCCGTCGGCCCGATGCTGATCAACAATGTCTCCGTGCCCTTTCTCTCCGCGCACGGAGGCGGAGTTCTCCTCGTTGGCTCCTTCGCGGGAGCGCTGACGCTGAGCCGCGTTCCGGTGCAGTTCGGCAGCGCTGTCTTCGGCCCGTTGCTCAACCGCCTCTCCACCGCGATCGAGGCCGGCGACGGCGGGACAGTGCGAGATCTGACGCGCCGCACGGTGACCCTCGCGGCCGGTGCAGCCGGAGTTTTCACGATTGGTTTCGCGGTGTTCGGGAACCTGATGATCGACCTGTTCCTCGGGAAGAACTACGGGCTGCCTGTCTGGTCGCTCGCGCTCATGGGAGCTTCGAGCGGCGTCATGCTGATTGCGGTCGTGGTGCAGGTGCGCGGAGCGGCCCACCAGGCCTGGCGAGGAATCGCAGTCAGTTGGCTGCTCGCGGGGGCGGCATTCAGCGGTGCACTCTTCCTCCCAGGCTCCGAGCTCTTCCGCGTGACCTTCGCCCCGCTCCTCGGGGCTGCAACGGGACTCGTCGCGCTGGCCATCACCGGACGAGGCGGTCGTCAGGCGAGCAACAAAGCCTTCCGGTAGCTGTCCAGGTGCCGGTCTGCACAGGCCCCCCAGGTAAAGGTGCGAGCCCGCTCCATGCCGCGATCCACGAACCCGCTGCCGCGAGCCAACGCTTGCTCAATACCGAGAGCTATCGACTCGACCGATTCCGGGTCGACGTAGACGGCCGCATCGCCACAGACCTCAGGCAGAGCCGCGGTGCGTGCAACCACGACCGGGCATCCGGCGGCCATCGCCTCCAGGGGTGGGAGTCCGAAGCCCTCGTACAGACTCGGGAAAGCCAGGCAGGAGGCGCGTCGGTACAACTCTCGGATCTCACTCGCCTCGACGTAGCCCCGGTGCTCGACCCAGTCTGGGAGGATCCCGAGCTGATCACGAAGACCACCAGTGAGGACGAGTCGGAAAGCGGGTCGCAGTCGCCGCACCTGCTCGATCGCCCGAATGAGCCGGTCATGATTCTTGTGCGGCCAGGCTGTCGCGGGATAGAAGGCGAAGTCCTCCCGAGAACCTCGTTGCCGTTCGAACCAGTACGAGTCGACTCCGAGCGGGGCTACATCGATCATGTCGGCAGGCACCGCTAGGCGCTCTACGATGCTCTGCTTGGCGAACTCACTGATGGTGATGACACGTGCCGCCGTCCGGGCCGGGCGGTCGTAGGCGAAGCGCCGATAGACACGCTCCTGCCGACTGAACATCTCGGGGATCTCGTGGTGCTGGAGGTCGAGAAGCGTGATCACTCCCTGCTGCCGCCGGTTCGCGGGAAGGGGGACCGTGAACGGATAGTGCACGACGTCAGCCCGCGCCAACTCCGCGCGAGCTGCCCGACCGGGGCGCACGGTCTGGGCGAGGGTTCGCAGCCGGTCGGTGGCCCGGGCCCCACCAGCGAGTCTGTCCAGGACGACCTCGCGAACTTCGCCGAAGACCCCCGAAGCAGCCGGAGCGACAAGTACGGACAGATCGATCTCGGGACGGTGGACCAGCTCTTTCACCAGCTCCCGCGCATAGGTCTCGCTGCCTCCCATGCCTCCGGGGACGAAGGTCGCCATGGACAGCGCCACCTTGAGACGTTGCTGATCCATCGGACCCCCTCTCTCATGTCACGAGCCGAAGCAGCATGACATTGACGGTGAGCAACATGTCGGATTCCGGCCAGTCGATGACCCAGACGCCGTACCCTTCTTGGACCGGATCGAGGCGGGGAGGCCACGATGAACGACGACGTGTGGGTCATCGTGCCCGCCTTCAACGAAGAACGCACTGTCGGCGCGACGATCATCGACCTCCGGACCGCCTTCAGCAACGTTCTGTGCGTGGACGACGGCTCGAGCGACGGGTCCGCAGCGATAGCGGGCGCGGCCGGTGCCACGGTTGTTCGCCATGTACTCAACCAGGGCCAGGGCGCCGCGCTGCAGACCGGATTCGACTACCTGCTCCGCCAGACCACGGCGCGTCACGTGGTTACCTTCGACGCGGATGGCCAACACCTCGTCGCCGACGCGGTGCGCATGGTCGCGCGAGCCCGCGAGACCGGGGTGGACGTCGTTCTCGCGTCGCGATTCACCGGTACGACGCACGAAATGCCGTGGATGCGTTCGCTCATCCTGAAGGCAGCTGTCCGCTTGACCCGATTCACCGCCAAGCTCGACGTGACCGACACCCACAACGGACTCCGCGTGCTCAGTCGACGCACCCTGACCAAGGTCCGGCTGCAGCTGCCGCGGATGGCCTATGCCAGCGAATTGCTGGACGCGATCGTCCCGAACGGCCTGACCTACATCGAGGAACCCGTGACCGTCACCTACACGGACTACTCCCTGCACAAAGGCCAGCGGAACAGCAACGCGCTGAACATCCTCTTCGACCTCGCGCTGCGTAAGATCCGCTCGGTCCGATGATCATCAAGATCCTGCTGATCGCGGCAGCCCTCGGTGTCGGCGTACTTCTGCTGCGCGAGCGGGCGCCCGGTCGCCACCTTCTGCTGCGTCGTCTGGTGGGTTTGGCCGTCGTGGCGCTCGGCATCGTCGCCGTCCTCTGGCCGATGATCACGACCGAGGTCGCAAACGCGGTCGGCGTCGGCCGCGGCACCGATTTGGTGCTCTACGTCCTCGTGATGGTCTTCGTGTTCACGGCCATAGGAACGTCGCAGCGCATCCACCATCTGGAGCGCCAGATCACGCTGCTGGTTCGCGAGCTTGCCATCGACCGCGTGGAGCAGCCCGAGACGCCGTCGACCGCCGCATCCGACGGGTTCTCACGAGGAGATGCGTGAGGTCCCACCTCTCGGTTCGACGCGTTTTCTGGGCGTTCTTCACCGGTCTCCTGCTTGCCCAGACCGCCTGGATCCTGACGATGCCCACCTATCGCGGCATCGACGAGTTCGACCACGTCTTTCACGCCGCCGCCGTGGCGCGCGGCGAGTGGACCGACCACGGGCCCGCCGAGAACGGCCGCGGCGGTTACGTACGAATCCCGAAATCGATCGTCGACGCCGCCACCTCGGTGTGCGAGTACTACGAGTACACCGGTAGGGACAACTGCCGCGCCTCGCGGACCTACTCCGATGGAGATGCTCAGATCGCTACCGCGGCCGGCGCCTACAACCCCACCTACTACGTGGTCGTGGGGGCTGCTGCACTGCCGTTCGGTGGCGCCGCTGCTGACTACGTGATGAGAGCCGTGACAGCCGCGATGTGCGCACTGCTCCTCGCGTGGGCGGCCTCCCTGATCAACCGCTGGGCCCGGACACCCTGGCCACTCGTGGTTTTCAGCATCGGAATCACCCCGGTCATGCTGTACAGCACGACGATTGCCAGCCCGAACGGGCTGACGTACTCCGGAGCGGCCTTGGTCTGGTCCGCCTTGATAGCCGCGACGAGGCAGGAGAGGTCGGCCCGACAGTTCGCTCTTCCCGCGACGGTAGGCGCGTTCGCTCTCCTCACCACCCACACCACCGGCTCCCTGTGGCTGGTTCTGATCTGCCTATGCACCGTCGTCCTGCTGCCGCTCAGGAGTTGGCTCGACCTCCTGAAGCGTGACCGAAAGGTGTGGGGTCTGGCAGCAACGCTGGTCCTGGTCACCACGCTGCTCTGCGCCTATTGGGTGCGCTTCGCCAACACGAATGCGCTGGGTCCCCGTCTCCCGGGAGCCGATACCGACCCTCTGGATGTCGCCCAGCTTGCGACCTACCACCTGCTCTGGCTGTTCCAGTCGATCGCTACCTTTCCGACGCTGGACGAGCCACCACCCACCCTGGTGTACGCGCTGTGGGGACTCCCGCTCGCCGCCGCGTTCCTCGCGCTGGCCCGACGCGCCTCCGGGAGGGTCCGGGTGTCGTTCGTGCTCGTCCTGATCTTCATCGTCGTAGTCCCGAGCGTGCTCACGGTGATCTCCTACCCCTACGAGGGACTGGCCTGGCAGGGTCGGTACTCCCTGCCACTCTGGATCGGCATCGCGTTTCTGGCAGGGGTGGCGCTCGACAACCCCGCGCGCGCCCCACGGCGCGCTCTGATTCCAGCGGCGTACCTCCTGATGGCGATCGCGACAGCGGTGAGCACCGTCTCGGTCGGCCGGCACGAGGTCAGTCTCGGCCCCTCAGACCCTGCTGCCGCAGGCTTCCCCGCCGGTTTCCTGCTCGTGGGGTTACTCGCCGTGGTCGGCATTCTCCTTCCCCTACGGACCGTGATGGCGACCCAGGTTGCACCGACCTCGGAGCCTAGGGACCTGAGCCCTTGAGCACCCTCTTTGTGGTCCCTACCCTCGGCGAGCGTCCCGGGCTGCTGCTGCGCTCCTTGGCGTCGATCACCGCGCAAGGCGCAGAGAACCTCGACCTCGTCGTGGTAGCGCCGCGCGGCCGCGGTGTCGAAGAGCTGATCGCGCCGACCGGAGCGAGGTTCGTCGAAGACCCCCGCCGCGGCGGTCTCTCCGGTGCCCTCAACGCCGGCCTGGAAGCGGGCACCGAGGCGACGACGTACTTCGCCTGGCTCGGTGACGACGACCTCTTGGCGCCGCAAAGCCTGGCGACGACGACTCGCACCCTGGCCCAGCGGCGCGACGCGGTGATGGCATTCGGCTGGTGCGATTACATCGATGAGAACGACACCGTCGTCTTTCGAAGCAGAGCCGGTCGCCTTGCAGCTGCGATCGTTACCTTCGGCCCGAATCTGATCCCCCAGCCCGGGTCGCTGTTCCGGTACGCCGACGTCGTCGCCGTCGGCGGGCTCGACGAAAGCATCCGGCTGGCCATGGACCTGGACCTGTTCCTGAAGCTCCGTCGACGGGGGGCGTTGGTTGCGATTCCGCAAACCGTCGCCAGCTTCCGCTGGCACGCGGACTCCGCCACGGTGAGCGCCGAGACCGAGTCGATGGAGGAGAGCGACCAGATCCGCAAACGACACCTGGGGACCTGGTCCGGCCGTTTCTATGAGTACCTGCGCTGGCCAGGCCGTTGGGCACTGCTCCTTGCGAAGCGCAGGGTCATGCGCAACACCGCCAGGGCGACGCGCGCAGCAGCCGGCGGCTAACCTCGAACTCATGCCTTGGCTCGACATCGTCGGATGGCTCGGCTCAGGCTGCTGATCTACTCGGTTGTGCAAGCGCGCGTGCTGCGCTTCCGAATACTCGACCTCGCGGCGTGTGTGGTCCTGACTGGGTTCATCGTCGCGCTGGAGATCTGGCCGATGGTGGCTATGAACATCGCCCTGATCGCGGTCGACGCCTGACTGTCGGCGTCGTCCTGCTCCACGTCGAGGGAACGACCGCGACCGTGCTGCTCGACTACGTGACTCCGCGCTACCGGTACTTCTCCCCCCGGCGGTTCGTCTGGCGCAGCAGCGACCTCCTGGCCGGGCGAGGAATCACCGAGGTGCTGACGTCCCCCGAAATGGTGGGGGCCTACTACCAACGACTGGGGTTCGAAGCCCGCCCCGACGGCTCATTTTGGCTATCGCTCAGGGGCGGGTGAGCTTCGCGGGCTCACCCAGCGTGAACGGCGGCCGCGGCGACCCAACGGTCCAGGGTCCTTGCTGCCGAGCCGGAGTCGAGCGCCTCGGTGGCCCGGACGAGCCCGGCCGCGAGCCGGTCTTCCAGGACGCCGTTCTCGTCCGCGTGAATCGCTAGCGCCGCACCGGCGTTGAGCAGTACGGCGTCCCGGACCGGCCCCTTCTCCCCTGCCAGCAGGCGGCGTACGACCTCGGCGTTGTACGCCGCGTCCTGACCACGCAGACCCTCGGCGGTACCGGTCTCGATGCCGAGCCGGGACGGGTCGAGAGACTCTTCGACGATCTCGCCTCCACGCACCGTCCAGATCCGGGAGGTGGTCGTGGTCGTCAGCTCGTCGAGGCCGTCGTCGCCGCGGAAGACCCAGGCATCGACACCACGCCGGGCGAAAACTCCGGCCATCACGGGTGCCATCCGAGCGTCGGCGCAGCCGATCGCTTGAGCGGCGGGCTTCGCCGGGTTGGCGATCGGGCCAAGGAAGTTGAAGGTGGTGCCGATCCCCAGCTCGCTCCGCGCAACGGCGGCGTGGCGCAACGCTGGGTGGAAGGCAGCAGCGAAGCAGAAGGTGATCCCGGCCTCGGTGGCCACCCGGGCAACCGCCTCCGCAGGCAGGTCGAGACGGATCCCTAGCAGCTCTAGGACGTCGGCACTGCCGGCCTTGCTCGACGCGGAGCGGTTGCCGTGCTTGACCACCGTCACGCCGGCACCAGCCGCGACAATCGCCGCCATCGTCGAGATGTTCACCGAGAACGAGCGGTCACCCCCGGTGCCGACGATGTCGAGGGTCCGGCCCGCGACGGCGAGCGGGGTCGCGTGGGCGTACATCGCGTCGACGAGACCTTGCATCTCTTCCACGGTCTCGCCCTTGGAGCGCAGCGCGACCGCGAAGCCGGCGATCTGCACCGGAGTCGCGGCTCCGCTGAGGATCTCGCCCATCGCCCACGCCGTCTGGTCAGCGGTCAGGTCAGTCCTGCCGACGAGCGAGGTGAGCACTTCGGGCCACGACTGACCCGCGTGGTCGCCCATGTTTCTAGGCCTCGGCAGGGACCCGCGCGCGCAGCAGGCGGATGACCGCCTCCGCGAGCTCGATCGGGTCGAGGGGGTGCGAGACGGCGGCCTCGGCACGCGACCAGGTCGCCAACCACCGGTCATCCGGGCGTCCGGTGAGCACGAGGGCCGGAGGAGCCTGGTAGACCTCGTCCTTCATCTGGCGCGCGATTCCCAGACCGCCGACCGGGCTGGCCTCGCCGTCGAGAATGGCGAGGTCGATGTCGCCGGAGTCGAGCTGTTGCCAGACGACCGGCTCGGTCGCGACCTCGACGTACTCCAACATCGGCAGGTCCGGGTGCACTCGGCGGCCGAGCCCCAGGATCACCTGCCGACGAACGTCGGAGTCGTCGCTGTAGACGAGGACGCGGAGCGGCCCGGAAGCAGGCCCAGTTGTGTTCGCAGTCACGTCGGTGATGCTACTAGTCCTGGGTCTCGGCCGAAGCAACCTGCTCCTGCCGACGCTCCAGACGGTCCAGGCGGCGGTCCTCGCGAGCTGCTTCCTTCATCGACGAGCGGACCCACTGGACGAAGAGCACCGCGAAGAAAAGCACACCGATCAGGTCACCGGAGCTCCAGAGAATGCCTCCCGCCAGGTGCTGGTCCTCGAGCGGTTCAGGCAGCCAGGTCAAGGTCCGATGCAGGTCGGGGTACCAGTCGCCGCCGATCAGCGCCTGCTCGCCCATGATGGTTACCCCCAGGAAGGCGTGGAACGGCAACGTCAAGAAGATGACCAGCAACCGGAACGGGTAATCCATCCGGCCGGGCAGCGGGTCGATGCCCATCAACGGCCAGAAGAACAGCGAACCGACCAGCACCAGGTGAACGTGCATCATCTCGTGCTGGAACGCCGAGTGCAGGGTCGCCGAGTACCAGTCGGTGAAGTACAGCGCCCACGGACTGACGATGTAGATCGCCAGGGTCAGCGGCGCGAAGGTCGCGATCTTGGCGACCCGCGAGTGCAGCACTGTCAGCAGCACGTCCCGCGGTCGCCTCGGCAGGATCCGCAGCGCCAACGTCACCGGCGCCCCGAGGGCAAGGAACAGCGGCACCACCATGCCGAGCGCCATGTGCTGGACCATGTGGACGCTGAGCAACGTGGTGTCGTAGGCCCCGAGCCCCGATTGGGTCGCAATGTAGAACGAACCCATCCCACCGCCGACGAAGGCCAGCGTCCGCCCAATCGGCCAGTGGTCGCCGCGGCGGCGCAGGAACCAGACGCCGAGCAGGTAGAGCCCGGCGACCCAGATCGTCAGGACGAACGGGACCGGATCAAGGCCCCAGGCCGTGAAGACGCTCGTGACCGTGAATCGGGGCAGATCGGACGTCGCCGCGTCCGACGGAAGGAGCAGCGGGGATACGACCTGGCCGGCCGGTGACAGGGACGAGAACCACACCCGCACAGGGTAGAAGGCACCCGATCAGCGTGAGTCACACCACCCCCATGCATGGCCCCGCGCGACACGGGTTCAAAAACCGGGGGGTCGAGGTGGCGTCAGGTCGCGGTACCGACATAATGGCGTCGTGGCGACGACTTCCGTGATCCCAGCATCCCGCCTGCACGGGCACCATGACCGACCGAGCATGGTCGCGGTGGGGACCATCATCTGGCTTTCGAGCGAGCTGATGTTCTTCGCGGCCCTGTTCGCCAGTTACTTCACGATCCGTGCAGTCAACCTCGACCTGTGGGCCGAGACGACCTCCGAGTTGAACGTGCCGTTCGCTGCTGCGAACACCACGATCCTGGTGGCTTCGTCCCTGACCTGCCAGCTCGGCGTCTTCGCTGCCGAGCGGGGCCAGGTCGGTCGGACCGGCACCCTGCTCAACATGAAGCTCTGGGGCCTGCGCGAGTGGTTCGTGCTGACCTACGTGATGGGCGCGATCTTCGTCGGTGGCCAGGCACTCGAGTACACCGAGTTGATCCACGCGGGGATCACCATCCCCTCCGACGTCACCGGGTCCTACGGGACGATGTTCTACCTGACCACCGGCTTCCACGGTCTCCACGTGACCGGCGGTCTGATCGCGTTCCTCTTCGTGCTCGGTCGCACGCTGGTCGCGCGGCGTTTCACCCATGAACAAGCAGTCACCGCCGTCGTCGTGTCCTACTACTGGCACTTCGTCGACGTCGTCTGGATCGGGCTGTTCGCAACCATTTACATCATCAAGTAGACCTGAACCGATAGGACCTGTTGTGCGACTGCTCACGCGCAAGATCTCAGCTCGGCTCTCGACCCGTCGGCGTAGCCGTTTCGCTGCGCCCGCGGTGCTGGTCATCGGCCTGTTGGCCAGTGGCGGCCTGTATGCCGCACTAGCTCCTGCCAGCGCTCACGACACGACCGGCGACACGGAAGCAATCGCTGCGGGCCGCGCCCTCTTCGCGGTCAGCTGTGCCTCGTGCCACGGCCTCAACGGCGAAGGCATCCTGACCGAGCGCGGCAACCAGTACGGGCCCTCCCTGATCGGCGTAGGAGCGGCCTCCGTCGACTTCCAGGTCGGTACCGGCAGGATGCCGCTGGCAGCCCCGAGCGCCCAGGCTCCTCGCAAGAAGGTCATCTTCACCGACGACGAGATCAGTCACCTCGCGGCGTACGTCGCCTCGCTCGGCCCCGGCCCCTCGATCCCCACAGCAGAGGACACCGACGTCAGCAAGGCCTCCAACGAGGACATCGTCGAGGGCGGGAAGTTCTTCCGGACCAACTGCACCGCGTGCCACAACTTCGCCGGCACCGGCGGCGCCCTTCCGGGCGGCAAGTTCGCCCCGAGCCTGATCGGTGTCTCCGAGAAGCACCTCTTCGAGGCCATGCTTACCGGCCCGCAGCAGATGCCCGTCTTCGCCAACGGCGTGCTTTCCGGCGACGACAAGCGTCAGATCATCGCTTACCTGAAGAAGCAGGAAGACTCCCCGGACTACGGCGGCTTCAGCCTCGGTTCGATCGGACCGGTCGCCGAGGGCATGTTCGCCTGGCTGGTCGGAATCGGCGGCCTCGTCGGTGCCGGGATCTGGATCACCGCTGGAAGTGCCCGCTCCAAGAAGACGACCACGAAGGGGGCGGACGCGTGAGCGCCGACAATCACGAGCCGGGCAGCGCAATCGTCCCGGCAGAGCCGATCGCGGACCCCGGTCTCCCCGTCCACCTGCCGCGGCCGACGGACGTCGACCCGGCGATGGAGCTGCGCGCCGAGCGCCAAGTGGCCACGCTCTTCGGACTCTCCTCGGTATTTGCCCTGCTCTTCTGCGTCGCGTACTTCGTCCTCGACATCGGCGAGAACACCGACGAATTCATGGGCTTGGGCGCCTCGAACGTCGCGCTCGGCTCGGCGCTCGGACTCTGCCTGCTGCTGATCGGCATCGGCGCGATCCAGTGGTCGCGAAAGCTGATGAGCGACCACGAGATCGTGGAGTACCGGCACCCGGCAGCCTCCTCCGAGGAGGACCGCGCCGAGGCGCTGGCCGCTCTCGATGCCGGCATCGCCGACTCCGGCATCGGCCGGCGTCCGCTGGTACGCAACTCGTTGCTCGGTGCGCTCGGCGCGCTGGGGCTGCCCGCCATCGTCGCGCTGCGTGACCTCGGCCCGCTGCCGGGCGACACGCTGGAGAGCACCGTCTGGACCAAGGGCATGCTGGTGGTCCAGGACGTCGACGGCGCGAAGATCAAGCCTTCGATGATGGAGATCGGCCAGCTCGTCAACGCCGAGCCCGAAGTCCTGGTCCCTACCGGCGGGGAGGGCGAGGAGCGTGCGTACGAGGGCGCTGCCCTCCAGGCCGCGAAGTCCAAGGCCGCAGTCATCCTGGTAAGGATGCACCCGGACGACCTGAAAAAGCCCTGGAAGGGCCGCGAGAACTGGGCCGTCGACGGCATCTTGTGCTTCTCCAAGATCTGTACCCACGTCGGCTGCCCGATCTCGCTCTGGGAGCAGCAGACGCACCACCTCCTCTGCCCGTGCCATCAGTCGACCTTCGACCTCGCTGACAACGGTCGCGTCGTCTTCGGCCCCGCCGCCCGGCACCTGCCGCAGTTGCCGCTGGCTTTGGACGAGGATGGTTATCTGGTCGCACAAAGCGACTTCACCGAGCCGGTCGGCCCGAGCTATTGGGAACGTGGGTGAGCCTGATGAGTGACACCGCATCAACCAACGGCACGACGCCGGCCGCAACGAAGAAGTCCAACCCGGCCGGAGCTGTCGCGACCTGGGCGGACGAGCGCCTCGGTATCGCCACGGCGACCAAGAAGCAGCTTCGCAAAGTCTTCCCGGACCACTGGTCCTTCATGCTCGGCGAGATCGCGCTCTGGAGCTTCGTCATCCTGCTCCTGACCGGGGTCTTCCTGACGCTCTGGTTCAAGCCGAGCATGGGCGAAGTTGTCTACAGCGGCTCCTACGACCAACTCCGCGGCATCGAGATGTCCGAGGCCTACGCTTCTACGCTGCACATCAGCTTCGACGTCCGCGCCGGACTCCTGATGCGCCAGATGCACCACTGGGCGGCGATGCTCTTCATCGCCGCGATGCTCGTACACATGATGCGTGTCTTCCTCACCGGCGCGTTCCGCAAGCCGCGTGAGCTCAACTGGGTCATCGGCGGCGTCCTGCTGCTCCTCGGCATCCTCGAGGGCTTCGCGGGTTACTCCCTCCCCGACGACCTGCTCTCCGGCACCGGTCTCCGGATCGCGGACGGTCTGCTGAAGGCAACTCCTGTGCTGGGCTCGTACATGTCCTTCTTCATGTTCGGCGGCGAGTTCCCCGGAGACGTGATCATCCCGCGTCTCTACATAGCCCACGTGCTCCTGATCCCGGGCCTCCTGCTCGCACTGATCGCGGCGCACATGCTGCTGCTCGTCTACCACAAACACACCCAGTGGCCCGGCCCAGGCCGTACCGAGCAGAACGTCGTCGGGTACCCGATGATGCCGGTGTACGCCGCCAAGGCCGGTGGCTTCTTCTTCATCGTGTTCGGCGTCGTCGCCCTGATGGGCGGATTGATGACGATCAACCCGGTCTGGCGCTTCGGCCCGTACAACCCTGCCGAGGTGACCGCCGGGTCGCAGCCCGACTGGTATATGGGTATCGCTGAAGGCCTGCTCCGGATCATGCCCGGATGGGAGACGCACATCTTCGGCGTCACCCTGAGCTGGAACGTCTTCCTGCCGGGTCAGATTGCGCCGATCGCGCTGTTGATGGTGGTGCTCGCCTACCCGTTCATCGAGCAGTGGGTCACCGGAGACAAGCGTGAGCACCACCTGCTCGAGCGACCACGCAATGCTCCGACCCGTACGGCGTTCCTCGCCGCGATGATCACGCTCTACGGCCTGCTCTGGGCCGCCGGCGGCAACGACATCCTGGCGACGACGTTCCACCTCAATTTGAACACGATCACGTACTTCATGCGGGGCGCGATCTTCATCATCCCGCCGCTCGTGTTCATCCTCGCCAAACGCTGGTGCATCTCGCTGCAGCGGCACGACAGCGATCTGCTGCTGCACGGCTACGAGACCGGCATCATCATGCGGGACGCCGAGGGTGGCTACACCGAGCGACACCTGCCGATCAGCGCGGACCGTGCCTACACCCTCACTGCTCGCAACCGCGACGAGGTGTACGCCGGCCTCAGCGGAGCAGACGCGAACGGCGTTAGCGCTCCGAAGGCGAGGGTCGACCAGCTCCGCTCGAGGTTGTCGAGGGCGTGGTTCGCGACCAACGTGCAGAAACCGACCAAGGACGAGCTCGACGAGGGTCACCACCACGCCGAGTTGGAGCACGCACACGACGCTCCCCTGGAAGGCCATGCAGCCGATGGGCACCAGTTCGACGGACGTCACGACGTCGCCGACGAGACTCTGCGCCACTGACCCGCCCGACACTGTTAGATCGAAGCGCCCAGGAGCCCGCCTCCTGGGCGCTTCGGCGTTGTGACCCAACAGTCTCAACAAGTGGTCATACCACTTGACCACCAGACCATCAGGCCGCACTCTCGACCCATGGCTTTCACCCCGATCACCAAGCGGCTGGTGCCGGACGACGTCTTCGACCAGCTTGTGAGCGAGGTCGTCGACGGGTCTTTGAATCCCGGCGACTCGCTTCCCAGCGAGCGCCGTCTGGCGGAACTCCTGGGCGTCTCCAGGCCCGCCGTACGAGAGGCCCTTCAGCGGTTGTCGGCCACCCGACTGGTCGAGGTCCGCCACGGCGGCTCCACGACCGTTCGCGACTACCAGCGGCACGCCGGACTGGACCTGCTCCCCAGGCTCCTGGTCCGCAACGGCGAGCTCGACCCGACGGTGGCCCGCAGCATCGTCGAGGCCCGGCTCTCGATCGCACCCGATGTCGCGCGGATCGCCGCCGTGCACGCGCCACGCGCCACCAAGGCGGCACGAGACCACCTGAAGGACACCGTGGCGCTGCTCGATGTCGCCAACGACCCGATCGGCCGTCAGCACGCGGCTATGGCCTTCTGGGACGCAGTTGTGGACCTGGCCGACTCCATCGTCTTCCGGCTGATGTTCAACAACCTCCGTCAGGCCTACGAGCCGGCCATGGAGCCGCTCGCTCCCCTGCTCGACTACGAGGTGACGAACATCGACGGGTACCGGGCTGTCTGTGACGCCCTGCTCGCCGGTGACGGCACGGCCGCCTCGGCCGCCGCCGACTCCCTGTTGCGCCCGGCCACCGAAGCCATCGTGAGCTTCCTCGACGCCTTCGAAGACGAACCCCGTACGAACGACCTTGCAGGAGGCCTGTGATGACCAAGCCCAGCCCAGAGCTCCAGTCGTTGGCTGAGGAGCGCCTCGCCGCCGAGGAAACCCGGATCACCGGCTCCCGGCGTACAGCGGTGGAACTCGGCACCACCTTCCGCGAGTTCCTCCGGCACCCGAGTCCCTGGATGATCACGGCGGCACTCGCCACCGCCGTCAGCTGGCGGGTACTGGAGAGCGACTGGCGCCTGAGCGACCTGTGGGCCCCGGTCATCCTGGTCGCGGCGTTCCCGGTCCTCGAGTGGGTCATCCACGTCTTCATCCTGCACTGGCGTCCGCGCAAGATCGCCGGTCTGACGGTCGACAGCGAGCTGGCCCGGGACCACCGCCGTCACCACGCCGACCCGCGGAACATCCCGCTGGTCTTCATCCCGTGGCGGACGCTTGTCGTCGTCATCGCCGCCGACTTCGCGATCGCGATCTTCGTCTTTCCCCGCCTCGGTCAGGGGCTGACCTTCATGGCGACTCTGGCGGCGACCGGGCTGGTCTACGAGTGGTCGCACTACCTGATCCACAGCGACTACAAGCCGAAGAACGCGACGTACAAGGCGATCTGGCGCAACCACCGACTGCACCACTACAAGAACGAGCACTATTGGTTCACCGTCACCAGTACGGCGACCGCGGACCGGCTCTTCGGCACTTACCCCGATCCGACCGAGGTCAAGCCTTCCTCGACGGCGAAGAACCTGCACGGCAGCAACGCCTGAGCAGCGGTCCGTGCCGGGTCGGTAGGTTTCGATACGCTCAACCAGCGGTGGTTGAGCCTGTCGACACCACTCTCAGAGAGAACCGGCCTGCGCGTAATCGCTGAACGGCAGGTTCCAGTCGCCGAACCCGTTCTCCAGCGTCATCTTCTTGCTGGAGCCGGTGTACTCGATGACATCGCCGACGATGGTGTTCTCGTAGAACCAGCCAGCGTTCTCGGTGCTCATGCCGGTGCAACCGTGGCTCACGTTGGCGCGGCCCTGGGATCCGACGGACCACGGAGCCGCGTGGACGAACTCACCGGAGTAGGTCAACCGCATCGCGTACTCGACGTCGTCGAGGTCGTAGCCGTCCGCGCTGTCCACCGGAATGCCGACGGTTTCGGAGTTCATCCGCCTCTTGCGGAACTTCTCGACGATCACCTTCGTGCCGGAGCGAGTGCTGAACTTCGGCTGCTCCCCCGTGGTGATCGGGAGCGTCCTGATCAGCTTCCCGTCCTTGAACACCTTCATGGTGTGGTTGTTCATGTCGACCCTGCTGATCATCGCTCGGCCGATGGTGAAGTTGCTGGAACGGCTGACCTGCCCGAAGACGCCGTTGCCGGCCGGAACGCTGTCGATGTCGGCGACCACGGAAACCTTGGTGCCAGCCTTCCAGTACGTCTTCGGCCGCCAGTGGACCTCGTTGCTGGAGATCCAGTGGAACGCGCCGATCTGGGCAGGCTTGCTGGTGACCTTCAAATGCTTCTGGATCGTTTCCCGGTCGGTGACCGGGACGTCGAACCGGATGATCACTGGCAGGCCGATCCCCACCGTCGACCCGGGCTGCGGGATGAAGCTCGGGTAGGTCTGCTTGTCCATCGACAGCACCTGGGTACGGAACTTCGCCTGATACTGGTTCTCGCGACCTTCGTCGTCGACCGCGACCCCACGGACCCGGTACGTCGCCCCGGGCTGCAGCCGGCTGGTGCTCTGCCAGCTGAGCTTGTCGGGCGACAGGGCGCCCTTGACAGCACCAAGGGTGCTGGTGATGGTGACGGAGTTGAAGACGCCGTCGGTGACGTTGAGCCGCACCGAGCGATTGACCTTCACGTCTCGGGCGCCGGCAGCGATGCTGGAGCTGATCGTGGCGGCGGACACGGGCGTGGCGGAGGCGCTGGGCGCCCCGTTCCCCGGCGCACGGGTACCGGTCTTCACCGGGTCGTTCGAGCAGGCGGAGACGCTCGCCATCGTCAGAACCACTGCTGCAGCAGCCCACGTCAGTCGCGAATGCATCGTTCTCCCGAACTACTCAAGGGGTTGGTCCCTCAAGCGTAACAAGGCCTACACAGGCCCAGCCCCATTCGGCACGTGGGGCAGGTCACGCAGGCGGCGAACTCAGTGCGCGTGCTCTCCGCGGTAGTACTCGAAGATCAAGCCGGTCAGGGCCACGCTGCCCAGGATGGCGCCGATGATGAACAGCCACCAGGCGACCACCACACCGAGCACCATCGTCGCCAGCGTCATGGCGCACCAGAGCGGCCACCAGCTGTACGGCGGGAAGAAGCCGAGCTCGCCCGCGCCTTCGGCAATCTCGCCATCCGTGCGGTCCTCGGGACGCGGCTCCATTTTCGCGGCGTGGACGCCGAGGTACAAGCTCATCAGCAACGTCAGCAGCGCGGTCATCACCAGCGCCGACGTGCCGGTCGGGTCCTCGGTGACGAGCCAGTAGGAGGGGGCAACCAGTACGAAGAAGAACGTGCAGATCACGAAGATCCCAGTCTCAGCCTTCATCGGACGTCATCCCCTTCGCGGCGGTTGTGGTCCAGATTGGCCTTGCGGCCTTCCATCTCCGGAGCGTCGGCCGCACCGCTGCCCTCGAGGTTGTCGTTGTCTTCGTACTCGAGAGCGGCGATCTCCGGGTGGTGCAGGTCGAACGCCGGCGACTCCGAACGGATCCGCGGGATGGAGACGAAGTTGTGACGCGGCGGCGGGCAACTGGTCGCCCACTCGAGCGATCGGCCCCAGCCCCACGGGTCGTCCACGGTGACTTGCGGGCTGCGACGGGTCTTGTAGACGTTCCAGAGGAACGGCAGCGTCGAGGACGCGAGCAGGAACGCTCCGATCGTCGAGATCTGGTTGAGCGTGGTGAACCCGTCGTCGGCGCCGTAGTCGGCGTACCGGCGCGGGAACCCCTCGACCCCGAGCCAGTGCTGGACGAGGAACGTGGTGTGGAAGCCCACGAACAAGAGCCAGAAGTGGATCTTGCCCAGGCGCTCGTCGAGCATCCGGCCGGTCATCTTCGGCCACCAGAAGTAGAAGCCGGCGAACATCGCGAACACGACAGTGCCGAAGACCACGTAGTGGAAGTGCGCGACCACGAAGTACGAGTCGGAGACTGCGAAGTCGAGCGGCGGGGACGCGAGGATGACGCCGGTCAGACCACCGAAGAGGAAGGTGGTGAGGAACCCGACCGACCACAACATGGGGGTGTCGAAGGACAGAGATCCCCCCCACATCGTTCCTATCCAGTTGAAGAACTTGACGCCTGTCGGCACCGCGATCAAGAACGTCATCCCTGCGAAGAACGGCAGGTCGACCGCGCCGGTGACGAACATGTGGTGCGCCCAGACAGCGACCGACAGGATGGCGATACCGAGCGTGGCGGCAACGAGGCCGACATAGCCGAAGATCGGCTTACGGCTGAACACCGGCAGGATCTCGGTCACGATGCCGAAGAACGGCAGCGCGATGATGTACACCTCAGGATGCCCGAAGAACCAGAACAGGTGCTGCCACAAGATCGGGCCGCCGTTCGCGGCGTCGAAGACGTGGGCGCCGAGCTTACGATCGGCCTCGAGCGAGAGCAGGGCACCGGCGAAAATCGGGAACGCGATCAGCACGAGCAGACTGGTGACCAGCGTATTCCAGACGAAGATCGGCATCCGGAACATGGTCATGCCGGGTGCGCGCATGCAGATGATCGTGGTGATGAAGTTGACCGCACCGAGGATCGTGCCCAGACCAGCGAGCCAGAGGCCCATGATCCAGAGGTCGCCACCGATACCGGGTGAGTTGATCCCGTCGGAGAGCGGCGCGTAGGCGAACCATCCGAAGCTGGCCGCGCCCGAGGGGGTCAGGAACCCCGCTGCGGCGATCAGACCGCCGAACAGGAACATCCAGTAACTGAGCATGTTCAGGCGTGGGAACGCGACGTCGGGCGAGCCGATCTGGAGCGGCATGATCACGTTGGCGAAGCCGAAGAACAGGGGCGTCGCGAAAAGCAGCAGCATGATCGTGCCGTGCATCGTGAACAACTGGTTGTAGACCTCGTCGTTGACGAGCTGCTGGCCCGGGAAGGCGAGTTCCGAGCGGATCAGCAGCGCCATTACGCCGCCGACCATGAACCAGACGAACGAGGTACCCAGGTACAGCTTGCCGATCAACTTGTGGTCGGTCGTTGTCACGATCCGGACGACCTGCTGCCCCAGGGTGCGGGTGGGGGCACCCACGACGGGTGCGTCAGCTAACGCGGTCACTCTGCTCCTCCGTTGCTCAGGCCGAAGAGTCCGGCGATCTGCGAGTCCTCGATACCCGGAATGTTCGGGCCGATGTTTTCCTGGTCACGCAGGTCCTGCATGTGGGCGTCGAACGAAGCCTGGTCAGTAACCTTCACGTTGAACAGCATCCGCGAGTGGTAGGTGCCGCAGAGCTCGGCGCAACGGCCGTCATAGGTGCCTGCACGGTCCGGCGTCAGGATGAAGTGGTTCGACGACTCGCGACCGGGGACGACGTCCATCTTGAAGAGGAAGTTCGGGACCCAGAACGAGTGGATGACGTCCGGTGAGTAGAGGTCGAAGGAGACCTTCTGACCCTCGACAAGCCACAGGGTCGGGATCTGGTTGGGGGTTCCCGCCTCCCACAGCGCCTTGTCCGAACCGATGACGTCGCTGCCCTTGGTGTAGTTGAACGTCCAGGACCACTTCTGACCGACGATCGTGACGTTGACCGGCGCCTCGGAATTCGCAGTGGCCAGGTCCCCGGAGCCGTGCAGCACCTTGTCCTGGGTGTCGACGGTGAAGAAGAAGAAGACGATGACCATCATCACCGGTGCCACGGTGTAGAAGATCTCGATCGGCAGGTTATAGCGGGTTTGGATCGGGATCTCGGCCTCGCCGCGACGGCGGTACTTCACCGCCACGTAGAACATCAGGCCCCAGACGATGACGCCCACGATCATCGCGGCGAGCCACGCCCACGCCCACAGGTCGAAGGTGTGCTGAGCTTCCTCGGAAGCTGGCACCGGCATTGCGAGACGGTTGACGTCTGAGTCCTCGTCGACCGAGCAGCCACTGAGGAAAAGCAGCGTGGAAACCGTGATGGCGACGAATGCCAGGTACCGCGCACGCTTGGGGAGTTCCAGACCCACGAACGAGCCCTCTCTCTTGACCGAACACCTACTTGAGACGGACAAGCGAACCCTACTACTGAGCGACCCCGGGTGACGTCCCAGGTAGCGGTGTTGACACACGTACCGTTCGGCACGCCCGTTTCGGACTAGTTTTGGTCCTGTGACCACCTTTGCGTCCAACTCTGGGAGCGTCCCCCCGGCCACCTACCTGGACACCGCCTCCAGCGAGCCGTTGCACCCGGCCGCGCGTGCTGTGCTCGAGCAAGCTCTCGAGCACGGGTACGCGGATCCCCGCCGATTGCACGGTCCTGCCAGGAACGCCCGGCTACTGCTCGACAACGCCCGCGCTGCCACTGCGGAGGCGCTCGGCGTACGGCAGGACGAGGTCACGTTCACACCCAGCGGAACGCACGCCGTCCACCTCGGCATCCTGGGCCTGCTCGCCGCGAACAGCCGTGCGGGCAGGCACCTCGCCGTGACTGCAGTGGAGCACGCCTCGGTGATGCACGCTGGTCAGTGGCATGAAGCCCGCGGCGGCACGCTCGCGCGACTGCCGGTGGACGCGCACGGACGGGTGCTCACCGACGACGTGCCCGAGGCGACCGTGCTGGCCGTCCAGGCGGCGAACCACGAGGTCGGTACGGTCCAGCCGGTGACCGAGCTGGCCGAGCACGCCCCGCTCTTCATGGATGCCTGCGCGTCGGCCGGGCGGATGCCGCTTCCCGAAGGCTGGGCGGCTGCCGCTGCATCCGCGCACAAGTGGGGCGGGCCCGCAGGTGTCGGCCTCCTCTTGGTTCGCAAGGGTGCGCGGTGGCGTAACCCGTTCCCTGGAGACGACCGCGTCGACGAGCGCGGCACCGGCATGGAGAACGTGGCAGGTGCGCTCGCCGCCGCCGCCGCGCTCCAGGCCGTGGTCGCCGAGCGCGGTGAGGTGGCGGGCCGCCAGGCGCGCCTGATCGATCGGCTGCGGGCCGGGGTCGCCACCATCGCCGACACCGAGATCGTCGGCGACCCCCACCACCGGCTCCCCCATCTGGTGACGTTCTCGTTTCTGTACGTCGACGGTGAAGCGATCGTGACCGAGCTGGACCGGCGCGGGTTCGCTCTCGCCAGCGGCTCCGCCTGTACCGCGAGCACGCTCGAGCCGAGCCACGTGCTGTCTGCGATGGGGGCGCTGACCCACGGCAACCTGCGCGTCTCGCTGGGTCGCGGGACCACCGAGGATGATGTGGACCGGCTGCTCGCGGAGCTGCCCGGGATCGTCGCCAGCATCCGCGAGGACGCCGGCTTGTGACCCCCGACCTGATCCTGGACTGCCGCGGGATGCTCTGCCCGCGCCCGATCATCGAGCTCGCCCGGCACATCCACGACGTCCCGGTCGGCAGGATCCTGGCTGTTGCTTCCGACGACACCGCCGCTGCCACCGACGTACCGGCTTGGTGCCGGATGCGCGAGCAGGAGTACATCGGGGTGGCGTACGCCGAGGACGGCGTACCTATCTACCAGGTACGCCGCCTCGGTTGAATCAGGCCTCGCGGTCCGCTGCATCGGACCTCAAGGTCAGCGACACCGAAAATCCGCCAGACTCGGCCGACCACGGGGCCGGGTTCACCCTTAGTTCAGGTGCTTGCCGACCTCGGTGCCGGCGTCGTCGCCGTACGACGCAGCCAGGCGCGCCACGAACGCCTCGCGGGTGAAGGTGTACTCCTGGGTGCCGACGGTCTCGACGACGTACGCCGCGAGAGTGCAGCCGACCTGTGCGGACCTCTCGTGCGAGAGGCCCCACTCGGTCGCGGCCAGGAAGCCGGCCCGGAAGGCGTCGCCGACACCGGTCGGTTCGATCGCGTTCACGTCGTTCAGGGCCGGGATCAGGATCTCATCCTGACCCTTCGCCACGATCTTGACGCCGTCCTTGCCCAGGGTGATGACCTGGATACCGACCAGGCCGAGGATTTCCTCGGCGTTCCAACCTGTCTTGGACTGGATCAGGTGCGACTCGTACTCGTTGCTGAACAGGATCGTGGCGCCTTCGATCAGCCTGCGGATCAGGTCACCCTCGCCGAATGCCAGCTGCTGGCTCGGGTCGGCGATGAAGGCGTAGCCGCGCTGACGGCACTCCTCGGTGTGCCGGAGCATGCCGTCCGGGTCGTCCGCGCCGATCAGCACGAAGTCGGGAGCACCGACGCGCTCGACGATTGGGCCGAGCTCGATCAGCCGGGCCTCGCTCATCGCGCCCGGGTAGAACGAGGCGAACTGAGCCATCGTGGTGTCGGTGGTGCAGACGAACCGAGCCGTGTGCTGGGAGTCCGAGACGTGCACCGCCGCGCAGTCGACGCCGTGGCGCTCCAGCCAGGAACGGTAGTCGGCGAAGTCCTCGCCGACCGCGCCGACCAGGACCGGGCTGAGACCGAGCTGGCCCAGGCCGAAGCAGATGTTCGCCGCGACGCCGCCGCGGCGAATCTCGAGATCGTTGACGAGGAAGCTCACCGAGAGCTTGTCGAGCTGCTCGGCGACCAGCGAATCGGCGAACTTGCCCTCGAACGTCATCAGGTGGTCAGTGGCGATGGAACCGGCGATCAGGAGCGGCATGGGTCCTCAAATTTGGGGGAGGGTGTTGCGATCGTGTGAGCGCTTGGTGAACTCTGGAGCCTACCGGCCAGTACAGGTAGGAGTACTCGGAAGTAGCCAATAACGTCGAGGACATGAGCTACGAGCGACTTGCGTACGACGACCAGGACACCACCGTGAAGATGCACACGGACTGCACGGCGTGTGTCTCCGAGATGGGCCTCCCGGAGCAGCGCATCGCCACCGACGCGCTGCGCCCGGCACCCTCGATCGAGTACGCCGACTTCCCCCGCGAGATCCGCAAGCCGGAGATCACGGTCAGTGACGCCGCGGCCCACCTGGCCTCGCGTCTGCACCTGCACTTCAACTAATCGCCGAACCGGCGTGAAATTGGCGAAAGGCCCTGCGTCTGCAGGGCCTTTCGCCATTTACGCCGGTTCGACGTCAGGTCAGTGGAAGCTGTCTCCGCAGGCGCAGGAGCCGGTGGCGTTCGGGTTGTCGATCGTGAAGCCCTGCTTCTCGATGGTGTCGACGAAGTCGATCGTGGCGCCGTTGAGGTAAGGAACGCTCATCCGATCGCAGACGACGTTGACGCCGTCGAAGTCGGTCACGACGTCGCCGTCGAGGGTGCGCTCGTCGAAGAAGAGCTGGTAACGCAGCCCCGAGCAACCACCAGGCTGAACGGCGATGCGGAGCGCGAGGTCATCGCGACCCTCCTGCTCGAGGAGACTCTTCACCTTGGCGGCGGCGGTGGGGCTGACGTTGATGCTGTCAGTCCGGTGCTCAGTCGAGGTCTCGACCTGCTCGGTCATGGTGCTCTCCCGGGGTGTGTTCGTGGGGACCCGATCGGCCCTTGCTCCAGGTTCAATCTTCTCACACCTAGGGTTATTCCCCCGACCAGTCGGCCCGAAATGGCGAGGTTCAGCGTCCCCAGGTACGGGCGACCCGCTCGGCGAGCTCCGCCAGGGCTACCGCGGGCTCGGCGAAGGCTCGCTCCTCCCCCACCCGGTCCATCACCGAGTACGCCGCCTCGATCCCCAGCGCGCGCATCTCACGAGAGCCGACCAGGACCTGGCCGGCCAGGGCGATGCACGGGACCAGAGCGGCGGTCGCGGCCTGGGCCACGCCGTAGGGGACCTTTCCCGAGCGCGAGGAGAAGTCGAAGGCACCTTCACCGGTAACGACCAGGTCGGCGCTGGCCAACGCACCGGCCAGGTCGACCACGTCGGCGACCACGTCGACGCCCGGGGTCCGGGCAGCACCGAGCAGCATCAGCGCGAAGCCGATCCCGCCGGCGGCCCCGGCACCCTTCTCCGCGGCCAGCTTCCGGTCCGTCTGTTCGGCGAACGACTGCAACCGGCCGTCGGCGACGAGGAGCTCCTCCTCGGTGAGGCCCTTCTGGGGACCGAACGCCTTGGTGGCGCCGACCAGGCCGAGGAGCGGCACGTCGACGTCGGATGCCAGCACCAGCTCGATCCCGGCCACGGCTTCCCGGGCCGGGCCGAGATCCACCGAGGCGATCCCGGTGAGCCCAAGCGGCCCGGCGTCCAGGATGGCTCCTTCGGCGGTCGCGCCGAGTGCGGCCAGCAGGCCGGTGCCGCCGTCGTTGGTCGCTGTACCGCCGGCACCGATCACGACGGTGCGGGCCCCGGCGCCGATCGCGGCGGCGATGAGCTCACCGACACCGCGGCTGCTGCCGGTCATCGGGCGCCGGTCCAGCTCGGGGGTCAGGTGCAGCCCGACCGCCTGTGCCGTCTCGACGTACGCGGTCGTCCCGACCAGAAGCAGCGTCGCCGGCACCGGTACGCCGTACGGGTCGGGCACCGTGACCGCGACTAGGTCGCCGCCGAGGGCTGCGTGCAGGACGTCGACGAAACCGGGCCCGCCGTCGGACATCGGCATCTGGACGATCTCGGCGTCCGGGACCCGGCGCTGCCAGCCCTCCGCGATCGCTGCCGCCGCCTCGACGGCAGTCAGGGTGCCGGCGAACTTGTCCGGCGCGATCAGGACGCGCATGCGGTCATCCTGCCGTAGGCGGAATGCGTCGCCCCGACCGGTGGTTGACCAGGTAGTGATGTCACTGCGTCTCGACAGGCTCGACGACCGTCGAGCGGGACACCGTGGGAGGATTTGCTTATGACCACGATCGACCTGCCGTTGCTGCCGCTGGGTAAGGGCAAGGACCTCTCCGCCGAGCGCGGGGTCGAGTGCCCCGGAGATCTGCCGGCAGCCTCCGATCCGGACCTAGTGGCCCGCGCCGCGGCCGCCAAGGCAGCCCTGGGCGACCGGGTGTTCATCCTCGGTCACCACTACCAGCGTGACGAGGTGGTGGAGTTCGCCGACGTCATGGGCGACTCGTTCAAGCTCGCGAAGGACGCCGCCGCGCGCCCCGACGCCGAGTACATCGTCTTCTGCGGCGTGCACTTCATGGCCGAGTCCGCGGACATCCTGACCACCGATGACCAGAAGGTGATCCTGCCCGACCTCGCGGCCGGCTGCTCGATGGCCGACATGGCCCGCCTCGGCCAGGTCCAGGACGCCTGGGACGCCCTGACCGATGCCGGTGTCGCCGACCACGTCGTTCCGATCACCTACATGAACTCCTCGGCCGATATCAAGGCGTTCTGCGGCGAGCACGACGGCGCGGTCTGTACGTCGTCCAACGCCGACGTCGCCCTGGAGTGGGCCTTCGCCCAGAAGGGACCGGAGACCAAGGTCCTCTTCTTCCCCGACCAGCACCTCGGCCGCAACACCGCCGTCCTCAAGCTCGGCTACTCGCTGGACGACTGCATCGTGTGGAACCCGCTGCTGCTCAACGGCGGCAACACGGTCGAGGCGCTGCGCGCCGCCAAGGTGATCCTCTGGAAGGGGCACTGCTCGGTGCACGGCCGCTTCACCCCCGAGGTCGTCGACGAGCTCCGCGCGACCGTCCCCGACGTCCAGATCCTGGTGCACCCGGAGTGCGCCCACGAGGTCGTCCTCAAGGCCGACCTGGTCGGCTCCACCGAGTTCATCATCAACACGATCGAGGCCGCCCCGGCCGGCACGACCTGGGCGATCGGCACCGAGCTCAACCTGGTGAAACGGCTCGCGAACGCGCATCCGGACAAGAACATCGTCTTCCTCGACAAGACCGTCTGCTACTGCTCGACAATGAACCGGATCGACCTTCCGCACCTGGTCTGGGCGCTCGAGTCACTGGTTGCCGGGACCGTGCTCAACCAGATCAAGGTCGACGGCGAGACTGAGAAGTGGGCCAAGATCGCCCTGCAGCGGATGCTCGACCTGCCTGGTCGTTCCCACCAGGACTGAACACCTCACCGGGCCGCGGGCAGCTCGAACCAGAACGCAGCGCCCCCCGAGGGAGCCTGGCCGACGCCGATCCGGCCGCCGCGCGCCCGAACGATCCGAGCGCAGGTGGCCAGGCCGATGCCGTGACCCTCTACCTCGGTACTCCCACGGAACGACAGACCGAAGACTGCCTCGCGCTCGGCCTCGGGAACCCCGGGGCCATTGTCGGCGATGGTCACCCGCGCAGTCGCGCCGCGGACCTCTCCAAAGATGTGCACGTGCGGTACGCCGTCCGGCGTGGCGAACTTCACCGCGTTCGCGATCAGGTTCTGGAGGACGGCACGGACCTCGGACTCGTGGCCCAGCACCGCCGGGAGCGGGTCTACATCGATCTTCACCTCGGCCAGGCCGGCACTGAGGTCGGCAAGGGTGTGGTCGACCAAAGTGTCCAGCTCGACCCGGACGGCGGGACTCCCCGCTCCGGCTACCGCGAAGTCGAGCAGATCGGTGATCGTGCGCTGCATCCGCCGACCGGCGGACCGCGCATGTTCGAGGAGTGCTTGAGCGCTGTCGTCCAGGTCGCACTCGTCCTCAAGCAGCTCGAGAGCGATGTCGACGGCGGTCAGCGGAGCCTGCAGGTCGTGGCTGATCTGGCCGGCGAACGCCTCCAACGACTCGTTGGAGGAGTGGAGCTCTCGGTGCGAGTCCGCGAGGCGGCTGACAGATCCGGCGAGCTGGACCTGGGTACGCCGCATCTCCAGGACGTCGACGATCGTGGCCGCCAGCGTCTGCAGTGCGCTCAGGTGCTGCTCGGTGACCTGCACCAGGGCCTGGTCGAAGACGCAGAGAGTGCCGAGCACGATTCCCGAGGGTGCGACCAGGCGCGCCGCCGCATAGGAACGGATCGAGGCGAACTCGCCCGTGACGTACGGGCTTCTCGCGAACGGGAGCTCTTGGGTAGCGTCCGGAACCACATAGGTGTCGACGTCATAGGTAATGACCGTGCTGCAGAAGGACTGCTCGCGCGGGACCCGCAGGTGGTCCCGGTTCGTTGTGGCTACGTGCAGCACATCAGTGGTGGAGACAACGTTCACCTCCGCGACCGACATCCCGCAGAGAGCAGCCGCGAGATCGGTGATGCGCTCGAGCGCAGGGATGTCCGCCTCGCCGAGGACGGCGTAGGCGCCGAGTTCTGCTTCTCGCTCCAGATCGAGGCGCGACTGCTTCAACACGGACTAAGTGTGACAACTCAGGCATCACCTCGTTGCCGGTTCCCTAGATTCCCTTTCCGGACACCGCCGCGAGCCGGCGACCGGAAGCCGGGTAGCCTGCACTCGATCCTTCCCTCCCTTGGTGATGAGGCATGAACGTGTTCGGTCGTACCGAGAAGAACCAGACCCCGGCGGCACCCACGGAGGCGTCGGCCGGCAAGGGCCGGCCCACGCCGAGCCGCAAGGAGGCCGAGGCCGCCGCCCGCGACCGGGCTCGCGCAAGCGTCGACAAGAAGGCCGCGTCGAAGGTCCTCCGGGACAAGCGCACCGAGGCCAACCGCAGGATGCGCGAGGGAATGAAGGCCGGGGAAGAAAAGTTCCTGCCTGCGCGCGACCAGGGTCCGGTCAAGCGGTTCGTCCGGGACTGGGTCGACGCCCGGCTCACCTTCATGGAGTTCCTGCTGCCGGTCCTGCTGCTGATCCTGGTCCTCGCCCAGGTCGGCAACGACGGCGTCCGGTCGGCCGCCAACATGCTTCAGCTCGCAAGCATGCTACTGCTGGTGACGGACACGCTGCTGCTCCGGGTGCGCCTGAAGAAGGCGCTGAAGGCGAAGTTCCCCGACGAGAACCTCAAGGGCGCGATGATGTACGCCTTCATCCGAACACTTCAGCTCCGCTTCATGCGGTTGCCGAAGCCGAACGTGAAGTTCGGCGACAAGGTCGTCTGAGGTCAGCCCGCGCCGAGGGACATCGGTCCGAACACCTCGCGGTCGCCTTCGAAAAGGGTGACCGCGGCAACGCCCTCGTCAGCAAGGTCGGCCCAGAACTCCCCCACCCAGGACTCGGCATCGCCGCGGGTGGGGAACTCCTGACGGCCGTCCTTCGGCTCCACGACACGGCCATCCGAATCCAGCGACTGCCACCACCACGGGATCGGCGTGGACAGCGCCGGGAACGAGGTCGGCTCGGGTGCGTTGGTCATCTCAGGCCTCTCGTACGGCGGGTTGGACGAAGGGTGGCTTCGTCACGACGAATAGCTCGGACCGACCACGGACGTCAACGGTGACCTCGGCGCCCTCGGTGACCTGGGTGTTGATGAGCGCCAAGGCGACGCTCTTCTTCAGGGTCGGCGAGAAGGTCCCGGAAGTGATCTCGCCGATGGGCATGTCCCCGGTGAGCTGGACGGTCATGTGCGGCCGGGCGATCCCGCGACCGCTGGCGACCAGGCCGCGCAGGGTCACCACCGGGCCGCGCTCGCGCTCGGCCTCGAGGACCGCCTTCCCCCAGAATGCGTCCTTCTTCCACCCGACCGCCCACCCCAGACGTGCCTGGACCGGGGTGATCGTGAGACTGATGTCCTGGCCGTGCAGCGGGTACCCCATCTCGGTGCGCAGGGTGTCCCGGGCGCCGAGACCGCAGGGCTGCAGACCGTACGGCGCGCCGGCTTCGATCAACGCGTCCCAGAGCGCCGGAGCGACCTCGTTCGGTGCGATCAGCTCGTAACCGCGTTCACCGGTGTACCCGGTCCGGCAGACCACCACGTCGACACCCTCGTACGGCGCCTCGACGAACGCCATGTAGTCCAGCGGCGGGGCGTCGTCGCCGACCGGGAAGCCGAGCGCCGCGAGCACCTCGTCAGAACGACTGCCCTGAACGGCGAGGACCGCGTGGGTCTCGTGGTGGTCGGTGATCGTGACTCCGTCAGGCGCTGCCGCCTGGAGGCGACGGGCAACCTCGGCGGTATTCGCGGCGTTCGGGACCAGCAGCAGGTGGTCGTCGCCCTTGAGATAGACGATGAGGTCGTCGACGACGCCCCCGGTCTCCTCGTCGCAGCAGAGCGTGTACTGCGCCTGGCCGGTGCCGATCCGGCCGAGGTCGTTGGTGAAGCACGAGTTGATGAACTCCTGCGCGCCGTCGCCGCGGACGTCGAGCTTGCCCAAGTGGCTGACGTCGAAGACACCGACGGCGTTGCGGACACCGGTGTGCTCGGGCACAACACCGGCGTACTGCAGGGGCATCTCCCAGCCGCCGAATTCGGAGAACTTCGCCCCCAGGGCAACATGTCGATCGTGCAGGACTGACTGCTTGAGGGCCATGCGCTGAAGTTACCCCAGCGTCCGGACGGCCTAGCACGGTGTCCCGTGATCGTCGCTACGCTCCTCGACGGGTTCTCAGCCACTCGGCCTCGAGCGAGCTCCGGGCGGCTCCGCACGTTCGCGTAGCCTCGACCCGTGACGGCTTACACACTGCGCAAGGGCTCGGCCGACAAGGTCCGTACCGATCTCGTTGTCATCGGCGTCTGCACCGGGAAAGGCGGCGCCCTGGTGCCGGCCGCTGGGGGTGCCCCGGTGGCGGACGCCTACGGACGAGGCTTCGAGCCGTTGCTCGCCTCGTTGGGCTTTTCAGGCTCGTTCGGCGAGACCGCGAAGGTCCCCACGAACGGCCAGCTGAACGCTACTCAGCTTCTCGTCGTCGGGCTCGGTGCGCAGGACGCCCTGACGACCGAGAAGGTACGGCGCGCCGCCGGTATCGCCGCCCGCGCCCTCGGTAACACCGCCTCCGTCGCGGTCGCGCTGCCCGCAATCGACGGCGATCACGTGCGCGCCGTTGTCGAGGGATTCGCCTCAGGTCTCTACAAGTACGAGGGCATCACCGCGAAGCCGCGCCGCGGGGCAGTGGCCGACGTGGTCGTCCTCAGCGACGTCGCGCGCCGTACCGATGCGGTCAACGCCCTGCGGACCGCGACCGTCCTGGCCGACCTGACGAACAAGGCACGCGATTGGGTGAACACTCCCCCCAACGCGCTCGTGCCGACGGAATTCGCCGCGGAGATCAAAAAACTGGCCGGGCCTACCGACGTCGAGTTCGAGCTCCTCAACGCCGCCCAGCTCAAGAAGCTCGGCTGCGGCGGGATCCTCGGCGTCGGCCAGGGCTCAGCCAACCCACCGTGCCTGGTCAAGCTCACCTGGAGCCCGAACGACCCCCGCGGATCGGTGGCGTTGGTCGGCAAGGGCATTACCTTCGACTCGGGCGGACTGACCATCAAGCCCGGCGGCTCGATGCCGACGATGAAATCGGACATGGCCGGGGCCGCCGCGGTGGTAGCCGCGATCCACGCGATCGCCGAGCTTGAGATCCCGGTCACCGTGACGGCCTACCTGCCGCTGGCGGAGAACATGGTCAGCGGTTCTGCGATGCGCCCGGGGGACGTCCTGACAATGCTGTCGAAGAAGACCGTCGAGGTGACCAACACCGATGCCGAGGGCCGGCTCGTCGTGGCCGACGCGCTCACCCTCGCGGTCCGCGACCGGCCCGACTCGATCATCGACGTGGCGACGCTAACCGGTGCCTGTGTCGTCGCGCTCGGAGACCGGATCGCCGGCCTCTTCGGGAACGGCGCGACCGTGGCGGCCGTCCAGGAAGCGGCCGGTCGGACCGGCGAGCTCTACTGGCACCTGCCGATCCCCGACGAGCAGCGTCGCAGCGTCCGGACCGAGAGCAAAGTCGCCGATCTGCTGCAGGCGAACTGGGTCCGCTGGGGCGGCGCGCTCTACGCTGCGGCGTTCCTCGAAGCCTTCGTCGAGGACGTGCCGTGGGCACACCTCGACATCGCCGGACCGAGTTACAACACCGGCGGGCCGTGGGGACAGATGCCGAGCGGCGGCACCGGCTTCGCGACCAGCACCCTGGTCGAGTATGTCGCGGCCATCGCGGGCTGAACCTGCCTGACTCAGTCTGCCGGCGGCGGCGAGGAGAACGGGTTCGGCGCCTTGTCGGCCTTCTGACGGCTGTTGTAGTCACGCATCCGCTGCGGGACACCGACCACGGCCGCGTCGTACGACGGGACGCCGAGCTTGTTGGCGAAGTCGTGCGCCCATTGCACCGATTGCACCCGGCGGCGGGTCCATTCACCGTCATGGGCGACCAGGAGCAGGGTCACCTCGCTGACCGTCGTACGCGGTTCGACGAATCCCTCGACCCCGCGACGGTTGCTGACGAACTCGCGGAGGTGGCGCACGTCGGCCGAATCGGAAGAGCGAACGGTCGACCCGGTCGGACCGCCACGGCTCAAGCCGTTACGGCGTCGGAATCGATCGAACAGGCCCATGGCGGCAATTGTGCGGCATGGGCGGTCACGGCGCACATCTGCCCCCGCCCGGACCTGCGTGTCGGGCTGCCGGTGGACACGTGGGGCAGAAGTGCAAGGATGGCCCGAGTCAAACGCGAACGAGCGGAGGGACCGTGGCGGACGCCAACCACGTCGATGTGGTGATCCTGGGCGCAGGGTCCGGCGGATACGCGTGTGCGCTCCGCGCCGCACAGCTCGGTCTGAGCGTCGCGCTGATCGAAAAGGGCGACCTGGGCGGGACCTGCCTGCATGTGGGGTGCATCCCGACCAAGGCCCTGTTGCACGCGGCCGAAGTCGCCGATGCCGCCCGCGACTCCGAGCAGTTCGGGGTCCGCGCCACCTTCGACGGCATCGACATGCCGGCCGTCAACGCGTACAAGGACGGCGTCGTGGAGCGGCTCTTCAAGGGCCTCACCGGACTGATAAGCGGCCGTGGGATCACGGTCGTCGCCGGGTCTGGCCGATTGGTAGCACCCCATACCGTCGAGGTCACCGGTGCGGACGGGACTTCGACGTACACCGGCACGAACGTGGTCCTCGCCAGCGGCTCGTACTCCCGCACACTGCCGGGTCTCGAGGTCGACGGCGAGCGCGTCATCAACTCCCAGCACGCCCTGCGCCTGGATCGCGTCCCAGCCTCGGTGGTGGTCCTCGGTGGTGGGGTGATCGGCTGCGAGTTCGCGAGCGTCTGGCGTTCGTTCGGCGCCGAAGTGACGATCGTGGAGGCGCTCCCCCGGCTGATGGCAGCCGAGGACGCCGATTCCTCGAAGCACCTGGAGCGGGCTTTCCGGAAACGCAAGATCAAGGCGCTGACCGGCAAGTCCTTCGAGAAGGTCGAGCTCACCGAGGGCGGCGTCCGGGTTCATGTCGAGGGCACCGAGCCGATCGAGGCCGAACTGCTGCTAGTCGCGGTCGGTCGCGGACCCACCACCGAAGGCCTGGG
Organism: Marmoricola sp.; assembly: GCA_046598915.1. Lineage (GTDB taxonomy): Bacteria > Actinomycetota > Actinomycetes > Propionibacteriales > Nocardioidaceae > Marmoricola. Next base: position 96,686 of record JBKJHO010000047.1, on the reverse strand, counting down.
GTACGACGAACAGGGCGTCGCCATGGACCGTGGGTTCGTTCTCACCGACGAGCGCTTCCGGACCAACGTGGCCGGTGTCTTCGCGGTCGGTGACATCGTCCCGGGTCTTCAGCTCGCGCATCGCGGCTTCGCTCAGGGCATCTTTGTGGCCGAAGAGATCGCCGGCCTCGCCCCCAAGCCCATCGACGAGAGCGGCATCCCGCGGGTCACCTACTGCGATCCCGAGCTGGCGTCGGTCGGACTGACCGAGGAGCAGGCGCGCGAACGCGATGGCGAGGACGCGATCGAGACCCTGGTCTACGACCTCGGCGGGAACGGCAAGAGTCAGATCCTCAAGACCCAGGGCAGCGTCAAGCTCGTACGACGCAAGGACGGCCCCATCCTCGGCGTCCACCTCGTCGGCGCGCGCGTCGGCGAGCTGATCGGCGAAGCCCAGCTGATCTACAACTGGGAAGCGTTTCCTGCGGACGTCGCCCCGCTGGTGCACGCCCACCCGACCCAGAACGAAGCTCTCGGGGAGGCCCACCTGGCCCTCGCCGGCAAGCCACTCCATGCTCATTCCTGAACACCACTCCTGACACGAAGGACGCACATGTCGACACCCGTCACCCTTCCCGCTCTCGGCGAATCCGTCACCGAGGGAACAGTCACCCGCTGGCTCAAGCAGGTCGGCGACACGGTGACTGTTGACGAGCCGCTGCTCGAGGTCTCGACGGACAAGGTCGACACCGAGATCCCGTCGCCCGTGGCCGGCGTCATCCTCTCGATCGACGCCGCAGAGGACGCGACCGTCGAGGTCGGCGCCCAGCTGTGTGTGATCGGCGACGATGGCGAGTCGACCGATTCGGGCGCCGACGAGGCGTCGGGCGAGCCCGCCGAGACACCTGCCGAGACACCTGCCGAGACACCCGCTGAGACACCCGCTGAGGCACCCGCTGAGGCCCCTGCCGAGGCCGCCGCTGAGGCCCCCGCCGAACCTGCATCCGAAGCCCCGGCTGCCGAGGCGCCTGCCTCCTCTGGTGGCGCCAGTACCTCCGTCACCCTGCCCGCGCTCGGCGAGTCGGTCACCGAGGGCACTGTCACCCGATGGCTGAAGCAGGTCGGAGACTCTGTCGCCGTCGACGAGCCTCTACTCGAGGTCTCGACCGACAAGGTCGACACCGAGATTCCCTCGCCGGTCGCCGGGACACTGCTGGAGATCAAGGTCAACGAGGACGAGACCGTCGAGGTGGGCGCCGAGCTCGCAGTCATCGGTTCGGCCGACTCCGCCCCGGCTCCTGCCGAGAAGGCGCCCGCCGAGGAAGCGCCCGCCGAGGAAGCGCCCGCCGAGAAGGCGCCCGCCGAGAAGGCGCCCGCCGAGGAGGCGCCCGCGGAGGAGGCGCCCGCCGAGAAGGCGCCCGACGCCCCGGCTCCGCCTGCGCCTGCCCCCGCAGCCGCTACCCCCGAAGCCGCTGCTCCATCCGGCGACAGCGGCAGCTACGTCACCCCGCTCGTACGCAAGATGGCCGCTGAGCACGGGGTGGACCTGGCCGCGATCACCGGGACCGGAGTGGGTGGCCGGATCCGCAAGCAGGACGTCCTCGCTGCGGCGGAGAAGCCGGCTGCTGCGCCGGCTGCCGCAGCTCCGGCAGCTGCACCCGCTGCATCCCCCGCGGCTCCGAGTCCCCTTCGCGGCACCACCGAGAAGGTCAGTCGACTGCGCAAGGTCATCGCCGAACGGATGACCGAGTCCCTGCACGTCTCGGCCCAGCTCACCCAGGTGATGGAGGTCGACGTCACCAACGTCGTACGTCTCCGTGATGCAGCGAAGAACGACTTCCTGGCCCGCGAGGGCGTCAAGCTGACCTACCTGCCGTTCTTCGCCAAGGCCGCGATCGACGCCCTCAAGGCGCACCCGAAGCTGAACGCCCACTTCAATGCCGAGGCCGGTGAGATCACCTACTTCGACCGCGAGAACGTCGCGTTCGCGGTCGACACCGAGCGCGGACTGCTTACCCCGGTGGTCAAGGATGCCGGCGACCTCTCTATCGCCGGGTTGGCGAAGAAGATCGCCGACGTTGCCGAGCGCACCAGGACCAACAAGATCACCCCGGACGACCTGACGGGTGGCACCTTCACGATCACCAACCTGGGTACTTTCGGTGCCCTGTTCGACACGCCGATCATCAACCAGCCGCAGGTCGCGATCCTGGGTCCCGGCGCGGTCGTCAAGCGGGCGGTCGTGATCGACGACCCGAACCTGGGCGAGACGATCGCGATCCGGAACATGGTCAACCTGGCGCTGACCTACGATCACCGGCTGGTCGACGGCGCCGACGCCGGACGCTTCCTCCAAGACGTGAAGGCGCGCCTGGAAGCAGCCCAGTTCGAGGTCTGACAACGCGACGCCAAAGGGTTCCGACAGGCTCAACCAGCGTTGGTGAGCCTGTCGAAACCCTGATCTGACCTCGTTCCGCGGATCTCAGAGGTTGATCATGTGTCCCGCGATGCCGTGCACGGCTTCTTTGACTGCCTCGGACAGCGTGGGGTGCGCGAAGACGTTGCGGGCCACCTCGTCGGCGGTCAGATCCCACTGCTTCGCCAGGGTCAGCGCCGGCAACAGCTCGGTCACGTCGGGCCCGATCAGGTGGGCACCGAGGATCTCGTTGTACTTCGCATCGGCGACGACCTTGACGAACCCGACCGCGTCGCCCAGTCCCATTGCCTTGCCGTTGGCCGAGAACGGGAACTTCGCCGTCTTGACGTCGTACCCCTTCTCCTTTGCCTGCTCCTCGGTGTAGCCGAAGGAGGCGATCTGCGGCTGGCAGTACGTCGCCCGCGGGATCATGTCGAAATCGATCTCCATGGTCTCGGCGCCGGCGATCGTCTCGGCGGCTACCACAGCCATCGCCTCGGCAGTGTGCGCGAGCATGAGCTTGCCGGTGACATCGCCGATCGCGTAGACGCCCTCGACATTGGTCCGGCCGCGCTCATCGACGGCGATGGCGCCGCGCTCGGTGGTCGCGACGCCACTGGCCTCGAGGCCGTAGCCGTCCAAGCGCGGTGCGAAACCGAAAGCAGCAAGGAACTTGTCGGCCTCGATGACCTGTTCTTCCCCACCGCCAGCGGGAGCGACCGTCACCCGCACACCTGAGCCGGTGTCCTCGACGCCCTGGACCGCCGTACCCAGCAGAATCTTGACACCGAGCTTCTTGTAATGCTTGAGGAGCTCCTTGGAGACCTCCGCATCCTCGGTCGGCACCATCCGGTCGAGATACTCGACGATGGTCACGTCGACGCCGAAGTTCTTCATCACATAGGCGAACTCGACGCCGATAGCGCCGGACCCGCCGATCACGATGGAGGACGGCAGGTTGCCGTCGAGGATCTGCTCCTCGTACGTCACGACGTTCTTCGAGAGCTCGACGCCGGGCACCAGACGAACAGTCGCGCCGGTGGCGATGATGATCTGGTCGCCGGTGACGGTGCGCACCGAGCCGTCCTCGCCCTTGACCTCGAGGGCCTTCTCCCCCTTGGCCAGCGGACCGGTGAACGTGCCCCAGCCCTGGATCTCGGTGATCTTGTTCTTCTTCATCAAGAAGTGGACGCCCTTGACGATGCCGTCCGAGACCTGGCGGCTGCGGGCGTGCGTCGGACCGAACTCCATCGACGCGTCGCCGGTGATACCGAATTTGTCCTTCTCGTGGGTGAGCACGTGTGCCAGCTCGGCGTTCTTGAGCAGAGCCTTGGACGGGATGCACCCGACGTTGAGACAGACACCTCCCCAGTACTTCGCCTCCACGACCGCGGCCGTGAGACCGAGTTGGGAAGCGCGAATGGCGGCTACATAGCCGCCGGGGCCGGCACCGACGACGACAACATCGAAATCACTCACGCTGTAAGCCTACCGAGCGCCCGAGCTTGCTCGTGGCCGAGTCGGCGCAACAGCGTCGAGGAGCGTAGCGACGACCACGCTGTAAGCCTACCGAGCGCCCGAGCTTGCTCGTGGCCGAGTCGGCGCAACAGCGTCGAGGAGCGACGGGGCTGGCGGCCAGCCCGGGACCCTGCGCCGGCTGACCGGCCCCATGGCAGGGTGGGGTCATGCGATTTCTCATCGCCGGAGCGTCCGGTTTCCTCGGCACCCGCCTACGCGAGAGCCTCGACCTCGCCGGTCACGAGGTGACCGCCCTGGTCCGCCGCGCGCCTGGCCCCGGACAGGCGCAGTGGGATCCGTACGCCGGCCAGCTCGACCTCTCCCTGATCGAGCAGTCCGACGTGGTGATCAACCTCGCCGGAGCGCCGACCCTCGGCAACCCGCACTCCAAACGTTGGGCCTCGGACCTGGAGGAGAGCCGGGTGACGACCACGAAGGTTCTCGCCGAGGCGATCGCGTCGAGCGGGCGGCGTCCGACCTTCCTGGCCGGCAACGGCATCTCCTACTACGGCGATCGTGGCGACGAAGTGGTCACCGAGACTTCCGGCACGTCCGGCGATGCCTTCCTTACTCAGGTCACCCGGCAGTGGCAGGCCGCGACCGAAGTTGCGGCCGAGGCCGGCGCCCGGGTCTGCGTACTGCGGACGGCACCGGTGCTCGACCAGCGAAGCGCGCCGCTGAAGCAGCTCCTGCTGCTGTTCAAGTCAGGGCTCGGTGGCAAGCTCGGGTCCGGCAAGCAGTACTTCCCGATCATCTCGACCGAGGACTGGGTGGCGGCGGTCACCTTCCTCGCTGAGCACGCCGAGGCCGACGGCCCGGTCAACCTCTGCTGCCCGAAGACTCCGACGAACGCTGAGTTCACCCGCGAGCTGGCTGCTCTGGTCCATCGCCCGGCTTTCTTCGGCGTTCCGAGGTCGGTGTTGAAGCCAGCCGCGGGACGGATGTCCCCCGAGCTGCTCGGCTCGATCCGGGCCGTCCCGCAGGTGCTGATCGACATCGGGTTCCGGTTCGCCGATCAGGACGTCGCCGACGTGCTCCGAGCCGCTACCGCGCAGCGAACCTGACCCGACCGACCACCCAGGCGCCGTCGAGGTAGCGCAGCTCGAGGATCCGCCGACTGGGTTGACCTGCAGGCAGCCGCCGTACGACCGAGCCGTCATCTACGTTCGCGCCGAGCAACCGCTCGACCACCTCCAGGCGCAGCAGCGTGTCTTGGTGGGCCAGAACCCGGGCCGAGAGTCGTTGCAGCCGGATCCCGCTCACCCGCAGCCCGCGTCCGGCGTATGCCAGCAGCGACCGGACGTCCCGGATGCCGGTCATGGATCCGGGCACGTACAGAGCGCGGAGCGCGTCCGCGTCCCTGGCCGCCCAGGCTTCAGCACGGGCTTCGTCCCAGTCCCGGAGGACGTCCAGCGGCGACGTCGCCACCGCCGATGCTCCGGCGCCAGCCGGGCGCAACGGCTCGCCGGCCGGTGCCGCGCAGCCGACGAGCAGGCCGAGCAGGACCGGAACGACGAACCCGAGAGGTGGCTGCACCGGGTCAGCGTCCTGGAAAGGACCGCGACCTCGCCGGGAGTCTCCACAGGTTCGGGCGTAGGCTCGTCCGGGTGAGCAGGCCCGAACACCGTCTCCTCGACCACCGTCACCTCGGACTCGTCGACTACCGCGAGGCCTGGGAGCTGCAACGCGCGGTCCACGCCGGCGTACAGGCGGGCGCGCCCGACACGACGCTGCTCCTTGAGCACCCGCCGGTGTTCACCTGCGGCAAGCGCACCACCCCCGACGAGCGGCCGCTCGATGCCGGCGGCGCGGAGGTCATCGACGTCGACCGCGGCGGCAAGATCACGTTCCACGGCCCCGGACAGCTGGTCGGCTACCCGATCGTCCGGCTGCCCGACCACGTTCTGGTCGTCGACTACGTCCGACGCGTCGAAGAGGCCTTGATCGGCGTCTGCGCCGAGTACGGCGTTGCCACCGCGCGGGTACCCGGTCGCAGCGGCGTCTGGCTTCGGGCCGACCCGGTCGCCGGCCGCCCGGAGCGGAAGATCGCGGCGCTCGGCATCCGGGTCAGCCGGGGCATCACCATGCACGGCTTCGCCCTCAACTGCAACGTCGACCTCGGCTGGTACGACCGTTTCGTCCCCTGCGGCATCGCGGACGCCGGGGTGACCTCCCTGTCGGCAGAACTGGGCCGCGATGTCACCCCGACCGAGGTCATCCCGGTCATAGAAACGCACCTCGATCGACTGCTCGCGTGGGCGCCGTACGACGCCACCCCGGACTACGAACCGAGACCCGAACCGGGACGCGCCGAAGGCCTGCGTGTCAGCGTCCTCAATCCCCTGGCCTGAGTCGGTTCTGCGACATGCTTCCGGTACATGGACGGATTGGCCCGACGCGGAAAGGGGAAAGTGACGCCGATGAGCGATCTCGTGGTCGAGACCACCGGCCTGCGCAAGGTCTACCGCGACCGCGGCCGCGGCGTTGTCGCCGTCGACAACCTTGACCTCGCGGTCGAACGCGGAGGCGTGCACGGCTTCCTCGGCCCCAACGGGTCCGGCAAGACAACCACGATCAGGATGCTGCTCGGGCTGGCCCGGCCCGACAGCGGCACCATCGCTGTCCTCGGCCAGCAGTACCCGCAGAGGATTCCAGTGGTGCTCGCCCGGGTCGGTGCGCTGCTCGAACGCGGTCAGTTCACCCCCGACCTGACCGGGCGCCGCAACCTCGAGCTCCTCGCCGGCGCTGCATCGCTGCCGACGTCCCGCGTCGACGAAGTCCTCGAGAAGGTCGACCTGGTCGACGTCGCGCAGCGCCGTTACCGCGGATACTCGCTCGGGATGAGCCGACGCCTCGGACTTGCCGCAGCCCTGTTGAAGAACCCCGAGTTGGTCATCTTGGACGAGCCGTCGAACGGCTTGGACCCGGCCGGCATCCGGGACATGCGCGACACCATCCCACGACTGGCCGACTCCGGCGTGAGCGTGCTGCTCAGCTCGCACATTCTTGCTGAGGTGCAACAGGTCTGCTCCTCGGTCTCGATCATCAGTGAGGGCAGCTTGCTGAAGTCGGGCCGGGTTCGCGATCTGATCGGCGAAAGCACCTCCCGAACCCGCGTCGGCGTTGCAGACCCGGACCGCGCCGCCAGGTTGCTGCTCGAGACCGGCTACGAGGTGGTCCGGCAAGACGCCTTCTTGCTGGTCGAAGGCCACGAGCACCCTGAGGTGATCACGAACCGGCTGGCCGACCACGGCCTCTACGTCTACGAGCTCTCAGCGATCCGGCCGACCTTGGAGTCGTTCTTCCTCAAGCTCACCGGCCACCGCCCCGCCCGACCCGAGGACCCGGCCGAGCTCGCGGCCGACGAGACCGCCGAGCACGTCACCGAGACCGGGCTCACCGACGTACCTCCGCCGCCCCCACCGCCCCCGGGGTCACGGGAAGGTGAGCACGCATGACCGGGCTGATCCGGGTCGAACTGACCCGCTACCGGACGCGCCGCGTCATTGTCCTGCTGATCGCGGTCGCCGCTCTGCTCGCCGGACTGGTCGCGTTCCAGTCGGCGTGGGACACCCGCCCGCCGACCGATGCCGAGATCGCGACTGCCCAGGCCAACGCTGACATCGAGGGCAAGAAGGCCGGCGTCGAGTCCGACGTCGCCCAGTGCGTGAAGGACTACGTCGCCGACGCCACCGAGGAGTTCGCCGAGCAGCAGTGCCGGGACATGTTCTCCCCCGACGACACCAACTACCTGCCGCGCAGCGAGCTCAACCTGAACGGCACGCTCCAGGGCAACGGCATCGGCATCGCGCTCCTGGTGATCGGACTGATCATCATTGCTGCGACCACCTTCACCGGAGCGGACTGGGCGTCGGGCTCGATCCGCAACCAGGTCCTCTTCGAGCCACGACGGTCGCGGGTGTGGGCGGCGAAGGCGATCGCGGTCTCGCTGGCCAGCGGCCTGGTGGCGTTCGTCGTACTCGGTGCCTTCTGGTTGGCGCTGTACCTGGTCGCGGCCGAGCGTGGGGTGCCGCACGGTGCAGCCGTGGTCGGCGACATCGGCTGGCACCTGCTCCGAGCGGTCGCCCTGGCGATGGGAGCCGGCGCCGGGGCGTTCGCCCTGACCATGGTCTTCCGGCACTCGGTGGCGACCTTGGCGCTGCTGTTCATCTACGGCGTCGGCGGCGAGATCCTCGTCTACCTGCTTCCGTTCGACGGAGTGGCTCGCTGGTCGCTCGGCAACAACGTCTTCGGGTGGCTCGAGAAGTACCTCCAGTACGTCGACCCGACCGCCCGGTGCGTCCGGATCGGCGACTGCACCGGACCCCAGCACGTCAGTCACGTGCAGTCCGGGTCGTACCTGCTGGTGCTGCTCGCGCTCGCCCTGGCCGGCTCCTGGGTCGTGTTCCGGCGTCGAGACGTCTGAGCCGGCCCGGGGCCGTCCTGCAGAGGTCCGACGACATTGTGACGAAGTAGTCAGGGCTCCGCGTCGCGCGGCGGCACCGACCGCCCCCGACTCAGTCCCGGACCACTGGCGGCGCGTACTCTGGAGGGGTGACCCAGGCCCCCGGATTTTCGTCCGCCGACAGCGCCGAGCCCGAGGGGCGCAAGCTCCTCCGCCTCGAGGTCCGGAACGCGGAGACGCCTATCGAGCGCAAGCCTGCCTGGATCAAGACCCGGGCCACGATGGGTCCCCAGTACCGAGAGCTCCAACAGCTGGTGAAGTCCGAGGGACTGCACACGGTCTGCCAGGAAGCTGGCTGCCCCAACATCTTCGAGTGCTGGGAGGACCGCGAGGCCACGTTCCTCATCGGCGGCGACCAGTGCACCCGCCGCTGTGACTTCTGCCAGATCGACACCGGTAAGCCCCAGCCGCTCGACCGGGACGAGCCCCGCCGGGTCGCCGAGTCCGTCCAGACCATGGGCCTGCGGTACGCGACCATCACCGGCGTCGCCCGCGACGACCTCCCCGACGGCGGCGCCTGGCTGTACGCCGAGACGGTCCGCGCGATCCACGAGCTCACCGCGCACAACGAGTGGGGTGGCACGGGCGTCGAGAATCTCATCCCCGACTTCAACGGCGAACCCGACCTGCTGGCCGAGGTGTTCGCGGCCCGGCCCGAGGTACTCGCCCACAACGTCGAGACCGTGCCACGGATCTTCAAGCGGATCCGGCCCGCGTTCCGTTACGAGCGGTCCCTCGACGTCCTCACCCAGGCGCGCGCGTTCGGCTTGGTGACCAAGTCGAACCTGATCCTCGGTATGGGCGAGACCCGCGAGGAAGTCAGCCAGGCCCTGGTCGACCTGCACGCAGCCGGTTGCGAGCTAGTCACCATCACCCAGTACCTGCGCCCCTCGGCTCGGCACCACCCGGTGGAACGCTGGGTGAAGCCCGAGGAGTTCGTCGAGCTCGCCGCCGAAGCGGAGGGGATCGGCTTCGCCGGTGTCCTCTCCGGCCCGCTGGTCCGGTCGTCGTACCGGGCAGGGCGGCTCTACCAGCAGGCGGTCGCCGCCCGGACGGGCACCAGCACGGCGGTCTGATTGGTGACTGGTCTCGACTAGGCTCGCTCCCCCAAGCACACCCACCTCGAACGCTCCCCATACGAACTGAAGGCAGCACCATGGCGAAGAAGGTCAAGAAGGTCAAGGACCCGAACAAGCCGAGCCGGATCAGCCAGATCCGGCAGAGCTACCAGATCACGAAGAAGAGCGACCCCCGGATCGGCCTGATCCTGCTCGGCACCTTCGTGCTTGCAGCCGCCGGTGGGGTCGCCGCGATGTACCTGCTGCTCGGTGGCGTCGCCTTCCCGGTCATCTTCGGCATCCTGATCGGGACGCTCGCAGTGCTCGTCATCTTCGGTCGCCGTGCGCAGGCTGCAGCGCTTGCCTCGATCGACGGTCAGCCAGGGGCCGCCGCTGCAGCTCTTGGCATGCTCCGCCGCGGGTGGAAGACCGACCCCGCGATCGGCTTCACCAAGCAACAGGACGTCGTCCACCGTCTGGTCGGCCCTCCGGGGATCATTCTGATCGGTGAGGGCAGCCCCAACCGGCTCAAGCCGCTGATGGCTGCCGAACGTCGCAAGCACGAGCGGGTCGCGGCCGAGGTGCCGCTGCACGAGGTCTACGTCGGCAACGGTCCAGGCGAGGTGCCGCTGCGCAAGCTGGTGCGCCACGTCTCGAAGCTCGGTCGCAAGATCAAGCCGGCCGCAATGACCGACGTACTGAACCGCCTCAAGGCGCTGGACGCCAACCGCTCCAACGTCCCGCTCCCCAAGGGACCGGTCCCGACGTCGATGAAGGGTGCCCGCGCGAACATGCGCGGACGCTGAGCCGAGATGCCGCAGGCGCGCCCCCGGCGTACCTAGTTCTGAAGGATCTCCGAGGCCGACGGCGCCGTGATGGTGACCGGCGTGCCCCAGTCCGTCACGGTCAGGGTGAGGTCGTTGTCGCCGAGGTCGGCCTCAGCCCGGTGAACCAGGTTGTCGCCATCGACGTACAGGTCCAGCACGATGTCCTTGCTCAGGTCGACTCCCGGGATCATTCCGAGCATCCCGGAGCCGATCGCCTTGCCGTCCAGGGTGAGCGCGTAGTGGGTGAGCTCCTCGCCCGCGACGGTCCTCTGGCCGAGGTCGCGCACCGTCTTGATGCCTTCGACGATCCCGGTGAGCGCCTTCTTGGGGTCCGCGTCGGCGAGGCCGCCGAGAAGGGACAGCGACGGGTCATCCTTGGCAAGCTTCACGAACTTCGTGGTGGCGCTCTTCTTGAGGTAGTACTGCCCCTCGACGCTCACGACCTCGATCTGCTGCCCGAAGAGATCAGCAGCGATCTGCGCCTCGGGCTCGGCCCCGCCGTAGTTGAAAGCTGCGGTGGCGCTGACCGTGGTACCGAAGGTCAGCTTCGCCGTCGCGCTCTTCTGCTCCTTCACAGCGGTGAGGAGTCCGTTGACGAAGGCGGTCTTGTCGATTTCGCTGCCGGCGGGCTCAGCCTTGGTCGACCCCTGGTCGTCACCGCAGGCGGTGAGCGCGACGAACATCAGAGCACAGGCTGCGAGGAGGGCGAGCGTGCGGGAGCGTGCGCTGGACATGGTTCCTCCGGTAGGACGTACGACGTTGTCTCCAGACTAGGCCTCGGCGCGAAACCCCTACCGTCGCGGGAAGGCCGCCGAGTCGGTCCACAGATCGTGCAGGCCGCGCCCGTCCTCGCGGAAGACCAGCGGCGGAATCACCAGGCAGACCAGGAGCTGGCGCTGGAACGCCCGGAAGAGGCTGAGTGGACGCCCGTCCAGGCGGTGCACGGTCATGCGGACCAGCGTCTGGCCGAAAGAGGCCCCGGTGAGTGCGACGCCGACCGAGGACTCCAGCCAGAACACCACCAGCGGCAACCACTGGTAGGTGGGCCCATCGAAGCCGCCCACGATCGCGGCGGCCACCAATGAGGAGGCCGTCCAATCGAGGACGAGGGCACCGACGCGGTGCAACCAGGACGCCGTCTCTGGGTAGAGCGGGCGTCCTGAAGGAGTAGTGGGTTCGGCCATCGCCCCGACCCTACCGACAGCTCGTTCAGGACCCTGAGCCGAGTCTGGGCGTCCGGCTACTGGAACGTGTTACATGCCTGAAACAAACCCGATACGGTCGATTAACCGGCTCGACGTAACGTCTTGACGCGTTTACGCGGAGTGACTCACCCGTCGCGTCGCTTACCTCACCACTCTCTGATCTCGGTCGCCGGTGCGACCAAGGAGGACGAATGTTCAAGAACAGCGATGAGCTCCTGAAGTACCTGAAGGACGAGAACGTCGAGATGGTCGACGTCCGCTTCTGCGACCTGCCCGGTGTGATGCAGCACTTCACCGTTCCGGTCTCGTCCTTCGACCAGTCCGTCTTCGACGCTGGCCTAGGCTTCGACGGTTCCTCCATCCGTGGTTTCCAGGCGATCCACGAGTCCGACATGCAGCTCTTCCCGGACCCGACCACCGCCTACATCGATCCCTTCCGTACGGCGAAGACCCTGGTCGTCAACTTCTTCATCCACGACCCGATCACCGGTGAGGCGTACTCCCGCGACCCGCGCAACATCGCCAAGAAGGCGATGGCGTACATGGCCAGCACCGGCATCGGCGACACCGCGTACTTCGCCCCCGAGGCCGAGTTCTACGTCTTCGACTCGGTCCGTTTCGAGACCGGCGTGAACAAGGGTTTTTACCACATCGAGTCCGAGGCCGGCGCCTGGAACACCGGCCAGGACAGCGAGACCAACCGCGGCTACAAGGTCCGCTACAAGGGCGGCTACTTCCCGGTGGCGCCGTACGACCACTTCGGTGAGCTCCGTGACGAGATGGTCATCGAGATGGAGCGTTCCGGTCTGCACGTCGAGCGCGCCCACCACGAGGTCGGCACCGCCGGTCAGGCCGAGATCAACTACCGGTTCGACGAGCTGCTCAAGGCCGCCGACGACGTCATGAAGTTCAAGTACATCGTCAAGAACGTTGCTTGGCGCAACGGCAAGACGGCGACCTTCATGCCGAAGCCGATCTTCGGGGACAACGGCTCGGGCATGCACGTGCATCAGTCGATCTGGAACGACGGCAAGCCGCTGTTCTACGACGAGACCGGGTACGGCGGCCTGTCGGACACCGCGCGGTACTACATCGGCGGTCTGCTCAAGCACGCTCCGTCGTTGCTCGCCTTCACCAACCCGACGGTGAACTCGTACCACCGGCTGGTGCCGGGCTTCGAAGCGCCGATCTCGCTGGTCTACAGCCAGCGCAACCGCTCGGCCTGCGTCCGGATCCCGATCACCGGCACCAACCCGAAGGCGAAGCGCATCGAGTTCCGGTGCCCCGACCCGTCGGCGAACCCGTACCTGGCGTTCTCGGCGCTCCTGCTCGCCGGGCTCGACGGCATCAAGAACAAGATCGAGCCGCCTGCCCCGGTGGACAAGGACATCTACGAGCTGCCGCCGGCAGAGATGGCCGAGATCAACCAGGTCCCGACCTCGCTGAACGCCGTTCTCGACAACCTGGAGGCCGACCACGACTTCCTCACCGTCGGCAACGTCTTCACGCCGGACCTGATCGACACCTGGATCGACTACAAGCGTCAGAACGAGATCCTGCCGGTGCAGCTGCGTCCGCACCCGCACGAGTTTGAGCTGTACTACGACATCTAGGTCTAGATATATAGGAGATCTGATCGAGCGCGTTCTCCTGGACCCGTCGAAAGTGGCGGCTGACCTGCGGGAAGGTATCCGCGGCGTCAGCCGCCACTGTGCGTTGGGGTGCAGCGAGAGTCGTTTCGAACTAAAAGGAGATGCCTGTGGCCACCGCTCGTCTGGTAGCGACCCGAGTCCCTCGGAACCCCGAGGGCGTCGTACTCGTGCTGCACGGTGGCGCTGGCAGAGGCGGGACCACGATGGTCCGCCCCACCCAGCTGTCGGTCCTGCGGATGATCCCGGTTGCGCGCCGCATCGCCCGGAAGGGCGGCGGCCGGCTGGCGGTGTACCGCTTGCTGAACTCGTCGCGAGGATGGGACAGCGAGACGACCCCGGTTCACGACGTCCAGTGGGCGTTGGGTGAGGTGCAGGGCCTGCTCGGGCAGTCGCTGCCGGTCTGTCTGGTCGGTCACTCCCTCGGCGGCCGCGCCGCGCTGCTGGCGGCCCGCCACGAGTCCGTGACCAGCGTCGCGGCACTGAACCCCTACCTGTATCCCCAGGACGGGCGGGTCGACCTAACCGGACGCCGGGTCCTGATCGTCCACGGCACCGCTGACCGGGTTGCCCGTCTGGACACCGCCGCCGTTGTCGCCGAGATGCTCGGCCACCGCACCTCAGTCACCTTCCTGCCGGTCCCAGGTGGGAAGCACGCGATGCTCGCGCACCACCGCGAGTTCACCGAGCCGGCTGCGGACTTCGCCGCCGCCACCCTGCTCAACGACGCCGCGGGCAGCTGATTTCGGCGCTCTCTGCCTCGAGGCGACCGCAGCGCTCAGGCGGGCGCGACCTTGTGCGTGGCGTCGCACCACGGTCCGCGCTGAGTGAGGCCGCAGGCACACACAGCGACCACCGGCCGAGAGGCGGGGTGGGTTTCTCCATCGGCGTCCTGGACGGACACAGCGCCGCGTACCAGGGCAGGGCCCCGGGGGACCATCTCGATCCGGCAGCCGCGTTGACCGGGCTCGATCCGGGCTCGCACCTCGGCCGCTGTCAGGGGGTCCGGTTTCATGATGGGGAGGTACCCGGGGATCCGAACCAGCAAACGATGAGCCGATGACGCACCTGGGCGAGTACGCAGGCCGCTTCCGGGTATCTGTCCGCCATGTCCTCGACCTACGACCGCCCGCACCAGTCGATGGAGTTCGGATCGCTCCAGATCTCCTACGACGACCAGGTCCTGACCCCGCGCACCTGGACAGCGTGGCAGTCGCTGTGGGCCGCAGAGCTCGCCGCGGCGCTGCCCGCCGGTCGGATCCTGGAGCTGTGCGCCGGTGCAGGTCAGATCGGCCTGCTGGCCGCTGCGCGCTCCGACCGGGACCTGGTGGCAGTCGACCGGGACCGGACGGCGTGTCAGTTCGCCGAGCAGAATGCCCGGACGGCGGGCCTGGCTGGGCAGGTCGAGGTGCGCAACCTGCCGCTCGAGTCCGCGTGCGCGAGCGGGGAACTCTTCCCGCTCGTCATCGCCGACCCCCCGTGGGTACCGGCGTCGGAGACCATCCGTTTCCCCGCGGATCCGCTGTCGGCGATCGACGGCGGCCAGGACGGTCTGGACGTGGCCCGCGCGTGCCTGGTCGTCATCGACGACCACCTCGCGCCTGGCGGGGCAGCCCTGCTCCAGGTCGGGACCATCGACCAGGTCGACACGCTGCTCGCAGAGCTCCCTCGGGGCCTGCGGGTCACTGACGTCCGGGCCGAAGAGGGCCGGGGCGTGGTCGCCCTGATCGAACGCAGTACTGCCGCCTGACCATCGCGACGGTCAGGCCACGGCTTCGCCCGCGGACGCCCCGGCCTGGGCGTCCTCGTCTAACGACCAGGCCGCCAGCGTCTCGTCAGCCGCGATCGCATCCAGGAGGACGCACGAGGCTGCGCCGAACAGGACGTCCTGGTGCAGGTCGGGCTCAGCCTCAACCAGCGGGGCACACAGGAAGCGCGCGGCGAGCTGCTCGTGGACGGCGTCCGCCTCGACATGCTCGTCAAAGTAGCGGAACACCGCTGCCGGCATGTCGAGGCGTTCGGCACCCTGCGCCATCCGTCGGCACGGCAACGAACTGGTCATCTCGAAGGCGGCCAGGTGTCCGACGGATGCGCCCCGGAGCCGGCGGTGCAGACCGAACAACGACATCGCGTTGTTGACGGCCAGGGTGTGGGCGGGAACCTCGTCCACGTAGGCGCCGTAGGTCGGGTCGAGACCGGCGGCCTCGAGCGCGTCGGCGTACAGCTTCTGGTGGAGCATGTCCGGGTCGCCGCCGCCGTACTCGTCGTACTGGATCTCGGCCAGCGCGGCCTTCGGGGCACCGCTCAAACGAGGTAGGGCCCACGAGTGCGGGTCCGACTCCTTGAGGTGGTAAAGGCTGCGAACGGCGAGGAATTCGTCGTACTGCTGCCGGGTGGCACTCCGGTGCAGGTACGTGGCGATCGAGGGACCCGGCTCTGCGACGATGCGCTCCAGCTGGTCCACCACCGTGTCGAGCTCGAGGGCGGCAGTGACGAGGTCGTCGGTCAGGACACGAAGCTCGGCCTCGAACCGCTCCTCGAGGCCACGTCGTACGGCCAGGACGGCGGGATCCCACTCGGCGACATCACTGACGTCCTCGAATCCGCGGTAGTGCAGCTCGTACAGGGCCCACAGGGTGATCTGGCCGTCCTCCGTACCCGATCGGGGAAGCATGCGCGGCATCCGTCCTGCGTCGCGCAGGGCGGTGAAAATCGCGTCGCTCAGGGGGCCGCGGGGCGACGGCAGCTTCATCCATGTCTCCGATCATCAGGGGCCTGTGACGTACCCGATCTCAGGCAACTCAAGCAACAGGTCCTGGACCCGGACCGACGATCACCGCAGCCATGGAGAAGATCTGCGGGCCCCGGAGCGAGGTGCAGTGCACCGGGGTCCACTACCCGGTGCGGCAGCTGACGCCGTTCCTCGCCAGGGCGGTCCACGTGCGACAGAAGACCCCGCGTATGAACGAGCGCGGCCGGGGTATGTCCCAGTTCTGACCCGAACACGACCCGAGGCGGCCCGTTGAACTCCCTGGACCCGATCCGCACCTCCGCTCACCTGGCGAGGTCCTCCGTGACCCTGGCCGCACGTGCGGGAGGTGCGGTTCTCGGTGCGGGCATCCAGGTCGTGGCCGCCGTCCGGAACGTGCCGAAACCGCTGCACCCCCGCGGGCGGTACACCCACGCCACCGTGACCCGGTTCGGCTCTTCCGATCCCGTCGGCGTGCCGTGGCTCGACGGCAAGGGAACCGACGAGGTCATCGTTCGCCACTCCGGCGCCATCGGCTTCCCACTCGGCATGCCTGACATCCAGGGCATTGCCATCCGGGTGGAGCAGAACGGAACCACCGGGGACCTGCTCTTCGCGACTACCGGCCTGGGGCGATTCACCAGGTACGTGCTGACGGGGAGCACCCGCATCGACGGTCGCCCGTACACGACCCTGCTGCCCTACCGGGGCCCGCACGGTCCGCTGTTGCTCGGGCTTCGTCCGGTGACGACGACCACGATGACCCTGCTGTGGGCTCACGGCTCCGGGGACTGGCAGGCCTTCGGCACGCTGACCCTGACCGAGCCGTACGACGGTCCGGCGATCTCGTTCGATCCGACGCTGGCGATCTTGCCCGGCTTGGTGCCCTACCCCTGGGTGCGTGCTCTGCGCGCGCCGGCGTATCGGGTCGCCCGGGAGAACCGCGGCGAGACCCTGTCCGGGTCGAGTGTCGTCCACCAATCCCGGCCGACCCTGGCCGGCGACCTGGCCGGCGACCTGGCAAACGACCACTGATTCGAGCAGCGTCCGACGACCGGCGGATGGTCGGGAGCGCGGTGGGTACCTGCCGAGCACCCGAACGTCCCCCCAGGCCAGGAGGCAACAATGTCCAGCGACGCGATCGTCCTGCTCAAGCAGGACCACCAAGAGATCCGGCGACTCTTCCGCGACTTCCAGCAGGCTGGCGACAACGCCGCCGTCCGCAAGGGCAAGCTCGTCGACAGGATCATCGAGCTCCTGACCGTCCACACCTACATCGAGAACGAGGTCCTGTACCCACGGGTGCGCGACCTGATGCCCGACCTCGAGGACGACATCCTCGAGTCCTACGAGGAGCACCACGTCGCTGACGTCCTCGTGATGGAGCTCGCCACGATGAAGCCGACGGACGAGCGGTTCGCTGCCAAGACGACCGTGCTGATCGAGAACGTCACGCATCACATCGAGGAAGAGGAGCAGGACTGGTTCCCCAAGGTTCGCGACGGACTGGGTCGCAAGGTTCTCAAGGAGATCGGCGAGGAGCTCCTCGCCGCCCGGAAGAAGGCTCCCAAGCGACCGTCGCAGCCGAGTGCGTTGAAGAAGACCGTCGACGCCGTGCTCGCCTGAAGGTTCGCTGGTCACCCCGGTCTCAGGGCGTCCGCAAGCACGCTCCTGCGGTCCGCTCGTGCCTCAGCGGTACTCGGGATTGGAGAAGTCGAACCGGGCGCCGGCGTCCCACTCCGAGCGCTGGTTGCCGTAGTCGGGGACCCCGCCCGCGTCCTTGAGCATCTTCGCAAGATGCATCAGGTTCCAGGTCATGAAGGTGGTGTTGCGGTTGGTGAAGTCGTTCTCCGGCCCCCCGCTGCCCGGATCCAGGTACGACGGCCCCGGTCCGGCCTCACCGATCCAGCCCGCGTCGGCGTTCGGCGGGATCGTGTAGCCGATGTGCTGCAGGGAGTAGAGGACGTTCTGGGCACAGTGCTTGATCCCGTCCTCGTTGCCGGTGATCAGGCATCCCGCGACCCTGCCGTAGTACAGGTACTGGCCCTTGTCGTTCTGCATGCCTGAGAGGGCGTACAAGCGTTCGATGATCACCTTGGTCTGGCTCGAGTTGTCCCCGAGCCAGATCGGGCCGGCAATCACCAGGATGTCGCTGGCCAGAACACGCGGGTAGATCTCGGGCCAGGCGTCGCTCGCCCAGCCGTGCTCGGTCATGTCCGGGTAGACGCCGCTGGCGATGTCGTGGTCGATCGACCGGATGGTCTCGACCTCCACGCCGTGCTTGCGCATGATCGCGGCACTTGCATCGACGAGGCCCTGAGTGTGGCTCACCTCGGGGGAACGCTTCAAGGTGCAGTTGATGAACGTCGCCCGGAGGCCGCTGAAGTCGTGATCGGTCATACGTCGAGCGTTGCGGCAGCCGGGCGCAGCTGCAAGGGCACGGAGGTAACGAAAATCTGACGAGACCACCACCACGGAGGGCTACCGCCGTCGCCCCATCAGGAGGAGAGTCTAAGGATCGGAATCACGGAAGGCCCCAAATTCAGAGGAGCAGTTCATGAAATGGATTGAGCCAGGAGACGGGGAGTATGACTCGGAGCGCTCCCTGTTCAACGCGATGATCGACAAGCGACCCGCCTTGATCGCGCGGTGCAGCACTCCAGCGGACGTGGTGACCGCCCTCGAACGCGCCCGCAGCGACGGGCTAGCGATCGCCGTCCGTTCGGGCGGTCACTCGGTCGCCGGGATGTCCACCAATGACGACGGCATCGTCATCGACGTCCGGCCGATGAAGGAGATCCACGTGGATCCGCAGGCGCGCACCGCCCGGGTCGCCGGTGGCGTCACCTGGGGCGAGCTGGACGCGGCAACGCAGGCTCACGGTCTCGCCGTGACCGGCGGCCGGGTCTCGACGACCGGCGTCTCCGGCTTCACCCTCGGCGGAGGTTCCGGCTGGCTCGAGCGCAGTCTCGGGCTCGCCTGCGACAATCTGCGCGCGGTCGAGATCGTCACGCCCGCGGGTCGGACGGTCCGGGCCGACGCGACCCAGAACCAGGACCTGCTCTGGGCCAGTCGCGGCGGCGGTGGGAACTTCGGAGTGGTCACTGCCCTCGAGCTCGACCTCCACCCGGTCGGCCCCGAACTGATCGCGGGCCTGATGATGTGGCCCGCCGAGTCGGCGACCGAAATCGGCCGAGCCTTCCGGGACTGGGCCGACACGGCACCGAACGAGCTCGGCACCGCCCTGGTGATGCTGAACGCTCCGCCCGAGGAGTTCGTACCAGCAGACCTGCAGCTCCAGCCTGCGGTCGCAGTGGCCATGTGCTGGAACGGGGACCAGGCTGCTGGCCTCGAAGCCGTTGCCGGACTACGCGCCCTGCGCCCGGCGGTCGACCTGGTGGGTCCGATGCCGTACGCCGCCTTCAACTCGATGCTCGACGACCCGCCGGGAATGCGGCAGTACTGGTCGGCGGAGTACCACGAGGCGATGCCCGACAGCGCTCTGGACATCTGGATCAAGTACGGCCACAGCCGCCCGTCCCCCACCACCCAACAGTTGCTGCTGCCCTGGGGCGGGGCCGTGGTCGACCGGCAGTCGGAGAGCGCCCTGGCGAACCGGTCCTCGACCTGGGTCAGCCACCCGTTCGCGACCTGGGAAGACTCCGCTGGCGATTCCGAGCACCGGGCTTGGGTGAAGGATTTCGGGACGGACATCGCGCCGCACGCGAACGGGGGTGTCTACCTCAACTTCATCGGCAACGAAGGCGACGGCCGCATCCGCGCCGCGTTCGGGGACGACAACTACCGCAGGCTGCAGCAGGTCAAGGCCGAGCACGACCCGGAGAACCAGCTGCGCGGTAACCAGAACATCACCCCGGCGTGACCGTCCAATAAGCCCAACACAACCCAGGAAGCGAGTAGTCATGACGAACGCACAGCAGAACATCGACACACCTCACGAGACCCGTCCCTTCCAGGCCCACGGCCACATGGACGTGGTCACCCTCGGGGACTTCACCCTCGGCCGCGGCACGTTCGAGCCCGGTTGGCGCTGGTCCGAGGACGTCAAGCCGATCGCCGGCACCGATTCCTGCCAGACCCGGCACACCGGGTTCTGCATCTCCGGGCAGATGACCGTCCAGTCCGACGACGGGTCCGAGATGACGCTGAAACCGGGCGACGTCGTCCTGATCGAACCGGGTCACGACGCCTGGACGGTCGGGGACGAACCCTGCGTCTTCGTCGACACCGGCGTGGCGGCGTACGCGTTGCCCAGCTGATCTCGAGGAGACACCCATCGGGTCGTCGATCGTCGAGCGGCGACCCGCTTGTCCTCCTCGTTGCTGTGACCTCTGCCGCACCCAGGATTCGAAAGGCCTGCACGGGGAACTCGGAGGCATGACTCCAGTAAAGATTCGACCGCTCGGCGGTGCTATGGGCTGCCTGATCATGATCGCCGTCTCGGTGGTCGCTTCCGTGGTGCTGACGCTTCTGGTCAACCTCGGCCGGTGAACCCAGCGGTCCGACGCTCGTACTCCTCGATTGCCAGCTCCCTCGGCGCACGCGACTCCTGATCAGTCGGGTCGTCCTTTAAGCCGACGACTGATTGCTTGCTCGGCCTCGCGGGAGGCCTGCCGCTCCGCGAGCGCCTGACGCTTGTCCCAGGACTTCTTGCCGCGGGCCAGGGCGATCTCCACCTTGGCCCGGCCATCCTTGAAGTACAGCGTCACCGGAACGACCGTCAGACCGCTCTCGCTAACCCGCCGCGCGATCTTGTCGATCTGTGCACGGTGGAGCAGCAGCTTCCGCTTCCGGCGGGAGCCCTCGTTAACCCAGTGCGCCTGCGCGTACTGCGGGATGTGCACGCCGTGGAGCCAGAGCTCGCGGTTCTCCACGTCGACGAAGCCGCCCGCCAGTGAGGCTCTCCCGGCACGAAGCGCCTTGACCTCGCTGCCCTGGAGCACGATGCCCGCCTCCCACGACTCCCCCAGGTGATAGTCGTGGGCAGCCTTCCGGTTCCTGGCGATCACCGGGTCCGACGGCGGTTTGTTCACCAAGCCATCGTCTCAGCCCGTCACCCGGAGTGCGCGGAACCTGACTCCGCGATCCCGCGGACCAACCACTCCAGGGTCGCCTCGAAGCGTTCCGGTTGGTCCCACTCACCAGGTGCCCGCAGGTCCAGGAGCGTCGAGGCGATCGTCCAGTGGCCGACGTTGCCGGCCACCTCGATCGCCGTACGGCGTGCGAACCCGGCGCCGGTGAGTACGTTCACCAGGCGCAGAACGTAGGCGACCGTCGCGTCGCGGTCCTCCAGCGTCATCAGCGTGCCGAGGTAGGGCCGGGCGAGCAGCTCGGCGTGCAGGGTCCGCGACCAGGCCTTGGTACTGCTCTGCCAGTCAGCCCCGGGCTTGAACTGCAGGTCCATCTCGGCGAACGCAGCCGCGACGACGCCGCGCACCATGGACTCCTTGTTGCCGACCAGCTGGTAGATCGTCTTGGTCGAGCAGGACAGCCGACTGGTCAGGTTCCGGGCGTTGAGACCCGGCAGTCCTTGGTCGTCGAGGATCCGTAGCGCCTCGGCGTACACCTGCTCGGCGGTGAGCGGGTCTCTGCGTCCGTGCGCCACCGCTGCCTGCTCAGATGTTCGTCGGGATGTGCATCACGGTTCCGCCGTCGACGACGAACTCGGAGCCGGTCGTGAAGGAGGACTCGTCGCTGGCGAGGAAGACCACGAAGGTCGCGACCTCCTCGGGGCGGCCCGGCCGACCCAGCGGGATCGGGATCAGGTCCTCCGGCATCTGATCGGTCGCCGGCGTGCTGATCCGTCCGGGGTGCAGCGAGTTGCACCGGATCCCGTGCGGAGCGAGCTCCATGGCGACCGACTTCGTCAGCCCGGTCAGTCCCCACTTGGACGCCACATAGCCGTGCGCCCACGGCGTACCGCGGAGTCCTTCGATCGAGGAGGTGTTGATGATCGAGCCGCCGCCGGCTGCGATCAGGGCGTCGGCCGAGGCCCGGATGCCGAGGAACGCGCCGGTCAGGTTCACGTCCAGCATCTGCTGCCAGTGCGCCTGCTTGTAGCGCTGGAGCTGGCCGCCGTTGAAGATGCCCGCGTTGTTGAAGAGCACGTCGAGCCTGCCGAACTCGGCAACGGTGAACTCCACCGCACTACGCCAGTCCGCGTCGCTGGTCACGTCGAGATGCACGTACCGAGCGGACTCGCCCAGCTCTTCGGCGAGCGCAGCCCCCTCCTCGTCGAGGAGGTCGCCGATGACGACCTTGGCGCCCTCGGCGACCAGCATCCGCGCGCTGGCACCGCCGATGTTCCGGGCACCTCCGCTGATCAGTACGACCTTGTCCTGTACACGTCCCATGGCCGGGACGATAACATCGTTTCCCATCAGGTAGAACACGTTCTAATCAGGAGTGCTCCCATGCCGATTCGAGTCGCCCAGGTAGCCACCGGTAACGCCGGCATGCTGACCCTGCGCCAGCTGATCAACGACCCCCGATTCGAGCTGGTGGCGGTGAGTACCTCGACCCCGGAGAAGGTCGGCAAGGATGCCGGCGAGCTGGCCGGGCTGGACGCGGTCACCGGCATCACCGCTGTCGGCGAGCTGGACGCCCTGATCGCGACGTCGCCGGAGTGCGTCGTGTACTGCGCGATGGGTGACACCCGCCCGGTGGAGGCCACCAACGACGTACGCAAGCTCCTTGAGGCCGGTATCAACGTGGTCGGCTCCGCCCCCGGCACCCTGCAGTTCCCCTGGGGGACCATGCCGGCGAAGGTGATCGCCAAGGTCGAGGCCTCGGCCCAGGCCGGCGGCGCCTCGGTCTACATCACCGGCGTCGACCCGGGGTTCGCCAGCGACCTGGTCCCGCTGGCCCTCGCCAGCACCTGTCAGCGGGTCGAGCAGATCAAGTGCTTCGAGCTCGCCGACTACGCGACGTACGACGGCGCCGAGGTGATGTTCGACCTGATGGGTTTCGGACACCCGGTCGACTCCACTCCCCTGCTCTTCCTCCCCGGCGTCCTCGGGCTCGCCTGGGGCACAGCGATCCGGATGATGGCGTCCGCGCTCGGAACCGAGATCGACGAGATCGTGGAGTTCTGGGAGGCCGAGCCGGCGCCGGAGACCTACGAGATCGCTGCGGGCACCATCGAGAAGGGCACGATCGCCGCACTGCACTTCTCGATCTCCGGCATGGTCGACGGGCATCCGGCGATCGTCGTCGAGCACGTCACCCGCACTCGTGACGACCTGCGCCCGGACTGGGCCCGACCGTCCGCCGGCGGCGGCGCCTACCGGGTCGAGATCACCGGCGAGCCGAGCTATGTGGTCGACATCGTGCCCAGCAGCGAGCACGGTGACCACAACCACGCCGCGATCGTCGCCGCCTGCGGCCGGATCGTCAACGCGATCCCCGATGTCCTGGCCGCCGAACCAGGGATTCGGACCACCCTGGACCTGCCGCTGCCGACCGGCCGCGGAACCTACGTCGGGCCGAAGGCATGACCCGGCTCCGCGTGGTCCAGTGAACGACCGGGAACGTGGCCCGCAAGACCCTGCGCTGCCTGCTCGCCCGACCCGACCTTGAGCTCATCGGCTGTGACGCCAGGAGCGCCGGGGTCGGCCCAGGGGTCGGCCCAGGGGTCGGCGCCGCGAGAACGAGCACGTCGTACTCGTGGAGATCGTCTGCGCGGCGGCCACCTCGACCACCACCGCCGACGCACCCTCGCCAGCCAGAGCACCCCTCACGGCATGCGGCAGCACCTCGGTGTTGCCGAACACGGATTCGCAGATGATGGCGACCTTCATGATGCTTCTCCCGCGTTGGCCTCGCGGACCCGGAGGGGATCACGACCGAGGGCCCGAGGCATCGGCCTCGGGCCCTCCGTCTCCCGCGCTGTCTCCTTAATCAGCGGAGCCAACGATTGCGGCGAACCAGCTCCAGCTTCTCCCACTGGGCTCCCAGACCCAGGAACCGGCCGGCGTGCAGCACAGCCAGGAGAATCAGGAGACCCGCGTAGATCAGGTGGTAATCCATGAACGGGTTGTTCTCCGGAGGGAGCACTGCGGTCCACATCAGGACCAGCAAGGCGACACCGGCGGCAGTGGCCAGGCGCATCCCCACACCGAGGATCAGCGCGGTACCGATGCCGACCAGGCCGAGCATGAAGAGCCAGTCCGCCCAGGCCTGACCTGCCATCTGGTGGTACATCCCCTCGAACGGCCCGGCGACCACGTTCCCGAGGAAGCCCTTGGTCGGGCTGCCGCCGTCCACCCAGGCGTTGGCAGCAGGTGTGCCGTACCCGAGGCCGAAAGCCTTGTCGAGGAAGGCCCAGAGGAACACCCAACCGAGCGCGATCCGGAGACCACCGACGAGGAACCCGACAGCGGGTGCGGAGTCGCGCACGTCCTCCAGCCGGTGCTCGGTGGCGCTGTGCTGCTCGGTGGCGCTGTGCTGATTGGTGCTGGTGCGCTGGCGGTCGATGATGCTCATGGTGTCCCTCCCGGGGGTGGTCAAGCTCGATGACTGATGTCCTCAGCGTGGCCGACCAGACCTGCGCGGGTCAGGGGACGAGGTCTGGACCTGGCGGGACCTTTGGCGCAGGCGTATCGGCGTTGGTCCCTTCGAGCGGCGCGACCGGGATCGACCAACGGACCCGGGTGCCACCGGCCGGACCAGGTCCGATCGTGCACTCGCCGCCTCGCTTCTCCGCCCGGTGGCGCATGTTGCGTAGGCCGCTCTCGACCGCGGACTCGTCGATGCCGATGCCGTCATCGGCAACTTCGAGCACGACCCCGGCTCCGACTGAGAGCGACACCGAGACCGCGGTCGCCTTCGCGTGCCGAGCAGCGTTCGAGAGCGCCTCGCCGAGAACTGCGAGTACCTCCGGGGCGGCGTCGGCACTGATGCCGCTTCGGACCGGGCCCTCGAGCAGCAGCGAGGGTCGGAACCCGAGCGCCACGGCGGACCGTTCGACCATCCTGGTCACCTCCGCCTGGATGTCCGCGGCCTCATCGAGAGAGCCGAGCGCGAAGATCGTCCGGCGGATGTCCTTGATCGTCGCGTCCAGGTCGTCGATCGCCACCCCCAGGCGTCCGGCGAGGCCGGGTTCCGCACTGAGCCGGGCTGTGCCCTCCAGGCCCAGTCCCACAGCGAACAACCGTTGGATCACGAGGTCGTGCAGGTCCCGCGCGATCCGGTCGCGGTCCTGGAGGACGGCGAGCTGCTGCTGGTTCTCGCGGGACCGGACAACCTGCAACGCCAGCGCCGCCTGCTCCGCGAAGCTCGCTGGAAGGGCTGGATCGACCCCACCGAAGCCGGCCTCGTTCGCAGGCGTCCAGCCGAGGCAGAGAACGCCCTCGATGCCGTTACCGTGTCCGAAAGGCGCGACGATCGCCGGGCCCAGGACCGGCCATCCGGCGATGCCGTCCATCGTGGTCGCGCGCGGATCGGTTGCCATGTCCCGGACAGAGAGCGCCACTCCCGAGCGGGCGACCTCCCGTGCCAACGAGCGGTCCATCGAGAGGGCCGCCGCGGCCTCGAGGTCGACGTCCGCACCGGCAACCACCTGGATGGTGAGGTGTGCTTCGTCAGGGCCGGCAACCACCCAGGCAACGTCGGCGCCCGACAGGTCCCGGACCCGGTCGGCCACCACCTGGAGCGCATGGTGATCGGTCGCCGACCGCGCCAGCAGCCCCGTGATCTCGGCCGTCGCGGCCAGCCAGCGCTCCCGCTGTGCTGCCTGCTCGGAGAGCCTCGCGTTCTCGATCGCCACACCAGCAGCGGCCGCGAGGGCGACGACGATGCGCTCGTCCTGTTCGGTGAAGTCCAGACCGCCCGCCTTCTCGGTGAGGTAGAGGTTGCCGAAGACCTGGTCGCGGATCCTGATCGGGACGCCGAGGAACGAGCTCATCGGCGGATGGTTCGCCGGGAAGCCGGACGACGCCGGGTGCGCCGCGATGTCGCGGAGTCGCAGAGGTTCGGGATGGTCGACGATCAGGCCGAGCAGTCCGTGTCCGGTCGGGAGCTCGCCGATCTCGACCACCTGATCCGGCGTCATGCCGTCATGGACGAAGGTTCGCAGCGGGTGCTCGGAGCTCTCCCCGATCACGCCCAGCGCCGCGTAACGTGCGTCCGCCAGACGGCTCGCAGCGCTGACAATCCTGGCGAGCAGGCCGTCGAGATCGAGGTCGGCCCCGAGCGTGACGACCGTGTCGAGCAGAAGCTCCCATCGAGCTCGTTCGTCGCGGATCCCCCGGACCCGCTCTGCCACCTCCAGCAGGAGCACGTCGAAGCCCGCCGTCCTCAGCTCGAGCGGTCGCTCGGCACCCGTTCCGTCACTCGCCACACTCTGACCGTAGCCCTGGTTCAGCTCTGGTGCCGGGTGGTGTAGATCGCGGCCTGGGTCCGGTTCTCGACGCCCAGGGTCGCGAGCAGGGAGCTGACGTAGTTTTTAACGGTCTTCTCGGCGAGGAACATCGTCTCCGCGATCTGGCGATTCGTCCTCCCCTCGCCGATCAGTTCAAGGATGCGTTGCTCCTGACCGGTCAGCTTGGCGATGGCCGGATCGACCTGCGGGCCGGAGCGCAGGCGCTCGAGCACCTGAGCCGTGACTGCGGGGTCCAACGTCGACTGACCCGCTGCCACCCGCCGTACCGTCTCGATGAAGTCGGTCCCGCGGACCTGTTTGAGGATGTAACCCGCGGCACCGGCCATGATCGCCGAGAAGAGCGCGTCGTCATCGTCGTACGACGTGAGGATCAGGACGTTGATCGACGGGTCCTGGGAACGCACCTCCCGGCAGACATCGATCCCCGAACCGTCCGGCAGGCGCCCGTCCAGGATCGCCACGTCCGGGCGTAGCGCCGGGATTCGGCTGGTCGCCTCGACGGCGAGGCCGGACTCACCCACCACCACGATGTCGCCGGCGCTCTCCAGCAGATCCTTGATCCCCCGCCGCACGATCTCGTGGTCGTCGAGCAGGAAGACGCGGATCGAAGCACTCGGGGCGGGGTCCGGTTGCGGGTCGGTCATGTTCACGAGGCTACGCGCGCAAGGCGTCCGCGCACCCCGGTCGGGGTGCCCGCGACTTCGGGACCTTTTCCCCTGCCGGGTCCGGGCAGGCCCCGCGACGGTGGAATACACCACCACCCGCGATGCACGAGAGGACGCTCCATGAGTACACGTTCGTCACTGCGCGAGGGGCTAACCGGCGGGGTGACCAGCGAACCGGTTGACGCCCTGCCTGCGGTGCTGCGGCGAATCCTGAGCCTCGCATGTCGCGCTCCGAGCGTGCACAACACCCAGCCCTGGAGCTGGGACATCGTCGGGGAGACGATCGAACTCCGGGCGGCCAGGTCCCGGCAGCTCCGGGCGACCGACCCGACGGCGCGCAACCTGACGATCAGTTGCGGCGCCGCGCTCCACCACGTCACTGCCGCCGGCGCGGCGCTCGGCTACGCCACCACGATCGCGCGACTGCCGGACCCCGAGCGGCCCGACCTGTTCGCTCGGATCGGATTCACCCGGACCGAGATCCCTCTCGACGCTGCCCTCCAGCTGGGCGCGATCGCCGAACGGTGCACCGACCGGCGACGGTTCACCTCCTGGCCCATCCCTGCCCAGCGGCTCGAGGAGCTCGCCGCCAGCGCTCGTGGCCTCGGCGCAGCCGTCGACCCGCTCAGCGAGGCCGGCGGACGGCTGCGCGCCGAGCTGCTGATCAACCGAGCGATGGAGATCCAACGTCGCGACCCCGAGGTCGGGGCTGAAGAGTCCCGCTGGTTGGGGAACCCGTCGGCTATGCCGCCGCTGGTCCCTCCGGGTGCAGTGCCGGGTGCAGTGCCGGGTGGAGTGCCGGGTGGAGTGCCGGGTGGATCCCCGGTGCAGCACCGTGGTCGGGGCAGTCGACCGACGAGGTTCGACACCGAGATTCCGCCTCTTCCGACCGATGCGATCATCGACGGCACCGACGGGCTGATCCTGATCGCCAGCGCAACGGACGACCCGCTCAGCTGGCTGCACGCGGGTGAAGCGCTCAGCGCGCTGTGGTTGCGCGCCACCATCTGCGGAATGTCCGTCGTGCCGCTGAGCCAGGTCATCGAGGTCGACGAGACCCGGCACGACCTGGCGCACGACCTGCTCGACGGCCACGGCGTGCCCCTCCTGGTCGTCCGGATCGGATGGCAGGAGATCGGTCGTGCCACGTTGCCCCGGACTCCGCGGCGCCCCCTCGACGAGGTGCTCGCCCGGTGAAGGTCCCGCCACCGGCCGGGACATTGGTCCCCTTCCCTAGGGGTCTTCGACCATGTTCCCCGGCGAGCTCGGCGACGAGGCTGGTCCCATGACCTCCTCAGTGAACCCGGGAACCATCATCGTCGGGTACGACGGCTCGCACCACGCCGACCAGGCGCTCAACTGGGCTGCGGAACAAGCTGCCATCGAGAAGCGCACCCTGACCCTCGTGCACGTCGTCCGGGACGCCGCCACGTTCGAGGTCGGCAACCTCGCGACCAGGAACATCCTCCGCGTCGACGTCCACAATGCCCTCGTCGCCGAAGCCCACCTGCTGCTCGCCGAGGCCCGCACTCGGGCGCTCACCGCTCACGAGGGCCTGGACGTGGCGACCGTCCTGGCCGAGGGCGACCCGCGGAAAGTGCTGCTGGACCTGTCCGAGCACGCCTCGGCTCTGGTGCTCGGATCGCGCGGGCGCGGCCGTCTGACCTCGTTGCTGCTGGGTTCGGTGAGCATCGCCATCGCGCGGCACGCTTCCTGCCCGGCGATCGTCGTCCGGCCGCACCACCCCGGCAAGGTACGACGTGGTGTGCTGGTCGGCACGGACTGCGGGGAGCACACCCGCTCGACCCTGGAGTTCGCCTACCGGCAGGCCTCCTTGCGCAGACTCCCCCTGACGGTCGTCTACTGCGTGCCCTACCTGTCCCCCGACCAGACCTCCGCGGGGTTCGTCCCGGACGATGCCCCGGGGTTCGACGATCACCGCTGCTTGCTGGCTGAAGCCGTCGCCGGCATGGCGGAGAAGTTCCCCGACGTCCGTGTCCGCACGACTCTCGGACACGGCGTGGTCGACCGGTGCCTGGTGACCGCGAGTTCCGTCATGGACCTGGTCGTCGTCGGCCGCCATCACACGGGCACCCGCGGCGATGTCGTCGGACTCGGCGCCTTCGCTCCCGCGGTCATCGAGGGCGCTTCCTGCCCGGTGGCCGTGGTGAGTGAGTCCGCTGCACCCTCGACCAGCCCCTGAAATCCGCCCGAACGAGAGACCGAGGTGCATCATGTTCGACCCCCAGGAACTCAGCAAGGACACCTGCGCGGAACTGCTCCATGCTGGAGTGGTCGGCAGAATCGCATTCACGGCGCCGTCCGGACCGCAGATCCTGCCGGTCAACTACTCGGTCGTCGACCACGCGATCCTGATCCGTACGTCGCCGTACGGGGTTCTGGGGCTGCACGCCCCCGGGGTCCAAGCCGCGTTCGAGATCGATCAGTTCGACCATGAGTACGCGCACGGCTGGAGCGTCGTTGCTCACGGACGCCTCGAGGTGGTGGCTGGCCGCGACGAGATCGCGCACATCCAGTCCGCCTGGCAACCGCGCCCGTGGGCCGGCGGAGCAACCCGCAACCTCTACCTTCGGCTGCCGTGGCACGAGCTCACCGGGCGCCGTCTCGGTACCGGCTGGGACCTCCTCGGCGAACTGACGGTCAGGCGTACGCCGGCATTCGCTCGTAGATCCTCCTCGTGATCACGGCCTCGGGTCCGCCACCGAACACGGGTCGGCTCGTCCACCCGGTCGGACCGGTCGCGGCCGACGTCCTGCTGGCCGACGGCACGATCGCCGTGATCCGACCGCTGCTCCCGAGTGACCGGGTCGCCTTCGAGTCGCTGCACGACAACGTCTGCGACGACAGCTTCTTCCTCCGGTTCCTCACTCTCGGCCGCAGAGCAGGTCATGACTACGCGGACCACGTGTTCAGGGCCGACGCCACGACTACAGCAGCTCTGGTGGCCTGCGTCCGCGGCCGGGTCGTCGCCATCGCGACGGCGGAGCGGATGACCGCGGACACCTCTGAGATCGCCTTCGTGGTCGCTGACAGCGAGCGCGGACACGGAGTCGGAAGCCTCCTGCTCGAACATCTCTGTGCCGTCGGTCGCACCCAGGGCATCCGCCGGTTCGTCGCCGAGGTGCACCAGCAGAACCAGCGGATGCTGCGGGTCTTCGCCGACGCGGGCTTCTCCGTGACCAGGACCACTACGGACGGGCTCGCGCACGTGGAGCTCCTGACCGCGGAGACGCCGAGCGCCAGTGCTGCAGCAGACGAACGCGAGAGCCGTTCTGAGTCCCGTTCCCTCGCCCCGCTCTTGCGCCCGCGCAGTGTTGCCGTGGTCGGCGTACGACGGGACGCCAGTGGGATCGGGCAGGCAGTCCTGAGCTCGATCGTGGCGGGCGGATTCACCGGACGGCTGTGCGTCATCCACCCCGCTGCAGCGACCATCGACGGAGTAGTCGCCTATCCGCGGCTCACCGACGTCCCCGACGAGGTCGACCTCGTCATCCTCGCCGTACCGGCCGAGCGCGTCCCGGCAGCTCTGACCGATGCGGCCGCGGCCGGCGTACGTGGCGCCGTGGTCATCTCCTCCGGCTTCAGCGAGCTCGGCGATCACGGCAAGGAGATCCAGCGCGAGATGGTCCGGATCGCACGCGACGCCGGGATCCGCCTGATCGGACCGAACTGCCTCGGCATCATGTCCAACGACCCGGACATCATGCTGAACGCCACCTTCAGTCGGCGTCGACCCGGTGACGGCGGGCTGGCGATCGCGTCCCAGTCCGGCGGGGTTGGGATCGCGTTGCTGGACGTCGCAACCGACCTCGACCTCGGCGTCCACAGCTTCGTCTCGCTCGGCAACAAGGCGGACGTGTCCAGCAACGACCTGCTCTCAGCCTGGATCGAGGACCCCAGGATCACTGCTGCCGCGCTCTACCTGGAGTCGTTCGGCAACGCCGAGAAGTTTGCCCGGCTCGCGCGTCGGTTCGCCGCACGGAAGCCGTTGCTCGCTGTCGTCGGCGGCCGCTCCGTAGGCGGTCGACGGGCGGGCGCTTCGCACACAGCGGCCGCTGCTTCGCCCGCCACCGGGGTCGATGCGCTGCTCGCCCGGGCCGGCGTGATCGCCTGCCACGGCGCCCAGGACATGGCCGAGGCCGCCCTCCTACTCACCGAACAACCCCTTCCCCGCAGCAATCGCCTGGCGATCGTGAGCAACGCCGGAGGGATGGGCGTGCTCGCAGCAGACGAAGCCGACGAGCACGGTTTGCTGGTCCCCCCGCTCTCGACCGAGGTCCAGGGCATCCTGGCCGGACATGTTTCCGGGACCGTGGGGCTCGGGAACCCGATCGACCTGGGAGCGGGCGGTTCGGCAGCAGATCTCGAGGCGTGCTTGACGACGGTCCTGGGCTCGGAGGAAGTGGACGCGCTGTTGGTGGTCCTGGTGCCGACAGACATCTCCGATCCAGGCCCGTTCCTCACCGCGTTGGCTGCTGCCCGTCAGCAGAATCCCGCCCTGCCAGTTCTGCTCACGGTGACCGGCAGCAGTCGGCACGACCTGCAGGCGGTGCCCGGGGTGAGCACCTTCCCCACGTACGGCGCGGCGATCGCCGCCTATGCCAAGGCCGTCCGGTACGCCGCCTGGCTGCAGGTGCCGCCGGACCCGGAACCCGAGCGGGACCTCGACCGTGCCGCTCGGGCCGCCACCTTCGCCCGAGCACAGGTCGACCAGGCTGCAGCGGCGACCTGGCTGACCCCCGACGGGGTTGCGACCTTGCTCGGGCCATACGGGCTTGGCCAGGTCGGCCTGGTGGTCCGGGGGGCGGAGCGCGCCGGTCTCGCTGCCGCGGACCTCGGCTTCCCGGCGGCCGTCAAGCTCGCCGACCCGGCGGTCCCGCACAAGACCGACCGCGGCCTGGTCCGGATCGGGCTCCGCTCTGTCGAGGAAGTCAGCAACGCCGTGCACGGGTTCGAGGCCGAGATGCAGGAGACCGGGGTCGACGTACTCGTCCAACCGATGGTGAGCGGGATCGAGCTCGCCCTGGGGGTGGTGCGCGACCCGGCGTTCGGTCCGCTGATCAGGATCGCCGCCGGGGGCATCGCGACGAACCTCTGGAACGACCAGGCCTTCCGGTTGCCCCCGCTCTCCCGTCGCGAGGCAGAGCAGGCGTTGCGGGAGCTCAAGATCTGGCCACTCCTGAACGGCTTCCGTGGGGCCGAGAGCCTCGCCGTGGGGCGGGTCGTCGACCTCCTGGTCGAGCTGGGTCAGCTGGCGGTCGATGTCGCGGACCTTGCCGAACTCGATCTCAACCCGCTGATCGTGACGCCCAGCGAGGCGGTCGTGGTCGACGCGAAGGTGCGCCTGGAGTCGAGCTCGCGAGCCCCCCGAGGGATGCCTCGCCAGCTCGGCGTTCCTCGCTAGCTGCGTCGGCAGCTTGACTGAAGGCTGTTTCATTCATACATTCATCCAGACTTTGTATGAATGATCTGAAGGGAATGCCATGAGTCTGGGCAGCAGAGCAGTCGTCCTCGGCGGGAGCATGGCGGGCCTCTGCGCCGCTGGTGCGCTCGCTCCGCACTTCGACGAGGTGCTCGTCCTCGAACGCGACGAACTCCCCGCGAATGCCGCGCACCGACGCGGCGTACCGCAGAGCAAGCACCCGCACTTCCTGCTGAACTCCGGCCGACGAGCGATCAGCGAGCTCTTCCCCGGCTTCGAGGAGGACCTGATCGCGGCCGGCGGCCTGCACCTGATGCCCTCGATGGACGCCGCCTACCTCGAAGGCGCCGGCTGGGCGTCACGCAAGCAGTCGTCGATGACGATGGTCTACAGCTCCAGGATCCTGATCGAGCGGGTGCTGCGTGACAAGGTGCGCCAGATCGGCACGATCAACATTCGGGAGAGCGCCGTGGTGACGGGGATCGAGGCCACAGCGGGACAGGTCACCGGAGTCACCTTCGCGACCCCCGTCGGCGACGAACGGGCCGACGCTGACCTCGTGGTCGATGCCCTGGGACGGGGCTCGTCTGTCTCCGACTGGCTCGTCACCGCAGGCTGGCCCGAGACTCCGGTGCAGACCCTCGACGCCAAGGTCACCTACACCTCGCGTTGGTACGACCTGCCCGCCCCCGAGGAACGTCCCGACTCCTGGTGGTGGCAGCACCTGGTGATCATGCCGACGCAGGACAAGGTCGATCACCCCGAGGAACACGACTACCTCTGCAACTTCTTCCCCGTCGAGGGCAACCGCGCGATCGCGTGCATGGGGTCCTGGGGCCTCGACATGGCGCGCAGCAGCGAGGATTTCGTCGCCTCGGCCGAGCGGGTACGTGCACCGCTCTTCGCCACCGCGATGGCGGAGTGTGAGCCGATCTCCGAAGTCCACCTGACCCGCTCGACCGGGAACAAGTGGCGGCGCTACGACCTCCTGCCCCAGGCTCCCGAGGGAATCGTCTCCATCGGCGACGCGATCTGTGCGTTCAACCCGTTCTACGCCCAGGGGATCAGCTCGGCAGCGAGCTCCGCGCTGATCCTCCGCTCCCAACTCCAGTCCGCGGCCGCGCTGGACCAGCGTTTCTTCAGACGTTTCCTCGCCGAGCAGCGCAAGGCGCTGAAGGTGCCGTGGGGAATGGCGATGGCCCGGGACAAGGGCTACGAATGCGCCACCGGCACCGAGACGCTGCCGTCGTGGCGCCGCCGGATGCTTGCCTCGATGACCTGGCCCGCGTTCAACCTGATCACCGGGGCCGCCCGCGAGGACAGCGTCATCGACGAGCACTTCGCGCGTGTCTTCAACCTCGACGAGTCGCTGGCCGAGATGATGAGGAGCCCCCGCGTCCTCGCCGGCCTGCTGCGCTTCAAGGTCAACGCCGTGCTGGGACGCCACCAGGTGCCCTTCGGTTTCGACGCACAGCAGGACCCCCCGGGTACCGACTGGACGCCGGGCGCAGATTCCGCCTCGACCGACGACAAGGAGCTCGTGCGATGAGTGCGACCTGCGACCAAGCAGCTGAGAAGGTCACCAGCGACCTCGGCTTCGACTGTCACGACGTCAGCCCGGTCGCATCGGTGCACAACCCGTTCGACCTGACCAACTGGACGATGCCGGTCCTCGAGCTGGTCATCATCGCCGGTGCGGTCTTCGCGCTCGTCCACGCCGTACGACGTCTGCGGGCCGGGGACCCGATCAACCTCGCGCTCTGGTTCGCCTCCCTGGTCTACCTGTTCGTCACCGAGCCGCCGCTGTACTTCCCGGAGTGGTTCGGCCTCGACGAGCAGTTCGGCTTCATCTTCGCCCACAACATCTTCTCGGTGCAGTTCATGTGGGACCGGTTGCCGCTCTACATCATCGCCATCTACCCGGCTCTCAGTCAGCTGGCCTACGAGCTCGTCCGGGTGCTCGGCATCTTCCGGCACCGCGGGGTCCTGCTCGGCTCGGTCGCCGTCGCTTTCGTCTGCCAGGTGTTCTACGAGATCTTCGACCACCTCGGCCCGCAACTGCAGTGGTGGGCGTGGAACGATGCCAACCAGGACGTCAACCACCCCGCCCTCGCCTCGGTGCCGATGAACAGCATGCTTCTCTTCGCCTCGGTCTCGTTCGGCGTGATGACCTACCTCGTGGTCCGGTTGGCGGGATCGACGACCGCGGACCCTTCGACAGGCTCAGGAGGGACCGGCGGACCCCGTCGCGGCTGGTCGCTGACCTGGCGGACCCTGGTGGCCGGCGTGCTCACTCCCCCGGCAATGGGCCTCTTCGGGGTCCCGTCCGGCGCGTTCGGCGGCGAGACCCCGAACGTCACCGCCCAGGCCTGGATCCTCGGGATCGAGCTCGGCCTGGTCTGGCTGGCCGGCGCCTGGATCCTGTTCACCCAGGTACGACGCCGCGACACCGAGGACCCCGAGGAGATGACTCCGTTCGCGCGGATCTACCCCGCGGCCTACCTCGCCGGGATGACGGTGCTCTGGATCGGCGCCCTCCCCGACTTTCTCGACGCCACTCACGGGTTCACCACCGACGGCACGCCGATCGGCAGCGGGCTCTACACGATCGCCTGCTTCGTCGGCGCGGTCGCCGTACTCGGGGTGCTCTACACCGGACGCCGCCGCGCCGCGATCCTGGTGAGCTGAGAGCTCGTGGGTCATCACGGCTGGCAGGGGAATCCGCCCCGGACCGAGGAGGAGGCCCGGCAGCGGATCATCGCTGCCGCCACCTCGTGCCTCGAGCAGTTCGGATCAGCCAAGACGACCTTGTCCGACGTGGCCACCGAGCTCGGCGTCACCCGACAAACCGTCTACCGCTACTACCCGAATCTCGGTGAGCTCCTGGGCGCCGTGGCCCAGGCCGGGCTAGACGACTTCGTCAGCCGGATGCAGAACCATTTAGCGACGGCCAGGACGCCGGCTGATGCTGCGATCGAATCCGTCGTCTTCGCCGTCCAGGCGATCCCGCACGAGCC
Source organism: Marmoricola sp. (assembly GCA_046598915.1). Taxonomy (GTDB): domain Bacteria; phylum Actinomycetota; class Actinomycetes; order Propionibacteriales; family Nocardioidaceae; genus Marmoricola. Next base: position 61,293 of record JBKJHO010000047.1, on the reverse strand, counting down.
GTACATCGGTGTGCTCTTCCAGGCGGGCGAGACCGACGTCTTCAGCCGCGGGGTGACCTCGTCGATGGCGCTCTCGGTCGGCGCGCAGATCTTGCGGCAGATCCCGGTGGACTGGTCCGAGATCGGCGTGAACGACGACGAGCTCGAAGGCCTCGCCGAGATCCTGATGCGGCTGTTCCTGTCGTTTCTGCAGTACCCGGCCGACCCGCCACGTTCTGAGGACGAGCTCCGCGCACTGGTACAGCGCTGGCTCGGGCCCGCCCTCGGGAAATGACCGACGAGCCGGACCGTGTCAGACCTCGGGGGTCAGCGGCAGCTTCCGCGCGCTGACGAACCGTCGCAGCGTGCCCTCGATCGGGTCGGTGAACTCCAGCTCGCTCGCCAACAGCTGTAGGGGCCGGCTGAAGTCGTCGACCGAGATGTCCCGCACCTCCGGGTAGAGCGGGTCGTCGACGATCGGGATCCCGAGGCCGCTCAGATGGAGCCTGAGCTGGTGGGTTCGGCCGGTGAGCGGCGAGAGCCGGTAGACACCGAGCGTGCCGTGCCTCGACTCGGCCTTGATCACGGTTTCGGCGTTGACCGGTTCGCCCGGAACGACCTCGGCCTGGAGCACCCCGCGCTCCTTGCGGATGTGGTTGCGCACCGTCATCGGCGAGGTCAGGTCTGCACGCCAGCGGGCCATCGCCCGGTAGGTCTTGCGCACCTCGCCCCGCTCGAACATCGACTGGTAGGCACCGCGCCACTTCTGCTCGGTCGCCAGCATCAGCACACCGGAGGTGATCCGGTCGAGCCGGTGCAGCGGCGAGAGCTCCGGCAGGTCGAGCTCGGTCCGGAGCCGGACCACGACGCTCTGCTGCACGTGCTGACCACGCGGGATCGTGGAGAGGAAGGGCGGCTTGTCGACGACGACGATCCGCTCGTCGCGGTAGAGCACGGGCAGGTCTCCTGGTACGGCAGGCTCGTCACGCAGGTCGCGGTGGAACCAGACGAACGTGTGCGGCGTGTACGGATCACCTTCCCGCACGATGCCGGCGTCGTCGTACACGAACTGTTCATCAGCAAGCATCGCCCGCACATCGACACGCTCCGGGAACCGCTGGAGCAGCCACTCGCCCATCGTCGGCCAAGGGTCGGCGTTCCTCCGATCGTGATCGGGGGTGCGGACCCACGCGGCATTGAGCCCGTGACGGGGAGGTAGCGGAGATCGCGGGGGCATCTGTCGATGTTAGGCGTAGCCGGTTCGGTCCGCTCGACCGGCGGGGGTTCGACAGGCTCAACCAGCGTTGGTCGAGCCTGTCGAAACCGCGCGTCAGAGGATGTAGAGCATCTCCTGGTACGTCGGCAGCGGCCACAGGTCGTCGGCCACCAGACCCTCGAGCGTGTCAGCAGCGGACCGGACCGCGGCCATCGCGGGCAGGACCGAGTCGCGGGTGTACGTCGCCTCGGCGAGCGCGTCGTGGGGTGTCTCCGCACTCAGCACCGACTTGAGGGCCACCAGGCCCGCACGCAGGTCCGAGAGCGGAGCCGAGACCGACGCCAAGGTACTCAGGTCGGCCTCCATCCCGGCTGCCTTGAGCGCCGCGACGTTGCCGGCCAGCTCGGTCTGGTAACGCACTGCCGCCGGCAGCACCACGGTGGTACCGAGTTCGAGGATCGACTTGGCCTCGACGCCGACGCTGAGGACGTACTGCTCCAGACCGATCTCGTAGCGCGAGTGCATCTCGGGGTCGGTGAACACCTTGTACGTCGAGAACAGCTCGATCGCCTCGGGCGAGATCAGCTCGGGCAGCGCGTCGACGGTGGTCCGCAGGTTCTTCAGACCGCGCTGCTCCGCCTCGACCTGCCACTCGTCGGAGTAGCCGTTGCCGTTGAAGATGACCGAGCCGTGATGAGCGATGATCTCGGAGAGAACGTCCTGGACGGCCTCGTTGAAATCGGTCCCGGCTGCAATCTTCTCGTCGAGGAAGGTCGCGATGTAGTCCATCGCTTCGGCCATGATCGTGTTGATCACGACCATCGGCGCCGCGACGGTCTGCATCGATCCGGGAGCGCGGAACTCGAACCGGTTCCCGGTGAAGGCGAACGGGCTGGTCCGGTTGCGGTCGCCCGGGTCCTGGCCGAGCGGCGGGAGCGTGTCCACGCCGACCAGCAGGGTCCCCTTCTCCTTCGAGCGGGTGGCCCCACCCTTGGCGATCTGGTCGAAGACGTCGGCCAGCTGCTCACCCAGGAAGATCGAGATGATCGCCGGCGGCGCCTCGTTGGCGCCGAGGCGGTGGTCGTTGCTCGCCGAGGCGACCGAGGACCGCAGTAGACCGCCGTACTTGTGGACAGCGCGGATCACGGCGCCGCAGAACACCAGGAACTGGGCGTTGTCGTGCGGGTTGTCACCAGGCAGCAACAGGTTGCCCTGGACGCTGTTGCCGATCGAGAAGTTCACGTGCTTGCCCGAACCGTTGACCCCGTCGAAAGGCTTCTCGTGGAAGAGGCACTCCATGCCATGTTTCTGGGCGACCGACTTGAAGATCGTCATCAACAGCTGCTGGTGGTCCGAGGCGACATTGGCGCGCTCGAACATCGGGGCCACCTCGAACTGGCCCGGAGCCACCTCGTTGTGCCGCGTCTTGGCCGGGATACCGAGCTTGAAGAGCTCCCGCTCGGTGTCCATCATGAAGCCGAGGACGCGCTCCGGGATCGCGCCGAAGTAGTGGTCGTCGAACTCCTGCCCCTTGGGCGGCTTGTGGCCGAACAGGGTGCGACCGGCGTTGAGCAGGTCGGGACGCGCCAGGAAGAAGTGGCGGTCGATCAGGAAGTACTCCTGCTCGGGTCCGCAGTACGCGACCACCCGGTCCGGGGTGTGCCCGAAGTGGGTCAGGATCCGCTGGGCCTGCTCGGACATCGCCTGCTCCGAGCGCAGCAGCGGGGTCTTGTGGTCAAGGGCCTCACCGGTCATCGAGACGAAGACCGTGGGGATGCAGAGGGTGTTGCCGTTGGGGTTCTCGAGCACGTACGCCGGGCTCATCACGTCCCAGCCGGTGTAGCCCCGAGCCTCGAACGTGTTGCGCAGACCGCCGTTGGGGAAGCTGGACGCGTCCGGCTCGCCCTGGATCAGGGTCTTCCCGGAGAACTCCGCGAGCGCCGAGCCGTCGCCGGCGGGCTCGAGGAAGGAGTCGTGCTTCTCAGCGGTCAGGCCGGTCAGCGGGTAGAAGACGTGCGCGTAGTGGGTCGCGCCCTTCTCCATCGCCCAGTCCTTCATGGCCGAGGCGACGGCGTCGGCCACCAGCGGGTCGAACGGCTCCGAGCGCTCGATCGTCCCGAGCACGGACTTGAAGACGGACTTCGGCAACCGGCGCTTCATGACCTGAACGCTGAAGACGTTCTCGCCGAAGATGTCGCCCGGCGTCTCGTCGAGCGCGAAGCTCGTCTTCGGAGGCACGTAGGCCTCGACGTCTTTGATGGCCTGCAGACGCACGTTGTTACCGCTCAAGGAGCACCCCTAGGTGATTAGGTTCGTACGGCACCGAGAGCGGCGCCGAGTGCGACCTTAGGCGAACCTCGTTCCCGAGCCGTCTCGGGGATGTTTCAGGGCCGTGAACCGTCAGGTGGTGGAAATCACATCGGCGATCACGCAGCCGAACTCAGCCCCGGCGTCCTCCTGCAGGAAATGGCCGGCTCCGGGGATCGTGACGTGCTGCTGGCCGGCAGCCCCGGGTACCCGCTGGGCGAAGACCGACTCCCACCCCCGGGTCGCCGGATCGCCGTCGGAGTAGCAGGTTACGAAGGGCCGGTCGAACTTCTCCAGCGCTCGCATCGTTCGCCGGCCGATCCGGGCTCCGACGTCGTTGCGCGTCAGCGGGAGCAGCGCGGTCATCTGCCGCAGACCGGCGGTGTACTCGGGCGCCGGGAACGGGGCGTCGTACGCCGCCAGGACCTCGGGAGACAGCGGCCGCACGGTGGCGGCACCGACGAAGTCACTGGCCCGCAGCTCGGGCGCCCGCTGGGTGTAGAGCAGGTAGTCGAGCAAACCCTGTTCGATAACGACGCGCGACTCCCCTTCGCCGTGCACCGCCCAGGTAAGCCGGTCAGCGAGGCCAGGGTCGGCGGTGTGCAGGATCGTGTTCGCGGCGACAACCCGGGCGAACCGGTCGGGTTCGCCGGCCAGGACGCTCAGTCCGATCGGGCCGCCCCAGTCCTGGGCGACCAGAGTCACCTCGCGCAGGTCGAGCCCGGTGACCAGGGACCGGGTCCAGGCGATGTGCCGCTCGAAGGTGTAATCGGTGGCGCGGGCCGGCTTGTCGGAGCGGCCGAACCCGATGTTGTCCGGCGCGACCACCCGGATCCCCCGCTCCACCAGCACCGGGAGCACCGACCGGTAGAGGTAGGACCAGGTCGGCTGGCCGTGCAGCAGCAGCGCGATCGGGCCGTCGGCAGGTCCCTCGTCGAGGTAGTGCATCCGTAACGGCGCGACGCCGTCGGCCTCGACCTCGGCGTACCGGGGGGTGAAGGAGTACCCGGGTAGATCGGAGAAGCACTCGTCAGGGGTGCGCAGTACGTCGGTCACCAGCACATTCTGCCCGCGTGACGACACTGCCGTGATACCCCTGTCTGCGTGACCAACCGCGTGCAGGACTTGCTCGGCATCGAGATCCCGATCGTCCAGGCCCCGATGACGTTCATCGCCAACGCCGCGCTCGCGGTGGCCGTCTCCGAGGCCGGCGGGATGGGGGTCATCGAGACGCTCTCCCCCAGCGGCCGCGCCGACCTCGCCCGGGTACGCGAGCTGACCACGAAACCGGTCGGCGCCAACCTGATGATCCAGGGCTGGAAGAACGACTCCTCGATCCTCGAGGTGATCGCGCGCGCCGGGATCACCTACGTCGCCACCTCGGCGGGCGACCCCGCCCTGTTCACCAGCCGACTCCAGGACGCCGGGATGACCGTCTTCCACGTCGTCGGTTCCCTGCGGGCTGCCCTGAAGGCCGTCGACGCCGGCGTCGACGGCCTCGTCGTGGAAGGGGTCGAGGGCGGCGGCTTCAAGGGCGCGCTCAGCGCCTCGACGATGGTGCTGCTCCCCCTCGTGGCATCGCGGACCGACCTCCCGATCATCGCCGCCGGCGGCATCTGCGATGCGCAGTCGATGGCCGCGGCGTTCGTCCTCGGCGCCGAGGGAGTACAGATGGGCACCCGGATGCTGGCAACCGAGGAGGCCGTCGTCCACCAGCACTTCAAGGACGCCATCGTCGCGGCGGACGACAGCAGCACCGTGCTGCTGAGCGTTCCCGGCAACCCGACCATGCGGGTGCTCCGCAACGAGCTGACGGAGGCTGCCCTCCAGGTTCCGCCCGGTCCCCAGCTCCTCGACCGGATCGCCGACCTCTACTTCGAGGGCGAGATGAACGCCAGCGTCGCCAACACCGGACAAGCCTCGGCCCGCATCGACGAGGTGGTGCCGGTCGGCCAGCTGATCCACCAGGTGTGGTCCGGTTGCACCGCCGCGCTCGACGCGGGGCGCGCGAGACTCGGTTAGCGGCCGACTGGCCGTCCGGTTCGCGCGAGAGCCCGGAGCTCAGAGCACCCGCTCGGCCAACCCGTTCGGCGTACCGAAGCGGTGCCCGGTGATGCTGATCGCCTGCTCGGCCAGGAACGGGAGCACCTCGACCCGGCCCGCCTCGGTCACCGGCTGGTCGTGGACGGCCAGGTCGGGGCGTCCACCCGCAGCGGTCAGCAACGCCCCGGCGGTCTGCCCGATCAACCGGACCCGGCCGGTCAGGTCGCTCGCCCCAGCCAGCCAGCTCGCCTCTGCCTCCACCCGCACGACGACGCCCAGGCCTGCGCAGGCGCTGAGCAGCGGGGCCGGAAGCGCGGTCGCGGTGGAGACGGTGAGCTCCGCGCCGGCGACCAGCCCTGCCCCGAGCACCCGGACGAGATCGGCGAACGAACCGCCGCCGGCGAAACGCACCAGGACGGGCGCAGCGACGTACCGGAAAAGATTGTGCTCGACCCCGAGGTCGGCGACGTCCTTGGTCTGTCCGAACTCCTCGGCCCAGGCCGCGACGTCGCTGCGGAAGGCCCGGGTCAGGAAGTCGGTCTCCTCGATCCCAGAGTCCAGCGCCGCGGCAAGCAGCACTGCGACCGGCGGCGTGAGTGGCGCGGCCGGGGACGTGGCCGTCGTACGACGCCACCGGCCCAGACCGATCAGGTAGTTCGGGCCACCTGCCTTGAACCCGGGTCCGACAGCCGACTTCTTCCAGCCCCCGAACGGCTGGCGCTGCACGATGGCACCGGTGATTCCGCGGTTGACGTAGAGGTTCCCGCTGCGGACGGAGGCGAGCCAGGTCGTCACCTCGTCAGGGTCGAGCGAGTGCAGGCCCGCAGTGAGCCCGTAGTCGACCGCGTTCTGCAGGGCGATCGCCGCCTCCAGGGTGGGAGCCGTCATCACCCCGAGCACCGGCCCGAAGAACTCGGTCCGGTGCACTACCGAACCCGGCGCCACCCCGGTCCGGATGCCGGGGGTCCAGAGCCGACCACCGTCGCCGAGCGGCCGGGGCGCAACGAGCCATGCCTCGCCCGGAGCCAGCACGGTCAGCGCCTCCAGCAGCTTGCCGCTTGCCGGCTCGATCAGGGGCCCGACCTGGCTGGACGCACTGGTGGGCCAGCCGACCCGCAGCGAAGTCACCGCATCGACCAGCTGGGCGCGGAACCGCCGCGAGGTCGCTACCGAGCCCACCAGGATCACCAGCGAGGCCGCCGAGCACTTCTGGCCGGCGTGCCCGAAGGCCGACTGCGCGACGTCCCTCGCCGCCAGGTCGAGGTCGGCGCTCGGTGTCACCACGATCGCGTTCTTCCCGCTCGTCTCGGCCAGCAGCGGAAGGTCCGGACGGAACGTCCGGAAGAGCTCTGCGGTCTCGAAGGCACCGGTGAGGATCACCCGCTCCACCCGCGGGTCAGCGATCAGCTGGCGTCCGAGTTCGCCCTCCTCGACGTTGACCAGTCGAAGCACCTCGCGCGGCACCCCCGCGGCCCAGAGGGTCTCAGCGAAGACGGCGCTGCACCGGACCGCCTGCGGCGCCGGCTTCAGCACGACGGCCGAGCCGGCGGCGAGCGCGGCCAGGACCGATCCTGCCGGGATCGCGACCGGGAAGTTCCACGGCGGCGTGACCACGGTCAGACCTACCGGCTCGAAGACGGCTCCGTCGACGGTGTCGAGCCAGCGGGCGCTCTGCGCGTAGTACCGGGCGAAGTCGACGGCTTCGGAAACCTCGGGGTCGGCCTGGTCGACCGTCTTGCCGGCTTCGGAGGCCATCACCTCGATCAGGTCGGCGCGCCGTACCTCGAGGGCGTAGCAAGCCTGCTCCAGGATCGCGGCACGACCTGCTCCGCCCAAGGAGGACCAGGACCGACCCGCCTCGAGCGCAGCGGCCAGGACGGCGCTCAGGTAGGCAGCCGCCGTCACCGTGTGGGCCGCAACCACCTCGGCTCCAAGGATCGAGGCAGGTACCCTCCCCAGGATCTCCTTCGCCCAGCGCCGGTTGCCCTCGAGCGAGGGGTCGGTGTCGGGAGCGTTCGCGAACCCCGCATCGGGCGGCGTCGGCGGCACCCGGCGGTCCTGGGTCCGGTTCGGAGCCGGCAGATGCTCGTCGAGCGCCGCGATCGATGCCCGGAACCGCTGTTCCTCCCGAGCGAACAGCTGATCGCTCTCGTGCAGCTCGAAGACCGCCGACATGAAGTTCTCCTGGCTCGCCCCCTCCTCGAGGCGTCGGACCAGGTAGGCGATCGCGACGTCGAACTCACCCGGGTGCACCACCGGGGTGTAGAGCACCAGGCTGCCGACCTCGCGGCGTACGACCTCGGCCTGCTGCGGCGACATCCCCAGCAGCATCTCGACGTCGATCCCGGACCGGACGCCGCGTCGGCCGGCGAGCAGCCAGGCGAAAGCGACGTCGAAAAGGTTGTGGCCCGCAACGCCGACGCGGAGGTTCCCGATCCGGTCCGGGTGCAGGGCGTAGTCCAGGACGCGCTTGTAGTTCGTGTCGGTCTCGACCTTGCTCCCCCAGGTGGCCAGCGGCCAGCCGTGCAGCACAGCGTCGACCCGCTCCATCGGCAGGTTGGCGCCCTTGACGACCCGGACCTTCACGGGAGCGCCGCCGCCGGCGCAGCGGGCCGCAGCCCAGCCCTGGAGCTCGGTCATCGCGCTGAGCGCGTCCGGCAGGTAGGCCTGCAACACGATCCCGGCCTCGAGGCCGCGCAGGTGCGGCTGGTCGAGGAGGGCGGTGAAGACAGCGATCGTCAGATCGAGGTCGTGGTACTCCTCCATATCGAGGTTCACGAACTTGGGGACCCGCGCCGAGGCCGCGACCTCGAACAGCGGCGTCAGGCGCCGTACGACGTCAGCGACGGCGTCCTCGAACGCCCACGGCGAGTGCGGGGCAGAGGTCGAGGAGACCTTGATGGAGACGTAGTCGACGTCGTCGCGGCCCAGCAGGGTGATCGTCCCGGCGAGCCGGCGCGCGGCCTCGCGCTCGCCGAGGACAGCCTCGCCGAGGAGGTTCACGTTGAGCCGTACGCCGGTCCGGCGGATCTTCGCGATCGAGCGACCGAGCCGCTTGTCGGACGCGTCGACGATCAGGTGGCCGACCATCGACCGCAGTGCCCGTTGCGCGAGCGGCACCACGAGCCGGGGGGCGACCGGCGCGACCCTGCCGCCGAGCCGGACGGCTGAGCGCAGGTGCCAGGGCAGGAACCCGGGCACGTCACGGGCGAGCAAGGCGAAGTTCCGCGCGGCGACGTCGGCGTCCTCGGGGCGGATCACGCCGTCGATGAACCCGACCGCGAACGGGAGCCCGATCGGGTCCTTGAGCAGGCCGGCGAGCTGCTCGCCGGCCTTGTCGACCGGGATCGCCGCTGACTCGCGCAGCCAGCGCCGTACGAGCTGCACGGTTTCGTCGGCGAGCTCCGGGTACATCTCCGCGGCCGAACGATCAGGCACTGGGGACGCGCATGGCCGAGGTGGTCGCGAACGCGAACAAGTCCTTGGGGTCGGCCGGATCCGCAACGAGATCGAGGTGCGCGTAGAAGTCGGTCTCGGCGACCGCCTGGTAGGTGTAGCGCAGGGCAGCGAAGTCCTCGATCGCGAAGCCAACCGAATCGAAGACCGTGATGTCCTCCGGCCCGGTGCGGCCCGGGCTCGATCCCTCGATCACCTCCCACAGCTCGGTGACTGCGAAGTCCGGGGGCAGCTGCTGGATCTCACCTTCGACCCGGGTCTGGGGCGTGTACTCCACGAAGACCCGGGCGCGGGAGAGGATGCCCGCCTCGAGCTCGGTCTTGCCCGGGCAGTCTCCGCCGATGGCATTGATGTGCACGCCGCGCTCGACCATCGCATCGGTCAGCACCGTTGCGTTGACCTTGTCGGCGGTGCAGGTCGTGATGATGTCCGCGCCGGTCGTCGCGTCGGTCGCGTCGGTCGCCTCGTGCACCTCGAACCCGAGCGCTCGGGCGTTGTGCGCGAACTTGGTCATCGCAGCCGGGTCGGTGTCCCAGACCCGGACGGAGTTGATGCCCAGCAGCGCTCGGAAACCCAGGGCCTGGAACTCCGCCTGCGATCCGGAGCCGATCATCGCCATCACTTCGGCGTCCGGACGGGCCAGGTGCTCGGCGGCCATCGCCGAGGTCGCGGCTGTCCGCAGCGCCGTCATGATCGTCATCTCGGCAACGAAGACCGGGTAGCCGGTGGAGACCTCGGCGAGCATGCCGAACGCGGTCACCGTCTGCAGGCCACCGATGGGGTTGTTCGGATGGCCGTTGACGTACTTGAAGCCGAAGGTCTGGCCGTCACTGGTGGGCATCAGCTCGATCACGCCCGTTGCAGAGTGGGAAGCGATCCGCGGCGACTTCTCGAACTCGCGCCAACGCCGGAAGTCGTCCTCCACGTAGCCCGCCATCTCGGCGATGATCGCCTCGACGCCGCGGCTCGACACCCAACGGATCATGTTCGGCACATCGACGAACCGGACCGCACTCATCGGCGGGTCCCCTGGCCGTTCCGGTGTCCGTTCATGCCATCGACGGTACTCCCGATTTGTCGCCTTCTTGAACATTCGGTCCGCGCGTCTGGTGCAGGGCCCAGGCCCAGTCCTGACGCAGCACCCGACGCACCGTGATGTAGCCCCACCACGCCAGGGTCCCGACCGTCAGCGAAGCCAGTGCCGCGAGTAGCTGGTGGTCCCGCTCGAGGTGCGGATAGACGTGCCAATGGGTCAGGTAGATGAACAACGACGCCGACGCGACCAAGGCGAGGCACCGATCCAGCGGGCGGGGTACCGGTACGTGGCGGACCCAGAGAAGAGCGAGCGCGCCGGCAATGATCAGCAGCTCCCGTGGACGGTTGTCCCCGAAGAACCCCAGGACCGAGAGGGGTACGACGGCCGTCACCAGCCACCGCTGCTGCCGCGTTCGCGCGGCCTGGATCAACCAGCCGAGGGCGACCAGCCAGGCTGTGCGTTCGAGCGAATACCGGGCCAGCGTCGTGGCCGGGACATGGTGCATCACCTCCCGGACGACCAGGGTGGTAGCCAGCGCGACCAGCGCCGAGGCGAACGGGAACCTCGCGATCAGCCGATCGGTGGCCGGGACCGCGACCAGGGCTGCGAGGGCAACCGTCGTCCAGGTCGCGCTCTCCAGGAACCAGAGCTGCCAGTCGAGGGCCCACGAATCGGGTCCCAGCCAGTTGTTGACGAGCAGGACCGCGGGCCAGTCGTAGGTCCGGAACAGCAGCGCGGACGCGCCGACGACGAGCACCGCCGGGACCACCAGCTCGCGCACCGAACGACCCAGGGAGAAGAGCCGCTCGCGACGCGTCGGAGCACTCAGCGCGAACCGAGCCATCGCGTAGCCGCAGAGCACCAGCAGCGTGTGCGCCCCACCCATCACGTCCCAGAGCTCGGTGTGCGAGCCGACGACGAGCAGGATGGCCACGGCCCGCAGCAGCACCGGCACCTCCAGCGATGCCCACCGCCTCCGGATCTTCACCTGCTGGGACGACAGCTCGGCAACCGTGAGGTGAGGCCAATCCGGCGGCACCTCGCCGAGGAGACGTTCGAGGCGGACGTAGGTCTCGACGTAGTAGAGCGAATCGCCGCCCAGAGAGACGAAGGTGTCCTCAAGGTCGATCTGCCGGCCGAAGACACCTGCGAAAGCCGCCCGGACATCAGCCGACACGACGGTGACCGGACCTTCGAACCGATCGAGGGCGGCGTAGTCGACCTTGCCGTTCGTCGTGCGCGGGAAGTCCTCGACGTGGTGGACGGCCACGGCGTACGCCGGGAGGCAGTGCTCGGCGACGAGGAGCCCGGCCACCTCGTCGACCTGTCCGGGGTCGAGGACGAAGGCGCGCAGCTGCTCGGAGCTCGCGACCAGCCGCGCCTGGACGTCGTGCTCGGCGAGCATCCGCTCGGCGCGGTCCAGGTCGAGCCGGACGCCGTACAGCTTGGCGAGCCGGTTGCAGCGGCCCACGATCTCGAAGAGCCCGTCGTCGTGCTGCCGGGCCAGGTCGCCGGTACGGAGCTCGGTGACCGTCCGGCCCAGCGCCAGGTCTGCCGGGGTCTCGGCGTACCCCAGCATCACGTTGGCGCCGGAGTAGACGAGCTCACCGTCGCGTCGTCCTGAGCCTGCCGAAGGGTCGATCCGGAACTCGCCCCCCTCGATCGGGATTCCGACGCAGTCAGGGCGGGCGGTGGCCAGGTGCGGTGGCAGGTAGGCCATCCGGGCGGTGGCCTCGGTCTGGCCGTACATCACGAAGAGCTCCGCGGCCCGGGCCGCCGCACGTTCGCCGATCGCCCGGACCCGGGCCGGCTGCATCCGCCCCCCGGCTTGGAGCACCTGGCGCAGACCCGGCTGTGCCAGCCAATCGACCCCGGAGCGTTCGAGCAGCTCGAAGGTGTACGGGACGCCGGCGAACGACGTCGCACCGGCTGCTGCGAAACCGTCCCAGAAGCCGATGTCGACGACCGAGGATCGGGTCAGCCACAGACTGCCGCCCGCGATCAGGTGGCTGTTCACCACCGAGAGTCCGAAGCAGTACTGGAACGGCAGGGTGGTCGCCGCCCGACTGGACGCGTCGAGACCGAGGAACCCGGCGATCGCAGCCGCGTTGGCGGCGAGGTTGTCCCGGGACAGGCGCACCAGCTTCGGGGTGCCGGTCGAGCCCGAGGTGCCGAGCAGGACCGCGAGCTCGGGGTGGAGCTCGTGCGCGCTCTGCTCCCGCCGTATCTCGAGCGTCCAGTCGGCGGGCCGGTTCCCGGGAGTCCGGCTGCCCGACCGGGTCACGCACACATCCGGGTCGTACGACGCGACCAACCGCTCGTGGTGGCGTCGCGCTGCCTCGCCGTCGAGCTGCGGGACGAGAAGCACCGGGTGGTGCCCCCGCAGCGCGGCCAGGTAGGTGACCAGCGGCTCGAGCTCGTTGGCGCACTCGAGCAGGACCAGCCGACGGGCGCTCCCGAGCCGGGCGCAACGCTGGTCGACGAGGTCGTCGAGCTCGGCGTACGAGAGCACCCGGTCGCCGTCGATTATCGCCGGAGCTGCGCCGTACCGGGCCAGGTCGAAGACCGGCGCGACGAGCTGGTCGTCGAGGATCGTCATCGGTCCTCCGGGAACGCCCTGCTGGGACCGTCGACCAGGACGCCGACGACCTCACCGGGCTCCGGGGTCCGCGAGGAGGGCCCGCGCGCCGTCAGCGCGGTGCCGTCGGCGAGCTCGAGGGTGACGACGACCTGGGCGCCGTAGAAACCGACGTCGGAGACAGTCCCCCGGACGTCCGCGGCACCGGGAGCGACCAGCACGACCTGCTCGGGACGGATCAGCAACCTGACCGGACCATCGGGCGCTTGGACGGCGATCTCCCCCAGTGAGCACCGGGCGATGCCGCCGGAGACGACGGCGCGCACCATCGACGCGCCCCCGACGAACTCCGCGGTGGCGGCATCGACCGGACGTTCGTAGAGCCCGGCGGGACTGTCGACCTGGACGAACGTCCCGGCGCGCATCACCGCGACCTGGTCGGCGAGTGAGAGCGCCTCGCCCTGGTCGTGGGTGACGATCAGGGCGGTCGCGCCGGCCTGTCGAAGCACCCGGGTGACGGCTTTGCCGGCGGAGATCCGCAGCGCGGCGTCGAGGGAGGAGAACGGCTCGTCGAGCAGGATCACCCGCGGGGACGGGGCGAGGGCACGAGCGATCGCGACCCGCTGCTGCTGCCCACCGGAGAGCTCGTGCGGGGCTCTGCCCGCCAAGGCGGTCGGGAGCTCAGCCAGATCAAGCAGCTCGGCCAGCCGGGCCTTGGTGCGTTCGCGCCGGGGGATGCCGAACTCGATGTTGCCGGCGACATCGAGGTGCGGGAAGAGCGCGCCTTCCTGGGGCACGTAGCCGACGCCGCGCTTCTCTGGCGCCACAGCTTCGCGACCGCTCTCGACGACACGATCCCCGAGGGTGACGGTGCCGGAGTCGGCCCGGACGAAGCCGGCGATGATCCGTAGCAGCGTCGTCTTGCCGCAGCCCGAGGCACCGAGCACGGCGGCGATCGAGCCGTGCGGAACCGTGAGGTCGATCTCGTTCAGCACCCGGCGGTCGGCGTAGGACTTGCTGATCCCGGAGATGGTCACCGCGCTCATCGCGAAGCCTCCTGGGGACGGGCCTGCCGGGACAGCATCACCGTGGCAGGTAGCGCGGCGAGGATCAGCAGCATTGCGTACGGCGCGGCCGCGCCGTACTGGACCGACGAGGAGTTCGACCAGAACCGGGTTGCCAGGGTGTCGGTGCCGATCGGCGAGAGCAGCAGGGTCGCCGTGAGCTCGGTGCTGATCGCCAGGAACACCAGAGCCGCGCCCGCGCCGATGCCGGGGCTGACCAGCGGCAGGGTGACCCGCCGGAACGTCTGCCACGGTCGCTGGCCGAGGCTTCGCGAGACATCGTCGAGCACGATCGGCGCGTGCTCCAACGAACTGCGGACGCTGACCAGGGCACGGGGCAGGAAGAGGATCGCGTAGGCAAGCAGGAGCACCGGCAGGGTCTGGTAGAGCGCAGGCACGACCCGGATCGAGACGGTGATCAGGGCCAGCGCGACCACGATCCCCGGCAGCGCGTTCGCGGTGTACGCCGCGCGCTCCAGGAGCGTGCTGGCAGCACCCCGTCGCCGTACGACGAGCCAGGCGACCGGCATCGCCATCACCGTGGTCAGGGCCGCCCCCACGGCCGCCAGTCCCAGGGTGCTGAACAGCGCGGAGCTCAGCTCACCGATCGGGAACTCGGTGGAGGATCCGACACTGAGCCAGTGCACCAGCGAGTACGTCGGGACGCCGAGCGCCAGGGCTACCAGACCGGTCAGACCCAACAGCGCGACCGGTCGCCAGCGTCCAAGGGAAACAGCCTGGGCACGACGACCGGTTCCGCGGCCGACTCGGTCGAGTCGCCTGCGGCCGCGGGCGATCAGCTCGCCGAGCAGGAGGAGGACGCAGAGCAAGACCAACACTCCGGCGAGCACGGTGCCGGAGTTGCTGGAGAAGGTCGATCGGTACTGCCCGTAGATCGCGGTCGTGAAGGTCGGGTACGCCAGGAGCTGCAGGGCCCCGAACTCGGCCAGCACGTGCAGCCCGACGAGCAGGGCGCCGCCGAGCACGGCCGGCGTCAGCCGGGGCAGGGCAGCGGTGAGGAAGGCGCGGGTGCGGGAGCGGCCCAGCGAGCGGGCGACCTCCTCGGGGGCGGCCTCCAGGGTCGCGAGCGCTCCGACCACCGGCAGGTAGACCAGTGGGTAGTAGGAAAGCGAGACCACCAGGACAGCGCCGAGGTACGACTGGACCTCACTGGTCAGCGACACCCAGCCGTAGGAGTTCACGAACGCCGGGACCGCGAGTGGCGCGGAGAGCAGCGCGTGCCACCACCCCCGGCCGATCAGATCGGTCCGGCTGACCAGGACAGCGCAGCCGACGCCGATCACGGTGGTCACCACGACAGTGGCCACCAGCAACTTGACGGTGTTGCCGAGGAGCTCGCCGATCCGCGGACGCCAAAGCAGCGCGCCGAGCTCACCCGGGTCCATCGCGACGGTCGCGACGACCACGTACCCCAGCGGGATGAGCGCCAGGAGTACGACGACGAGGCCGGCCGCCAGCAGCGGGGACGCCTGCCGGCGATCGGTCCGCAGCATCACAGGATGTCGGCGTCCTGCATGAGCTCGACAACCCGGGCGCTATCGAGGTCGGAGATGCCGAGGGTCGGCGGCGCGAGGTCAGCGAGCGGCTTGACCTTGCGGCCCAGCGGAACTTGGGGGTTCAGGGTGTACTCGAGGGCGTAGCTGTCCGCGATCACCCGCTGACCCTCGGCGCTGGTCAGGTAGTCGACGAACTTCTTCGCGTTGGCCTGGTGCTTGCCGTTCGCCAGGACTCCGGCGCCCGAGGTACTCAGGAAGGCGCCCGGGTCCTGGTTGCCGAAGAAGTGCAGCTTCGTGTTGTCGCTGTTGTCGCCGGCCTCTTCCTGGTCCCGGTACCAGTAGTAGTGGTAGATGATCCCGGTCGCGGTGTCGCCGTTGTTGACCGACTTGAGCACGACGTTGTTGCCGTCGTACTGGGTGCCGTTGGACTTCAGCCCGGCGAGCCAGGCCTTGGTGGCTGCCTCACCCTTCAGCTCGAGGACGCCCGCGACGATTGCCTGGAAGTCGGCGCCGGTCGGCGAGAACGAGACCTTGCCCTTCCACTCCGGGTCGGCCAGGTCGAGCAGCGAGGTCGGCAGATCCGCCTCGGCGACCTGGTCGGTGTTGTAGACGAGAACCGTCGAGCGGGCGGCGAAGCCGACCCACATCCCGGTGGTCGGCCGGAACTGGGCCGGGATCCGATCGAGCGTGGCGGCGTCCAGCTGCGCGAACAGGCCCTTCGACTCGACCAGCGCCATGCCCGGGGAGTTCTCGGTCAGGAGCACGTCGGCCGGCGAGCTCTTGCCCTCGGCGACGAGCTGGTTCGCGAGCTCCAGGTCCGAGCCCTTGCGGAGCTCGACCTTGATGCCGGTCTCCTGGGTGAACTTCTTCGCCACCGCCGAGATGAGCTCGTCGTGCTGGCCGTTGTAGACGACCACGGAGTCCTTGTCGCCACCGCAGGAGGCCAACAGCGGGAGTGCGAGGGCGGCCGCTGTGAGAGCGGTGGCGACACGCAAGGTGCGGAGACGGGCGAACACGGCAAAGCCTTCCGACGGATTAGGTTCGGCTTACCTTACCTGACTCTCCGCACCACTCCTAGGGTCCGTTGATGTGACAGACCTCGCTCCCTGGTCGCCAACCCGCAGCCACCGTGAGCGACTGAAACCCGGATGATTCACGATGACTTCTTGCTAATTGTCCTGTTTTGCTGCGGATTTCAGAAGACTCCCGTCACAGTGTCCCCATGACACAACGTGCGTGGGGCTCGTTGCTCGTGGGAGTGCTGTTTCTCGCTGTGAGTGCAATGCCCGGTTCCGCCTCCGCCCAGACCAGTACTACGACGATCAGCTCCGGGAGCACCGCGGTCGGTTCGACCGCCACGTACCGCGACGAGATCACCCGGCTCATCAACCAGCGTCGGATGAGACTCGGCTGCTCACCCCTGGTGGCGAACTACCCGCTCTTCAACGCGGCGTTCAAGCACAACAACCGGATGATGACCGCGAACTCGCTCTCCCACCAGCTCCCGGGCGAGTCCAGCCTGGGCGTCCGGATCACCGCGGCCGGTTACACCGGCTGGCGGAGGCTCGCCGAGAACCTCGCGTTCGGCGCGACCTCTGCGTCCGGCATCTACACGCTGTGGATGAACAGCGCGCCGCACCGGGCCAACATCGACAACTGCATCTACCGGGACCTCGGCCTCGCCGTGGGGTTCAAGAACGGCCGCCCCTGGGTGACGGCCGACTTCGGGCGCCGCTGACCGCTAGTCCGGGCGCTGCCAATATTTGCGATCTGGTTGCGGACCTGGAGAAGAACGGCCACAGTTCGCCTATGTCCTCCCGTCGCATCGCCGCGATCTTCCCGTGTCTCCTGATCGCAGGTCTCCTCGCCCTGCCCGCGGCATCGGTCGCCTCGCCGACGTCGGCGCCGCGAACGACAGCACTGACCTCGACCCAGTTCGAGGACCAGTTGCGCGTGTTAACCAACACGCGGCGCAAGGCGATCGGCTGCCCCTATCTCAAGGTTCACACGGCGCTGGTCGCCTCCGCCCGGGCCCATTCGGGCCGGATGTACAAGGCCGGCTATCTCTCCCACCAGGTCCCCGGCGAGGCCACGCTCGGCGCTCGGGTCACGGCGGCCGGCTACAAGTACTGGAAGGGCCTCGGCGAGAACCTCGCCTACGGCCGGAACAAGACGCCCTCGGCGATCTTCACCGCCTGGATGAACAGCTCCGTGCATCGAGCCAACATCCAGAAATGCAGGTTCCGTGATGTCGGGTACGGCGTGAAGACCGTCGGCACCGACGTCTGGGTGACCGGCGTCTACGGCTGGCGCTGACACCGCCCCTCGTTGGCGGCCGGCGTGGCAGGCTGCGACGGTGATCCTTCGCCGCGCCGTCCGAGGCGCCGCCGGCATCCTCGCGCCGCTGTTGGTCCGGGTACTGGGGCGACTCAAGCCGCAACGCTGGTGTCCGCCGTCGTTGAGCCTTCGGCTGTTCCGGCTCGCCTCCGAACCCAGTACGGCGATCACCGCTGCCGACCTGCGCAGCCACCTGCCCTCTAGCGGCTGGACCACCCGGGCAGATCTCGTCTACGCGCCAGGCACCGGCCGCGCGGGCACCTTCGACCTGGTCCTCCCCCGCGGGCCCGGGCCGCACCCACTGGTCGCCTGGGTGCACGGCGGCAGCTGGCACTTCGGTGACAAGTCCAACGTGCTCCCCTACCTCGAACTGTTGGCGACCCGCGGCTACGCCGGTGCGGCTGTGAACTTCCCGCGGGCACCTGGTGCTCGATACCCGGCCGCGCCGCACGCCGTCAACGAGGCGGTGCGGCACCTGCTCGGGAACGCGGCGTCGTACGGGCTGGACCCGACTCGGGTCGTGCTGGCCGGCGACTCCGCGGGCGCTCAGGTCGCGGCCGAGCTTGCGGTCCTGTCCACCAATCCCGACTTCGCCGCGCGCTCCGGCCTGACCCCGGCGCTCCTGCCCGACCAGCTCCGCGGCACGTTGCTCTTCTGCGGCGTATTCGACCCCGCCGGCCTGGGTGACTCGAGCCGGATGTTCAAGGCCGTGCTGGAGTCGGCGATGTGGTCGGTCGCCGGTAGCCGCCACTGGAAGGCCACCGAGGCCTGCGAACTGATGTCTCCGGTCCGGCACGCGACGGTGGACTTCCCACCGACCTTCCTGGCCGCCGGCAACGCCGACCCTCTGACCCGGAGCCAGACCTTGCCGATGGCTGCCCGGCTCCGCGAGCTGGGGGTCACGCTGCACGAGTACCTGCCGGGCGACGACACCAACCCGCTCTACCACGAGTTCCAGTTCTGGCTCGGGACCCCCGAGGGCGTCGAGGCCTTTGCGCGCGCCGTGGGTTTTCTCGGCGAGGTCACCGTCGACGCGCAGTAAGTCGACGTACGGCCCGCCTGGACTTCCGTTTCTCATTGAGTCCTCTATGATTCTTGCCGAGTCCCCGTAACGACGGGCAATCGACCAGGAGAAGACCTCATGCGCAACGGCATCGTGCTGTTCACCAGCGACCGTGGAATCACCCCCGCCCAGGCTGCGAAAGCCGCCGAGGACGCGGGATTCGACACCTTCTACGTGCCTGAGCACACCCACATCCCGGTGAAGCGTGACGCCACGCACCCCAGCACCGGCGACGAGACCCTCCCCGACGACCGCTACACGCGGACCCTCGACCCGTGGGTCTCGCTGGCCACCGCCGCGGCCGTCACCAGCAAGATCCGGCTCTCCACCGCCGTCGCCCTGCCGGTCGAGTCCGACCCGATCACCCTGGCCAAGACCATCGCCACCCTCGACCACCTCTCCGGTGGCCGCGTCACGATTGGCGCCGGGTTCGGCTGGAACACCGACGAGCTCAGCGACCACCACGTGCCGGCCAACAAGCGCCGGACGGTCCTGCGCGAGTACCTCGAGGCGATGCGGGCGCTCTGGACCCAGGAGGAAGCGTCGTACGACGGGGAGTTCGTGCAATTCGGCGCCTCGTGGGCCTGGCCGAAGCCGGCGCAGGCGCACGTCCCCGTCATCATCGGCGCCGGCGCCGGCCCGAAGACCTTCGCCTGGATCGCCGCGAACGCCGACGGCTGGATGACCACGCCGATCGAGGCCGACATCCCGGAGAAGGTCGCTGCGCTCAACCAGGCCTGGGCCGACGCGGGCCGTGCCGGCGCCCCCGAGATCCATGTACTGATCGCCATGAAGCCATCCCCCGAGGACCTCGCTGCCTGGGCCGAGTGCGGCGTCACCGAGCTCATCTGGGGCCTGCCGGACAAGGACGTCGACGAGGTCATCGCGTTCATCGGCCGCCACGGCCAGCGCCTCGGCTTGAGCTGAGGACCCGGCCTGATGACCTCGGACCCCGCTGTGGCTACCGGCCCACTCAGCGCGAAGGGCACCCGCCTCAACAAGCGCGGGCTCGAAACCCGGCAGGAGCTGCTCCGGGTCGCGCTGGGATGCCTCTCCGACGGCGGCCCGGAATCGGTGAGCGCCAGTCTGATCGCCCGCGAGGCCGGGGTCACCTGGGGAACTGTGCAGCACCAGTTCGGCGACGTCGACGGCCTCTGGGCGGCAGTGCTCGAGTACGTGCTCACCGACCGGATCACCTTGCAACCGAGCCTGCCGGACGCGCCAAGGTTGTCCGCGCGGGTCGAGGCGATCATCGACTTACTCTGGATTGCGATGGATCTGCCGGCTTCGCGGGCGATCCACAACCTGCGGCTCGCGCTTCCCCGGCAGCGTGACGAGCTCGAGGCCGCGTACCCGCGGACCGCGCAGGCGATCGCGCACTGGGACCGGGCCTGGACCGACCTGGTCGAGCACGCCTTCGACGGATACGACCTGGACCCGACTCGGATCGCCCGGGTCCGGAGCCTGCTGCCGGGCGCGATGCGCGGCCTGCACAGCGAGCAGTACCTCAGCACCTACACCGACCCCGTCGAGGCCCGCCTGGGTCTGAGCGGGGCGATCATCAGCTACCTCGAAAAGGGCCAGTCATGACCGAAAACAGCACGCCCGCGACTCCCCCGGCTTTCGACGTGGTGGTCGTGGGCTCCGGCGGCGGGGCGCTGACAGCGGCGTACCTGGCGCAGAAGCACGGACTCCGCACGGTGGTCGTGGAGAAGACCGAGTACGTCGGCGGCACCTCGGCGTACTCGGGTGGTGCCTGCTGGCTGCCCGGCTCCGAGGTCCAGCAGCGGGCGAGCATCGCCGATTCGACCGAGTCCGCGCGCACCTACCTCGACGCGCTCCTGGTCGACCCGGACGTCGCGAAGGTCGAGGCGTTCCTCGCCGAGGCCCCGCGCCTGGTCGCGGCGCTCGAGGCGGACGAGGCCTTCGCCTTCGAGTGGTTGCCTTTCCCGGAGTACTACGACGCCCCGGGCCGGGTCAGCTGGGGCCGCTCGATCCAGCCGTCGAACATCAAGCGCGCCGACCTGCCGGTCGAGGTGGCCGCGCTGGTCCGGCCGCCGGTCGAGCTCGACCGTGCCGGGCTCCCGGGCCGCAACACCCTGTCCGGGGGCCAGTCGCTGATCGCCCGGCTGCTGCTGGCCTTCACCCGGGACGGCGGGACCGTGCTGACCGGCCACGCCGTCGACGAGCTCACCACCGAGGACGGCCGGGTCACCGGCGTCGTCGCCCAGACCGCTGACAGCCGGGTGACCATCAGCGCCGGTCGCGGCGTGATCGTGGCCGCTGGCGGGTTCGAGCACAACCAGGAGTGGCGCGACAAGTACGGCGTACCCGGCGACTCGGAGTGGTCGATGGCGCCCGACGGGACCAACACCGGTGAGCCGATCGCGGCCGCCGTGGCCATCGGTGCCGCGACCGACCTCCTGGACCAGGGCTGGTTCTGCCCCGGGCTCGAGCACCCGGACGGTCACGGTTCCTTCACCCTCGGCTTCCGCAGCGGGGTGATCGTGAACGCGTCCGGGAACCGGTACGCCAACGAGTGCCTGCCGTACGACCGTTTCGGGCGCGAGATGGCGCGGGTGACTTCGGGGCCAGCGAACCGGATCCCGTCCTGGTTCGTCTTCGACTCCCGTGAGGGCGGCCGGCTGCCCGCGATCGCGATGCCCGAGGGCGATCCGGCTACGCACCTCGCTGCCGGCACCTGGGTCCAGGCCGAGACCGTCGAGGAGCTCGGGTCCAAACTCGGGCTGACCGACCTCGTCGCCACCGTCGAACGGTTCAACGGCTTCTGCGAGACCGGCGTGGATGCCGACTTCGGCCGCGGCGCTGACGAGTACGACACCTTCTTCGCCGGCGGCGAAGGCCCGAACAAGGCGCTCGTCGGCATCAGCCAGGGTCCGTTCTTCGCGGCTCGGTTCGTGCTCTCCGACCTCGGCACCAAGGGCGGGATCGTCACCGACGCCGCCGGGCGGGCGTTGCGCGAGGACGGCACCGTGCTGGATGGGTTGTACGCCACCAGCAACTCCGCCGCCAACGCCTTCGGCGCTTTCTACCCCGGTCCGGGCGCGCCGCTGGGCACCGCGATGGTCTTCGGTTCGTTGGCGGTCCAGGACCTGACCCGGGCCTGACCGTCGGGTTTCCACCCCGCGGCCGCTGTCCCTAGGCTGGCGCCATGAGCAGACTCAGCACCCGCGCGTTCCTGACGGTCCTCAAGACCCACCAGGCGATCTACGAGACCAGCGGCGGAGTGATCGGCCACCGGCTCCTGCTGATGCCGACGTTGCTGCTCCGGACGACGGGTCGCAAGTCCGGCCAGACCCGGACCAACGCTCTCGTCTACGGCCAGGACGCTGGCCGCTTTCTGGTCTGCGCCTCCAACGGCGGTCATCATCTCCCGCCTGCCTGGGCGCTGAACGCCGAGGCACACCAGCGGGTGGAGGTCCAGGTCGGCATCAAGAAGATGCCGGCGGTCGCGACCTTCCTCCGCCCCGGTGACGCCGACTACGACCGCCTTTTCGCGATCTGCAACAAGGCCAACAAAGGCCAGTTCGCGGCGTACCAGAAGAAGACCGACCGGCCGCTGCCGGTCATCGTGCTGACGCCGAACGAATGACGTGCGGGACCAGCGCTAAGAACCACCCGGCGAGTCACTGCGCAAGCAGCACCAACGAGCCGAGCGAGACCATCCAGCTGACGAAGCTGCCGACCAGGAAGTACTCGGTCACCTCGTCGATCGAGGGCTCGCCGGGGTCGTCCCGCTTGGACTGAAGCTCGGGGAAGCGCAGCAGTCCCTTGGCAGCGATCACGACGCTCGCCGCAGTCAGGTGCCCGGCGATGCCGAGGCCGACGATCACCAGTCGCTCCATCGGACCGAGCAACCGACCGCCCTTGAGCGTCCGGGTGGCGTCATGGCTGGCACCGCGCGCAGGGTCGACGGTGCCGGTAGCCCGCAGGACCAGCCGCACGATGACGTTGCCGGTCGACATCTGCACCAGCAGGACGCCCAGCACCAGCAGCGCCCGGTCGACGTCGAGTCCGGCGAGGATGCCGAACGGGTTCTCGTCGAGCCATCGCTGCGCCTCCCCTCCCCCGGTGTTCGCCAGCGGGGAGACGGCGACCGCCGTGGCGAGCGAGGCGCCGACGACAGCGAGCGGGATCCAGGCGCGGTCACGGCCGAAGCCGTGCCGGACGGTCTGGCCCCACACCACGACCACCGCCACGATCGCACCGAGGGCGAGGACGTCGCGGAGCGCGTTGAGGTCACATGCGAGGCCGAGTACGACGGCGAACCCGGCGCCCAGACATTCGGGGACCACTTTCACCGGACGCACCGAATGGATCAGATCGGCCACACCGAGTCCGATCAGGAGCAGCGCGAGCCAGCTCATCTGACCTGACCGAGCAACTCGTCGGTGACGACCAGCGCGGCCAGTCCGTCGCGGCGGATGCGTTGGGAGACGGCCGAAGGGGAGACGCCCTCGGACGCGGCGATCTCTCGCTGACTCATGCCGCTCAGCAAATCACGCAGCACCCCCCAGGACCGCGGCGGCGCGGCGTGGAGGAGGGCGTCGCGGCTGGCCAGCGCGGCATTGATCGGTGCCGGGTCCGGCCCGTCAGCACTCTCGACCGCCCTCCTGTACGCCGTTCGCAGCGCGCGGTCAGACCAGCGTCCCAATGTGCCGCCAACGGCGCTGATCGCCTCCCGGGCCGCCCACCAACCCGGCCCGTCCTCGACGCGGGGGGCGTCACTGAGAAGCGTGGTCGGCCCCCAGCCCACGCCGTGCCGCAGGTCGAACTCGGGCATGACGAGCAAGCGCACACGGAGAGCGGCGACCAGGGCCTCACCGACAGTCGCGAACCCGCCCTGGTACTCGTCGCCGATCGTGATCCGGAGCGGTACCACCGGGTCGAGCTGCTCGTTCACCGCACGGGTCGCGGCAAGCAGGCGGTCATGCAGCCCCGCCCTGTCGAGGGCCTCACGGGAACCAACGACATCGCCGATCACAGTTGCCATCACCTTCACATCGCTCATCTGAAGATAATACCTTACCTTCAACACAATGAAGCAATATGGTTCATTCGTCCGTAACTCGACCCCTCAGCTGTTTCGTCTGGCCGCGTTGCTTCTTAGTTTCGACGCGGCGCCGTTGCGACGACCGGCTCGGCTTCGTCGGCCGCCGTGGGGGTGGCGGAGGGGCGACAGCCGCCCGCAAGATCGCGACCAACCGGTCCCGCGCGGCAGCACGATTGCGCAGCTGCGAGCGATGTTCCGACGCCGTGACCGAAACCGGTCCGGGGTTCAGCGCCTTCAAAATCCGGCGCTGCTGAGGCTCGCTGAACGCGACCGAGGTCGCCGGGTCGAAAAGAAGCTCGACGCGGGTGTCGCTGGTGTTGACCGACTGACCGCCCGGTCCCGGAGAGCGGGAGAAACGTTCGACCAGCTCCCCCGCCGGGATCGTCGTGCCGCCGGGTAGCCCCGGCCCGGGCGGGACGATCAGCTCCCCGCCGGGCGCAGACTCGGACCCGACCATCTCAGCTGCTCCAGAAGATCCGGTCGACCACGCCGTGGGCGAGTCGGGTGGTGCGCTGGTAGTCGTTGACCATTGCGGTCGTCTCCCCCTGCCCGTAGCCGAGCACCTTGGCGACCGCAGCGCGTTCCCGCGGGTCGTGCGGGATCTGATCCGAGGGGCGGCCGCGGACCAGGACGGTGGCATTGCGCGCCCGGCTGGCCAACAGCCAGGCAGCCCCGAGTACCTCGGCATCCTCGGCGCTGATCAACGCGTGCCTGACCGCCACATCGAGGGCTTCGAGGGTCTTGGTGGTCCGCAGTTCCACCACCTCTCCGGCGTACTGGAGCTGGAGCACCTGGATCGTCCACTCGACGTCGGCGAGCCCGCCACGGCCGAGCTTGAAGTGGGTCGCCGGGTCGGCACCACGCGGCATCCGCTCGGCCTCGATGCGCGCCTTGATCCGCCGGATCTCGACCAGGTCGTGCGTACTCAGGCCGCCGTCGGGGAAACGCAACGGGTCGATCAGCTCCTTGAACCGGTTCCGCAGCCCCGCATCGCCAGCGACGGGTTCGGCCCGGAGCAACGCCTGGGCCTCCCACACCTCGGACCACTTGGCGTAGTAGGCCGCGAACGACTCCACCGTCCGGATCATCGGACCTTGCTTGCCCTCGGGCCGCAGGTCGGCGTCCACCACGAGCGGCGGGTCCGAGGCCGGCAGCGCAAGCAGTCGTCTCAGCTCGTTGACCACGGCCTTGGCCATGGTGGCGGCCTTCTCCGGATCAACGTCAGGCAGCGGCTCGTGCACGAACATCACGTCGGCATCACTGCCGTAGCCCATCTCGTAGCCTCCGTAACGGCCCATCGCGATAATCGCGATCCGGGTCGGCATCGGCGTACCGCGCTCCCGCTCGACGGCATCGGTCGCGACGACCAACGCGGCCTCCAGGGTGGCGTCGGTCAGATCGGTGATCGCGTAGCCGACCTCGGCCACACCGAACGGCACGCAGAGATCAGCGGCGCTGATCCGCAGTAGTTCACGGCGCCGGATCGCCCGGACGCTACGGATCGCCTGCTCGGCATCACCGCGCCGCGCCGCGTTCGCGAGCATCTCGGACTGGATGACGTCGCGGCCCAACGGCTTCAGCCCGCCTTTGCCACCCAAAATCTTGACACCCTCCGGCTCGCGCTCGAGCAGGTCGGTCGCGAACCGGCTGGTCGCCAGGATCTGTGCCAACCGCTGGGCGGTCTCACCCTCGTCGCGCAACATCGTGAGGTACCAAGGAGTGCTGCCCAGTGCGTCCGAGATCCGCCGGAAGCCGAAGAGGCCGGCGTCCGGGTCGGGCGCGTCGGCGAACCACTCCAGGAGCACCGGGAGCAGGGTTCGCTGGATCGCCGCCGTCCGGGAGACCCCACTGGTCAACGCCTCCAGGTGCCGCAGCGCGGCGTCCGGGTCGACGTACCCGAGAGCGGCCAACCGCTCCTTGGCAGCGTCGGCCGTCAGGCGCGCACCGTCGCCAGGGATTCGGGCGACAGCAGCCAGCAACGGCCGGTAGAAGAGCTTCTCGTGGAGCCGCCGGGCCTCGCGCCGGTGGTGGCGCCAGGCCTTCTCCAGCTCGTCCAAGGGGTTGCGCAGGTGACCCAGCGAACGGCCCAGTCGGCGCAGCGAGGCCTCGTCGTCCGGTACGACGTGGGTACGACGCAGCTGGTAGAGCTGAATCCGGTGCTCGAAGGTGCGCAGGAACGAGTAGGCCTCCTTCATCGAGCGCCCGTCGTCGCGGCCGATGTACCCGGCCCGGGTCAGGTCCGAGAGCGCGCTCAACGTCGTCGGGACCCGGACCGAGGCGTCGGTTCGCCCGTGCACCAGCTGCAGCAGCTGTACGGCGAACTCGACGTCACGCAGACCGCCCGACCCGAGCTTGAGCTGCCGCCCCGCCTCGTGCGCCGGGATGTGCTCGATGACGCGCCGACGCATGGCCTGGACGTCCTCGACGAAGCCGTCGCGCTCGGCGGCGTGCCAGACCATCGGGCCGATCGTCTCGACGTACGCACGCCCGAGCTCGAGGTCACCGGCGACCGGGCGCGCCTTGAGCAACGCCTGGAACTCCCAGGTCTTGGCCCACCGCTCGTAGTACCCGCGGTGGCTGGCGAGCGTCCGGACCAGGGGGCCGTTCTTGCCCTCCGGGCGCAGGTTCGCGTCGACCGGCCAGATGGTGCCCTCGGCGGTCTGGTCCCCGCAGACCTGGATCAGGGCCGAGGCCAGCTGGGACGCGATCCGCAGGGACTTCTGCTCGTCCTCGCCGTCAGCTGGCTCGGCCACGAAGATGACGTCGACGTCGCTGACGTAGTTAAGCTCGTGCCCCCCGCACTTCCCCATCGCGATCACGGCGAGGCGGCAGCAGTGCGCGTCATCGCCGACCTTCGCGCGGGCCACGGCGAGCGCGGCGTCCAGGGTGCCGGCGGCGAGGTCGGAGAGCTCGGCCGCGACGTCGTCGACGCCGACATGATGGGCCAGGTCGCGGCTCGCCAACCGGAGCAGCACCCGCCGGTACTCGACGCGGAGCGCGTCGACCGCGGCGGCGTACGGGATCGAGGAGACCGGGTGCTCGGTCAGCGGGTCCGCACCGACCGCCGCCATCAGCCCCGCTCGGACCGCGTACGCCGGCGGCCGGGTCGAGCCGAGCGTCGGGTCCCGCAGCTCCTGCCACTGCTCGGGGTGCCGGACCAGATGCTCGCCGAGGGCCTCGCTCACCCCGAGGACCGAGAGCAGCCGCATCGCGGTGCCCTCGTCATGCTGCAACGCGGTCAGGAGCGCGGCGGGATCGAGAGCTGCCTCGTGCAGCCGGGCCAGCGTTTGCAGGGCCAGATCGGGGTCGGCGCTGCTCGCGAGGATCGCGAGGATCGCGTCAGCACCCGCACCGAACCCGACCAGCAGCCGGCGGGCCTCGTCGGCGTCCTGGAATCCGGCACGCACAAGATTGGTGGAGGTGAAGGCAGAGCTGTCCCGGGGCACACGACGAATCTACTGGCGAGACGCCGTCCAGGGCCGGTCGCGCTGGTCTAACCCACTGGGCCAAATCGGATCGGCACCCATGGACGCGCAGGTCGCGCAGGATTAACGTGCCGAGAACGGAAAGGGGCGCACCGATGAACGACACCACCTTCACCGCACCCGGCAAAGGCCCTTGGGAGCTCGAGAGCACCCACTTCTCCCGGCCGATCACCCGCTTCTTGGCAGCGCCCTTCGTCGAGGCGTTCCCGCGGGGGTTCTCCGCGGGCACCGAGCGGTACGGGCTGCTCCTCGACCACCTCAAGCCGGGCCTGGCGAACAACTTCATCTACATGCAGCCGGCGGCGTACCTCGCGCCCGCCGGAGCGATGGGGCCACCGCCGACGCCGGTGCTCTGGCTGCTCACCCGCCTGCACCCGAAGATGCGCTCCCGGATCGCTGCCTCTGCCCGGGCCTTCGAGACCAAGCAATGGCGCCAGGACCTGGACAGCTGGGACAACCAGGACAAGCCCGCCGCCATCGAGAAGCACCTGGCGATCCAGATCATCGACGTGCCGTCCCTTTCCGACGACGCCCTCGTCGAGCACCTGCAGGTCTGCCGCGACCACGCCGCGAAGATGGTCGAGCTGCACCACAAGTACACCGCCACCCCGCTCGTGGTGACCGGGGACTTCCTCGCGCAGGTCGGGGCCTGGACCGGCGCGACCGGGGGTGAGCTCTGCGCACTCCTCCAGGGCTCCTCGCCGATCTCCAACGGCTTCGCGGCGGACGAGCTGGTCAAGGCCGGCGATGCGGTCGCGGGGAGCGAGAGCGCCCAGGCGCTGCTCCGCGCCTCGGGACCGCCCGAGGAGACGATCGAGGCGCTGTGCCGTGACACCGACGTCGGACCCGCCGTCCGCGCGTACGTCGAGGCGGTCCGCTATCGGTCGGTCGGGTACGACGTCGGCGACGCCACGGCCGGCGAGCTCCCGGACGTGATGCTGCAGACGATCGTCGCCGCGTCCGCACCCACGCCCGCGAAGGCAGCCGGTGACGGCGGCCTCGACCACCTTCGTGCCCGGGTCCCCGCCGAGCACCGCGACGAGTTCGACGCCCTCCTGGTCGAGGCGCGGCTCTGCAACCGGATCCGCGACGAGCGTGGCGTGTACGCCGACGGCTGGGCGACCGGACTGGCCCGTCGGGCCGTCCTCGAGGCCGGGCGCCGGTTGCAGGACCGCAGGCTGCTGCTGGATGCCGAGCACGCGGCCGACCTGGAGCTCGGGGAGCTCGCCGCGCTGCTCCGCGGGCAGGCCGGACCCAGCCCGGAGCAGGCCGCCGAGCACCACGCCTGGCGGACGACGAAGACGGTCGCCGACGCCCCGCCGTTCCTGAACGCGATGCCCGCCGACCCGCCCGCGGTGGACGTGCTGCCCGCCGCAGCCCGCCGCAGCGCCAACGCGGTCAACGCGCTCCTCGGCAACCTGTTCGGCGTCTCGGACGCCGAGAACACCGAGACCGTGCTGCACGGGCTCTCGGTCAACGACGGCGTCTACGAGGGCACCGCCCGGGTGATCGCAGGTGCGGCCGACTTCGGCCGGATCCAGCAGGGCGACGTCCTCGTCACCCGGAACACCTCGCCGTACTTCAACGTGGTGCTCCCACTGCTCGGGGCGATCGTCACCGACCGGGGCGGCCAGCTCAGCCACGCCGCGATCGTCGCCCGCGAGTACGGGATCCCCGGCGTGGTCGGCACCCGGGACGCGACCACGACGATCCCCGACGGCGCCCGCGTGCGGGTCGATGGCGTCACCGGCGAGGTCACGGTGCTGGGTGCCCTCGGAACCTGAGCAGGACGTCGCTGTCCAGGACGGACTCATCGCGCTCGCGGGTGCTCTGGACACCGGGCTCTTCGGCGGCAAGGCAGTCCAGCTGGGGACCGGGATCCGCAACGGGCTGCCTGCGCCCGACGGCTACGCGCTGTCACCGGCGATGGTGGACGCGGTCGCCCGGGACGATCCTTCCGCGTTGCTCGCGCTCGGGCCGATCTGCGCCGAGCTCGGGCTGCTGGCCGTCCGGTCCAGCGCGCTGGACGAGGACTCGGAGGGAGCCAGCTTCGCCGGTGCGCACCTGAGCGTGCTGGGGGTCTCCGGACTGCCCGCCGTCGTGGACGCCGTACGGGCCGTGCGGGACTCCGCCCACGACCCGGGCGCCCAGAGCTACCGGGCCACCCTCGGTCTCGGGCACGAGGCCCGGATGGCCGTCGTCCTCCAGCAGCTCGTGGCGGCAGAAATGGCCGGTGTGCTTTTCACGCGCAACCCGGTCACCGGCGCCGACGAGCGCGTCGTCGAGGCGAGCTGGGGACTCGGCGAGGTCGTGGTGGCCGGCCTGGTCACGCCGGACAGCTACCGGATCGCCCGCGGTGGCAAGGTGCTCGAACGGAGGCTGGGCGACAAGGACCTCGCGATCCGACCGGTGATCGGCGCGGACGGACGCTGCGGCACCGAGGAGGTGCCGCTCGAGCCGGCACTGCGCGACATCCACTGCCTCGGCGACGAGCACCTCGCGGCCCTCGATGCGCTCGCCACCGCGTGCGACCGCGTGTACGACGGCACCGAGCACGACATCGAGTTCGCCTTCTCCGGCGGCGAGGTCTTCCTGCTGCAGCGACGACCGATCACCCGTGCCTGAGGACCGCACCGGGCTGCGCCTGGGGGCCGCCGTCCTTGCGGCCGCGCTGATGCCCCTGAACTCGACGATGATCGCCGTCGCACTCCCGGAGATCAGCACCGAGTTCGACCACGACCCGGCCGTCGTCGCCCAGGCGCTGGTCACCAGCTACCTCGTGGCCGCAGTCATCCTGCAGAGCCCGGCGGGGAGCATCGGGGACCGCATCGGCCACGCCAGGATGCTGACGATCGGCCAGGTCCTGGTCGCGGCCGGCGCGCTGCTGGGCTACCTCGCTCCGGCGCTGCCCGCACTGACGGCGGCCCGGGTCCTGATGGCCGCCGGCGGCGCGGTCCTGGTGCCCGCGACCGTGGCCATGCTCCGCCAGGAGCTCCCCGCGGAGCGCCGGGGACGCGCCTTCGGAGCCTTCGGGGCCGTGATGGCGCTGGCCGCGGCGCTCGGGCCGCTGGTCGGCGGAGAGCTGGTCAGCCACTTCGGGTGGCCCAGCGTCTTCGTCGCCAACCTCCCGGTGCTGGCCGTCTCCGTGGGGCTCGCCGCGCTGGCCGGGCGACCAGTCACCGCGCCGGTCGCCGCTGCCCCCCGTGCCTTCGACTTCGTCGGGACCGCCCTGCTCACCGCGCTGCTCGGATCGCTGGTGCTGGGCCTGCGGCCCGACGGAGCGGAGCCGGTGCTGTTCCTGGTCGCAGCGGCGCTGCTTGCCGTTCCGTTTGGCCTGTGGGAGCGACGGGTCCCGGACCCCGTGGTGGCGTTCTCGCTGTTCCGGTCCGTGCCGTTCACCGCCGGCACGCTGCTGATCGCCTTTCAGAACATGGTGATGTACGCCCTGCTCTTCGAGGTTCCCCTGGTCGCGGAGGCCGTCTTCGACCTCGAGGCCCGCGAGACCGGCCGGCTGATCGTGTCGCTCACGCTGGCGATGGTGGTCATCTCGCCGGTCGCCGGTCGCCTCACGGACCGCCTCGGCGCCCGCACCCTGGCCGTCGCCGGCTCGCTCGCAGCCCTGACCGGTGTGATCAGCCTGGCGGTGACCGACCTGGAGTCCCAGCTCGGCCTCGCGGTGTCGCTCGCGATGCTCGGCCTCGGCCTCGGCCTGACCACGCCAGCCGCGCAAAGCGCATCGATAACCGCGGCCCCCGCCGACCGGGCAGGGATGGCGGCCGCCGCCGGGTCGACGATGCGCTACCTCGGTGGCCTGATCGGCGTCGCGGTGATGAGCATGCTGCTCGGGGTGGGCGGCACCCGCTCCGAGGTCCTCGAGGACCACCGGACGCTGATGGTCATCTTCGCCGGCGTCCTGCTGGCCGGCTTGGTCTGCGCCGTCCTGCTACCGCGGGCTCAGATGACCGGAAGCATCCGGTCGCGCTCGAACGCCGAGACCTGACCGCGGTACTCGTCCCACTCCTTGCGCTTGTTGCGCAGGAAGAAGTCGTAGACGTGCTCGCCCAGGGTCTCGGCGAGCAGCTCGGAACGCTCCGCGATCGCGATCGCGTCGTGCAGGCTCTTGGGCAGCTGCTCCAGACCGAGGGCCTGGCGCTCGCGGTCGTTCAACGACCAGACGTCGTCCTCGGCTTCGCGCGGCAGCTCGTACTCGCCCTGCAGCCCCTTCATGCCCGCGGCCAGGACGACGGCGAACGCAAGATAGGGGTTGCACGCTGCGTCGATGGTGCGCAGCTCGATCCGGGTCGACTGGCCCTTGTTCGGCTTGTACATCGGCACCCGGACCATCGCCGAGCGGTTGTTGTGACCCCACGAGATGTAGGACGGTGCCTCACCGCCACCGATGAGTCGCTTGTAGGAGTTGACCCACTGGTTCGTGACGGCGGTGATCTCCGCGGCGTGGTGCAGGATGCCGGCGATGAAGTGTCGTCCGGTCTGGGAGAGCTGGTACTCGGCACCGCCCTCGAAGAATGCGTTCCGGTCGCCCTCGAAGAGCGAGACGTGCGTGTGCATCCCGGAGCCAGGGTGCTCGGTGAACGGCTTGGGCATGAAGCTGGCCCAGACCCCCTGGCTCAGTGCGACCTCACGGACCACGGTTCGGAAGGTCATGATGTTGTCCGCGGTCGAGAGCGCATCGGCGTACCGCAGGTCGATCTCCTGCTGGCCGGGGCCACCCTCGTGGTGGCTGAACTCGACCGAGATCCCCATCGACTCGAGCATGGTGATCGCCTCGCGGCGGAAGTCCGAACCGGAGCTCTGCGAGGTGTGGTCGAAATACCCGCTCTGGTCGACCGGGACCGGGATCTTGCCCGGCTCGGGCTGACCCTTGAACAGGTAGAACTCGATCTCGGGGTGGGTGTAGAACGTG
This sequence comes from Marmoricola sp., assembly GCA_046598915.1. Taxonomy (GTDB): domain Bacteria; phylum Actinomycetota; class Actinomycetes; order Propionibacteriales; family Nocardioidaceae; genus Marmoricola. The sequence continues at coordinate 29,214 of JBKJHO010000047.1, read as the reverse complement.
AAGCCCTGCTCGGCGGCGGATTGCAGGGTCCGCTTCAGCACGTAGCGCGGATCGGCGTACGACGCCGATCCGTCAGGCATCGTGATGTCGCAGAACATCCGCGCGGTGGCAGGGCCGTCGACCCGGTCGCGCCACGGCAGGATCTGGAAGGTCGCCGGATCGGGGCGGGCGAGCATGTCGGCCTCGGTGACCCGGGCGAAACCCTCGATCGCCGATCCGTCGAAACCGATGCCCTCGGTGAAGGCCCCTTCGAGCTCAGCAGGCGCGATCGCCACCGACTTCAGGTAGCCGAGAACATCGGTGAACCACAACCGCACGAAGCGGACGTCGCGCTCTTCAAGAGCGCGGAGTACGAAGTCTTCCTGCTTGCCCATGAGGCAACGATAGGGGTTGCTCGCCGCCGCCGTACGGCAGGTTGCGACTTGGCGCCCAGAAGGTCGGGCGCTGTCCCGGCACGATGACGGTCACCGTCCCGGGAGGTCACGGGTCCCTGGTCAGGACTCCGCCGCCGATCCAGGAGTACGCCGCCAGCCCGGCTGTCGCCAGCGCTGCGAGGCCCAGCTGGACGGGACCGGCCAACGAGGCCCACAGGTCTTCATCCGCGGCCATCGTCGTCACCCGCATCAGGACCACCAGGGCGAGCACCGCACCCACCCACACCGACATCCGACCGAGCACCGTTGCTGTCGTGAAGGTCAGTGCCACCACCACGACCGTTCCGGGCACCAGGGTCGGGAGGCCAGCGGCCAGGTCGATCACGCGAGCGCAGCACGCAGAGACGGCAACGACCGCAACCGCCCAGGCAGCCCGTGCGACGCGGAGCCGCACCACACTCCCCAGCGACGACAACCGGTTGACCGTCGTCAGACTCGCCAGCATCGCAAGGGCGCCCGGCGTGAACTGCCAGAGCGGCACCCGGCGGGCTTGGCCAGGGACCGGAAGGAGCCATCCGGCACCGAGCACGAGCCCCAGGGTGACCAGGGTCGCGGCCGCGGCGGCCGTCCGGGCCTCATGGGCGATCAACCAGGCCCTCAGGACGCCGCGAGACCGGATCACTCCTGGCGGTTGCGCGTCCACGGCATCCGGATGTCCTTGAAGTCGCACGACCTGAGTTGCGCGAACGTGGTCCGCACCCAGTCAGCAGCCGCCGGCGTTGCTGCCCGTGCCAGCCAGGCGTCGCTCTTGGAACTCCAGCTGACTGCCTCCTCACCCTCGCGGGCCCGGACCCACAGGACGATCAGCTCGCGGGCCTGGAGCGCGCTCTCGGGCGCTGCCCGCGGATCGCTCCACTGGCTACACCCAGCAGGCGTGGCAGCGTTACGGGCACCCGCGCGCAGAGTGTCGACGTTGAAATCCACGACGAGCTCCCCGACCGACTCCGGTGGTTCGTAGCTCGGAATCCGCTCCTCGTATCGCTCGGGAACCCCTACGCCGATCGCCACCAGGCGGCCGAGGGCACGGCGCATCGCTGCAGCTGCGCCCGGAAGTGCGTGGGCGCTCGAAGGAGAGACGCAGATTCTCGGGGCCGATCCGCGACAGACCGTGGGCCGTTCTTGGGACACCTCGAACCGCCTCCGGCCCGGGTCGTCGAGGACCGCACCGCAGGCGATCAGCACACCGAGCGAGATCACCACCAGACCGACCGGGACCACGAGGTGTCGCCCGGCAAGCGACCTTCGCGCAGCAATCACCAGTCCCCCGGCGAGCAGGACGCTGAGTGCGAGCAACCCGCCGAACTGCAACCCCCAGTAGGTCCGGGCGATCTCGAGTCCGGCCAGCGACCCGGTGCTCGGCCCGTGCCGGAGAAGGTCGGCGTACGGGCTCGGGCCGAAGGCACCGAACAGGAAGAAGAGCGGGCCCACCAGGACGACGGTGACCCGGTACGGGAACAGGCGAGCCGCGAGCGCGCCGGTCAGAGCCGCAACGCCGAGGACCGGCAGCCCGATCAGTGCCGCCCAGAGTGGGAACGGGCCACCGTGGGGACGGACCAGGAACACGGCAGCGATCGCCGCGCCGGCGATGCCGTACCCGATAACGCCCCAGGACCAGGCCTGGAGCGCGCACCGGACCGGAGCCCACGCCGCACGCGGCGTTGTTGAGACCAGCTCGTCGAGCCGCGCCCGCGCCCACCCCAGGTGTGCCGCACATCCGGCCAGAATGGGACCGGTCAGCACCGTGGTTCCGGTCAGGAGGTCAACCGCCCACTGCCACTGTCCCCACTCCCCGTCGGGGAAGGAGAGCAGCGCGAAGAGCGTGGTCCCGAGGAGAGGCAGCAAGAAGATGGCACCGCTGCGTCGATTCATCGTTCCTCCTGCTGTGAGCGCAGCCTGAGGAATGCGGCCTCGTGACGACTGAGGTCGGAGTCGGCGTCCACCAGACCAGCGCCGAGGGCGCCGAGCTCCTCGACGGTCCCGTCGAAGACGACCCGTCCCTCGTCGAGCATCAGGAGGCGGTCGGCCAGTCCGACCAGGTCTCCCATGAGGTGGCTGCTCACCACCGTGGTTCGCTCCGCGGCCGCGCGACCGACCAGTCGCCGCAACCGAATCCGCTGCTCCGGGTCCAGTCCCGCCGTGGGCTCGTCGAGAAGCAGGAGTTCGGGGTCCCCGAGGATCGCTTGGGCGAGAAGCAGCCGTCGATACATCCCTCCGGAGAGGGATCCGATCCTGTCACCGGCCCGGTCCGACAGGTCGGTCGCAGCAAGCGCCTCCTCGACCAGGTCGGGTCGAACCCGGCGAGGAAAACCGCGCAGCCAGGCCACATAGGCAAGGAAGTCCTGCACCCGCAAGGTCCGGGGAAGGTCGAGCGACTGCGGCATGTAGCCGGTCCGCCGACGAACCTCGGTGAGGTCTCGCCCTGCCGCCACCCCGAAGTGCTCGAGAGATCCAGCTGACGACGTCAGCCCGGTCGCCATGAGACGGATCAGGGTCGACTTGCCGGCACCGTTGACGCCGATCAGTCCGGTGACGCCGGGTTGGAGGGTAAAGGTCAGGTCATGGAGCACGGGCCGGGCGCCGTAGCGCTGGGTCAACTCGGATGCCCGCACCGCGGGCGCCCGGCCGTGCTGATCGTGGAGCTTCATTCAGTAGTTGAACGAGGCCCAGGCGTGGGTGCTGCAGGGATCCGGACTCCAGCTCTGGATCTCGCAGATGTCCATGCCTCCTCGAGCGGCCGAGGCCCCGCCGTGCAGACCTCGTCGCCGGTAGTCGAAGACCCATTCGTCGACCCGGGTCTGATCGGTCTGGAGGGAGGCGTCGAGGAGCCAGCACGGACTCGCGCACGCGCTGCCGGTCTCGTAGAAGTAGAAGTCGGTCTCCACCCTGACGTAGTTGCCGCCCGGTTGCATGTCGTACTGGTAGGACCGGCTGGTCGCGTAGACGCCGCCTTCGTTGACGAAGTTGCCGTAGGTCTTCGCGAACTTCGCGCCGTTCTCCACGCCGTAGAGGGGATTGCTCTTCGACGCCCACAAGACGGCCTGGGCGGGCCCGCTGAGCGCGAAGCCAGCACAGGTGATGACAAGTCCGGCAATCAAAATTTTAAGAAGATTTCGCACAGCAATTGTTCCTTCCGAGGGTTGAGGCTCGAAAGGTAACAACAAGGAACTTCTGGGGCAATCGGTCGTCCACAGGCACGACGAGCGCCGATCAGTCCGGAACGTTCTCCAACTCCGTCAGCCACACCCGGGCATTGGCGTCCGACGGCATCCGCCAGTCGCCGCGCGGGGAGAGCGAACCGCCGGCCGAGACCTTGGGGCCGTTCGGCATCGCGGAGCGCTTGAACTGGCTGAACCCGAAGAACCTGTTGATGAAGACGCCCAGCCACTTCTTGATCGTCGCCAGGTCGTACTCGTTGCGGCGTTCGTCCGGGTAGCCCGGAGGCCAGACGCCGGAGCCCACCTCGGACCAGGCGTGCCGGGCCAGGAACGCGATCTTGCTCGGCCGGAACCCGTACCGCAGTACGAAGAAGAGGGTGAAGTCCTGGAGGGCGTAGGGCCCGATCGTCGCCTCGGTGCTCTGCGGCACCTCCCCAGCTTTCGTCGGGATCAGCTCGGGGGTGATCTCCTGCGCGACGATCTCCAGCAGGACCTGGTCGACCTCCTCGTCGCTGGGCCCCTGGTGGAACTGCTCGCTCGTCACCACCCAGCGGATCAGGTGCTGGATCAGCGTCTTCGGGACGCCTGCGTTGACCGTGTAGTGCGACATCTGGTCGCCCACGCCGTACGTGCACCAGCCGAGGGCGAGCTCCGACAGGTCGCCGGTGCCGAGCACGATCCCACCTCGGTGGTTGGCGATCCGGAACAGGTAGTCGGTGCGCAGCCCGGCCTGGACGTTCTCGAAGGTGATGTCGTAGACGTCCTCGTCCTCGGCGCGCTGCTCGTCCATGAAGGGGTGCCCGAGGTCGTCCAGCATCTGCCGAGCGGCCGGCTTGATGTCGAGCTCCTCGAAGCTCACGCCGAGCGCCTTGCACAGCCGGGTGGCGTTGTTCCGGGTGTACTCGGTGGTCGCGAAACCGGGCATCGTGAACGCCAGGATGTCGCTGCGCGGACGATCCAGCCGGTCCATCGCCTTGGCCGCCACGATCAGCGCGTGGGTCGAGTCCAGACCACCGGAAACCCCGACGACGACCTTCGGCTGCCCGATAGCCCGCAGCCGTTGCTCGAGCCCGGAGACCTGGATGTTGTAGGACTCGTAGCAATCCAAAGCCAGCCGCTCCGGGTCGTTCGGGACGAACGGGAACCGGTCGACGTCACGCAGGAGTCCGATGTCTCCGGTCGGCGGCTGCAGCTCGAACCCGAAACGGCGGTGCGAGTCGCCGTCCGGATCCTCGCTCAGCACTCCGGGACTGGTCCGGTTGTCGTCGAAGGTGCCTTGACGCAGTCGGTCCTGGCGGATCCGGTCGAGGTCGACGTCGACGACGGTCCGGCGCGAGCCCTCCGGGAAACGCTCGGTCTCCCCCAACAGGTCGCCGCACTCGTAGACCATCGTCTGGCCGTCCCAGGAAAGGTCGGTGCTCGACTCCCCTTCGCCCGCCGCGGCGTACAGGTAAGCAGCGAGACAGCGAGCACTCGCGCTGCGGACCAGCAGCCTCCGGTCCTCGGCCCGGGCAACGGTGATCGGGCTGCCGGAGAGGTTGGCCAGCACTGTCGCGCCAGCCAGCGCAGCCGAGGCGCTCGGGGGGATCGGGACCCACATGTCCTCGCAGATCTCGACGTGCAGCGCCAGGCCGGGAACGTCCGTGGCCTCGAAGATCAGGTCGGGCCCGAACGGCAGGAACTCGCCGAGCAGCTCAATACCCTCACCGGCCTGCTGGGCGCCGGAGGCATAGTGCCGGGCCTCGTAGAACTCCCGGTACGTCGGCAGGTGGCCCTTCGGTACGACGCCCAGGATCGAGCCGCGGTGGATCACGACCGCACAGTTGTAGAGCCGGTTGCCCTTGAGCAGCGGCGCCCCGACGACCATCACCGGACCGAGATCCTCGCTGGCCTCGACCAGGTCGGCGATCGCCGATTCGACCGCCTCCAGGACGACGTCCTGCATCACCAGGTCGTCGATCGCGTACCCGGTCAGGCAGAGCTCGGGGAAGATCGCGATCGCGACCCCTTCTGTGTGGCACGCCCGGACCTCGGTGAGCACGCTCGCAGCGTTGGTCGCGGGGTCCGCGATCGCCACCGGGATCGTGCAGGCAGCCACCCGCGCGAAGCCATGGGCATAACAGGAGTCGAAGTCCACCTGACCAGTCTCCCGTAAGCAACGAACTGAGGCCAGTTCGGATCAAATCGGCCGGGATCATCCGTGTTCGGGGTCAGATCCATCAGAATCAACTCATGACCGGTATCGCAGCACTTCCGCAGCCGCCGTACACGGCGGTGATCTTCACCAACCTGCGCACCGAGGGCGACCACGGGTACGTCGTGATGGGTCGGCGGAGGCAGGAGCTCGCGCAGCAGCAGCCGGGCTACCTCGGCTACGAGTCGGCGCACGACGAGGCCGGGTTTGGGATCACCGTCTCCTACTGGTCCGACGATAACGCCGCGCGCGCCTGGAAAGCCGTCAACGAGCATGCGGTCGCGCAGCAACGCGGCCGGGACGCCTGGTACTCCGACTACCAGGTCCGGGTCGCGACGGTGGCGCGCGCCTACGGCCCCTCGGGATCCTGATGTCCGTCGCCGCATTGACCACCGACCGTCTGCTCCTGCGTCAGTGGGAGGACGAGGACCTGATCCCGTTCGCCGCGCTCTGCGCAGACCCCGAGGTGATGGAGCACTTTCCGGCGCCCCTCACCCCTGAGCAGTCGGCTGACCTCGTCGGTCGGCAGCGCGCCCTGCTCGACGCGGGCAAGCCCGGACTGTTCGCGGTGGAGGTCGAGGAGACCGGCGAGTTCATCGGCTTGGTCGGCTTCGCGGTCCCCGCCTTCACCGCGCCCTTCACCCCGTGCGTTGAGATCGGCTGGCGGCTGGCCCGTACGGCGTGGGGCCGCGGGTTCGCGACCGAGGCGGGGGCCGCGGTCCTCGAGCACGGCTTCGCCACCCTCGACCTGAGCGAGATCGTCTCCTTCACGACCCGGGCCAACCTGCGGTCCCGGGCAGTGATGGAGCGGCTCGGGATGTCGTACGACCCGAGCGACGACTTCAATCACCCAGCGCTCGCTCGGGACAACCCGCTCCGAGCGCATGTCCTCTACCGGCTGCATCGTGACGGAGCCGGCGCGGTGACGAGCGACACAGGGTCAAAACCGACCGAACAGGGCTAGCGTTGTTGCTGGTCCGTGGACTCCGTCAGGGAGCTGCGAGAGCACGTAAGGAACTCGACGATGAGTCCAGAGCAGAACCCTGAGACGACCGCGCCGTACGGCAGTGGCGTCGCCAAGGCCCCGGCCGGCACGGTATCGCGCAAACGGATCCGCACCCATCACCTGCGGGAGATGAAGGAACGCGGCGAGAAGTTCGCGATGCTGACGGCGTACGACATGTTTACCGCCGCGACCTTCGACGAAGCCGGGATCGAGATCCTGCTCGTCGGTGACAGCGCGTCGAACAACGTCCTCGGCAACGAGACCTCGCTGCCGATCACGGTCGACGAGCTGATCCCGATGACCCGCGCCGTGTCCCGGGCCGCGCAGCACGCGCTGGTGGTGGGCGATCTGCCGTTCGGCTCCTACCAGCGCTCGCCCGAGCAGGCCTACGACACGGCCGTCCGGTTCATGAAGGAGGGCGGTGCCCACTGCGTGAAGCTCGAGGGCGGGGCCGAGATGACCGGCCAGATCGAACTGCTCAGCCGGGGTGGCATCCCGGTGATGGCGCACATCGGCTTCACCCCGCAGAGCGAGCACGCCCTCGGCGGCTACCGGGTCCAGGGCCGCGGCGAGACCGCGCAGCGGATCGTGGCTGACGCCAAGGCGATCGAGGCAGCGGGTGCGTTCGCGGTGGTGATGGAGATGGTCCCCGGAGACGTGGCTGCTGAGATCACCCGGGAGCTCACCATCCCGACCATCGGCATCGGCGCGGGCAACGGCTGCGACGGCCAGGTGCTGGTCTGGCAGGACGCGTTCGGTCTGCGCACCGGCAAGATGGCGCGCTTCGTCAAGCAGTACGCCGACCTGCACAGCGTCCTGCGCGACGCCGCGCAGGCGTACTCGGCCGACGTGAAGGCCGGGACCTTCCCAGGCCAGGAGCACACCTTCTGAGCGCGGACTTGACTTCATGTCAAGGTGAACTGGAACGGTGGTGCCATGAGCACTCACCAGCACGGCGACCACCAGTCCGACCACCAGTCCGACGACCAGTCCGATGACGACCTCTACAGCCAGGAGACCTGGGACGCCCGCTACTCGGGGGCACCCAGGGTCTGGAGCGGCAACCCCAACCCGCGCCTGGTCGAGCAGATCACCGGGATGGCGGCGGGCCGAGCCCTCGACGTCGGCGCCGGGGAAGGTGCCGACGCGGTCTGGCTCGCCGGCCAGGGTTGGCAGGTCACCGCGCTCGACATCTCCGAGGTCGCCCTGGCCCGGGTCACCGCCCATGCGGCGGATGCCGACCTGAGTGACCGCGTCGACACGGTGCGCCACGACCTGATGAGCGGGGCCAGCCTTCCCGGGACCTACGACCTGGTCTCAGCCCAGTTCTGGCACCCGCCGGCCGCGGAGCGCAGTGAGCATGTCGCCCGGATCGGCGCCGCAGTCCGACCTGGCGGCACCTTGCTCGTCGTCGGTCACCATCCCGCCGACCTCACTACCGGGATGCGCAGCGGCCACCGTCACGCCGAGCGGGTCTTCACCCCTGAGCAGATCGTGGAGCTGCTGCCCGACACCGAGTGGGACGTCCGCACCGCCAGCGCCCAGACTCGCGAGGTCCCGGGAGAGGACGGTCCGGTCACACTGACGGACACCGTCGTCCTCGCCGTACGCCGTTAACCGCCGGCGTACGCTCGACGAATGCGTCGCTCCGGTGTCATCGTCGTCGCCCTGGCAGTTCTCGGTGCCCTCCTCGCACCGACCACCCCGCAGGTGGTCGCGGCTGGTCGTGCCGCTGAAGTCATCCCGGCGCTGACCGTCACCCGGCAGGTCACCAACCTGGCGATCCCCTGGGACGTCCAGGTGCTGCCGAAGGGGCGGCTGCTGATCGGCGAGCGCAGCGGGCGCCTGACGACCTGGAAGTTCGGCGTCACCCGGCCGGTGATCCTGCCGACCAGGATCTGGGTCTCCGGTGAGACCGGACTGATGGGTCTCGCGGTCGATCCGAAGTTCGTGGAGAACCGGCGGATCTACACCTGCGCGGGCGGTTACAAGGTTTCCGGCGGCAACGACATCCGGGTCCAGGTCTGGCGGCTGAATGACGCCTACACCGCGGCGAGTCCGATCAAGACCCTGCTGAGTCATTTCCCGGTGACCTCGGGCCGTCACGGCGGCTGTCGCCTCCTGATCAGTACCGACGGCTCGCTGGTCGTCGGCACCGGTGACGCTGCCGTCGGCACGAACCCCCAGAACCGCAGATCCTACGGCGGTAAGACGCTGCGTCTGAACCGCGTGACCGGTGCGCCGTGGCCGTCGAACCGGTGGCTGAAGTCGACCTCGACAGTCGCGCGCTACCTGTTCAGCTACGGCCACCGCAACGTGCAGGGTCTTGCCCAGCGCGGCGACGGATCCTTCTGGTCGGTCGAGCACGGGCCGGCGCGCGACGACGAGGTGAACACGATCGTCAACGGCGGGAACTACGGCTGGAACCCGGTGCCCGGTTACAACGAGGACACCCCGATGACCGACCACACCCTGCCCGGCACCCAGATCAACGCCCGCTGGAGCTCGGGCGACCCGACCCTGGCCACCTCGGGGGCCACCTGGGTCTCGGGCTACCAGTGGGGCGACCTTCGCGGCACCCTGGCCGTCGCAGCGCTGAAAGCGAGCCGGCTCATCTTCATGAAGTTCGACACGAACGGGAAGCTGCTCTGGACCCGCTCCCCGGGCGTGCTGCAAGGTTTCGGACGACTGCGGGCGGTCACCCGGGACAGCAACGGGGACCTGCTGGTCACCACGTCGAACGGCTCAGGCGACTCGGTCCTGCGGGTACACCCGCAGTAACCACCCAGCGTTCCTTCAGAGCGAAGCGATCATTACCGCTGCCAGCCAGAGCAGGAACGCGCCTACGCCGAGCCCGATGACGCCTGGGGGTTTCGGCAGGAACCAGCGCGTTGCCTGGACCACGAGCAGCACCCAGACCAGGAAGAGCCCGATCGCAGCCCACCACCCGTAGGCGGGGATCGAGGCGAAGATGAGGAACGGCATACAGGCCAGCAGGGCCATCCCGATGAACGAGTCTCGATAGACGCGGATGTCCTTGATCCGGCCGCCCTCGGGGGGCCCTGACTGCTCGCTCAACCCTGTTCGCCGGCCTTGTCGTTCCACTGGGGGTCATTGTCCCACTCGTCGTTGCGCTCAGCCACCCGGTCCAGGGCGCGTGCAGCGGCCTCAGCGGTGGGGTAGGGGCCCAGGCGGTCCTGGTTGCGGCACCCTTGCCCGGACTCGACCTCGTGATGGGTCAGACAGAACCAGAACTCGTCCATGACGCCGCTTCCCCTTTCGGTTGCCTAGGAACTTCCTCGCTAGCTCGAAACTACACTCGCCCCCGTGAGTCCCGTAGAAGCAGCCACCGTCTCGCCCCGTCGTTCCGTGCCGTCACACATTCCCAGGCCGGAGTACGTCGGCCGGCCCGCGCCGGAGCGCTTCACCGGCTCCGAGGTCAAGGGTGCCGAGACGATCGAGCGGATGCGTATCGCCGGCCGGATCGCCGCCCAGGCCCTCGCCGAGGTCGGCCGGAACGTCGTACCGGGGGTCACCCATGACGAGCTCGACCGGATCGGCCACGAGTACCTGCTCGACCACGACGCCTATCCCTCGACGCTGGGCTATCGCGGCTTCCCGAAGTCCTTGTGCACCAGCGCGAACGAGGTGATCTGCCACGGCATCCCGGACAGCCGGGTCGTCGAGGACGGTGACATCGTCAACATCGACATCACCGCCTTCATCGGCGGTGTGCACGGCGACACCAACGCCACCTTCTTGACCCCCGGTGTCAGCCAGGAGGTCCGCGACCTGGTCGAGCGCACCGAGGAAGCCCTGCGCCGCGCGATCCAGGCGGTGAAGCCGGGCCGTCAGCTCAACGTGATCGGCCGGGTGATCGAGGCCTACGCGAAGCGGTTCGGGTACGGCGTCGTCCGCGAGTTCACCGGCCACGGCATCGGTACCGCGTTCCACTCCGGCCTGATCATCGCCCACTTCGACGATCCCGAGTACGACACCTTGATCACGCCCGGAATGACCTTCACGATCGAGCCGATGCTCAACCTCGGCACCCATGAGTGGGAGATGTGGGACGACGACTGGACCGTGGTGACCAAGGACCGCCGTTTCTCGGCGCAGTTCGAGCACACCTTGTTGGTGACGGAGTCCGGCGCAGAGATCCTGACCCTGCCCTGAGCCTCAGATCAGGCGTCGACGGCCTTCTCGAACACCATCGCGTCCATGTTCCACCAGCCGCGAAGGTTGGTGATCAGGTGATCCTCGTTGAGCGTGTAGGTGAAGACACCGCGCACGCGGCTGGTCAGTCCGCCCTCGAACGCGCTGTGCAGGGTCAGGATGTGCGCGACCTCGAGCTCCGAGGAGGACGGGAACGTCTCCTCGCACTCGACACGGAGGTTGTTGGTGGCGATGTTCTTGTCGAAGAACGCTTCGACCGCGGCCTTGCCCCGGACACCCTTGCCGTCCTCGTTGGTGATAGCGACGCCGATCGGGTCCTCGATCACGATGTCGTCCGCCATCAGCGCCAGCCAGCCGGCCTTGTCGCGCGCCTGGACGCAACGCCATGAGTTCTGCGAAGCGGCGAGTGCGGGGGTGATGGTGGTCTGCTCAGACACGGGTTCTCCTTGATCGTGACGACATTGCGATTCTCGGGTGCGCCAGCACCTGGGTCAACACTTTCATAGAACCCTTAATGATCAGCACGCCTCGGACTCCCTCGGAGATCCTGGGATCATCCGGCCGCGCACCCGGTTGACGGTCGGGCTCCTGGGTACTTCGTGGTCATGACGACGAACCCGAACGAGCCGAACCAGGAGCCGCAGGTCATACCGAGTCTGGAGCCCGAGGTCTCCCCCATCTCTCCGGGGGTCGTCCCCCTGACAGATCCGGAGCCGGAACGCGAGACTGCACCCGACGGTCCCTGATCAGACCTCACCAGACCCGGGCATCAGCTCGTGCGGCTACTCGCAGAAGTTGCAAGTACCGGTGACCGAGAGCTGGGTGAAGCACGACGGACAGAGCCGGACCACCGGCTCGGGACGGTTGCGGGCAGTTGTCGTACCCGACTTCGTGGGTTTGCCAACCCGGGGGCGGGTGGCGGGTGCCGCCTTCGGGCGGTCGAGCTCCGCTCGGGAAGCGACCGTGAACTCGAGTTCGGTGAGCACCTTGAGCGAACCGATCGAGATGCTGTCCGGGGCCAGGAACTCACCGGTCGCCTTGCCGTGGGCGTAGGCGAGCAGCGCTCGGGCGTCGTACCGCTTTCCGCGTACGACGAGGACCTCGTCACCGGGGCCCTCGAACCCGAGCCCCTCCAGGAAAGCACCGGCGCCATGCTGGTCGTGGTCGCGCATCGCGGTCAGGACGTTGACACGGCTCACCCGAGCAAGACTTGGCACAGAGCGAAGCCTAACCGCGAGCATCCGGACCGCGGACCTCGGCCGGGGAGCCTCGAGCTGATGTGCTCGGGCGGTCGAGGTTCGAGGACCGGTCGACACCTTGGTGCCGACTTCCTTGACTGCTGGCCCCCAGGATCGCCGGGGCCGCTTACCAGACGGTTGCTGACAGGTTGGGCTTGACTCGACGTCCGGGCAGGCCCATGATGCGAATCATGGTAGGTATTCCTCATCGCGATAGGCTTACCGAACGACGTGAGGCTACTCGTCTTGAGATCGTCGCCGCTGCCTGGCAGGTCGCCCGCGCCCGCAGCCTCGCAGGACTGACGTTGCGCGATGTTGCTGAGCGTGTCGGAATGCGCGCTCCTTCCCTCTACTCGCATTTCGACTCGAAAAACGCGATCTACGACGCGATGTTCGGACAGGCCTGGGCCGAGTATGACGAACTCGCTGAGACAGATCTCAGTGATGTCGACGCGGGGCCTCGCACCTGGGCTCGCTGCGCCGCGCATCACTATTTCGATTTCGCAATCTCAGACCTAGCCCGGCACCAGCTGATGAACCAGCGCACCATCCCCGGGTTCGAGCCCAGCGCACAGAACTACGCCCCGGCCGTCAACGTGCTCGAACGTGCCATGGAGCGGCTGCGTATCCGTGGGGTTACCGAACGCGACGATTTCGACCTGTGGTTGGCCCTGATCGCAGGAATCATCGAGCAGCACCTCGCGAACCAGCCACCCGTCAAGCGCTCCAAGGCACTGCTCGATCGCGCCATCGACATGTGGGCAGACAGCCTCAAGCTGCCTACCGACACCCGCGAAACCTCACCAGATAAGGCACGATGATGACCGACACATCCCGCACCAATGATGCTCCGGAACTGGTCCGACCCCAGCTTCAGCGTCCAGAATCCATGCGTCTGGCCGCCACTGAGTACAAACGCTTCGCCGACGTCGTTGCTGGCCTGTCTGACGACGACTGGGCGAAGCCCACCGATTGCCCCGATTGGACCGTGCGGCAGATGGTGTCACACGTCATCGGTATGGCCGAGCTTGCCGCTTCACCACTTGAGCAGCGACGTCAAGAGAAGTTGGCCAAAAGTCATGTTGCTGAAAAGCCGATCGACGCCCTGACCAGTGTCCAGGTACAAAAGCACCAGGATCGTGCCCCGGCAGAGCTCGTCCGGCTTGCCGGGGTCGCCGGTCGCCGCGGCGCCCGGGGCCGTCGCTTTGCCCCGTGGTTCATCCGGAGGAGCCGTTTCCACGAGCCGCAGAGTGTCAATGGCGTCGAAGAGTTCTGGGCGATCGGCTTCCTCACCGATGTGATCCTGACCCGCGACACGTGGATGCACCGCATCGACCTGAGCAGAGCGACCGGCCGTGACGTGATTCTGACCCGCGAACACGACGGGCGCATTGTTGCCGACGTTGTGGCCGAATGGACTCACCGGCACGGACAGCCATTCACGCTTGTTCTCGACGGCCCCGCCGGCGGCACGTTTACCGAGGGCTCTGGAGGACCCCATCTACAGCTCGATGCCGTGGAATTCTGCCGCACGCTCTCGGGACGCATCCAGGCTACCGGCCTGCTATCGACACAGGTTCCGTTCTGATCCCGTCCAAGGAGGCACCATCATGGAGTCCCACCGCATCAACGACAGCGTCACCGTCCTCAGCGACCACGCCGAGGTTCCCGGGCTTGGATTTCTCCCCGTCAATACGTTTGTGATTCACGCCGAGCAGCCGGTGATCGTGGACACCGGACTCAGCACCCCCGACAAGGACTTTGTCGACTCCCTCAGTGGGGTCATTGACCCTGCCGACGTCCGCTGGATCTGGATCACCCATCCCGACCGGGACCACACCGGGGGCCTTTGGGAACTCCTTGATGCTGCCCCGAAAGCCCAGATCGTAACGACCTTTTTGGGCGTCGGGATCATGTCGTGCCAGTGGGCCGTGCCGATGGACCGGGTCTACTTCCTCAATCCCGGCCAGTCCCTTGACGTCGGTGACCGCGAGTTGCGAGCGTTCCGGCCACCGTTGTTCGACAGCCCGTCGACCACGGGATTCATCGACAGTTCTACTGGCGTCATGTTCACCTCGGACTGCTTCGGTGGGCCGATGCCCACGGCCGAGCTAGCTTCCTGTGGCGACGTCAAGGAAGCGGGCTCAATCCTCGGCGAAACTCAGCTGCTTTGGGCCGCCGTCGACAGCCCGTGGATTCACACGGTCGACCCGGTGAAGTTCCGCGCCACCATCGGCCCGCTCCGGGCGCTCGACCCGAGTGCCATTCTCAGCACCCATCTGCCACCGGCCGTCGGTCTTAACGACACCCTCTTCGCGACACTTGAGAGCACCCCGGACTGCCGGCCGTTCGTCGGCCCCGATCAAGCGGCCCTCACGGCGCTGCTCGCCACTTTCGAGCCCGCCTGAATAGAAAATCTTGGCACCTCTACTTTCTGCTAAACCTTGGCGGATTTTGCTGTGCTAGGCGCCATGCTCGGGCACCCAGTCCCTGACAGCGTCTTTTCCGTCTGTGCGCACAGAGGAACCGAGCTCTACCGAATGGAATGACCAGAGGTCCGGTCGATTCGCCCTTGGTCGTCGGTCCTAACGAGACTGCACAAGGTCACAACGGTGCGAGCTGGGCACCGAATTGTCACTCATGTCGGCCTCTACTTCTCCACCTCACGTAGCCCCAAACAGGCCGCGACCGACCGTTGCCGATGCTCAGTCGAGGGCGATGCGAGGCCGGGACGCATCGAGAGCGTGCGGTAGTCGTTTCGTTGGATCCAAGGTCGTCCCATCAAGGGTCAGGCTCGAGGTCGCGGCGATGACGTGCGCGAGCAGCGCCTGTCCGAGCAGCAGCGAGAGCCCCGCTCCCGGGCAGCCCTGGGGACCGTGACTAAAGAAGTTGAACGACCAGTCGTCAGCGGCGTCGCCCTCGACCCATACCTTCGGTGCGAAGCGATCGGCGTAAGGGATGCGGTCGCGGTCGCGATGGTTGAATAGGTTGATGATCAGGTACGGCGTCCCGGCAGGCACGACCTGTCCTCGCGAGAACCGGGTCTCGGTCAGCGACACCCGTCCGAACATAGGGGTGGTCGGCCACAGCCGCATCGCCTCGAGCAGGCAGCCGCCCAGGAGGTCGAGCCCGGCCACCGACACGGGGTCGTCGAGGTCGGCGGCGACGACGCCTTCGCGCACCTCGGTGAAGACCCGGTCGTGCGCGGCGAGGGCGATCAGCGCCCGAAATGCGTTGGCCGCCAAGGTGTCGCCCATGGCGAACATCCAATGCACCAGCTGTCCGGCCGCCCCGCCGGGCGGTGCCGGCTCCTGGGCGATGAGCGAGGCGAGCGACCCCTCCTCGGCTGCGTCGAGATAGCCCTGGATGCGCCCGATGAGGTCGTCGTAGCCGTCTGCGGGCTCGTCGGGCATCGAGTTGCCGGCCGACATGAGGTCGGCGAGCAGCTCGGAGATGGCGCTGTCGTCGGCAGCAGCAGAGCCGAGGATCACCCGACGTGTGAGCCGCAGGCAGGCGTCGTGGAAAGCGTCGTACCCGAACGAACCGGCGGCAATCAGAGTTGCGGCCTCGGTCGCCGCGAGGGTCGTGAACGCCCCCGCCAGCCGGTGCATCGACGAGCCGGTATCGAGCACGGCCTCGGCGAAGTCGCGCCGTTGCCGCCACAGATCGCCACGCGAGATCGTCAGCGCGTCGGGCTGGAAGGCGCGCATGCCCTTGCGCTTGGCGTCCGGATCTGAGGCGAAGTGCTCGGGGGACCCCCCGAGCACCAGCCGGATGTCGTCGGGGTGGTGAACCACGACGGTGTCGTCGCCGGCGAGCTTCACCCAGAAGGGCTCGGGGCCGTAGGAGCGCACCAGCCCCTCCATCAGGGCATATGCCGCGGCGTCGACTCCGACCCGGCTGGTCACCGCGACGACTGCCCCGCGCTTGCGGAACAGTCCGGACAGCACGTTCGGCACGCCGATCTGGGCGGTGAAGCGGATGCTCTCGACGGTCGAGAGGCGCGGCAGATCTTGGCTCATGGAGGTTCCTTCGAAAGTCGTGGTGGGTCTAGTCCTGGCGACCGGTGAAGTCCTCCATGGTGCGGTGCACACCGATCAGCCGTCCGGCGACAAGGTCGCAGACGTTCTCCGGTTCCAGCAGGGGCAGCAGCGGCGCCGCCTGGGCCCCCTCGAACATGCCGGTCCTGATGTAGTGCGGGCAGTCGGTGGTGATCTTGACGTGGTCGATCCCGGCCTGCCCCAACTCGAGGCGCACCGAGTCGGAGAGCCGATCGCAGCCCACTTGGACGCGGCGTACACCGACATCCGCGGGTTGGAGGTGAAGCCGGCGGCGGATGCGACGTTGACCAGTCGAGCCTGCTCGTCCTGTTCGATCATCGCGGACAGGAACGCCCGGGTGACGTACATCGGGGCGAGGCTGTTGATGCGCATCGTGAGCTCGGCGTCCGCGAGGTCCTCGGGGGTCTCCCAGAAGTAGGCGTTGCCGCGCGCGATCCCGGCATTGTTGATCACCACGTGTGGGGTGCCGATCTCGGCCAACATCTGCATTGCCGAGGCCAAGACCATGTCCTTGTCGGCGACGACGACCACCTGCTCGTAGATGGTGCCGCCCAATGCCTCGCAGCTCTTCGGCGGTGTCTTTGAGCGCCGCCTCGTTGAGGTCCCAGAGCACGACGGCTGCCGCGCCCTCCTCGACCGCGATTCTCGCGTAGATCTTGCCCATGCCCATGGCGCCGCCGGTGATGAGCACCCGTCTGGCGGCTACATTCTTCACGGCAGGTAGGCCTTGACCGCCTCGGCCAACTTCGTGGCCAGACCGTGGTCGGGCTGGAGCGGGTCGCCGATCTTCGGCCAGGGCGCGAAGACGCGCTCGACGTTGCCCAATGCCGGACCCAGCTCGGGGTAATGGCGCAACAGGATGTCCTTCATCGTGGTGTCCTGCACCCAATCGAAACCGACCTTGGTGTAAACGTCGGGGTTGAAGTCCTCGGTGAAGAAGCGGTCGGACTTGATCCGTCGCGAGGCCATGAGAACGAAGACCCGGAAGGCGGTGTCGGAGAAACCGAAGCCCTTGGGTGGCGTCTCGGCGAACATGCCCACCATTGGGTCGACCGCGTCGATGTCACCGCGGTACATGGTGGCGAGCTCCTTGGCCCACCGCTGGTTGGGGGTCAGCTCGTCGAAGGAGCGGAACCTGGGCATGCGTAGCGATTCGCGGAAGTCGTTGTAGCGGGGGATGCCGCGCTCGCGGTCGCGCACGATGTCGAGGGTGGCCAGGTCGAGCAGCTCACCGTCGACGCGACGCAGCTCGCGCAGCGTGTTGGGGTAGTTGTGCAAGCAGACGGCGCCGGCGCTCGCCAGGCCGAGGGAGTACCACACCTGCTCCATGCCCATGCGGTCCATGAACTCGCGGGTGTCCCGGCCCTGGATCTCGGTGAGGGTGCGCTGCTCTCGGACCGTGTTGTCGTCGAGGGAGATGAAGTCGTAGTGGTCGGGGATCAGCGGGTGCATGCGGTAGACCGAAACGAACTCCTCGGTCATGGAGAAGGGGGCGGCGTGGTGGGCGGCTTCGGAGCCAGCCACCCCCGAGATCGCCTCGGAGTTGGTGAGCCGGCCGACCTTCTTCTGCAGCGTCTCCCCTTGCAGACCCCACCAGTTGGCATTCATGCCGAGCTGGAGGGCGGGGTGGCGAAGAATCGTCCGCGTCCAGTCAACGGTGTGGATCTTGGCCATGAGGGCGGAGTTGACCAACACGGCGGTTTCGAACAGCCGTTGGTCGTCGAGGTCCGGATAGGCCTTCGCGAGCGCATCGGCGATCGCGTTGTGCTCTCGCGCGAAGACGGTGTGCAGCAGTGCAAGACCGGCCCACCAGTTCTCGTTGAAGCCGGTGTGATCCACGCCGTCGGTTTCCGGATCGGGCACGAGACGGCCCATCTCGACCTTGATGTGACCGTCCTTGAACGTGCGCAAGGACTGCTGCTTGTCCTTGCCGGTGCCATAGACCTGTGAGCCGTCCCACCAGTGGGACTCCTGGTTGTGGAAGGCCGGAGCGGAACCGCCGTAACCGGTAGGCGAGGTGCCCGGCATGGTCGGCGTCTTGCGGATCCGCATGTGCTTGTCGGGCCAGGTGTCGCCGGCGGGCAGCGGTACCTCGAAGAACTCGTCCTCCGGGCCGCGCTCGTGGAAGAACCAGTTGTGGTTCATGAACTGCAGCCAAGCCCCCGCGAGCACGTTGATGATGCCGGCAGGCACGAACTCCTCGCGTGCCAGCAACTGGTTGCTGATGTCGCGCGGATTGGGCGAGGCAACGACGTTGCGCGGAGTGGTCATCCGCGTTGGCACGTTGCGCCCAAGGGCGCTGCCAGCCATCCCCATCGTCGGGAAGCTGAGATCGTTGAACGAGCCATCAGGGGTCCGCGCACGACGGGCCGCTTCGGTCGGCGGCCCCAGGTCGACCTCGGGGCGTGAGCCGGGAACCTCGAACAGGTTCTTCTCACGCAAGTCCTTGCGCAGTTTGGTGAGGTTCGCGAGCTGGAGCGTCAGCGAGGGCAGTTGGTGCCACTGCTTCCCGATCCGCTCGTTGACGACGTTCGCTACTACGTCAAGCGGCTTGTCCAGTTTGCTCACGCTGTTCCACCTCGAGGCTGATCGTCGGCAGGGCTGGTGTCGTCAGACTAAGTGACCCGTCGCGTGAGGGGAATGCTCTGTGCCCGCCCCTGGGCACACCTATCCGACCCTCGGTGCTCGAGCGCTCTCGAGCGCTCTGATGTCTGAGATCCAGGCCTGGTGCGCTAGGTCGCGACCGGTGACGCCAGCAACAAACGCAAGCCGCTGGCCCCTGCGACGGTCGGCGTCCTGCACGCGGTCGTCTCGTCGATCTTCCGGTCTGTGGTCCGGGACAAGTCTCCCCTCAGATCGGGTGTCCGGACTACCGGGTCAGGCTCCCTCACACATAAGCCGGTTTTGCCTGAGGACATGGGGACCAGCGTCTGCCCAGGAATCTGCCTTCTACCGTGACTATAGTATTTCTTGCTATATTAGGTGCATGTCGGACCGTAGCAAGATCCTCCGCGAGGTGATGCAGACGACCGGGATGACTCAGTCTGAGTTGTCCCGGATCAGTGGCGTGCGGCAACCGAGCATCAGTCAGTTCCTCTCGGGACGGGTCGAGATGAGCGACGACATGCTGGATCGGCTGCTCTCCTGCATGGGATTCCGCCTCGAGGTCATCCGACGCCCGATGCAACCCGACCTCGGTCGTTCACCCAAGCGCTCCTGGCAGCTTCATCGCCAACTTTCCACGCACCTGACGCCCGGAACAGTCCACGAGTGGCGCCCGATCATGTCGGGCAATCTTGAGCGTTTGCGAGGCAGTACCCAGGGTCAGCCACATCTGCGGAACCTGGACCGGTGGCAGCACCTGATCGAGGGCGGCGATCTGTCCGGCCTGCGGCGGGTGATGACCGGGATCGACACCGACTCGGTGCAGATGCGTGAGGTCTCCCCCATGGGCGGGCTACTCCCCCAGGACGAACGGACCAAAGTTCTGGAATCGGTGCGCTGGTGAGACGAGACCAGCTCGAGCACGCCATCAGGACCGCGTGCCAGATCATCCAACACCCGGCCGTGATCGTCGTCGGATCCCAAGCCATCCTCGGCACCTACACCGAGGACCAGCTTCCGCCTGAAGCGACGATGTCCGTCGAGATCGACATCCTCCCCCTCGCTGAGACCAACGAGGAGACCGCTCGACTCGCAGACCTGATCGAGGGCGTCGCGGGCGAATGGTCGCCCTTTGAGGAGCAGCACGGCTTCAGCATTGACGGAGTAGATCTCGACACCGCGATTCTCCCTGAAGGCTGGCGGGACCGTTTGGTCAAGGTCCAGAACACCAACACATGGACACGATCCATCGAACGGACGTCCAGATGCTCGTGAAGTCATAGGAGTCTTCGGCAGCGGCTCGGACTGTCGAGGGCCAAACCCTCTCTGACTGCGTTTCCGCAGGTCAGCGGGGTGGTGCGGACGGGCTGGCTCATAGGCCGGGAAGGGTCCTCGCGAAGACGACCAGCAACGGTCATAACTGGCATTTGCTGGCTGACCTGCGACAACACACTTCGAATCGCTTGCCGCTAACGGTCCTGGTTGGAAATCTCGTCCACAGTACGACCGCAGTAGAACGGTTCAGCCGTGAATCAAGTGACGCGTTAGTTCGGTAGTTGCCCAGCGGTACCAGAGGAACCGCGGCACGCTCATCGAGTGTTGACGGACATCGTCGGCAATGTGGGGCTGACCTGCACAAACGCATCGGCTGTCGTTGGCCATGACCGATCGCGGCTGGCCGTCCTGCCACACTTTTGCCATACGAAGGTTGCACGAGTTGCGGCCGGATCGCTCAGGTGTCAGCTGAGGACGGCCTCAAACCCGTGGCCACAGCTAAAGCCGTTGAGCACGATGCTCCTGCCCCTCCGACGCTGTCCGGTGCCGCCGTTCGCTTGGCTGTACTTCAGGCCAGCGCGAAGTAGCGAAGCTGGAAGTGGAGCCAGGCGATTGTGACGGTCACGACGGTGCGCGATTGCGACATTTGCGCGCGGTCCCAGGTCGCCGGTCAGACATCGAATCGCGACGCCGACCGTCGCTTCGCCGAGACCGCGGCAGTTCAGCTGTGGTGCGCCCGGGCATCACGGGGGATTGTTGGACTGGGCAGGTGGCGATACGAACCAGCAGCGATGGACCAGGCAAGCAACTGTGGGGCGATCCCGATGCTGTTGTGACCAAGCACCGCACTGCCGAGGATCCAGATCGGCAGCGCGAGCATGATCACGATCGCCGCCGGGCGAGCCACGGCGCCGCTACGTAGCAGGATGATTCCCAGCGCGAGCGAGCCGAAGACCCCGATCAGCAGGCCCGGGAAGACGCCGATCATGAATGCCAGGTTGACCGCCGACGTTCCGCCCGTCGCCGTCGGATCCACCTGGAGCGCGAGGGCGGCGACGAGGAGCCCGGCGGAGAAGAGGCTCCACGCCGCGGCCACCACCCACGACGTTCGACGCTCGCCGGGGCGGGCGAGCTCGACCCTGTCACGGCGAACGGCCCAAACAGCCAGGGGAAGGGCCGGAAGCATCAGGGCCAGGACCAGCGTGTAGGTCGCGTAGACACGGTCAGCCGACGCGAAGGTCAGCAGCGGATCGAGCAGCTCACGGGCAGGGTGTGCCCAGAACTTGGTCGAGGCGACGTCGTACGACTCGGCCCCGTCCTTGGTGGCGAAGTAAGCCAGTGCCGCGAGTGGGGTGACGAGCACGGTCGCCCAGGATGCGACCTTGCCGTAGCTGTGGAGCTGCCGGGGCTCGAGAGCGGTCATGATGAAAAACCTCCGATTCGGCCCTCGGTAGGACCACACCGAAAGCCTGCTCCGACTCGTCGTCCAACGCGTCGGCCTGGGCACCGATCCGGCCCCATCACGAGGTGGAAGGAGCCTCCACCGTGGGGTGGAGATCGGACGCCCTACTCCGAGGAGCCGGGCCCGCTCCCCGGTTGCACCAGGCCGCTCTCGTAGGCAAGCACGACTGCCTGCACTCGGTCACGCAGGGAGAGCTTGGAGAAGATGTGATTGAGGTGCGTCTTCACGGTGGCTTCACTGACGAACATGTCGGCAGCGATCTCCGAGTTCGACAAGCCCCGCCCGACCGCTTGGAGCACCTCGCGCTCCCTTTCGGTGAGGGCTTGGATGACCGAGTTTTCGCTGTGCCCGGGGAGCGGTCTGCGTACGTACGTCGAGATCAGGCGGCGGGTGATGCTCGGGGCTAGCAAGGCTTCGCCGGCGTCGATGAGACGTACCGCGTCGATCAACCGCGCTGGTGGGGCTGTCTTGAGCAAGAATCCGGCAGCCCCCGCACGCAGCGCCTCGTAGACAAGGTCCTCGGCGTCGAACGTCGTCAGGACGAGCACCTTGGGAGCACCGTCGATCCGACTGAGTCGTCGGGTCGCCTCAAGCCCGTCGACGCCAGGCATCCGGATGTCCATCAGGACGACATCGGGAGACGAGGTCGCGATGACAGCGATCGCTTCGGCGCCGTCGGCCGCTTCGCCGACGACGTCGATATCGGGTTGTCCGTCCAGGATCATTCGGAAGCCGGCCCTGACCAACTCTTGGTCGTCGGCCAGAACCACCCGGATCACTCGGCGGCTCCGAAGGGGATGCGGGCACTGATCCGGTACCCACGCCCCGGCTGAGGGCCAGCCGCGACCGTACCGCCGTAGGCAGCGACGCGTTCACGCATCCCCACCAGGCCGTGCCCGGACCCATAACTGGCGGTCGAGACGTGGTCGACGCCGTCATCAACGACCTCGACCAAGACGTCCCGGGCCCTATACGCGATGCGCACGCTCGCACTCGGACAAGCACCCGCGTGCTTCCTCGTGTTGGTCAGTGCTTCTTGCACCACCCGGTAGACGGCCAGCTCGACACCAGCCGGAAGGTCGGGCGCAACGCCTTCGGTGGTGAACTCGACCGCTATGCCCGAGGTCCGAGAATCGTCAACCAGGGTGGGGAGCTCTGCCAGTGTCGGCTGCGGCGCGAACCCGAGCTCGGCACTGTCCTCACGAAGGATCCCCAGCAGCCTGCCCAGCTCGCTGATCGATTCGCGGCCGGTGCGCTGCACGTTCTCCAGCACGTCCCGGGCTGCCCGGGGGTCGGAGTTCAGGACCTGCTGTGCCGCGCCCGCCTGCACCACCATGACGCTCACCGAGTGGGCGATGACGTCGTGCAGCTCACGCGCGATGCGGCTGCGCTCCTCAGTGACGATGCGACGCGCCCGGTCGTCGTGCTCGATCTGGAGTCGTTCGGCCCGGAGCTCGGATTCGACCGCCTGAGCGCTGCGCATCCGGACGATCCGACCAAAGGCCCAGAAGATCCCGACGAAGGTGTAGATGAAGGCGAGGTTGTCCCACGACTGCCCGCCGATCCCCACCTGCAGCGCCGCGGTGGCGAGAACCAGGCTGATACCGATCCGAGCATCACGAGACGAGCAGTACGACACGACCGTGTACATCATCATCAGGATCGTCACCATCGGCACGTACGGCGCATCCGGAGGGAGTCCGGCCGATGTCGCCGCCAGGGCCGCACTCCCGATAACGGCGGTCGCAGCCACTGGGTTTGCACGGCGCCAAGCGATGGTCAGGGCCATCACGGACTCGGCCACCATGATCAACGCGCGATTCGGAAGGTCGTCGATCAAGGCTGATTCAGCGATCGCAACAGGGAGCAGCACGGCGCCCATCGCGATGTCGAGGCGCGGGAGCCGACTCAACTCGGATGCCTTCATGAAGCGAAACGGTACGCCCCGAAGGCACCCCCCGGGATCGACACCGAGGTTGAGGCTCCCTCCAACCTTAAGTGGAGACGGTCGACCCGTTCGTCGACCTTAGCGGCGTCCGGTCCAACCACTCGGTGGACGACCAGCGGCCCTCCCCCCTAGCGTCGAACACATGAAGGTCCATTAGGCCGCTGACCTGTGGAAACGTCTCAGATCAGTAGCACCAGGGGAAGCGCGGCACGCTCAGAGGCTGTCGGTGGTCGTGGTTGGCACTGTGCGGCTGACCTGCGTAGACAGGTTGATTCTCGTTGGACAGAGATAGTCGCCGCCTGTTGTCTTGCCACATTTTTTGCCACATGACTTGTCGCCAGCATGCCTCCGGGATCTCCCGGGCGTCGTCGGGACAGGCGCCGGTGGACCATCTGAGATACCCCCGAGGGCCGTGGGGACTGGGCGGACCGTCGTGGACGTCGTCGGACTGCGCTCACAGGTCTTTGAATCAGGACAAGCGACGTAGGTTCGACTCCTACCCGGGGAGCAAGGCAGCGCAGCGGAGGATCACCCGGGGACTCAGTTGTCCGCGTTGACCTCGGCTCGACCAGTTTGGGACATCTGCACCATGCGCGGCACGCTGGATCGGTTCGACAGTGAGTCCATGACGATGACAACTGATTCCGCACCGATCGACTCCCAGATCGCCCCTCCACTTTCCGTAGCAATCCGACGGGCTGTCGCGGCTTCGTTGATCCTGGCTGGCCTGTTGAACGGCGGACTCCAGTACGTCGACCACCTCACCGCCGGCGATGATGAGCAGCGCGAGTTGATCACTTGGGGCCTGGCGCACCACGGGATCTACCAAGCCGTCTGGTTCGGGGTAATGCTCTCCAGCATCTTCTTGTTGCTCGGCTTTCTCGGACTCGCCCAGATCACGCGTTGGCACACGCCGCGGCTCACGTTCGTAGCGACAGGGCTGACGGTGTGGGGCATGTGGGGGTTCGGCAACGTTCTGGCCGGTACCTACGTCGCACAGGTGATCACGCCTGACCTGCAGGGTGTGGACCCGGCAGTCAAGCTCATCGAGGACGGCTACCTCAAGGACTGGGGCATGATCGCCGGATCGTTGGCGCCGCACCTGATCGGCTCCTTCTTCGGGATCCTGCTGCTGGCGATAGCCTGCTGGCGCTCCGGCTTCGGACGGTGGCCGGCAGTGCTGCTGATCGCCTTTCTGATGTGGGACTTTCTACTGGTCCCGGTCGGGCCCCTTGAACCGCACCTGCTGCTGCTGGTCGCGCTGGTCTGGTTCGGCGCAAAGGTGGCGCGGATGCCGCACCGCGAGTGGCTCGGCGAGCGAGCCACCTCCGGAGCCGTCGGGTCGGCGATACTGTCCGCGTGACCGTGGCAGCTGCGGAGTCCCGCGACCGGCTTGCGCCGGCTGTCGCCTGGTCGACAGCCGGTCTGTCGGCCGCGGGCTCGGTCGTGGCGATCTGCCTCCACCCTGGCGGGGACGTCCCGTGGGACGCGGTGACGTTTCCAGTACTTCTGGGGGTGCCGGGCGCCCTTATCGCCCGCGAGCTACCGAGGAATCCGCTCGGCTGGCTGCTGCTGCTGATCGCCGCCTGTTTCGCCGGTAACGCGGTCGCGCTGCAGTGGTTGGCTGCCGGTCACGACACCGCCGCCAGCGCAGTGGCGTGGTGGGCCGAGCGTGGCAGTGCACTGCTCGTACCGGCGACCCTGCTCCTGCTCCTGCTCCTGCCCGACGGGAAGCTGCCGTCGCCCGCCTGGCGCCCTGTCGTCCGTGCAGCGGTCGGTATCCAGTCGGTGGTGATCTTCCTCGGCTGGCTGACCCCGGGGCTGCTCGCCACCGGGGACGATGTCACCCCGGGCGCCGAGGGCTTGACCAATCCGGTCGGGATCCTTCCGACGAGCTGGACCCCGACAATCGAGAGCCTGGTCGACCCGGTTCTGACCATCCCGCTCCTGCTCGGCATCGGCGCCGTGATCCAGCGGCTCCGGCGGCCGATCGGGGACGAGCGTCCGCGGATGATCAGCGTCCTGGTGGGCGTCGTGCTGTTCGTCCTCCTCGTTACCCTGCCAGACGCGGCTGTGCCCGAGGCCCGAACCGCCTTCCACGTGGTGGGTACGACGCTGCTGTCGGGGACGCTCCTGACCGCCGTTGTCCGGGGTCGGTTCGAACGGGTTCAGGTGGCGCTGTCCTACGCGCTGGTCTACGGCGGGCTGTCGGTCGTCGTTCTGGGCGCATACATCGCCTTGGTCGCGGTATCGACGCAGGCGGGCGCGACTGACAGCGTGGCGGGGCTACTCACCGCAGGAGTGGCGTTGGCCCTCCTTCCGGCACGAGCTCAAGTGCAGAACCTGCTGCGCAAGGCGATGTACGGCGATCGAGGGCAACCGCACCGGGCGCTGCGTCGGCTCTCCTCCTCGGTGGCCAGCTCCGACGACCTCGCGGGTGTCCTAGACGGAATCGCCAGCAGCGTCCGGGCCTCGCTCCGAGCCCGGTGGGTGCAGGTCGAGTTCCGTGGGACCGTGGCGTCGAGTGGCCAGGTCACCGATGCGACCGACGAAGCCGTCGTGCTCGACGGTGGCGAGGGCGATGCGGGTCTCCTCCGGGTCGGCTTCGCCGCTGGTCGGTCGCTCACTGCCGACGAGCAGGAGTTGCTGCACGACCTCGCCGAGCACGGCGCGCGGGCGGCGCGAGTCGTCTGCTTGGCCGCGGACCTGGCCACGGCCCGGCACGCCCTGGTCGAGAGCCGGGAGCAGGAACGGTCCCGGCTGCGTCAGGACCTTCACGACGACTTAGGTCCGATCTTGGCGGGCCTTGTTATGCAGCTTGGTTCAATGCCTGAGCTCATGCGGGCCGACGCCGACCTGGCCACCAGTCGGCTGGGTCACCTGGAATCGCAGGCGCTCGCGGCACTGGGGCGAACTCGGAACATCAGCCGCGACCTCCGCCCACCTACGTTGGACGAGCTCGGCCTTGTCGGAGCAATCGTCGAGGCAGGACGCGCCCTCGGTCTGCGGGTCAATGTCGGCGGCGACGTTCCTAAGGGTCTGACGCCGGCGGTCGAGGTGGCTGCCTACCGGATCGGTGCCGAATCCCTGGTTAACGCCCAACGCCATGCCCGGGCCGACGAGGTCGACCTGACATTGCGCCAGGTCGCCGGGATGCTGACGCTGGTGGTGGCGGATCGTGGTCCCGGCCTGGGGGCTTGCGAACCGGGGGTAGGGCTGCGCTCGATGCGAGAGCGTGCCGCGGAACTCGGCGGCAGTATCGAACTGCTGACGACACCCGGCGGCGGGCTGACGGTACTGGTGACGCTGCCGGAGGCCGATACGAAGGGATCGATGCCTTGATTCGCGTCTTGGTCGTCGATGACCATCCCTGGTTTCGCGAGGGGTTGGTCTTCGAGCTTGGGCGAGCCGACGACCTCACCGTGGTCGGCGAAGCGAGCAACGGTCTCGAAGCCCAGGCGATGGCCGGTGAACACAGCCCAGACGTCGTCGTCCTGGACCTGGCCATGCCGGTGTTGGACGGGGTCTCAGCGCTTCCCAGCTTGGTGGACTCGGGCGCCCGGGTGCTGGTGCTGACGCTCTCGGAGGATGACGTCACCGTGCTGGCCTCGATCCGCGCAGGTGCCTCGGGCTACCTGGTCAAAGGCGTCAGCACCGAGCGGCTGCTGAGCGCCGTTCGGGCCGTTGCTGACGGACACGCAGTCTTCGGTACCGGACTGGCGGCCCGACTGCTGGTACCGAACGATCCCGCGCTGCCGGAGCTCTCGATCCGGGAACGCGAAGTCATGGCATACGTCGCTCGGGGAATGAGCAACATCGAGATCGCGGAGGAGCTGGTGATCTCGCCGGTCACTGTTCGAAACCACGTGAGTTCCATCCTGTCGAAGCTGCACGTGACCAACCGGACCCAGGCCGTCATCAGGTTCCGCGGCGGAACTGACCCCGGCCTCTAGGGCGGACGCGTTGGGACATCTGCACCATGTGCGCCGCAACGACTCGGATGATCGTGGAGCCATGAGCCGATATGAGAGTTCCTCCGTCCGATCGAAGCCACG
The DNA here is from genome assembly GCA_046598915.1 of Marmoricola sp. Lineage (GTDB taxonomy): Bacteria > Actinomycetota > Actinomycetes > Propionibacteriales > Nocardioidaceae > Marmoricola. Next base: position 1,606 of record JBKJHO010000047.1, on the reverse strand, counting down.
TCCCGTGGCACTGTTCCTGCTCCCGCTGATCGGAGTCCTGGCCACTCAAGGCTGCGGCGCGCCCGAGTCGACGAAGGCGAGCCCAACGCCGTCGTCGAGTCCGGCAGCAGTCACGTTGAACAGCGAGGAGCGTGCGAACGGTGTCTACGCGCTCGCGGCGGTCGGGTCAGTGCCGAGCGGAGCTGTCACCTTCACTCTCGACAACTTCGGGGACTCCGAGCGAGGAGCCCAGTTGGTGCGCGTCGAAGCCGACCACGATGCCGCCGAAACCTTCACGGCGCTGCGCACGGTCGCCAGCGGTGGTCCGATGCCTGCCTGGTTGGCCTGGGCCGGCGGCATCGGAGTTGTACGGCCCGGGCAGCACTATGTCTTCAGCGTCGTGCTGAAGCCCGGGCGCTATTACGTCGTGGACGGATCGTTCCAGGGCAAGGCGTCCGCGGTGGCCAAGCTCGAATCGCGGGCCCAGCTCGACGTGGTCCAAGCTGATTACCCGGCGAAGCTGCCTCAAGCCGCAGCGTCCATCGCGGCGACCGACAACGGATTCACCCCCCAAGGCCTGAGCGTCGGGTCGGCGGTCGTGCGGCTGCAGAACACCGGCAAACAACCCCACAACGTGGTGCTCTCGCGGATCCTGCCCGGTAAGACACTGGGCGACGTGAACGAATACGTGGCCAGCGATGACGACGCGGCCCCACCACCGGTCGACCTCGGCAACGAGACGGTCAGCGGAACGCTTTCCCCCGGGATGCAGCAGACCCTGGAGCTCGACCTGCGTGCCGGGAATTATGCGTTGCTCTGCTTCGCGAGCGATCTTCTCGGCGGTCCGCCGCACGTCGTCACTGGCGCGGCCGACGAGGTGCGGGTCGGCTGACAACTTCGGGATCGCCACTTGTCACAGACGCTCTCACGAGATGGCCTGGTTCTACCTTCGTCGGGCTGGGGTTCGACGGCTTTCACAGACACGTCATTGAGCGCTGGCTGGTCCTAGTCGGGGAGTGCTGGTGGCGCTGTCCCCCAACTTAGAATCAGGACTAGCAACGTAGATACGACTTCTACCCGGGGAGCCAGTTTGGCTCTGCCGAGCCAGGGAGCTCAGGAAGCGTGCAAGGTGCTCGCCGGGTTCCCGACGAGCACCTTGCACGCTGGTGGCGGATATCAACTGACGGGGTGGCCGGAGGTTGCGGCGTAGATGGCGGTCACCATCGCTGTGAACGCCTGCGGGTCGACGTTCGGCTTCGCGCCGATCGCAAAGAGCTCGTGCACCACAGCGCCATCGACATAAACGATCTCGACGCTGCTGAACGGATGTCCCTGGAACTCGCCGGTGATGGCGACCGCCATCGCACCCGGAACTCCTTCGACCGCGATCGGGGTCGCCGTGGCGCCCGGGTCGGGTTCGGAGTTCGCGGCGAACAGGCGCTCGGCCTCGGCGGAAGCCTGGGCCGGAGTTGCGTACTGCTCAGCGATCGAGAGGGCATTGCCGGGGGCATCGCCTTCCGGGCTGAACTGGACGGTGACGCCGGCGACCAGGCCGGCAGCGGTGAGGTCGGTGGCCTTCTTGTCGTGTGCCGCGGCGAAGGCGGCCACGTCCTGGAGCGTCGGCGCG
>JBKJHO010000042.1:0-18785 GCA_046598915.1 Marmoricola sp. | reverse complement strand
TACACCTTCGGCGACAACTGGTTCTTCGATGCACCTGATGCCGACCGGCGCCGGCTCCAGGACAGCACGGTCAAGCAGATCGCCGCGCTGCACGCGATCCCGAACGCGCAGCAGGTCTTCGGGTTCCTCGACGTCGACACGTACGCCGGGGACACCCCGCTGCGCCGGCTCGTCGACAAGCTGCGTACCTGGTACGAGTGGGCCGCCGCCGAGCTCGCGCCCTCGCCGCTCATCGCCGAGGCTCTGGCCTGGCTGGAGGCCAACTGGCCCGATGCTGACAATCCCGACAACGTGGTGCTCTCCTGGGGTGACGCCCGGATCGGCAACGCTCTGTACGTCGACTTCGAGCCGGTCGCGATCCTGGACTGGGAGATGGCCGGGATCGGCCCGCGCGAGCTCGATCTCGGCTGGATCGTCTTCGCTCACAAGGTGTTCCAGTCCATCACCGACGTCTTCGAGATGCCGGGCCTGCCGGGGGTGCTGCGTGCCGAGGACGTGAGCGCGACCTACACCGAGGCGTCCGGGGTCGAGGTGCACGATCTGCGCTGGTTCGAGATCTACTCGGCGGTGATCTGGGGCGTGGTCTTCATGCGCACCGGCGCCCGTCAGGTCCACTTCGGCGAGCTGGACGGTCTGCCCGAGGACGTCGACTCGCTCTTCCACCACGCGCCGCTGATGCGGTCACTTCTGAAGGAGGCTTCCGCATGATCGGCCCGCTGGACGAGTACCCGATCCACCAAGCCCCGCTGCCGATCGCCCGGGTCACCAGCAGCGACCGGAACTTCTACGACCGGTGCTACTTCAACGCGATGGACACCAGCGACACCGCTGGTGAGGAGCGGAAGATGCTGGTCACCGGCCTCGGCTACTACCCGAACTTGGGAGTCAAGGATGCCTACGTCCTGCTGCGCAGCGGGCGTACCCAGACAGCGGTGCATCTCTCCGACGCGATCGACCACCACCGGCTCGACCAGCGCGTCGGCAGGTACGCCCTCGAAGTCGTCGAGCCGCTGCAGAAGATCCGCCTGGTGCTCGAAGAGACTGAGGGGATCGCGATGGACCTCACCTGGGACGGCTCCTACGACGTGGTCCAGGAGATGCCGCACCTGATGTTGGGCAGCGACGTCCGGCCGACCCTCGACGCGCAGCGGTTCGCACAGCTCGGCTCGTGGTCGGGGACCCTGGTCGTCGACGGCGTCGAGACCACGGTCTCGCCGGACACCTGGATGGGCAGCCGCGACCGTTCCTGGGGGATCCGTCCGGTCGGCGAGGCCGAGCCCGCCGGCCGACCGCAGGACCCGCCGATGGAGGGTTTCTGGTGGCTCTACGTCCCGATGCGCTTCGAGACCTTCTCGATCGTGATCATCATCCAGGAGCGCCACGATGGGTTCCGGTCACTCAACGACGTCACCCGGATCTGGAAGGACGGCCGCGTCGAGCAGCTCGGCTGGCCGAAGGTCGAGATCGAGTACGAGCCCGGAACCCGGACCCCGACCCGCGCCACGCTGACCTGCACCAGTGTCGAGGGCGAGCCTGTCGTGATCGAGGTCGAGACGCGGACCCACGTCGTCCTGCACCTCGGCGGTGGGTACGGCGGCGACCCGCAGTGGATCCACGGCCAGTGGAAGGGCGAGAACTTCGCCGAGCGGGTCTCCTACGACCTCGACGACCCGGCCCTGGCGGGGATGATCCCGTTCGGCGTGATCGACCACTGCGCTCGAGCCACCTGCAACGGGGAGACCGGCCACGGCCTCTTCGAGCACGGCACCTTCGGCCGCCACGACCCGAGCGGTTTCATCGACTGGAGCAACGAGCGGCGGGTTCGCTAGGGCGGGGATCGCACGTTCGGCAAAGCCTGGAGTGCCCCGTGACCCCTCGCGTGCTGAGACCTGGGAGCATCATCGGGTGAGCCAGCGACCGTCCCGGGCGTACGTCGTCTGGGTCGTGGCACTGCTGGTCTACATGCTCGCGGTCTTCCACCGCTCCTCGCTCGCGGTGGCGGGCCTGGACGCGACCGAGCGGTTCGACATCTCGGCGTCGCAGCTGGCGACGTTCACGATGCTGCAGCTGCTGGTGTACGCCGCGATGCAGATCCCGGTCGGCCTGCTGGTCGACCGCTTCGGTTCCCGTGCGGTCCTCACCGCCGGCGCCGGCCTGCTCACCTGCGCCCAGGCCGGCTTCGCGTTCGCCGACTCCTACCCGGTCGCCGTGGTCGCCCGGATCTTCGTCGGGATGGGGGACGCGATGACGTTCATCTGCGTCCTGCGGCTGGTGAACACCTGGTTCGCCCCCCGCCGGATCCCGGTGATGATCCAGGTGACCGGGGTCGTCGGCCAGTTCGGCGCCATCTGTGCGGCCATCCCGATGACCTGGGCGCTGGGCAACCTGGGTTGGACCCGGTCCTACCTGATCGCGGCGTCGCTGGGGATCGTGATGGTGCTGGCTCTGCTGCTGGCCGTTCACGACTCCCCGGACGAGCAGAACCTGCGCGGACCCAGGCTGAGCTGGCACGCGATCCGGACCGGCCTGGCCGAGACCTGGGCGCACCCGGGCACCCGGCTCGGGTTCTGGATGCACTTCTCCACCCACTTCAGTGCCACCGTCCTGGGCCTGCTCTGGGGGTTCCCGTTCCTGGTCAAGGGCGAGGGCCAGAGTGAGCAGACTGCCGGCATCCTGCTCTCCGTGATGGTGCTCGCGATCATGGGAGCGGGCCCGCTGCTCGGCTGGCGAGTCGCCGTCCGGCCGTGGCACCGCTCGACGCTGGTCCTCGGAATCGTGCTGGCGATCGTGGCCACCTGGACGGTCGTCCTCAGCTGGCCGGGGCAGGCGCCGCTCTGGTTGCTGGTGGTCCTGGTGATCGTTACCGGGACCGGCGGCCCGGCGTCGGTGATCGGGTTCGACCTCGGCCGGACCTCGAACCCTTCGCACCGGCTGGCCAGCGCTACCGGGATCATCAACCAGGCGGGGTTCTTCGCGAGCCTGGTCCTGGTGATCGCGATCGGCCTGATCCTCGACCTGGCAACCCCTGGCAGCTCCACCGACTACGGCCCGGGGGCGTTCCGCTGGGCGATGAGCTTCCAGTACGTGCTCTGGTCGATCGGCCTGGTGCAGATCTGGCGCTACCGGGTCAAGGCGCGGGCGCGGCTCCGGACTGACGACCCGGCCGAGTGGGCTGAACAGTCCCGCGCCTCCTGAGGGCGGCATACCCTCGCCCCATGCTGCGAATCATCCGTGTGCTCGGCACTGCCGCCCTGGCCCTGGTCCTGTACGTCGGCCTAGCCGCGTGCGGCGGGAATGACGGGCCCAGCAGCGGTGCGCCGCAGGACCCGCAGTCCCAGGCCACCAGCGTGCCCACCGACCTCTACCCCGACGGCGACTCCGAGGACGATCCCGAGGACGATCCCGGTAACCCGCTGGACCGCCCGACCAGCATCCCGACCAGCACGGCTACCGCGGCGGTGGGCCTGCCCACAGACTTCCCGACCGCCGGCGTGCCGGTCCTGCCCGGGGTGGTCACCGGCAAAACCGGCCCGGCGCCTGACGGCCCGAGAGGCTGGATCGTGGAGATGAGTGTCACCGGGTCGCAGAAGTCGTGCTTCGAGAAGGCTTCCGCCGCGCTGATCGCCAACGGCTTCACCCAGCAGGGCGAGATCACCGCTGCCGACACCCGGCAGGCGCAGTTCACGTCCCCGGAGTACGCGGTGATCCTCTCGGTCCGGGCTGACGGGAACGAGCTCTGCCAGGCGTCGTACGAGGTCGGCGAGATCGCTGACTAGGCTCACGCCTCATGAGCGGCGAACTGAACATCCCGAAGGCCCCGGCGATCGCGGGAGCCGAGCACCTGCACTCGGGCAAGGTGCGCGACCTCTACCGGATGGTGGAGGGCGAGTATGCCGGCCGGCTGCTGATGGTCGCGAGCGACCGGATCTCGGCGTACGACTTCGTGCTGGACAGCACGATCCCGGACAAGGGCACGATCCTCACCCGGATGTCGCTGTGGTGGTTCGAGCAGCTCGCCCCCCTGGTCCCGAACCACGTGGTGTCGACCGACGTCCCGGCTGAGGTCGCCGGCCGGGCGGTGTACTGCGAGGAACTCGCGATGTTCCCGGTCGAGTGCGTCGCGCGCGGTTACCTGACCGGCTCGGGACTGCTCGACTACCGGGCGACCGGGGAGGTCTGCGGCATCGTGCTGCCCGACGGGCTCCAGGACGGGAGCCGGCTGCCGGAGACCCTATTCACCCCGGCCAGCAAGGCTCAGGTCGGGGACCACGACGAGAACGTCTCGTACGACGCCGTGGTCGGCGCTGTCGGGGCCGGGACCGCCGCGCACCTGCGCGAGCTGACCCTGGCGATCTACGGGCGGGCCGAGCAGGTCGCCCGGGAGCAGGGAATCATCCTGGCGGACACGAAGTTCGAGTTCGGTGCCCGCGGGGACGGCACGGTCGTGCTCGCCGACGAGGTGCTGACCCCGGACTCCAGCCGGTTCTGGCCGGCCGCGGATTGGGAGCCGGGTCGCGCCCAGGCGTCGTACGACAAGCAGATCGTCCGGAACTGGCTGACCTCGCCCGCGAGCGGCTGGGACCGGAGCACCGATGCACGGCCGCCGGCGTTACCCCCGAGCGTGATCGAGCACACCCGGGCTCGGTACGTAGAGGCGTACGAGATTCTCACCGGCGAGAAGTTCTGATGCCCCGCCGCGTCGAGGTCGTCTTCTCGGTCCCCGCTGAGGTTGCGTTCGACTTCCTGGTTGACCCGGTGAACCGTCCGCGCTGGCAGTCCTCGCTGCGCCGAGTCGAGGAGGTCCGCCCGCCGGAGCCTGCGGTCGGGCAAACCTGGATCGACGTCACTGCGCCCGGGCTGCGGGCCGAGATGGTCACCACCGTGCTGGAACGCCCCGGGACCTGGACCGAGCGGGGGACCTGGCGAGGGATCACCGCCGAGCTGACCCTCCGTTTCACCCCGCGTGCCGGCGGCTGCGCGGTGACCGCGGAAGCCACCGTCCGAGGTCGTGGCCTGCTGCGCCCGATCGGCCCGGTGATCACTGCGGCGGCCGGGTTCGCCGTACCGGGTGATCTGCGTCGGGCGGCGGCCTTGTTGGCCTGAGGCCACGATGTCGTGTCCGTGACGGGCAAAATTCCCTCGTCCGAGGACAAGCCGCAGTTCTTCTGGGGAGCTAGGTTTACCCCTATGTTGAATCTGTCGGTCCTGCTGGAGGACTCCGCGCGCACGTACCCCGACCGTGATGCCCTGGTGCTCGGTGACACCCGGCTCACCTACGCCCAGGTCAATGCCGCAGCGAACCAGGTGGCCAACCTTCTCGTGGAGCGAGGCATCCAGCCCGGCGACAAGGTCGCGCTGAGCTGCCCGAACCTGCCGTACTTCCCGATCGTCTACTACGGCGTGCTGAAGGCCGGCGCCGTGGTGGTTCCGCTGAACGTCCTGCTCAAGGGTCGCGAGGTGGCGTACCACCTCGCTGACGCCGACGTGAGGGCGTACTTCTGCTTCCAGGGCACCGCCGACCTCGCGATCGGCGCTGAGGGTCACGCCGGATACGAGCAGGCCCGGGAGGCCGGCAACGCCCTCGAGCACTTCTTCATGATTACCGCTGACCCGAGCGCACCGTCGCCGATCGAGGGCACCGAGACCCTGGGCCAGGCGTTGGCCGGGAAGTCGCCGGTCTTCGACGCGGTCGTGACCGAGCCGGGCGACACCGCGATCATCCTCTACACCTCGGGCACCACCGGCCAGGCCAAGGGCGCCGAGCTCAGCCACTCCAACACGATGATGAACGTCGTGACGATGAACCGGCTGTTCCAGAACAAGCCGGCCACCGACACCCACGTCCTCACCCTGCCGCTCTTCCACACCTTCGGTGCCACGGTGCAGATGCACGCCGGGTTCTCGATGGCGGCGACGCTGCTGCTGGTGCCGAGGTTCGACGCCGAGGCCGTCATCGGCCTGATGCAGAAGGAAGACGTCACCTTTTTCGCCGGAGTACCCACGATGTGGTGGGGTCTGCTGGGGGCGCTCGAGGCCGGCGACGGTTCGGTCGACGTAGACCGGATCGCCCGCAACCTGCGCGTCGGAGCCTCCGGAGGTGCGAGCCTCCCAGTGGAAATCATCGGTCAGGTCAAGGAGAAGTTCGGCGTCACGATCCTGGAGGGCTACGGGCTCTCCGAGACCTCGCCGGTGGCGACCTTCAGCGACCCCGACCAGGAGCCGCGGGCCGGGTCGATCGGCGTACCGATCTGGGGCGTCGAGGTCAAGCTCATCGATGACGACTGGAACGAGATCACCGAGGTCGATGCCATCGGCGAGATCGCGATCAAGGGCCACAACATCATGAAGGGGTACTACGGCCGCCCCGATGCGACCGCCGAGGTGATCAAGAACGGCTGGTTCCGCTCCGGAGACCTGGCCCGCCGCGACGCCGACGGCTTCTACTACATCGTCGACCGATCCAAGGACATGATCATCCGGGGCGGATTCAACGTGTACCCGCGTGAGATCGAGGAAGTCCTGATGACGCACCCGGACGTCTCGCTCGCCGCCGTGGTCGGGATCCCGCACGACTCCCACGGTGAGGAGGTCAAGGCGTTTGTGATCAAGAACGCCGACGCCGCCATCACCGCCGAGGAGCTGATCTCCTGGAGCAAGGAACAGATGGCCAACTACAAGTACCCCCGGATCGTCACCTTCGTCGAGTCGCTCCCGATGACGGCGACCGGGAAGATCCTGAAGCGCGAGCTGGTGGACTGATCAGGGCTTAAGATCTGCGGATGTCGCGGGGATCGGTGGGGCGTCCCTCGGAGGTGGGGCGACACAGGGCGGCCAAGCCCAAGGGGCTGGGCCACGCGTTCTCGCGCGCCCTGCTGGCGACCCTGCTCCCGGGCCTCGCCCTGGGACTGATCGCCTGGATCGTCCTGCGCACCTCGGAGCACAGCCTGCTCAAGATGTCGGTCGATCCGATCGCGCTGCTCTGGCTCGTGGTCGGCCTCGGGGCGGTCTGGTCGCTCTGGGTCTCGGTGATCTGGCGCAGCTTCGCCCGGGTGCGCCCGCGCAATGCCCCGGCCGGGCTGCAGCTGCTCACCGGCTTCGGGGTCCTGCTGCTCTGCGGCGCCGTGACCGCGCCGATGGCTGTCGGCGCCCGGTACGCCGTGGTGCAGCGCGACCTGATCCGGTCCGTGTTCGAAGACGTGCCGAGCGCGACTGCTCCGAAGGCGACTGCGGACAACCCTTGGGGTGACCGGGCGCGAGTCAACGTGCTGCTGCTCGGCGGAGATGGTGACGTCGGCCGGTCGGGAGTTCGCACCGACTCGGTGATCCTCGCCAGTATCGACACCACCACGGGCAACACGGTGTTGTTCAGCCTGCCGCGCAACTTGCGAGGGGCGCCGTTCAAGGCTGGGTCCGCACTCGCCAAGCTCTACCCGAACGGCTTCAGCGGACCGGGCCCGGACGCGGAGTTCTTCCTCAACGCCATCTACCGCAACCTACCGGCGCTGCACCCGGGGATTCTGGGCGCGAGTGCCAACGAGGGCGCCGACGCCACGAAGCTGGCGGTCTCCGGAGTCCTCGGTGTCCCGGTGGACTACTACGTGCTGGTGAACCTCAGCGGTTTCCAGCAGATCGTCGACGCCCTCGGCGGCATCACCGTGAACATCAACGAGCCGATCCCGGTCGGCGGCGACACCGACCGCGGCATTGCGCCGACGTCGTACCTGCAGCCCGGCCCGGCCCAGCGACTCAACGGCCATGACGCGCTCTGGTACACCCGCGGGCGCTACGGCTCGACGGACTACAAACGAATGGAACGTCAGCGCTGCGCGATCAACGCAATCGCTGCTGAGGCCAATCCGATGAGGATGCTGAAGCGGTACACCGGGCTCGCCAAGGCCAGCAGGGACATCGTCCGCACCGATATCCCGCAGAAGTTGCTGGTGGCGTTTGTGGATCTCGCCGCGAAGGTAAAGCAGAAGCCGATGAAGTCCGTCGGGTTTGAGCGAAGCGCCAGGTTCGATCCGAACGAGCCGGACTACGCCTACGTCCATGCAGCGGTCGAGGCAGCACTGAAGCCGACCAAGAAATCGACCACGAAATCGATCGGGGAGCCGACCGGGAGTGCGGTGCCGAGCAAGGCCAGTAGCGCGACCGAGGACTGCAAGTACCGTCCCGTCGCCCGCAGCACTGACTAGTCTGGTCGGATGGTCGCCCCTTATCTGCTCTCGTCCTCCACCGTCGTTCCGGTCTCTCCGGGGGTCGCCTTCGACGCGGTGCTCTCGACCCCGCTGGAGAAGCTGTTCCCGCACCGGGCCGGTGCCATCCCGCCGATCAAGGAATGTCGGGGCCAGGACGGCGCCTGGGGCACGGTCGGTCAGACCCGGACCGTGGTCCTTGCCGACGGTGGCACCAACCTGGAGACCCTGGTCACCGCCGACCGGCCGGCTGGTCTCTACCAGTACCAGCTCAGTGACTTCACCGGGCCGATGAAGGCGCTCGTTGCCGGCGTGCAGGGGCAGTTCTCCTTCGTCGGTGAGGGCACCGGCAGCCGGGTCACCTGGAGCTGGTCGCTGCAGCCCACGAACGCCGTCACCCGGTTGGCGATGCCGGTGCTCGGCGTCTTCTGGAAGCAGTACGCCGCCAAGATGTGGCCCCTCTACGCGGCCCAGCTCTAAGCCTTAGACTGGGACCCGTCCCCCGAACTTCTCCCTTCAGGAGCCCCCCGTGGCCCGTGTCGTCGTTGACGTCATGCCCAAGCCCGAGATCCTCGACCCGCAGGGCAAGGCCGTGCTCGGCGCGCTGCCGCGGCTCGGGTTCGACGGAGTCTCCGAGGTCCGTCAGGGCAAGCGCTTCGTGCTGGAGATCGAGGGTGACCTCACCGACGAGCGGCTCGCCGAGGTCAACCAGATGGCCGAGACGCTGCTCTCCAACCCGGTGATCGAGGACTACGCGGTCTCGGTCCAGGAAGCCGGCCAGTGAAGGTCGGGGTCGTCACCTTCCCGGGTTCGCTCGACGACGCCGACGCGCGTCGCGCCGTACGGATCGGCGGCCATGAGGCTGTCGCGCTCTGGCACGGTGACCACGACCTCAAGGGCGTGGATGCGGTCGTGCTCCCCGGCGGCTTCTCCTACGGCGACTACCTGCGCTGCGGAGCGATCGCTCGGTTCGCCCCGGTGATGACCGAGGTCATCGACGCTGCCCAGGGCGGGATGCCGGTCCTTGGCATCTGCAACGGCTTCCAGATCCTCTGCGAGTCACACCTGCTCCCGGGTGCTCTCATCCGAAACGACCACCGCAAGTTCGGCTGCCTCGACCAGAGGCTGGTCCTGGAGAACACCCGGACCGCATGGACCTCGTCGTACGACGTGGGCCAGGAGATCACGATCGTGCTGAAGAACGGCGAGGGCTCGTTCGTCGCCGACGAGCGAACCCTCGACATGCTCGAGGCCGAGGGTCGGGTCGTCGCCCGCTACGTGGGCAACCCGAACGGCTCCCAGCGCGCGATCGCCGGCATCACCAACGAGGCTGGCAACGTGGTCGGCCTGATGCCGCACCCCGAGCACGCGATCGAGGACCTCTGCGGTCCGGGCACCGACGGGCTGGGGTTCTTCACCTCGCTCGGCAACGTCACCGTCTGAGGGCTCGACCTACCACTTGCCGTAGTTCAGGAAACGCCAGGTGACCGAGCCGATCGCGCCGGTGGTCTGCACGCCGACCGCCTTCTGGTAACTCTTCGTCGCGTAGAAGGTGGCAGCGCCGAACCGGCCGGTGATCGAGAGGTGGGCCGTTCCGGCGGCATTGAGCGCCCGCTGGGCCCGGACCACATCGGCGCCGGTGCTGCCGAGCTTGATGGTTGCCTTGCTGGTACCGGCGCTCAGCAGCGCGACCCAGTCGCCCTGCTTGAAGGCGGTCGCCTGGGGGTGCCCGACCTTTTCCTGGAATGCCTTGACGGCGTACGTCGTGGCGGTGTTCCAGGCGCCGGTGACCGTGTTCGGGTAGTAACCGTTCTTCTTCAACATGCACTGCAGTGGCGTGACCAGGTCGCGACGGATGTCCGGGGTGGTCAGTCGGTACGTCGACCGGTTGACGTTCTTGGCCTCGCAGGTCGGGAACCCGTGCAGGTCCAGGATGTTGCTGTCGATGTTGATCGTGTAACCGCCGTAGGTCTCCTGGTGACCGCTGCGGTACTGATGGATTCGGCGCCCGCGCCACCCGTCGTCCCGGACGTAGGGGGAGTCGACGGTGCGTTCGTTGTTCCAGTCGGCGATCCAGAGGTAGGTCGGCATCGGGATCTGGTTCCCGGGGGTAACCCGGGCGTCATCCAGTGCGCGGATGCCGGAGGCTCCGCTGGAGTAGACCCCCGGGGCGTAGTTGGCCTCTTTGAGCGCGTTCGTCCAACCGCCGAGGAACCAGAGAGCCGACTCCCGGCACTTGGTCTGGCTCGTGTCGAACGCCTCGAGGTCGTAGAAGATCGTGCTCCGGGAGACGATGCCGAGGGCGCGGGCGGCGTACACGGCGTTCTTGCCCTCGGCCCGGCCCTGCTTGCGGGCGGCTGCGTAGTTGTTCGTCGGGTCGGCGTTGATCCGCATTGCCAAGTAGCGGTCCCGCGTCGAGCAGGATGCCTGACGGCCGACGTGCAGCGGCAGCAGCCGCCAGCCGGAAGCGAGCTGGGTGCGTACCCAGGTGGGGGTCAGGTTCGTCTGCTCCTGGCAGAACCGCAGCTTGCCGGAGATGTAGATCCCGGCGGCACGGAACGGGGACTGCTTGCGCCAGGCGGTCATCGCCGCCTGGCTCGGGGCCTCGCACTGGTCGAAGCCGAAACCGCTGATCGGCCCCGGGGTGATCGGGTTCGAGGTGGCGGCGACCAGTTGCGGACTCGACCCGGTGGCGGTCAGCGCCACGGTCGCGACCAGGGCGACCAGGGTCATGCGGACCAGCGAAGACATCAGTGACTCCAAGCGAGGACGGGTCCTCGTGCGGACGGCGGAGGGGACCCATTCACCATAACCCCACCAACCTCACCTGTTTCAGCTCTGCAGGGACCACGCGTCGCAGCGCCCGCCGTACCCAGTAGATTTGGCACTGTGTCTGACGCCCCCGCTGATGTCCCCTCCGGCCGCACCGCCCTCGACACCGTCGACGTAGCCAGCCAGGACCCGGACCGGGCGCAGCCCTGGGCCGATCTCGGTCTCAAGGCCGACGAGTACGCCACGATCCGCGAGATCCTCGGCCGGCGGCCGACCAGCTCCGAGCTCGCGATGTACTCGGTGATGTGGAGCGAGCACTGCTCCTACAAGTCGACCAAGGTGCACCTCAAGCAGTTCTCGGAACTAGCCGACACTCTTGGCAGGCAAGAAAACCCAGGCGTCAAACTGCTCGCCGGGATCGGCGAGAACGCCGGCGTCATCGATGTCGGGCAGGGTTACGCGGTCACCTTCAAGGTCGAGTCCCACAACCACCCGTCGTTCGTCGAGCCCTACCAGGGTGCGGCCACCGGTGTCGGGGGCATCGTCCGCGACATCCTCGCGATGGGTGCCCGCCCGGTCGCGGTGATGGACCCGCTCCGCTTCGGGCCGCTGGACGCTCCCGACACCCACCGGGTGATGCCCGGGATCGTGGCCGGTGTCGGCGGCTACGGCAACTGCCTTGGCCTGCCCAACATCGGCGGCGAGGCCGTCTTCGACGAGTCCTACCTCGGCAACCCGCTTGTGAACGCGCTGTGCGTCGGGGTGCTGCGCCACGAGGACCTGCACCTGGCCAAGGCGTCCGGCGTCGGCAACCTGGTGATCCTGTACGGCGCCCGTACCGGCGGTGACGGCATCGGCGGGGTCTCGGTGCTGGCCTCAGAGACCTTCGACGCCAACGAGGACGGGCAGAGCGGTCCCGCCAAGCGGCCCAGCGTCCAGGTCGGTGACCCGTTCATGGAGAAGCTGTTGATCGAGTGCACCCTGGAGATCTTCGCGGCCGGTCTGGTCGCGGGCATCCAGGACCTCGGTGGGGCCGGGCTCTCCTGTGCCACCTCTGAGCTGGCCAGCGCCGGCGACGGCGGCATGCACGTGGAGCTCGACCGGGTGCCGTTGCGTGACTCGACGCTCGCCCCCGAAGAGATCCTGATGAGCGAGTCGCAGGAGCGGATGATGGCTGTCGTCGAACCCGACGACGTCGAGGCGTTCCTGGACATCTGCGCGAAATGGGACGTGGAGGCGGTCGTGGTCGGCGAGGTCACCGACGGCGACCGGCTGCTGATCGACTGGCACGGCGAGCGGGTCGTCGATGTACCGCCGCGCTCGGTCGCGCACGACGGGCCGACGTACAACCGGCCGTTCGCGCGCCCGTCCTGGCAGGACGGCCTCCAGGCCGACGGCGCCGAGACGCTGCCGCGACCGTCGACCGGCGATGAGCTTCGCGAGACGCTGCTGCGGCTGGTCGCGAGTCCGAACCTCTGCGACAAGTCCTGGATCACCGACCAGTACGACCGCTACGTGCTGGGCAACACCGTGCTCGCGCAGCCGTCGGACTCCGGGATGATCCGGATCGACGAGGAGACCAATCTCGGTGTCGCGGTCTCCACGGACTGCAACGGCCGCTTCGCCAAGCTCGACCCGTACGCCGGCGCGCAGCTGGCGCTGGCCGAGTCGTACCGCAACGTCGCGACCGGCGGCGCGAAGCCGCTGGCGATCAGTGACTGCCTGAACTTCGGCTCGCCTGAGGACCCGGACGTGATGTGGCAGTTCGCCGAAGCCTGCCGCGGCCTCAAGGACGGCTGCCTCGAGCTGGGCATCCCGGTGACCGGCGGCAACGTGAGCCTCTACAACCAGACCGGCGAGACCGCGATCCTGCCGACCCCGGTGGTGGCTGTCCTCGGCGTCATCGAGGACGTCACGAAGCGGACCCCGACCGGCTTCCAGAGGCCCGGCGAGGTCGTCTTCCTGCTCGGCGAGACCCGCGAGGAGCTCTCCGGCTCGGAGTGGGCGCACGTCGTCCACAGCCACCTCGGCGGGCGCCCGCCGGTGGTTGACCTGGCTGCCGAAAAGTCGCTGGCCGAGCTCCTCGCCGCAGGGGTCGGACTGTTCACCTCTGCTCATGACGTCTCCGACGGTGGGCTCGCCCAAGCGCTCGCCGAGTGCGTACTGCGCCACGACGTCGGAGTCGTCGCGACCGTTCCGGCGGACCCTTTCGTGGCGCTGTTCAGCGAGTCGGCGGGCCGCGTTGTCGTCACCGTCGACTCCGCCCGGGCCGAGGAGCTGCAAGCGTTGGCCGCGAAGCACGGGGTGGCCACGACGCCGATCGGAGTCACCGCGGGCCGGGAGCTGGCGGTCGACGGTCAGTTCAGCATCCGGCTCGACGAGCTCCGGACAACCTGGTCAGCGACCATCCCTGCGGCGATGGCCTGATGCTGCTCGTCCGACTCGCCGAGGAACTCGACGAGAAGACCTCGAGCTTCGAGCTGGGCTGGGTCGAGGTGGCGGTGGTCGCGGCAGTGGTGGTGGCCGCGGTCTTCGTGGTCCTTCTGTTCGTACTCACCGTGGCCTCCGTCCTGGGGACGCCGGGGATGGACGGACTGGTGAAGTTGCTGTGGATCGTCGGTTGCCTCGTCGCACCGGTGCTGGTGCCGACGCTGTGGTACGTCGTCGGCCGTCCCGCCGCGCAGCGGGGGGCCGAGTCAACCGGTGCCTGAGCCAGCCGAGCTGAAACAGCTCACCAAGAACTACCTGGCGTTGCTAGCCGCGAAGGCGCCGGGCTACTCGGTCGAGGTCCGGATCCCGCCGTACGGCGCAGTGCAGGCGGTCGAGGGTGGCCGGCACACCCGCGGCACCCCGCGGGCGGTCGTCGAGACCGACCCCGAAACCTGGATCGCCGTCGCCTCCGGGGAGATGGCATGGTCGGACGCGGTCGAGCAGGGGCTCATCCGCGCGTCGGGCGAGCGGACGGATCTCTCGGAGTACTTGCCGCTTACTGACTAGGTGGTCGCGGTCGCAGCAGCGGCTTGCGGATCTACCGCAGGACCTCGACGTCCTGGTTCAGCGCAAGGTACTCAGCGATCTTGTCGCGACGTAGGGCGTCCCAGAGCAGGCTGTCCTTCGACGGGTCCAGCTGGATCGCGTCGACCCCGTCGACCGTGATGTTCGGCTGGTCCGCGACGGGCACGGTGAGGAAGGTGGTGTTGGCGGTGCGCAGCTTCCTCATCGACCAGAGAGTGCCGAGCATGCTCGGGTAGGAGTAGCCCTCCTCCAGGGTGAGGTTGCTCGCGGTCGCCCGGAGGAACCGGTTCACCGTGAACGGGTTGGCGACCTTCCCGCCGTCGACCGCGCCGCGCATCAGTGCACGCAGGAGGCTCTGCTGGCGTTCGACCCGGTCGAGGTCCTTGCGAGGCAAGCACGGCTCCAGGGCGGTGTAGGTGAGGCTCTGGCTGCCGTCGAGCCGGCGCCGCCCGGGCGAGATGCCACAGGCTTCGCGCGGTACGTCGATGACGACGCCGTTGAGCTCGTCGGTGATCGAGCGGAGCGCGTTCATGTTCATCACCGCGACCCGGTCCAGGGCCACGCCGGTGTAGGACTCGATCGTCCGCAGGTAGAGCCCTGACCCGCCCTTCGTGAACGCATCGCCGAGCTTGCCGGTGCCACCGCCGGGAATCGGCAGAATGCTGTCCGCCGGGATCGAGATCACGAACATCGAGCGGTTGTCTCGGGTCAGGTGCAGCAGCATCACCAGGTCGCTGGTGGCGATGTCGTGCTGCCACTCACTGCCCGCGATCGCGCGGGCATCAGGCTCATTGGGGTTGCTGCCGACCAGAAGCATCGTGGTTCCGGGAGTGTTCAGACCGGCTTGGCCGGAGGCCGCGGGCATCCGCTCGAGCCCGCCGAAGGTCCACTGGAACCAGACCACGCCGAGGATCAGGAGCAGGACGAACCCGACGCCGGCGATCTTGGCTGCCCGCTTGGTACGCCGCTTGCGACGTACCTTCTTCTTGTGCTGCTCGCGTCGCTCACGGCGGCGCTCGCGACGCTCTTCGGACTCCTCCGGCCTGTCCACCCAGGAAAGGTCGTCGTCGTTGAGCAGCTGCACCTGCGGCGGGGGCGCGGGGAGCTCCGCGGCGATCGACGGGGGGGTCCCCGCATTCGGGGTCGGCTCAGTCGCGTCCTGCTCGTCGTGCGCGTCGGTCACGGGTGAGAGTCCTTGCTGCCGATGGTGCTGCTCGCGAAAGAGTACGTCGGGACCATCAGGCGGCCGCGAATTCGCGCCCGGTCAGCGAGATCGTGTTTGCTGGGAGGCATGAGCCCCGAGGACCCGCACAGCGACCTGAACCGCGACCTGCACCGCCGTGTCCAGGACGTGCTCCCCGGCGTGCGGAGCAACCTGGAGGAGCTGGTCCGGATCGAGTCGGTCAGCGCCGATCCGGCCCGCGCCGGCGAGGTGCAGCGGAGCGCCGAGGCGGTGGCTGCGCTCTTCGAGGCAGAGGGTTTCGAGACCCGGATCGTGAGCGCCGACGGCGGCGCGCCCGCCGTGATCGCACGCAAACCCGCGCCGGACGGTGCGCCCACGGTGCTGCTCTACGCGCACCACGACGTCCAGCCCGAGAACGACCCAGCCGAGTGGGACTCTGCGCCGTTCGTCCCGACCGAGCGCGACGGCCGGCTCTATGGTCGCGGCGCTGCCGACGACAAGGCCGGGATCGCGGCCCACCTCGCCGCGATCCGTGCGCTGGGCGACGACCTTGCCGTCGGCGTGACGATGTTCGTCGAGGGCGAGGAGGAGATCGGCTCCGAATCGCTCGCGGCGTTGCTGGCCCAGGAGAAGGACTCGCTGACCTCGGACGTGATCGTGATCGCCGACAGCACCAACTGGGACATCGGGGTACCAGCCCTGACGACCAGCCTGCGCGGTCTGGTCCGCGCGGACATCGAGATCCGCACCCTTTCCCACGCCGTGCACTCCGGGATGTGGGGCGGCCTGGTCCCGGATGCGCTGATCACCCTGGCGCGGTTGATCGCGACCCTGCACGACGACGAGGGGAACGTCACGATCGCTGGACTGCACTCCGGCCCGGCTGACGACGTGGACTACCCCGAAGACCGGCTCCGGGCGGAGTCCGGCGCCATCCCGGGCGTGCAGTGGATCGGCTCCGGCCCGATCGTCGAGCGGCTCTGGACCAAGCCGGCACTCAGCATCACCGGGCTCGACGCGCCGAAGGTGTTCGGTGCCAGCAACACCCTGGTGCCCTCGGCGAGGGCGAAGGTCTCGCTGCGGATCGCCCCCGGCGACACCACCGCGAACGCGATCGCACGGCTGCGCGAGCACCTCGAGGCCCGGGTCCCGTGGGGCGCCGAGTTCGCGATGACGGTCGTGGATACCAGCGAGGCGATCGCGATCGACGCACACGGACCGGCGTACGACGTGGCCCGGCGCGCGTTCACGACGGCCTGGGACGGCGTCGAGCCGGTGGACATGGGGGTAGGCGGATCGATCCCGTTCATCGCCGAGTTCCTGGAGGCGTTCCCCCAGGCCAGTGTGCTGGTGACCGGCGTCGAAGATCCCGACACCCGGGCTCACGGGGCCAACGAGGGGCTGCACCTGGCTGAGTTCGAGCGGGTCTGTCTCGCTGAAACGCTCCTGCTGGCGAACCTGGCCTCCATCCGACCGTAGAATCGTGGCGTGGCCAGCCCTGGACAGCCCTCTTCCCGTCGCGGCGGGGACGGCCGACTGACGCACGACATCGATCCCGACGACCGCGGACCCCAGGACGCCTGCGGTGTCTTCGGCGTCTGGGCCCCCGGCGAGGACGTCGCCAAGCTGTCGTACTACGGGATCTATGCACTTCAGCACCGCGGCCAGGAGTCGGCAGGTATTGCAGTCAGCAACGGCCGCCAGATCCTGGTCTACAAGGACATGGGTCTGGTCTCCCAGGTCTTCGACGAGTCGACGCTCTCCTCGCTCAGGGGCCATCTCGCGATCGGCCACGCGCGTTACTCGACCACCGGCGCGAGCACCTGGCACAACGCGCAGCCGACCTTCCGCCCGACCGCGCACGGCTCGATCGCGCTGGGCCACAACGGCAACCTGACCAACACCAGCGACCTGGCCCGGATGGTTGCCGAGCTGCCCAGCGATTCCGGCGAGCTCGACATCCACGCCCGCAACCTGGAGACCAGCACCAACGACACCTCGCTGGTCACGGCACTGCTGGCCTACCACCCTGACCAGTCGCTGGAGGACCGCGCCGCCGAGCTGCTGCCGCTGGTTCGGGGGGCGTTCTCGTTCGTCTGGATGGACGAGGGCACCCTGTACGCCGCCCGCGACCCGCAGGGCATCCGTCCGCTGGTCCTCGGCCGTCTCGAACGCGGCTGGGTGGTCGCCTCGGAGACGGCGGCGCTCGACATCGTCGGTGCGTCGTACATCCGGGAGATCGAGCCCGGCGAGATGATCGCGGTCGACGAGGACGGCTTGCGCAGCCGCCGGTTCGCCGACGCGGCGCCGAAGGGCTGCCTCTTCGAGTTCGTCTACCTGGCTCGTCCCGACACCCGCATCTCCAATCAGCGGGTGCACAGCGTCCGGGTCGAGATCGGCCGTCGCCTGGCTCGGGACTTCCCGGCCGACGCCGACCTGGTGATCCCGGTCCCCGAGTCCGGTACGCCGGCTGCGATCGGGTACGCCGAGGAGAGCGGGATCCCCTACGGTGTCGGCCTGGTCAAGAACTCCTACGTCGGCCGCACCTTCATCCAGCCGTCGCAGACCATCCGTCAGCTGGGCATCAGGCTCAAGCTCAACCCGCTGCGTGAGGTGATCAAGGGCAAGCGACTGGTCGTGGTCGACGACTCGATCGTGCGGGGCAACACCCAGCGGGCTCTGGTGCGGATGCTCCGGGAGGCAGGTGCGAAGGAGGTGCACGTCCGCATCTCGAGCCCGCCGGTCATGAACCCCTGCTTCTACGGGATCGACTTCGCCAGCAAGGCCGAGCTCATCGCGAGCGGTCTGTCGGTCGAGGAGATCCGCGTCCACATCGGCGCCGACTCGCTGGCCTTCGTGTCCCTCGACGGGCTCACCAGCGCCAGCGCGCAGCCTGCCGACAAGCTGTGTCGAGCCTGTTTCACCGGTGACTACCCCATCCCTTTACCTGACCTGGACGTGATCGGAAACAAGCACGTCCTTGAGGGGATCGGGCGGTCGGTGACCGCCGAGCCGATGCCGGTCGCGCCAACGCCCGAGCCGACGCTCGGCGGCCAGGGCGCAGCCGATGCGCTGACCCGGCCGTGACCGGCCACTCCTCCTACGCCGCGGCGGGCGTCGACATCGACGCGGGCGACCGCGCTGTCGAGCTCATGAAGGACAAGGTGGCGCGCGCCACGCGCCCCGAGGTCGTTGGCGGGCTCGGCGGGTTCGCCGGGCTGTTCCGGCTGGGCAAGTACAACGACCCGCTCCTTGCCTCGAGCACCGACGGCGTCGGCACAAAGCTGGCCATCGCCCAGGCGATGGACAAGCACGACACCGTGGGCATCGACCTGGTCGGCATGGTCGTCGACGACTTGGTCGTCTGTGGCGCGGAGCCGTTGTTCATGCAGGACTACATCGCCGTGGGCCGGGTGGTGCCGGAGCGGATCGCCGAGATCGTGGGTGGCATCGCCGAGGGCTGTCGTCTGGCAGGCTGCGCGCTGGTCGGTGGCGAGACCGCCGAGCACCCCGGCGTCATGCCGGACGACCACTACGACATCGCCGGCATGACGCCGGGGTGCTCGGCGGTCTCGCCACCGACCAGCGCGCAGCCTGCCAGACGACAGCCCTCGGCGATG
>JBKJHO010000017.1:0-118943 GCA_046598915.1 Marmoricola sp. | reverse complement strand
ACCTCGATGTTCTTGATCGTCACCGGGTCCTGGTTGATGCCCAGGACGCAGGAGGTCTCACACGGAGCCGGGCAGAGCCGGCCAGTGAACTCCGGGAAGTTGTTCGTCGCGTGCAGTCGCTCGATCGCGGCGTCCCAGTCGTCGCGGTACACCAGGTCGTTCCACTCGGGAATGATGTTCCCGAGCGGGCAGCCCTGGTGGCAGAACGGAATGCCGCAGTCCATGCAGCGCGAGGCCTGGGTCCGGATGATCGGCAGCAAGGCCCGGCCGGGCCCACCGGGGTAGACCTCGTTCCAGTCCTGGATCCGCTCGTCGACGGGGCGACGGTCGGCGACCGCGCGCCCGTTCTTCAGGAAGCCCTTCGGGTCAGCCATGCCGCACCTCCATCGTCGGCGCGCACGGCACGACGACTGTACTGATGATCTTCCTGAGACTCGCGAGCTCACCCATGGAGACTCTCCATCATCTTCATCGCGACCTCGTTCTCGCTGAGACCGTCGGCCTCGGCCTTGGCCTTGGCCTCCATCACGACGCGGTAGTCACGCGGCATCACCTCGGTGAAGCGGGTCAGCGACGTGTCCCAGTCCTCGAGGAGCTCGGCCGCGACGGTCGAGCCGGTCTCCTCCGCGTGCGTGCGGACGATCGCTGCCAGCAGCTCGGACTCGGCCGCGGGCAGCGGACCGAGGTCCACGAGCTCGCGGTTGGTCCGGGCCGGGTCGAGGTCCAGCACGTACGCCGTGCCGCCGCTCATCCCGGCCGCGAAGTTGCGGCCCGTCGGACCGAGCACGACCACGATGCCACCGGTCATGTACTCGCAACCGTGGTCGCCCACTCCCTCGACGACCGCGGTGACGCCGGAGTTGCGCACGCAGAACCGCTCACCCGCACGACCGCGCAGGTAGATCTCACCCGAGGTGGCGCCGTACCCGATCGTGTTGCCGGCGATCACCTGTTCAGCGGCGTCGAACGTCGCCGCCCGGTCCGGGCGGACCACGATGCGCCCACCGGAAAGGCCCTTGCCGACGTAGTCGTTCGCGTCACCCTCCAACCGCAGAGTGATGCCCTTCGGCACGAACGCACCGAACGACTGCCCGGCCGAGCCGATCAAGGTCAGGTCGATGGTGCCGTCCGGCAGACCCTCAGCTCGGTACCGCTTGGTCACCTCGTGGCCGAGCATGGTGCCGACGGTCCGGTTGACGTTGCGGACTGCGACCTGGGCACGCACCGGCTCGCCCCGCTCCAGCGCCGGAGCGGCCAGGGCGATGAGCTCGTTGTCGAGCGCCTTGTCCAGGCCGTGATCCTGGCCGGTGGTGTTGTGCAGCGCAGCGCCGGCCGGGAGGTCGGGCACGTGGAAGATCGGGGAGATGTCGAGCCCCGAGGCCTTCCAGTGGTTGACCGCGTTCGCCGCATCGAGGACCTCGGCGTGGCCGATTGCCTCCTCCAGCGAGCGGAACCCGAGGGCGGCGAGGTGCTCGCGGACCTCTTCGGCGACGTACTCGAAGAAGTTCACGACGTACTCGGCCTTACCGGAGTAGCGCTCGCGCAGGACTGGGTTCTGGGTGGCCACGCCGACCGGACAGGTGTCGAGGTGGCAGACCCGCATCAGGATGCACCCCGAGACCACCAGCGGCGCGGTGGCGAAGCCGTACTCCTCGGCGCCCAGGAGGGCTGCGATGACGACGTCCCGCCCGGTCTTGAGCTGACCGTCAGCCTGTACGACGACGCGGTTGCGCAACCCGTTGAGCAGCAGGGTCTGCTGGGTCTCGGCGAGGCCGAGCTCCCAGGGCCCGCCGGCGTGCTTGAGCGAGGTCAGCGGCGAGGCCCCCGTGCCACCGTCGTGACCGGAGATCAGGACGACGTCCGCGTGCGCCTTGGAGACGCCGGCAGCGACCGTGCCGACACCAACCTCGGCCACCAGCTTCACGTGCACCCGGGCGGACGGGTTCGCGTTCTTCAAGTCGTGGATCAGCTGGGCCAGGTCCTCGATCGAGTAGATGTCGTGGTGCGGCGGCGGTGAGATCAGACCCACGCCGGGCGTGCTGTGCCGGGTCTTGGCAACCCACGGGTAGACCTTGTTGCCGGGCAGCTGGCCGCCCTCGCCGGGCTTCGCGCCCTGCGCCATCTTGATCTGGATGTCGTCGGCATTGGTCAGGTACTCCGAGGTCACTCCGAAGCGGCCCGAGGCGACCTGCTTGATCGACGAGCGACGCTCGGGGTCGTAGAGACGGTCGGCGTCCTCGCCGCCCTCGCCGGTGTTGGACTTGCCGCCCAGCCGGTTCATCGCGATCGCCAGCGTCTCGTGCGCCTCCTGCGAGATGGAGCCGTAGGACATGGCACCGGTCGAGAACCGCTTCACGATCTCCGAGACCGGCTCGACCTCATCGATGGAGATGGCCGGCCGCTGCGTCTGGGTGCCGTCCTTGAACCGGAAGAGCCCGCGCAGGGTCATCAGCTTCTCGGCCTGGTCGTCGATCGCCTGGGTGTACTGCTTGAACACGTCGTACCTGCCCGAGCGGGTGGCGTGCTGGAGCCGGAACACCGTCTCCGGGTTGAACAAATGCAGCTCACCCTCGCGACGCCACTGGTACTCACCACCGATCGCCAGGTCCCGGTGTGCCGGCGCGATTCCGTCGATCGGGTACGCGGCGCGGTGGCGCAGGGCGACCTCCTCGGCGATGATGTCCAGTCCGATGCCGCCGAGCTTGGAGGTGGTCCCGGTGAAGTACTTGTTGACGAGCTCCTCGGAGAGTCCGAGCGCCTCGAAGATCTGCGCGCCGGTGTACGACGCGACGGTCGAGACACCCATCTTGGACATCACCTTGAGCACGCCCTTGCCCAGCGACTTCACCAGGTTCTTGACCGCGATCTCGGGCTCGGCCTTGACGTAGAAGCCGTCCCGGGCCAGGTCCTCGACGGTCTCCATCGCCAGGTACGGGTTCACCGCGGCTGCGCCGTAACCGATCAGCGTCGCGACGTGGTGGACCTCGCGGACGTCACCGGCCTCGATGATCAGGCCGACCTGCGTGCGCGACTTCTCGCGGACCAGGTGGTGGTGGACCGCCGCGGTGAGCAGCAGCGACGGGATCGGGGCGTGGATCGCGTCCGAGTGCCGGTCGGAGAGCACGATGATCCGGGCGCCGACGGCGATCGCTTCGGTGACCTCGGCGAAGATCGCGTCGAGGCGGGCAGCCAGCGCGTCGCCGCCGCCGCCGACCTCGTAGAGGCCGCGGGAGACATGCGTGATGAAGCCAGGCATGTCGCCGTCACGGTTGATGTGCCGGATCTTGACCAGCTCGTCGTTGGTGATCACCGGGAACGGAAGCACCACCTGGCGGCACGAGGACGGGCCCGGGTCGAGGAGGTTCGCCTCAGGGCCGATCGAGCCGTTCAGGCTGGTGACCAGCTCCTCGCGGATCGCGTCCAGCGGTGGGTTCGTCACCTGCGCGAAGAGCTGCGCGAAGTAGTCGAAGAGCAGCCGGGGACGCGCCGAGAGGACGGCGATCGGTGTGTCCGTGCCCATCGAGCCCAACGGCTCGGCGGGGTTGTTCGCCATCGGGGTCAGCAGAACCCGCAGCTCTTCCTCGGTGTAGCCGAAAATCTGCTGGCGGCGGGTGACCGAGGCATGGCTGTGCACGATGTGCTCGCGGTCGGCGATGTCGCTGAGCTTGACCAAACCGGCGTGCAGCCACTCGTCGTACGGACTCTCCGCGGCGAGGGTGGACTTGATCTCCTCGTCCTCGATGATCCGGTGCTCCTCGGTGTCGATCAGGAACATCCGGCCGGGCTGGAGACGGCCCTTGCGGACGATCGTGGCCGGGTCCAGGTCGAGGACGCCGACCTCGCTGGCCAGGACGACGAGACCGTCGTCGGTGACCCAGTAACGGCTCGGGCGCAAGCCGTTGCGGTCGAGCACGGCGCCGACCTGGGTGCCGTCGGTGAACACGACGCAGGCAGGCCCGTCCCACGGCTCCATGAGGGCCGAGTGGAACTCGTAGAACGACTTGCGCTGGGCGTCCATCTCGGTGTGGTTCTCCCACGCCTCGGGGATCATCATCAGCACCGCGTGCGGCAGGCTGCGCCCGCCCATGTGCAGCAGCTCGAGGACCTCGTCGAACGAGGCCGAGTCGCTCGCACCCGGGGTACAGATCGGGAACAGTCGCTCGAGGTCGCCGGGGATGACATCGCTGGAGAGCAGCGCCTCGCGGGCACGCATCCAGTTCCGGTTGCCCATCACGGTGTTGATCTCGCCGTTGTGCGCGATGAACCGGTACGGGTGGCTCAGCGGCCAGCTCGGGAAGGTGTTCGTGGAGAACCGTGAGTGCACGACGGCGACCGCGGACTCGACACGCTCGTCAACCAGGTCACCGAAGACGTGGTCGAGCTGGTCGGTGGTGAGCATTCCCTTGTAGGCGATAGTGCGGCTCGACAGCGACGGGAAGTACACGTCGGTCTCGCGCTCGGCGCGCTTGCGAAGGCAGAAGGCGAGACGCTCCAGGCCCATCCCGAGGACCCGGCTGCCGGTCGCGGAGACGAAGATCTGGGCGAACGACGGCATCGTCGCCAACGCGGTGGCGCCGAGCGAAGCGGGGTCGGTCGGGACCTCGCGCCAGCCGAGGACGCTGAGGCCCTCCTCGGCAGCGATCTCCTCGATCCGCTGGCGGGTCTTGGCGACGTGCTCGGCATCGCCGGGCAGGAATGCAGTACCGACGGCGTACGCGCGAGCGGCGGGGAGCTCGAAGCCGAGGTCGGCGGTGACCTCGCGGAAGAAGCGGTCAGGGACCTGGAGCAGGATGCCGGCGCCGTCACCCGAGTTGGGTTCGGCTCCCGCGGCACCGCGGTGCTCGAGGTTGCGCAGCGCGGTGAGCGCCTTGGACACGATGTCGTGGCTCGGTACGCCGGTCAGCGTCGCCACGAACGCGACACCACAGGCGTCGTGCTCGTTGGTGCCGTCGTACAGGCCCTGCGAGCGGGGTCGACCGAAGAGTCCCTCGGACGTTTCGGAGCTGGCCCCAGAAGCGGGCGGCGGGAATGCGTACATCTGCATTCTCCCGTCGTCATCAAGCGCACGCGACTGCTCCCCAAAGGAGGGGCTCGGCCGGTGCGGCGGTGGAAGCATGCTGCACAGGACTTCGCTGGCCCGTGCGGAAGAAGGTTCAGACTACAACAGCAGGGGCCTTCGGCGCTCCTCGGTTTCGCCTGGCGGCCCGTGACCGGCGTCGCCCGGAGAACTGCAGGTCAGCGCGGCGAGTCGCGCTCACCGGGATCATCTGCTGAGGCGGTGGTGCTGGTCGCAGTCGCGCCGTCCTCGGCTGCAGGTACCGCGACGGTCTCCACGGGTGCCTCCTGAGTGGGCTCGTGGCCCTCTGTGTAGACCGATTTTTCCCGAGTGTCCGGCTCCGGGTGCTTACGGCCGGCGTACACGAAGTACGCCAGGGCGAGCGTGAACAAGATGATCGAGGTCCAGACGTTCAGGCGCAGGCCGAGGATGTCGTCGTACTCGACGGTGTCGATCCGCAGGTTCTCGATCCAGCCCCGGCCGGCGCAGTACGCCATCACGTAGAGCGCGAAGCAGCGGCCGAAACCGAGCTTGAGCCTGCGGTCGAGATAGATGACCAGGCCCATCGCGCCGAGGTTCCAGAGGCACTCGTAGAGGAAGGTCGGGTGAAACGTGTAGGGCTCGGAGTCGAAGTACTTGGCCCGGTCGAAGCCGGCCGGGAGGCGGTCGGGGTCGATTTCCAGCCCCCACGGCTTGGTGGTCGGGCTTCCGAAGAGCTCCTGGTTGAAGTAGTTGCCCCAGCGGCCGATCGCCTGCGCCAGCAGCAGCGAGGGTGCGAGGGCGTCCAGCATCGGGAGCACCTTGATGCCGCGCCGACGGCAGGCGAACCAGCCGCCCAGGACCCCGCCGGCGATAGCTCCCCAGATACCCAGGCCGCCCTGCCAGATCTTGAGGGCGTCGATGGCGTCCTTGCCCTCGCCGAAGTAGAGCGCGTTGTCGGTGGCCACGTGGTAAAGCCGGGCGCCGATCAGACCGAACGGGATACCCCAGAGGGCGATGTCACCGACCTCGCCCGCCTTGCCACCGCGGGCGATCCAGCGCTTCTCGCCGAGCCAGACTGCTGCGACGACACCCAGGATGATGCAGAGCGCGTACGCCCTGATCGGGATGTCGCCGATATACCAGACCCCCTGCCCCGGGCTGGGGATGAACTGGGCCGCCAGGGGGGGAAGCACTGACACGGTCACGCGGTCTCCTTCTGCTCGAGCGGTCGCCCGCTACCGGACGATCATGCCAGCCGGTCGCCCCGGACACCGGAGGCGAGGTCCTCGGTCAGCACCCGGAGGGCATCCAGGCCGGCCTTGGCGTCGGAGCTGTTGTCCAGCAGCGCGCGCACGAACGCCGAACCCACGATCACCGCATCGGCGTACGACGCCACCTCCGCGGCCTGGGCGCCGTTCGAGACACCGAGACCGACGCCGACGGGGAGGACGACACCGGACGGGCAGAGGGCCCGGGTCCGGGAGACCAGCGGACCGGCAAGCTCGCTGGTGCTGGTGCGGGCTCCGGTCACTCCCATCACCGCGGTCGCGTAGACGAACCCGCGGCACGCGGCCGTGGTCATCGCCAGCCGGGCATCGGTGGAGGACGGGGCCACCAGGAAGACCTTGTCGAGGTCGTGGGCGTCGGCCGCGTCGATCCACTCCTGGCCGGAGTCGGGGGTCAGGTCGGGAGTGATCAGGCCTGCTCCCCCGGCGCTCGCGAGGTCTGCGGCGAACCGCGGGACGCCGTACCGCTCCACGGGGTTCCAGTAGGTCATCACCAGGGTGGGGGTGCCGGTGGCCGCAACAGCCTCGACGGTGCGCAGGACGTCCGCGGTGCGGACGCCGCCCTCCAGTGCCTGCTGGGCGGCTGCCTGGATCGTCGGTCCGTCCATCACCGGGTCGCTGTAGGGCAGGCCGATCTCGATGATGTCGCAGCCAGCGTCGACCATGACCTTCATCGCCGCGATCGAGCCGGCCACGTCCGGGAAGCCGGCGGGCAGGTAACCGACCAGTGCGGCACGGCCCTCGGCGCGGGTCCGCTCGAATGCCTCTGCGCTGGAGGCCATCAGCCGATCTCCTCGTCCGGTTTGCCGAGGCCGAACCACTCGATGGTGGTGCCCATGTCCTTGTCGCCGCGACCTGAGAGGTTGATCAGGATGGTCGAGCCCGGGTTCTCCGCCGCGAGCTTGAGCGAACCGGCGACGGCGTGCGCCGACTCGATAGCGCAGATGATGCCCTCGGTCCGGGCGAGCAACGCCAGCGCGTCCATGGCCTCGGCGTCGGTGATGGGCAGGTAGTCCGCGCGGCCGATGTGCGCCAGGTGCGCGTGCTGCGGCCCGACTCCGGGGTAGTCGAGCCCCGCCGAGATCGAGTGCGATTCGATCGTCTGGCCGTCCTCGTCCTGGAGGACGTAGGTGCGGGCGCCGTGCAGGACCCCGACGTGACCGGCGTGGATGGTCGCGGCGTGACGCGCGGTGTCGACGCCGTCGCCGCCGGCCTCGAAGCCAACGATGCGGACGTCGGAGTCGTCGAGAAAGGCTGTGAACATGCCGATCGCGTTCGATCCGCCCCCGACGCAAGCGGTGACGATGTCCGGCAACGCGCCGGTGAGCTCCAGAACCTGGGCGCGAGCCTCGTCACCGATCCCGCGGCAGAAGTCACGGACCATCGCCGGGAACGGGTGCGGACCGGCAGCGGTGCCGAAGCAGTACGCCGTGTGCTCGACGCTGGCCACCCAGTCCCGGATGGCTTCGTTGATGGCGTCCTTCAAAGTCTTGCTTCCGGAGTCGACGGCAACGACTTCGGCACCGAGGAGGTTCATCCGGGCCACGTTGAGCGCTTGCCGCTCGGTGTCGACCTTGCCCATGTAGACCACGCACTCCAGGCCCAGGTACGCCGCCGCGGTCGCGGTCGCCACACCGTGCTGGCCGGCGCCGGTCTCGGCGATCATCCGGGTCTTACCCATCCGCTTGGCGAGCAGCGCCTGCCCGAGCACGTTGCGGATCTTGTGGGCTCCGGTGTGGTTCAGGTCCTCGCGTTTGAGGAGGATCCGGGCGCCGGCCCTGTCCGAGAGCCGGGTGGCTTCATAGAGGATGCTGGGAACACCGGCGTACTCGCGGAGCATCCGGTCGAACTCGCCCAGGAACTCGGCGTCGACCATCGCGTCCTCCCAGACGCGGGTCAGCTCGTCGAGCTCGGCGATCAGTGCCTCCGGCATGAACCGGCCTCCGAAAGCGGTCCCGTCCGGGCTGGCGAACTGCCCGCGCTCGTTAGGTCCCTGGTCAGCGGCGGTGTTCATCGTGCTCCTCCTGCGGTGCGGATTGCTCGGACGGCGGCAGCCGGGTCGCCGTCCTTGACCAGCGCCTCGCCGACCAGAACGACGTCGGCACCTTCGGCGGCGTAGCGGGCGGCATCGGCCGCCCCGGAGATCCCGGACTCGGCCACCTTCACGATGCCGTCCGGAACCCGGGCCGACAGCCGACCGAAAGCGTCCGGATCGACCTGGAGAGTCTTCAAATTACGGGCGTTCACGCCGAGCAGCTCGGTCCCGATCGCCAGCGCACGCTCGATCTCGGACTCCTCGTGGACCTCGACCAGCACGGTCAGGCCGAGACCGCGGGCGGTGGCATGCAGGTCCGCCAGCTGTCCGTCGTCCAGGGCGGCAACGATCAGCAGGACCAGGTCGGCGCCGGCGGCCCGGGCCTCCCAGAGCTGGTACTCGGTGACGATGAAGTCCTTGCGCAGCAGCGGAGTCGGCACGCTGGCACGGACGGCGTACAGATCGGCGAGGGACCCGGAGAACCGGCGCTCCTCGGTCAGGACGGAGATCGCGTCGGCCCCTCCGGCGGCGTAGGCAGACGCGAGCGCAGCCGGGTCGGGGATCTCGGCGAGGTCGCCCTTGCTCGGTGACCGGCGCTTGACCTCGGCTATGCAGCTGAGTCCCGGAGCGCGGAAGGCGGGCATCGGGTCGCGGGTCGGATCGACATCCCTGACCAGGGCGCGGAGGTCCGCACCCGAGGTGCGGGCCTGCCGGACCGCGAGATCCTCACGCACACCGGCGACGATGTCGTCGAGGACAGACATGGTGAGCCTCACTGGTTGACACCGAACATGACACGTTGACTGGGCGCCTTTGCCAACCCTAGGTTCTCACGCCGCGCAACCGAGATGTTCCCACTGCCGTCGTGCGGACCGGGAGGTCACTGGTCGGTGTGGTACCCCATCCGGATCATCACGTAGAAGACGATCAGGGCGATCGGCGCGATGGCCACGCCGACCCAGAAGACGGTCATCGAGTACGCCATCAGACCGATGCCGCCCACCACGAAACTGGCCAGGCCCAGCCCGACAGCGGTCCAGGCGGCCGGGGTGTTCCCGTGGTTGTCCGACATGCGTTCGACTCCTTGCAGTGGGTGCGGGGCGTTGAGCATTCTAGGGGGAAGTCGCGCAAGGTCAGCGTTGGGTCGGGTCGCGGCCCTCGTCCAACGCCTTCCAGAGGGTGAGCTCGTCGGTCTCGGTCTCCTCGATCGGTGCGGTCGCAGCCGGGTTCGAAGCCGGGGTCGCAGCTGGGGTCGGAGCGTCGTACCGGCTGCTCATGGTCGGCCAGGTCGGCGCGAGCCGGAACGCCGCTGCGAGCGCGACGACCTGGACGGCGGCTGCCAGTCCGGTGACCCAGTACCAGGCGCGACGGCCCAACTCCTCCACGCTGCTGGCTCCCCGGTCGGCCAACGCGTCCGCGGCAGCGTCCTCGGCGCCCGCCCAGAGCGCGATCACGACGGCGAGGACGCCGAGAGCGGCCAGCAGGCCGATCCCGGAGGCCACCCGGCGACCCGCCGAGCGGGAGACCAGGACGACGCCCCAGGAGGCCAGGGCGAGCAGCGCGGCGGCCAGGGCCAGCGGTGCGGCGTCCGATCCGGAGACCGAGACCCGTACGTCGAGGCCGGCCGCGTCACCACGGGCGACGAACCAGGTTTGCGACGCACCGACGGCCGTGAGCGCACCGGCGGCCAGGCCGGTCAAGAGCACCGGCCCGAACGTACGGCGTCCGGAGCCGACCTCAGCCACGCTGGGGGCCAAGTCGGTCGGCGTCGAAGCAGGTGCGGTCGCCGGTGTGACAGGCCGCGCCCTCCTGGTCGACCTTCACCAGCAAGGTGTCGCCGTCGCAGTCGAGACGGACCTCGACGACGTGCTGGTGGTGGCCCGAGGTCTCGCCCTTGACCCAGTAATCGTTGCGCGAGCGGCTCCAGAAGGTGCCGCGTCCGGTGGTCAGGGTCAGGTGCAGCGCCCGGTCGTCCATCCAACCGAGCATCAGCACCTCGCCGGTGTCGTGCTGCTGCACCACGGCCGGCACCAGTCCCTGGTCGTTGCGCTTGAGGCGTGCGGCGATGGCCGGGTCGAGACTGCTCACCGAACCAGTATCCCCGACGGACAGGTCAGGACTGCTGAGCTGCCCACGAGGCGTGCAGCCGACCGTAGACACCGCCCGCGGCCACCAGTTCAGCATGTGTGCCTCGCTGCACCACCCGACCGCGGTCGAAGACGATCACCTCGTCGGCGTTCTCCGCGGTGCTGAGCCGGTGCGCGATCGTGACGCTGGTCCGGCCGGACATCAGCAGCTCGAGCGCGCGGCCGATCCGCATCTCCAGGGCCGGGTCCACGGCACTGGTCGCCTCGTCGAGCACGAGCAGATCCGGGTCCGCGAGGTGCGCGCGGACCAGGGCGACCAGTTGCCGCTCCCCCGCGCTGAGCGATTCACCACGTTGGCCGACCCGGGTCGCCAGGCCCAACGGAAGTCCGTCGAGCCAATCGCCCAGGCCGAGCTCCTCGATCGCGCGTCGTACGTCGTCCGGACCGGCGTTCAGGTCGCCGTACGCCGCGTTCGCGAGGAGCGTGGAGTCGAAGAGGAATCCCTCCTGCGGGACCAGCACCACTCGGCGGCGTAGGGACTCGAAGCCGACCTTGCGCAGGTCGTGTCCGGCGAGCCGGACCGTCCCGCGGGACGGGTCCATCAACCGGGTCAGCACCTTGGCGAAGGTGGTCTTGCCGGAGCCGGTCTCGCCGACCACCGCGACCCGGGTTCCGGCCACGATCTCCAGGTCGACGTCCTGCATCACCAACGGACCGTCCGGGTAGGCGAAGTCGACGTGCTCGAACCCGATGCTGAGCGGGACGTGCGGCAGGTGCTCGCCGGCCGGACCCGGGTCGTCCAGGTCAGCCGGAGTGTCCAGGATCCCGATCACCCGGCGCCACCCGGCGATCGCGTTCTGGGCGTCGGTGAGTACCTGGGTGCCCATCTGGACGGGTGAGACGAAGAGCGTCACCAGGAACGCGAAGGCGATCACCTCGCCGGAGGTGATGTCGCCCGCGAAGCCGAGCCAGATCCCGATGATCAGCACCAGGGCGTTGGCCAGACCTGCGGAGACGCCGCCGAGCGAGAACGAGAAGGCGGTCAGGCCCTGGGCCCGCGTGCTCGCTCGCTGGTATTCGCCGATGGCATCGTCGATCCGGGCCTGGGTACGGGCCTCGATCGCGTGGGTGCGGACGACCAGTGCTCCGACGACCGGCTCGGAGACGACAGCGAGCATCTGCCCGACCATCCGGCGCACGACGGCGTAGGAGTCGGAGAGCTGGCGCTGGAAGTAGCGCAGTGAGAGGAACAGCGGCGCGAAGCAGAGCCAGACCACGATGGTCAGCTGCCAGCTGTAGACGAGCATGATCACGGTCGCGACGATGATCTGGCCGACGCTGACGATGCCGATGATGCCCCCGAAGACGAGGAACTGGCTGACCTGGTCGACGTCACTGGTGACCCGGGAGACCAACGATCCGCGTCGCTCGGTGTTCTGGGTGAGCAGCGGCAGGTCGTGGACATGCCGGAAGGCCTTGATCCGCAGGGTCGCTAGCCCACGCTCGGCGGTGGTGAACAGCCGCGTGGTCATCAGGTACGACGAGACGCCGGTGAGCACCATCGCCAGCGCCGCGACAACTGCCATCGCGCTGACGAAGCCGACGTCGACGCCGTCAGGTCCGTTGACACCGCGGTCAAGGGTCTGCTGGACGGCGACCGGGATGACCACCCGGCCGGCGGTGCCCAGCAGCGCCAGCAGCACCGTGCCGAGGGCACCCTCCTTGAGCTCGGGTGAGATCTCCGCGCCGCGCTTGAGGGTCTGCCAGGCCGAGATGTCCTCGCCGCTCTCGACCGAGGACGCCGACCCCAGGACCTCGTCGTCCGCAGCGACGTCGAGGTCACTCATGGGTCGCCTCCGCCCCGGCCACGTCAGGAACCGGTACGGCGACGTCGTAGGCGGTCACCAGGTCCGCGTACGCCGGGTTGCTCGCGATCAGCTCGTCGTGGGTGCCTCGGTCAGCGATCCGTCCGTCCGCGAGGAAGAGCACCTCGTCGGCCAGCGCGATGGTGGCCTTGCGATAGGCGATCAGGACCACGGTGGCATCGGCCGAAGCGCGACGCATGCCGCTGAGGATCCGGGCCTCGACCTCGGGGTCGACCGCAGAGGTGGCGTCGTCGAGGATCAGCAGCCGCGGGCGACGTACCAACGCGCGTGCGAGCGAGAGCCGCTGCCGCTGGCCGCCGGACAGGGTCGTGCCGCGTTCCCCCAGCTTGGAGTCGATCCCCTGGGAGAGCGCCGCCACGAAGCCGTCCGCCTGGGCCGTCCGGAGGGCGGCCCAGACCTCTTCGTCGGCGATGTCCTCGCCGAGTGCCACGTTGCCGCGCACGGAGTCGTCGAAGAGGAACGCGGTCTGCGGCACCAGCGCGACGCTGCCGGCGAGCTCACCCGGGGCGAGGTCGCGCAGATCGGTGCCGTCGACCAGGACCCGACCGGCGTCCGGGTCGACCAGCCGGGTCAGCAGGGTGGTCAGGGTGCTCTTGCCGGACGCAGTCTCCCCGACGACGGCAACGGTCCGCCCGGGCTCGACGACGAAGGAGAGCTGATCGAGCAGGCGCTGGCCCGGCACGTAGGAGAAGCCGAGTCCTTCCACATCGAGACGTGCTCCGGCGGCGGTCGAGGAGAGCCGCTCTGCGCCGTACGTCGTCCGCCCAGGCTCGTCCAGGACCCGGTGCACCCGTCGGAAGCCGACCACCGAGCGTGGGAACTCGCCGAGCAACCAGCCGATTGAGCGAATCGGGAAGGCGACGATCGTCAACAGGTAGGCGATCGTGACCACGTCCCCGGCATCGGCGCGGCCGTTTTGGATCTGCCAGACGCCGACTCCGAGGACGCCGAGCACACCAAGGCTCGGGATCGCCTCGAGCAGGGGGTCGAAGAGGGCGCGGATCCTGCCGACCTGGATGCCGAGGTCACGCAGCCGGTTTGCCTTCTCGGCGAAGCGCTCGGTCTCCTCCGCCTCGCGGCCGAGGGTCTTGACGACCATGGCGCCATCGAACGACTCGTGGGCGACCTCGCTGAGCTCGGCGCGCAGCGCTTGGATCCGGGTGAAGAGCGGGGAGGAGAAGTGTTGGTAGACGAGGGTCGCGATCGTGACCAACGGGAAGACCATCAGCCCGACCACCGACATGGTCAGGTCGACCAGCAGCATCTGGCCGATCGCGATCACCATCATCGCCACGGTGCCGACCGCCATCGGCAGCGGCGCGATCGGCGCCCAGGCTGCCTCGACATCGGAGTTGGCGTTGGAGAGCAGCTGTCCGGTCGGGTGTCGCTGGTGCCAGGCCAGCGGGAGGCTGAGGTACTGCGCGGTGACCTCGCGCCGGTACGCCGCCTGCATCCGGTACTGCATGATGCCGGCTCCGAGACGCCGGGCGACGATCCCGACCGCACGGAGCAGCGAGACTCCGACGAAGATCGCCAGGACGGCAACCAGGGCACCGGTCGTGGTCGCTCCTCGGTCGAACGCTGGCAGCAGCACGTGGTCGGTCGACCAGCCGAGCACCCACGCATCGGCAACCGTCAGCGCACCGAACAGGACGCTGCCGAGGGTGGAGACGGTGAAGATCCACGGCTCTCGCCGGATCGCGACCCCCAGGACCCGGAAGCCGTCCCTCAGCGTGGACCGGCCCTCCTCGGGCGACTCAGCGTCTCCGGGATCGACCGCCGCCAGAGCTTCGTCGGTCGCGGATTCAGAGCTCACAGTGAGCCAACCCTGGGCAGACCGTTTCTGTTCCGCCCGCCGAGTGGAGCGGGCTGGAGCCCGCGTCCGATTGCGCTCAGTTCACCGAGACGTGCACGTGGTCGAAGTGGTTGGCGGTCGCCGAACCGCGGCTCGACATCGGCCGCCATCCCTCGCCCGCACGCTCCACCGTGAAGATCTGTTGGCGCCAGATGACGTCGTACAGGCCGAACTCGCGCGCGTTGGAGCGGAGGAACTCGGCGATCGCGTTCCCGAGGTTCACATCACTGGTCATGATGTCGAGGGCTCGGCCACTGCTGTGCTCGCCGTGGGCGTCGTACCCGCCGTAGGTGGCGATCTGCGGGAAGTTGGTACAGACCGCGCGGTACACCCGGACCGCGGCTGAGGTCAGGCCGCTCTCGACGCCGCTGGTGCCCGGGCAGGAGCTGCCCGCGGTCGTCAACTTCGCGACGGGCTTCGGCTTCTTGATCGCGAGGTAGTCGTCGGTGACCCAGAACGTGCGCTGCTTGACGACGACCTGGGCGAACCCGTTCACGTGGAGGCCGGTGACGGCGACCCTGCTGAGGGCGTTCACCTCTCCCTTGGCGGGTGCGGCCTTCTTCGGCGCGACCCGGAGGTCCAGGTCGACCGTGGCCCACCGGCGAGCCACCACCGTGGGCTTGGCCGGCTTCTTGCGGGCCTTGGCGAACTTCTGGAGGTGGCGCTCGGTGTCACGGGAGACCGGCACGGAGCGATCCACCAACGAGCTGCTGATCGAGGCTCGGGGCTGGTTTGCGACGTCGACGTTGTCACCGTCTGCCGACCAGGCGACCCCGGTGCCGACGACGGCACACGTGAGAAGCGGAGCAGCGATCAGGCGACTGCGCTGGGCTCGGGTTCTGCGTGAGGCAAGGCTGTGGTGGCCTCGGGTCACGGGGATTCCTAACGTCGATTTCAGGGCACGACCGCGCTAGCGGGCAGCAGCCATGGAAACACGTAGCAGGGCCGAGAGACCAACTCATCTCCCGACATACCGGTACAACACGGGCAAGCGGCCGACCGGATACGCGGGGCGAAGTGCCCGAGATCACGTCGCGGCGAAGGTTTAACCTCCGCTGGTTTCGTCCGCCTCTTCCCGGACCACCAGACCACTACCGTCGGCGTCGTCGAGCCATCCGTCCGGCAGCACCACCCGTTTGCGCGGGCTCCCCTGACGGCCCCGCGGCGTGCCCAGGACCACGGTCGGGTACGGCTCGGTCGGGTCGAGCTCGGCGAGCAGGCGGTCGAGCTCGGCGAGGGTGCAGACCAGGGCCAGTGCGTGGCGCAGGTCGCCGCCGGCGCCGAAGCCCCGGAGGTACCAGGAGATGTGTTTGCGGAACTCCTTGCACCCCCGCTCCTCCCCCATGTGCTGGCTGAGCAGCTCGGCGTGCCGGTACATCATCGAGCGCACCTCGCCCAAGGACGGCAGGGTTGCCCCCTGGGCGTAGGTGACGGCCGCACCACGGAACGCGGCCGCTAGGTCCCGGAAGAGCCACGGCCTTCCCAGGCAGCCCCGGCCGACGACCACGCCGGCGGCCCCGGTCTCCTCGACCATCCGGAGCGCATCGGCTGCCTCCCAGATGTCGCCGTTGCCGAGCACCGGGATATCCACGTGCTCGACCAGGGCGGCGATGGACGTCCAGTCCGCGGTGCCCGAGTAGCCCTGGATGGCGGTCCGCCCGTGTAGCGCGATCGCGGCCGCGCCCGATTCCTGCGCGATCCTGCCAGCGTCGAGATAGGTGAGGTGCTCGGGGTCGATGCCCATCCGCGTTTTCATCGTTACCGGTACGTCGTACCGGGCCGCCGCGTTGACGGCTGCGGTGAGGATCTCTCCCAGGAGGTTGCGCTTCCACGGCAGAGCGGCCCCGCCGCCCTTCCGGGTGACCTTGGGGACCGGGCAGCCGAAGTTCAGATCGACGTGTGCAACGCCGTAGTCGGCGCAGAGGATCTCGGTCGCCTTGCCGACGTACGCCGGATCGGTGCCGTAGAGCTGGACCGAACGGACGTCCTCGAGCTCGTCGAAGACGAGCATCGCCTTGGTGGTGGCATCACCCTCCACCAGACCCCGACTAGTGATCATCTCGCAGACGAAGAGTCCCGAGGAACCGGTCGCATGCATCTGCTCCAGGCACAGCCGACGGTAGGCGGCGTTGGTGATTCCGGCCATCGGGGCAAGCACCACGGGGACGTCGACCCGGACCGAGCCGAGCCTCAGACCTGGAAGCGGGCCGGGATTCAGGATGCCTTCTTCGTGGCCGGTTTCTGGCCCTTCTGGCCCTTCTTGCCCTTCTGGAGAGCCTTCGCTACCGCGATGTCACCGGTCCAGAGGATCGGCGCGAACTCCTGGATCGCCCGGAAGCTCATCGCCGAGATCCTGCCGCCGTCGGGCGCCAGGTAGACCAGGCACGCGTCCATCGTGTCGCCCGGACCGAACGACGCCGACAACTTCGGCGAGGGGCACTTGGCGAACGGGACGCTGTCGAACGTGGAGGGGTTGATGAGCACCGGCGGCGTCCGGTTGTCGGCGAGGTAGAGCGGGATCGGGGTCTGACCCACATCACCCTCCCCGACGTTCTTCACTCTCACCTTGACGAAGTACGGCGTCGACCTCTTGGTCCGTTCTTCGAGGCGGTACGTCTTGAACTCCGAGATCGACACCTGCTTCACCGACTGCACCGTGACCTCGAGGATGCTGCGGCGCTTGGGGTTCGGGGAGTAGGCCACCACGGCCGACTCACCGAAGTCGAGCTCGGTGCCGTACTCGGTGAGCGTCACTCCGCCCGGCACGGGAACAGCGGTCTGCTCTCCCGCCTTGGGCAGGGCCGGCTGCTGGGGCGGGGCCTCGGCTTTCTCCCCGCAACCCGTCACGGCCAGGACCGCGACGACGAGAAGTGCGAGGACGCGGGCGGACGAGCGAGCACGGCGGGTCATGACCACATTCTGCACGTCCGGGTGCCGGATGTGTCCCATTTCTGGGGCCGGTCGCCCCATCAGCAACCAACCAGACGCTCGGCGAAGTAGCTGCGCAGCCCGTCGAGCGAGATCCGTTCCTGGTTCATCGAGTCCCGCTCCCGGACCGTGGCGGCCCCATCCTCGAGCGAGTCGAAGTCGACCGTGACGCAGAACGGAGTACCGATCTCGTCCTGGCGACGGTAACGACGGCCGATGGCGCCGGAGTCGTCGAACTCGACGTTCCAGTTCTGGCGCAGCTCGGCAGCGAGGTCGCGGGCCTTCGGAGTGAGATCCTCGTTGCGGCTCAACGGCAGGACGGCGACCTTCACCGGCGCCAGCCGCGGGTCAAGCTTCAGGACGGTCCGCTTGTCGACGCCACCCTTGGTATTGGGCGCCTCGTCCTCGGTGTAGGCATCGACCAGGAACGTCATCAGGCTGCGCGAGAGACCGGCCGCCGGCTCGATCACATACGGGAAGTAGCGCTCGTTGGCCGCCTGGTCGAAGTAGGACAGGTCAGCGCCGGAAGCCTCCGAGTGCGTCTTCAGGTCGAAGTCGGTGCGGTTGGCGATGCCCTCGAGCTCACCCCACTCCGAGCCGGCGAAATTGAACCGGTACTCGATGTCGACGGTGCGCTTGGAGTAGTGGCTCAGCTTCTCCTGCGCATGCTCGTAGTGCCGGAGGTTGTCCGCGGCGATGCCCAGGTCGACGTACCAGCGGGTGCGCTCCTCGATCCAGTACTGGTGCCAGTCCTCGTCCTCTCCCGGCTTGACGAAGAACTCCATCTCCATCTGCTCGAACTCACGAGTCCGGAAGATGAAGTTGCCGGGGGTGATCTCGTTGCGGAAGCTCTTGCCGATCTGCGCGATGCCGAACGGCGGCTTCTTGCGGCTGGAGGTCACCACGTTGGCGAAATTCAGGAAGATGCCCTGCGCGGTCTCGGGACGAAGGTAGTGCAGTCCGGACTCGTCCTCGATGACGCCCAGGTAGGTCTTGAGGAGACCGGAGAACTGGCGCGGCTCGGTCCACGCACCGCGGGTGCCGCAGTTCGGGCAGGCCAGCGTCGCCAGGTCGACGTCGTCCGGCGAGGCCGGCGCGGCAGCCGATCCAGCTTTCTTCGCGACCTTTTCGAACGCCTGCTCCTGCAGGTGGTCGGCACGGAAACGCTTGTGGCAGGACTGGCACTCGGTCAGCGGGTCCGAGAAGGTCGCGACGTGGCCGGAGGCCTCCCAGGTCTGTCGCGGCAGGATCACGCTGGAGTCGAGACCGACGACGTCCTCACGCGACTGCACCGTCGAGCGCCACCACTGGCGCTTGATGTTGTCCTTGAGCTCGACCCCGAGCGGGCCGTAGTCCCAGGCGGACCGGGTGCCGCCGTAGATCTCTCCGCACGGGAAGACGAAACCGCGCCGCTTAGCGAGGGAGACGACGTTGTCAACGGTGGAAGCGGGCGCCTTGGCCACGATTCTTCAACTCCTGCTTGCATCTCATCGGGCAGCGCGGTCCTCCGGCTGGCGGCCGGCGAGCATCACGCACTGCTCGTACTGCTGGGCGAGGACCAACCTTAGCGAGCGTCCAGGTCGCGCGGCACCGCGGTGTTCAGCTCGCCCTCGACCGGCTCGAACGCGCTCGGCTCCTCGATGGCACGGCTGAGCGTCCGCACGGCGCCCATCTTGACGTCGTAGGACGACAACGCGCGGCGGTAGGAACCGATGTCGCGCCATCGGGTCACCATCACCCATAGCCCGGGGTCGTCGACGTTGCGCCCGAGGCGACCGTCCTCGCAGCCCTCGCGGGCACCCAGGACGGCGAGCGCGTTCTCGAGCTCGGCGCGGAAATTTGTGTCATCTGCCGACACCCGGAACCTGTTCACGACCAGCACCCGCCCAGGCTAGTGGGCCAGGAACCGCTCGGTGTAACTGGCGAAGCGCTCCCCCAGCTCGGCCACGTCGAGGCCCAGGTCCTCGGCGCGGTAGTCGATCCGGCCGTGCCGGTCCCGCTGGTGCCCGGCGAGGTAGGCGCGCATGGCGGCATCGGCCTCAGCGGTCAGCGACTCGCCTGACAGGTCGTAGATCCGCGCCGCGGTAGCGAGGTCGTCGGCCATGAAGTCGACGAACCGCACATCCATCGACGTCCCAGGTGGGAGCACGTCCCGGTCGGCGACAAGGCGGCCCAGCATCGTCTCGATCCGGTCGGCCCAGTAGCGCGCCAGTCGCTGCACCGGTACGGCGCTCCGGTACATCCGCGCGGTGTAGGCGACCATCGTCGCCATCGAGACCACCACCGAGACCGGGTCCCGGTGGGTGACCACCACCGTGGCCCCCGGAAACACCTTCGCCAGCACCGGCAGCTGCTCCAGGTGCTGGGGAGATTTGAGCACCCAGCGGCGTCCGCCTCGCAGGTGCTGCAACGCCTTCAGCTGCAGGCGCAGGTGCTGATAGTGCGGGCTCTGGTCGGTGGCCAGGTAGTGGTCGCGCCAAGCCGGGATCTCTGCGACCGTCTCGAAGAACATCGTCGAGAAGTCGTTGGCGAGGAGCTGGATCTCCTCATGCACGTGATCGGTGATCATCTCGTGCATCGCCGCGAAGTGCGGCATCGCCTCGCCGGCGAACCAGACGGCCTGGGACGTCCGCTCCCGTCGCGGCTCCGGGTCGGCACCCTCGACGAGGGAGGGGAACGGCTCGATGCTCTCCCAGTAGGGCAGCGACCGGAAGGTCGGACCGGCGGAGAGCAGGTTGTGCAGGTGCGTCGTACCGGTGCGCGGCAGGCCTGCGATAACGACCGGCGGGACCAGTTCGAGCTCGGCGATCTCCGGATGGCGTCCGAGCAGGTCGACCAGCTGCAACCGATTCTTGAGGAGCTGGAGAAGCTGGGTGTGCAGGTTGAGCAGGCCCGCGGAGCTGAGGCCGTCGATCTCCCCCATTGCCGCCAGCAGCACCGCGAGGCGGGGCTCGTAGTCGCGGGAGCCGAAGTCGGAGAGCCCGGTCTGCTCGCTGGCCAGCCGGTGCAGCTGGTCGGCCTCGAGGCGGAGGCCGATCGCCATTGGGGTCATCACCTCGAAGATCGCGTCGACGTCCGGGGAGAACGTCGGCGTAGCGAGGTCGGTCAGTCGCACGGCAGCAGTCATCGGTCATCCCTGGTGAGAGTCGGCATATTACGTTACGCTCTGCATCGGAATGGTGACACAGACAGCTCCCGCTGACCAGAGCCCCGGCAGACCTCGCGATGCACGGATCGACGAGGCCGTCCTCCGTGCCGCCGGTGAGCTGCTCGTCGAGGTCGGGTACGCCGCACTGACGCTGACCGCGATCGCCGAACGAGCCGGGACCACCCGCCCCGCCCTGAACCGGCGCTGGCCCTCACTCGCTCACCTGGTCCACGAGGCTGCGTTCCCCGACGTACTCACCGCTCCCCTGGCCCACACCGGATCACCGAGCGAGGATGTCCGAGCCTTGGTCAGCGGCACCCTGGCGGCGTTCTCACACCCGGTCGCCCGGGCTGCTGCTCCCGGGCTGGTCGCGGCGATCACCGCAGACCCCGGACTGCACCGGACCCTCCTGGACCGGTTCTCCTCCGCCCTCGGCGGCATCGAACAGCCCCTGCTCGACGTCGTCGCCGGCGCCACCTTCTTCGCCCTCCTGCTCCACCCCGACGACCTGGACGACGCCTGGGTCGACCGCCTCACCCTCCTGATCACGGAAGGCACCACGCCATGAGCACTGCACCTGACGCCGACCAGACCCGCTGGGAGTCCACGGACGCCTGGAACGAGCTCCTTGTCGGTCTCGGCGACCTCCAGGACACCTTCCTGATCGGAGACCGCGCCGTCAGCACCGAGACCGGAGTAGTCAACGGCTACCGGATGCTGGCGACCATCCTCAGCATCGGCCTGGACATCTACCTGTACCCGGACAAGAGCCGGCCGGTCTGGGTGGACACGGTGACTCCGTTCCGCCGCGACCGGCGGTGGGGCGGGGACAACACCGATGCGGCGTACGCCTTCGTGGTCTTCGACCCGGCGCGCACCTATCGGATCTGGGGCACCCGTCACGACAGCGCCTATTTTTCGGTCACCGTCTACAACGAGCCTGCGCCCGGAGCCTGGTCGGACAAGGTGATCGGCATCGTCAACGACGCTGACCTGACCTTCGACGCCGACGGCGGCTTCTCCTTCTACCTCGGCGCCCAGAAGCCCGAGGGGTACGACGGACCCTGGATCCAGTTCACCCCGGACACCGCCGCTGCGCTGACCCGTGACTACCAGGCCGACCCGCTGACCGGAGATCCGGTGGAGTGGCACATCGAGTGTCTCGACGAGCCGGAGCCGGTCGTCCGGTCCGACGCCGCCACGGCCCAGGCCCTACGCTCGACGCTGAGCTGGATGCGGACGATGTTCCTGATCGTCCCGATGACGATCTCCGAACGCAACGACGACGACCGGCTCGGGTTGGGCCACGAGACCCCGGACGGCGTGAACATGGTCGCCGAGCCCTATCGGGTGCCTGACTTCAACTTCGGCTGGTCGGCCACTGATGCCACCTACTGCTTCGGCAGCTACGACCTCGCCCCCGACGAGGCCCTGGTGCTCACCTACCGGCCGCCGAAGACCGTCAGGTTCTGGAACTTCATGCCGTGGACCGAGTACATGGCTGGTCACAACGCCGGTGACGGCAAGACCTCGGTGAACAACCACACCGCGGTGGCGAACAGCGACGGCACGATCACGATCGTGGTCGCGCGAACCCAGCTCACGCACCCGAACGCGGTGACGACGCTGGACAACCAACGCGGCATGATCGCCTTCCGCTGGTTCCTGGCCGATGAGGTCCCCGCCAAGCCGGTCGTCGAGCTGGTGAAGGCGGACGCCGCGCCGACGGTGCTCGCCTGATCCCGAGGGCTAGTTTGACAATGATTCTCATTCCGGATGAGAATCATTGTCATGTCAGGATTGCTCCCCGCCCTCAAGGTGGTGCTCGCCGGCTTGATCGTGCTTCCCGCCCTTGCCGCCTGCGGCTCAAGTGACGACGACGGGCGGCCGACCGTAATCGCATCGTTCTACCCGTTGGAGTTCCTGGTC
Organism: Marmoricola sp.; assembly: GCA_046598915.1. Taxonomy (GTDB): domain Bacteria; phylum Actinomycetota; class Actinomycetes; order Propionibacteriales; family Nocardioidaceae; genus Marmoricola. The sequence goes on along the minus strand of JBKJHO010000017.1, from coordinate 96,751 downwards.
ACCGAAATCGCCGGTGACGCCGTCCGGGTGGTCAACCTGACAGCCCCGGGGGTCGAGCCGCACGACCTGGACCCAACCGTGAAGCAGATCGCAGAGATCAGCGGCGCAGACCTGGTCGTCTACGCCGACAGCCTCGCCCCGGCCGTCGACAAGGCAGTCGAGCAGAGCGCCGGAGGTCGGGAATTGGACGTCACCGGAGCCGTCGACATCACCGACGACAACCCGCACTTCTGGCTCGACCCGCTCCGGATGGTGAAGGCAGCCGAAGCCGTCGAGGAACAGCTGGCCGAGGTAGACCCGGAACGTGCCAACGAGTTCGCGGCAAACCTGGAGGCGCTGCGAACCACGCTGGTCGGCATCGACTCGGCGTACATCGACGGCCTGGCGGACTGTGAGCGCGACGTCGTCGTCAGCAGCCACGACGCCTTCGGGTACCTGAAGCGGTACGGCCTGGAGTTCGCCCCGATCACCGGGCTCTCCCCCGACGCGGAGCCAAGTCCTGCCCGGATCGGTGAGCTACGCGACCTGATCCGCGAGGACGGGCTCACCACGGTTTTCAGCGAGACCCTCGCCAGCCCGAAGATGGCCGAGTCGCTGGCCGACGAGCTCGGCCTCCGCACAGCTGTCCTGGACCCGATCGAGGGCGTCGCCGACGGCAGCGAGGACGACTACGCTTCGCTGATGACGGCGAACCTGCTGAGCCTCGAACAGGCGAACGGGTGCACCGTAAATCCATGAGCACCCTCGACAACGTCATCGAGCTGCGCAGCGGCGCCGTCACCCTCGGCGGCCGGCCGATCCTGCGCGACATCGACCTGAGCGTCGAGGCGGGCGCCGTGATCGCAGTGCTGGGCGCCAATGGCTCGGGCAAGTCGACCCTGGTCAAGTCGATCACCGGCTTGCTCCCACTCTCCGCCGGCAGTGCCCGCCTCTTCGGTCAGTCGGTCAAGGAGTTCAACCAGTGGCCGCGCCTGGGCTATGTCCCGCAGCGTTCGACGATCACCCCAGGGGTGCCGGCGACCGTCGCCGAGGTCGTGGCTGCCGGACGGCTGGCTCATCGCAGGCCCTTCTTCCCGGCACGCGCTGCCGACCGCCGAGCGGTCCGGGACGCCCTGGACACGGTAGGCCTGGCCGAGCGTGCGCACCACCAGATCTCGACCCTCTCCGGCGGCCAGCAGCAACGGGTGCTGATCGCGCGCACCCTCGCGGGAGAGCCCGAGCTGCTCGTCCTCGACGAGCCGAACGCCGGTGTGGACCTGATCAGCCAGGACGCGATCGCGGTCACGCTGGAGCGAAGTGCACGCGCCGGAGCAACGATCGTCGTGGTTCTCCACGAGCTCGGCGCGTTCGCGCCGTTCATCGATCGCGCCGTGGTGCTGCGCGAGGGCCGGATCGTCTACGACGGCTCCCCCGACGGCGTACAGGCGCACGATCCGCACGGGGTTCACTGCACCGACGGACAGCCCCGGCTGGTCCCCTTCACCGGGGTCCTGGGAGACGAGATCTGATGTTCGACATCCTCTTCGCCCCGTTCATGGTCAAGGCGCTGATCGCTGCCGCTGTCACCGGGCTGGCGACGCCGGCAGTCGGGACCTACCTCGTCCAGCGCCGGCTCTCACTGATGGGCGACGGCATCGGCCACATCAGCGTCACCGGAGTCGCCCTCGGACTGCTCACCGGCACCTCCCCCACCCTCACTGCGGTGGTCGTCGCGATCCTGGGCGCGGTGGCGATCGAGGCCCTGCGCGCCTCGGGCCGCGCGTCGGGAGACGTCGCCCTAGCGCTGATCTTCTACGGCGGCCTAGCAGGTGGACTAATGCTCGTCTCGTTCGCCGGCAACGGGGCGCTCGCGCTGCAGTCCTACCTGTTCGGCTCGATCACCACGCTCTCCACCGCCGATGTCTGGGTCAGCGGTGCACTCGCTGTGCTCGTCGTGGTGCTCTGCCTGACCCTGCTCCCCCAGCTCTTCTCCGTCGCCAACGACGAGGACTACGCCCGCACCACCGGACTCTCGGTCCCGCTGTACAACGTGCTGGTCTCGGTTCTGGCGGCCGTCACCGTCAGTGTCGCGATGCGCACGGTCGGCCTGCTGCTGGTCAGTGCTCTGCTGGTCATCCCGGTCGCTACCGCACAGCAGTTCACCCGCGGGTTCCGCAGCACCATGCTCAGCGCCATGGTCGCCGGCCTGGTCGCCTCGGTCGCGGGCGTGGTGGTCTCGGCGTACGTCGAGGTTCCCCCCGGGTCGACAATCGTGCTGATCGCGCTGGCCGGCTTCGCGGTGACGGCCCCGATCGGGGTCGTCCTCGGCAAGCGTCGATTGGCCCAGATCCCGTTCGAGATGCCTGCCGAGCCCGAGGAGCAACGGGTCACCGAGCCGCACGGCCACCAGCACGGTCCGAGCTGCGGCCACCTCGCGGTCGAGCACGGCGACCACATCGACTACATCCACGACGGGCACCGCCACGCCGCGCACGGAGGGCACTATGACGAACACTGAGACAAGCCCGGAACCGGCGCTGCGCCCTACCCGTCAGCGGCTCGCGGTCGCTGCCGCGCTCCACGAGTTCAACGACTTCCGCAGCGCTCAGGAGGTCCACGAGGCCTTGCGGGCGACCGGGGACAACGTCGGGCTTTCCACCGTCTACCGGGCGCTCCAGGCGATGGCGGACGCCGGCGAGATCGACATGCTCCGTTCCGAGGCCGGTGAGGCGGTCTACCGGCGTTGCAGCGGCAGCCATCACCATCACCTGGTCTGTCGGACCTGCGGGGCGACCGTCGAGGTGGAGGGGCCAGCCGTCGAGCGCTGGACCCGTGCCGTGGCCGAGGAGCACGGTTACGCGGACGTCAGCCACACCCTGGAGATCTTCGGTACCTGCGCGCGGTGCGGCTAACGCTCGCAGGCCGAAGAACCCGTGGGCCGACTCCCTGAATCCTCGGACAAAAGTGTCGGTAGACGATCCCGACCTCACCACTCCGTCGCCGATCGACCGACCCGATGGGTAGGCGCCCGAGTCAGACCAGGTCTTCAGCTGCGCCGAACTTCCTGCTGCGGCGGGCATACACCTCGATCGCCTTCCAGAACTCGATCCGGTCTACGTCGGGCCAGAGCACGTTGCTGAAGACCATCTCGGAGTACGCCGCCTGCCAGAGCATGAAGTTGCTCAGCCGCTCCTCCCCCGACGTCCGCCAGACCATGTCGGCGTCGCCGACCTCCGGGACGTAGAGATACCGAGCGAAGGTGCGCTCGTCGATGCGGTCCGGGTTCACCTTCCCGGCTGCTACGTCCTGCGCGAGGGCCCGGGCCGCGTCCGCGATCTCGGCACGTCCGCCGTAGTTCACGCACATCGTCAGCGTGAGTACGTCGTTGTGCTGGGTCAGCTCCTCGGCAGTGCGGAGCTCGTTGATCACCGACCGCCACAGCCGCGGTTCACGGCCGGCCCACCGGACCCTGACACCGAGTGCGTCGAGTTCCTCTCGACGACGGCGTACGACGTCCCGGTTGAAGCCCATCAAGAACTTGACCTCGTCCGGCGAGCGCGACCAGTTCTCGGTCGAGAACGCGTACGCCGAGACCGCCTTCACCCCGATCTCGATCGCGCCCTTGACCACCTCGACCAGCGCTTGCTCACCGCGCTCGTGACCAGCCGTTCGGGGAAGTCCACGTTGGTTCGCCCAGCGGCCGTTGCCGTCCATGATCACCGCGACGTGCTCGGGGATGAGGTCGACCGGAACTTGGGGTGCCCGGGCTCCGCTCGGGTGCGGCTCGGGACGCTCGACGGCGCGTCGGGCAACTGCCTCGCGACGGGTCTTGCGCACAGCAATCTCCTCGGCAGACCTCTCGGACGGACGCAGGAAGCCTAAGGCAACCGCGGCGGACATCGCAGACCGTGGGGCTACCCGGTGGCGTAGGGCAACGAGCGGAGTCCTCGCTCGAGATGCCAGGCCAGATAGGCGGAGATCAATCCGCGCGCCTCGCGTCGGTCCCGGTCCTGGGCGCCGTCGATCGCAGACCACTCACCGGCGAGCAGCGCACCGAGGAGGGTGACGGTGCCGTTCGCCGGACGTGCAGATCCCGGGACCCGACACCCGGAACAGAGCACGCCTCCCGAGGCCGGGTGGAAATCGCGGTGCGGGCCCTCGAGACCGCAACGCGCGCAGCCGTCGAACGAGGGCGCGTACCCAGCGACCGCCAACGACCGCAGGACGAAAGAATCCATCACGTCGGATCCGCGGTGCTCCCCGGCCGCCATCGCGCGCAGGCCGCCGACCAGGAGCTGGTACTGCTGGACCGACGGCTCCCGCTCCTCCACGACCAGGCGCTCGACGGTCTCCACCATCACCGAGGCAGCGGTGTACCGGTCGTAGTCGGCGCTGATCGCCTCCCCGAACGGGGACCGGGTCACGGCCTGGGTGATCGTGTCCAGGTTGCGACCTTCGGCGAGCTGCAGGTCCACGTGGGTGAACGGCTCGAGCCGTGACCCAAAGCGCGACGTCGTCCGTCGTACGCCCTTGGCCACGGCGCGCACGATCCCGCGCTCACGGGTGAGCAGCGTGATGATCCGGTCAGCCTCCGCGAGCTTGCGCGTACGGAGCACCACCGCCTCGTCGCTGTAGAGGGGCACCAGGTCATTCTCCCCCTGCGCCGGTCAGCCGGGACGGGCGACGCGCGGACCGGCCAGAGGCAGCCGGATCTCCAGGGTGGTACCGAGGCCGACCGTGCTGGTCACCTCGATCGAACCACCATGAGCCTCGATGATGGTCTTGGAGATCGCCAGACCGAGTCCGGTGCCGGGAATCGCGTCGACCTGGACCCCCGGGGACCGGAAGAACTTCACGAAGACGTCCTCCAGCTCGTCGGGCGGGATACCGCGGCCGGTATCGACGATCCGGACGACGGCCTCGCGGCCCTCGCGTTGGACGTAGCCGCTGATCCGGCCCCCCGTGGGGGTGAATTTCACGGCGTTGTTGAAAAGGTTGTCAATCACCTGGGAAAGCCGCTCGCTGTCGCCCTGTACCTCGAGGATCGCCCGGTCGGTGGTGAACTCGAACTCCAACCCGGCCGCGTGAGCGGTCTTCTCGGCCTCCACAGCCGATGCCCGGACCACCGTGGTCAGCGAGATGCGGCCCAGGTGCAGCTCTGCCTTGCCGAGCTTGAGGGCATCGGAGAGGAGGTCGTCGACCAGCCGGTGCAGTCGGCGGGCGTTGCGCTGGACCGTCTGCAGGAAAGGGCGGGCGTCCGCCGGGATGCTGTCGACGTCTTCGAGGAGCACGTCCACGTAGCCGACGATCGAGGTGAGCGGGGTCCGGAGTTCGTGGCTGACGGTAGCGACAAACTCGTCCTTGAGCCGCGCAGCCGTCATCAGCTCGGTGATGTCGTGGTAAGCGAGCACCGCCCCGTCGAAGCTACCTCCGGGGGTGAAGAACGGAGAGACCGAGACCGCGAACGCGCGCCGCTCCGCCGGTTCGTCGCCCACCCAGATCAGGTAGTCGCGAAGTGTCTCGCCGTGCAGCGCACGCCAGGTCGGCAACGCCTCGGCGGCGAGCGGGCTGAAACCGTCCGGGCCGAAGGTGCGGCCGACCTGGTCCAGCGAGGCACCCTCGACGCCGGCGATCTCCAGGAACCGTTGGTGGCGCGGGTTCACCGAGTGCACCCGACCGGAGGCATCCAACGTCAGCAGCCCTACGTCGACACTGTTCAGGATGGCCTCGTTGAACCTTCTCTGGTCCGCGCTGTCAGCGACTGCACGCTCAAGCATCCGCTGGGCGTCTGCAGCCTCGGCGACCTTCGTCTGCCACATCTCCGCGGTGACGGCGACCACCAGGGCGCACAGCACCGCGAGAACGATCTGCTCGCTGGTCCTGGCGAGCTCGTCGGCGGACTCTCCCTGGACCAGCATCGGCCCGATGAAGGCCGCGACCGCAGTACCGGCCGCCAGCATCATCCCGCGGCGTCCGAACTGGAGTCCGAGCCAGATCGCGGGGAAAGCGAGCAGGGCTGCGGACGTGCTCTCAGGATGGTCTCGGAGCAGGCCGAGCGCGAGGATGTCCACGATGGGAACCAGCACGCAGACACCTGCCGCGGCCAGCCCGAGGCCGACCGCGACCGCGATCAGGGTGGCCAGCACGACCATTATCAGACCGACGGAGTAGGTGCGGTCCAAGTCGGTGTCGCCGTGCAGGCGGACGTGCGCCAGGTCCATCAGGACCGGGATCAGGAACAAGTACTGCGCGACCCGGGGGTCGGTCTGCTCACGGCCGAGGAGTTGCTGGATACCCCGGATGAAGGCCGATCGTGAACGCATCGAGCAAGCCCCCCTTCCAGCGACGGCAATGGTTCTCGAGCGTAGTGGCGGATCGGTTCTGGCACTCGATCAATGGGACAAATCACCGGTGCGTAAACACAGGTTCAGGATGACGCTTCGGCGAGCCGCCCCAACTCGGGCCGGTCCCAGCAGGCGGCGACGAAGTTGATCGCCGCCTCATCCAGGCGCCCCGGTCGCATCCGCCATTCCCACGGGCTTCGCGCCGCGACGAACTGACCAGCGACGAGTTCCTCGGCCAGCATCCGCGCGTCGGCATCCGGGTGCAGCGGATCACCCGGGTGACCCACGACGAGGGCGGGCACCTCGATCGCCGTCCGTTGCGGTGACGACGGGGCCAACCTGCCGAAGAAACGACCGAGCATGCTGGCCGACATCGCTGCCGGTCGCTGGTCGAGAGCGTCCAGGCCGACCCCGATCCAGAACGGGACGATGCCCCGGGGCACGGACCGGGACAGCATCCGTACGACGGACACCGCGAGGGGCAGATGACGTGCGACGAGAAGCAGCGGACCGCTCGTCAGCAAGCCCGCCTCGACGCCGTTCTCCAGCACCGGACCTTCGAGCAGCAGGCCTTGGACCCGGTCCGGGGCGAGCACTGCTGCTTCCAGTGCCACGTTGGCGCCGAGCGAGGTCCCACCCAGGACGGCGCGTTCCGCACCGAGGTGGTCCAGCAGCGCGAGGACCTGCTCCGCGGAAGCCGTGGTCGAGTACTGCAGCGGATCGACAGGCCGGTCCGAGCGGCCCTGCCCGAGCAGGTCCACGGTGACGACGTGGGCACCACAGGCAGCGATCTTCCGTGCCAGCGGTTGGTGCATCCGTCGCGGCAGCAGGTGTCCGGGCACCAGCACGACCCAGCGGTCGCCGGCTCCGTACTCGGTGTACTCGAGGCGGTGGTCGTCGGCGAAGAACTGACCGATGCGTTCAGAGACCAACGTCATGCCAGTCAGACTGTCACGCTGACGAACATCTGTGCCGCAGAAACAGGGGCGCGGAGCGGCCCGGGATCCTAGCCGGAGAGCAGCGTTCGCGGCGGTGCGCTCCATCGTGGAGAGCCACCCCGGTCAGATCGAGGTGCAGTCCGAGCCCGGGACTACCGTCACGGTGACCCTCCCGATCTCCTGACCGGAGGCCCTCAGGCCCGGTTGATCGCCGAGAGCACAGCCTTGAGCGACGCGGTGACGATATTCGCGTCCAGACCGACGCCCCACAGGATCTCGCCCCGGACGGCGCACTCGACGTACGCCGCAGCGATAGCGTCGCCCCCGGACGACAGCGCGTGCTCGTTGTAGTCGAGCACCCGGACATCCCAGGGCTCCACCCCGGGCGGTTGTTCCAGGCCATTGAGGGCGTCGACGAAAGCAGCGATCGGACCGTTGCCGGAGCCGGTCAGCTCGTGCCGGACGTCGTCGAGGTAGATCGTCGAGGAGAGCTGGTCCTTCTCCCCCGCCACCGAAGAGGTGTGCACGGTGTCGAGCCGCAGCGGAGCCTCCCGGGTCAGGTACTCGGCCTGGAACGCGGCCCAGATCTCGTCACCGCTGATCTCCTTGCCCGAGTCGTCGGTGGCCTGCTGAACCACCCGGCTGAACTCGATCTGCAGTCGGCGCGGCAGGTCGAGCTTGTGCTCGGCCTTCATCACGTAGGCGACACCGCCCTTCCCGGACTGGCTGTTGACCCGGATCACGGCCTCGTAGGACCGGCCGACGTCCTTCGGGTCGATCGGCAGGTACGGAGCCTCCCAGGGGACCTCGCCGACCGGGATGCCCTGCTCGGCGGCTACCCGCTCCAAGTCCTCAAGACCCTTCTTGATCGCATCCTGGTGCGAGCCGGAGAACGCGGTGTAGACGAGATCGCCGGCGTACGGATGCCGCGGGTGCACCGGCAGCTGGGTGCAGTACTCGACCGTTCGACGGACCTCGTCGATGTCGCTGAGGTCGATCTGCGGATCGATGCCCTGGCTGAACAGATTCATCGCCAGCGTCACCAGGTCCACGTTGCCGGTCCGCTCGCCGTGCCCGAAGAGACAGCCCTCGACCCGGTCCGCGCCGGCCATCAGGGCCAACTCGGTCGCGGCCACAGCGGTGCCCCGGTCGTTGTGCGGGTGCAGGCTGATCGCCGTGTGCTCCCGCCGGGTGAGGTGCCGGCCGAAGTACTCGATCTGGTCGGCGTAGGTGTTCGGCGTCGACATCTCGACGGTCGCCGGCAGGTTGAGGATGATCTCGCGTCCGGCCTCCGGCTGCCACACGTCGGAGACGCGCTCACACACCTCGAGCGCGAAGTCGGTGGGCGTCTGGGTGAAGATCTCGGGGCTGTACTGGTACCCGAAGTGAGTCCCGCCGAGCAGCTGCTCGGCGTACTTCACGACCCACTCGGTCCCGCGGGTCGCGATCGCGATGCACTCGGCCTCGCTCACCCCGAAGACCACCCGCTGGAACAGCGGAGCGGTGGCGCTGTAGAGGTGGACGGTCGCGTTGGGCGCGCCGGCCAACGACGACACGGTGCGCTCGATCAGGTCCTCGCGCGCCTGGGTGAGTACCGAGACCCGGACGTCGTCCGGGATCTTGTCGCCTTCGACGAGCTGGCGCACGAAGTCGAAGTCGTTCTGGCTGGCGGCCGGGAAACCGATCTCGATCTCCTTGTAGCCCATCTTCACCAGGAGCTCGAAAACCGTCAGCTTGCGCGCCGGGGTCATCGGATCGATCAGCGCCTGGTTGCCGTCGCGCAGATCGGTGGAGAGCCACCGCGGGGCGTGCGTGATCTTCTGATCGGGCCAGGTCCGATCAGGGACCGTCACGGGCTCGAACGCTCGGTAACGCCCGACCGGCATGCCACTGGGCTTCTGGGTGTTACTCGACCGGCTCAGCCGGATGCCGGGCGCCGTACTCGAAGGGTTCTGCTCAGTCATGGGGTTCATCTCTTCGCTGGAAGGTGGTGCCGGCGAACGCGAACACTCCGCAGCGAGGGGGTCCGACGTTTCAGACCTCGCTGCGGCAGCGAAGAAGCAGCTGGCGCATCAACATGACCGTGCCAGCATAGCGGGTCCGGTCACCTCGTGGTGGAGGCGGAGCAGCATCCTTCTCTGCACCACCGGGATCGCTAACCTCGAAGCATGCCCCGCCTGTTGGTGATCCACCACTCGCCCACTCCGACCCTGTCTGCCCTCACCGAGCAGGTCGTCGCCGGGGCAGGCGACCCAGCGATCACCGGGGTCGAGGTGGTCGTGTCCCAGGCACTGACCACGAGTGCCCAGGACCTCCTGGGGGCCGACGGCTACCTGCTCGGCACGACCGCGAACTTCGGGTACATGTCCGGCGCCCTCAAGCACATGTTCGACAGCACCTTCCTGCACATCGGCGGCGCCCTGGACCCGAACGGTGCGGCCGGGGCCAGCAGCGGGTCGACCTCGGGGCGTCCGTTCGGGCTTTACGTGCACGGTCGCTACGACACCGTCGGCGCGGTCCGCTCCGTACTCGCGATCACCGGCGCACTCGGCTGGAAGCAGGGGTACGACGTCCTCGAGGTCCTCGGTGACCTGACCGAGGAGAACCGTGGGTCGGCCTACGACCTGGGCGGTACGATCGCTGCGTTGCTCGGCGGTTGAGGAGGGTTCGTGCTTCGACGCCTCTCGGTGCCTCTCGTCGCCGCCACGATGCTGCTGACCGGCTGCGGCGCCTCGTCCCGGGCCGATGACGAGTCCGACCAGTCCACCCCGCCCCGGGTCGGCAGCTGTCGTGACCTCCGGGCCGGCGACCTCGAAGCACCGACGAATCAGACCCCGATCGTGCCGTGCACCCAGGACCACACCGCCCAGACCTTCACGACCGGGGAGCTGCCGGCCCCGGCCGAGGCGTCGTACGTGGACCGCCGGCACGGCAAGTACGTGCACGGTGCGTGCCAGAAGGCGTTCCGCAAGTTCATCGGCGCAGACGAGAGCCAGGCGATGCGCTCGCAACTGAGCTGGGCCTGGTTCCGCCCCTCCGAACGCAGCTGGAAGAGCGGTGCCCGCTGGTACCGCTGCGACGTCGTCGGCGGGCCGGCCGACGCCAGCCGGTTGCGCAACCTCCCGGACGATGCGAGCGGGATGTTCTCCGCGAAGGAACCCGATGAGTGGCTGACCTGCGCCCTCGGGACCACAGTCGCCCAGGGCACCAAGGTGCCGTGCACCGGCGAGCACACCTGGCGGGCGGTCACCACGATCAAGGTCGGGCGACCCGAGGACGCCTACCCCGGCGACCGGATCGTCCAGGTCCGGACCCGCGACTACTGCCAGGACTCCGTCGGCGGCTGGCTCGGGTACCCGCCGGAGTACGACTTCGGCTACACCTGGTTCCGCGACGACCGCTGGGCGGCGGGCAACCGGCGCTCGATCTGCTGGGCGAAGACAACCAAATGAACCTTCTACGCCGTACGGCGTCCGCGATCGTGACCGTGCTTGTCGCCGGGGTCGTGCTCTCCGGTTGCAGCACCGAAGGCGACCCGGCCGGTTCCGCATCCGCTTCCGGAGGCGAAACCGGCGCAGCCTCCAGCGATGCGCCGGCCGCCGTCGCCGTGCCGAAACCGCCGACCCGGGGAGCCTGCTTCCGGTTGACGGTGAGTGCCGCGCTCCGGGCCACCAACAGCGCGAAGCCGGTCCGATGCTCGAGCAAGCACACCGCCGTGACGGTTTCGGTGGGCCGCCTCGAGACGGTTGTCGACGGACACCTGCTCGCCGTCGACTCCGCACGGGTGCAACGCCAGGTCGCGACCAAGTGCCGCGCCCTGGTCGACCGTCACGTCGGCGGCAGCCAGGAGACCCAGCGCCTCGCCCGGGTCCAGGCGGTCTGGTTCAGCCCGACCCTGGCTCAGAGCGACCGCGGCGCCCTCTGGTTCCGCTGCGACCTGGTGATCGCCTCCGGGTCTCGGGGTCTGGTAGACCTTCCGCGCACGACGGCCGGACTGCTCAGCCGCCCGGGTGCGCTGAGCCGGTACGGGACCTGCGGGACTTCGGCACCCGCGACGAAGAGCTTCATCCGGGTGGTCTGCGGAGCGAGGCACACCTGGCGGGCCCGTACGACGATCCCCCTGCCGCGCGACGCCGGCTACCTGGCGAAGAGCGCCGGGAAGAGGGCGGACGCCCGCTGCCGCGATGTCGCCGCGGCCCGGACGAGGGACAGCGGGCGACTCCGCTGGAGCTTCGAGTGGCCGACCAAGGCCCAGTGGGCGGCGGGCCAGCGCTACGGGCTCTGCTGGACCCCGGATCGGGTCCGGGAAACGTCCTAGCGGACGGGGTGGCCGGACGCTGCCAGGGCGCTCTTGACGTCACCGATCCGCAGCGTGCCGAAGTGGAAGACGGTGGCTGCGAGGACTGCGTCCGCGCCGGCTTCGACGGCGGGCGCGAAGTGTTCGGTGGCACCGGCTCCCCCGCTGGCGATCACCGGGATGCTCACCTCGGCGCGTACCAGTCGGATCAGCTCGAGGTCGAACCCGTCCTGGGTGCCGTCGGCGTCCATCGCGTTCAGCAGGATCTCCCCGGCGCCCAGCCGGGCCGCCTCGACCGCCCAGGCGACGGCGTCCTTGCCGGCCGACTGGCGCCCTCCGTGGGTGGTCACCTCGAAGCCCGAGTCGGTACCGGGGGCGCGGCGTGCGTCCACGGAAAGCACCAGCACCTGGTTGCCGAACCGGTCGGCGATGTCCGCGACCAGCTCGGGTCGCCGGAGCGCAGCGGTATTCACAGCGACCTTGTCCGCTCCGGACCGCAACAGCCGGTCGACGTCTTCTACGCTGCTGACCCCACCCCCGACGGTGAGCGGGATGAAGACCTGCTCCGCGGTGCGCGAGACGATTTCCATCGTGGTCGCCCGCCCCTCGTGCGAGGCTGAGATGTCCAGGAAGGTGAGCTCGTCGGCACCCTCGGCGTCGTAGACCTTGGCAAGCTCGACAGGATCGCCCGCGTCGCGCAGCTCGCGGAAGTTGATGCCCTTGACCACCCGGCCACCGTCGACGTCCAGGCAGGGGATCACCCGAACAGCCAGGCTCATCGACTGAACCTCTCCGGCCAGGTCAGCTGGAGCGCGTCCTCGAGGGTGAACCGGCCCTCGTAGAGCGCCGTACCGATGATGGCGCCTTCGACGCCGACACCGACCAGATCCATCAGTGCCTCGAGGTCGTGCAGCTCCGTGATGCCGCCGGAGGCGACCACCGGGCGGTCGGTCGCGCCGCACACGTCAGCGAGCAACTGAAGGTTCGGGCCCTGCAGCATGCCGTCCTTGTTGACGTCGGTGACCACGTAGCGGGCGCACCCCTCGGAGTCGAGGCGGGTCAGGACCTCGTAGAGGTCTCCGCCGTCCCGGGTCCAGCCGCGAGCCGCGAGTGTCGTACCGCGCACGTCGAGGCCGATGGCAACCCGGTCGCCGTACGTCGAGATCGCCGACGCGCACCACTCCGGCTGTTCCAGAGCAGCAGTGCCGATATTGACCCGGCGGCAGCCGGTAGCCATCGCCGCGGCGAGCGACTCGTCGTCGCGGATACCGCCGCTCATCTCCACCTTGATGTCGAGCCGACCGACGATCTCGGCCTGGAGCTCACGGTTGTTCCCTCGCCCGAAGGCCGCATCGAGGTCGACCAGGTGCAGCCACTCGGCGCCGGCCTCCTGCCAGCGCAGCGCTGCCTCGACCGGGTCGCCGAACCGCTTCTCGGAGCCGGCGACACCCTGCACCAGCTGGACGGCCTGCCCGCCGGCGATGTCGACGGCCGGCAGCAGCTCGAGGTGGTTGGGTCCGGAGATGGCTTCTGACACGGTCGAGCTCCTGGAGCTAGAGGGCGAATGCGGCGATGACGGGGAACACGAGCAGGGAGACCACCAGGGCGCCCAGGCGGGCCTGCCAGTCCGGGCGGACGACCCAGACGATGACCTGGACCAGGACGAGGGCGAAGAAGATCAGGTTGAGCCGGGTCCGGCGACGCCGGGCAAGGATGCCGGTCTGCTGGCCGGTAGGACCCCCAGGAGTCATCATCGCCAGCCGACGCGCCCAGACCGCTCGGCGTTCCCGTTGCCGGGCGGCCCGCGCGTCAGCGGTGGCGCGAGTCTCTTCCCGGGCGGCCTTGTCGCGTTCCCGCTCCTCGCGACGCCGAGCACGTTCTTTGCTCATGACACGTCCTCTCTCACAGGGAGCCGACCCAGTTCACCAGCAACCGGGCACCGGCGTCTCCGGACTTCTCCGGGTGGAACTGGGTCGCGCACAGCGGGCCGTTCTCCACCGCGGCAACGAACCGGTCCCCCGCCCCGGGAGTCGAACCGGTCTCGGCCCAGGTCACCAGCGGCGACCTGGTCCGGTCGTTGGTGACCAAGGTCCAGTCCCGGACGCCGTAGGAGTGCACGAAGTAGAACCGTTCGCCGGCGACACCCTCGAAGAGCACCGACCCGGCTGGGACCTCGACCGTGTTCCACCCCATGTGCGGGACGACAGGAGCTTGGATCCGTTCGACGGTCCCGGGCCACTCCGCGCAACCCTCGGTGGTCACTCCGTGCTCGACGCCGGTCTCGAAGAGCGTCTGCATACCGACGCAGATGCCCAGTACCGCCCGCCCGCCCGCGAGGCGACGCCCGATGATCTCGGGTCCCTTGACCGCACGCAGCCCCGCCATGCAGGCGGCGTACGCGCCGACCCCGGGGACGACCAGACCGTCGGCGTCGAGAGCGGCCTGCTTGTCCGCGGTCAGCGTCACGTCGGCACCGGCGCGTTCGAGGGCCCGGACCGCCGAGCGGAGGTTGCCTGAGCCGTAGTCCAAAACGACGACTGCCGGCTTGTTCTCCCGGGACACCCTTACAGCGTCCCCTTGGTTGAGGGCACGCCCGTCTCCCGCGGGTCGAAGGCGACCGCATCGCGCAGCGCCCGGGCGACCGCCTTGAACTGGGACTCCACGATGTGGTGCGGGTCGCGGCCCGAGAGGACGCGGACGTGCAGCGCGAGCTGGGCGTGGTGCGCCAAGGTCTCGAAGACGTGCCGGGTCAGCGAACCGAGGTAGGCGTCGCCGATGGAGACGAACTGCTGACCCTCGGGCTCACCGATGTGCACGCAGTACGGGCGACCGGAGACGTCGACGGCGCACTGCACGAGCGCCTCGTCGAGCGGGACCAGCGAGTCGCCGAAGCGGCGGATGCCGGCCTTGTCGCCGAGTGCGATCTTCAACGCGTCGCCGAGCACGATCGCGGTGTCCTCGACGGTGTGGTGGGCGTCGATGTGGGTGTCACCCTCGGTGATCACCTTGAGGTCGAAGAGCGCGTGCCGTCCGAAGGCGGTGAGCATGTGGTCGTAGAAGCCGACGCCCGTGGAGACCTCGGTGCGTCCGCTCCCGTCGAGGTCGAGTTCGACGAGGACCTTGGACTCCTTAGTCTCCCGCTCCAGTCGCGCAGTACGCGTGCTCATGCCAGTTCCTCCATCAGTGCAGCTCCACCGTCGGCGGTGCTGTGTCAGTGTCCAGTGTGGCGGTCAAGGCGTCCTTGAACGCGATCATTTCCGGCGCGGTGCCGATCGAGACCCGCAACCACCCCTCAGGACCAGTCTCGCGGATCAGGACGCCGCGATCGAGCAGGCCCTGCCAGACCGCGTGCCGATCGGCGAACCGGCCGAAGAGGCAGAAGTTCGCGTCCGAGTCCGCGACCTGGTGTCCCTGCTCGCGCAACCACTCCACGGTCAGGTCCCGCTCACGTCGCAGCTCGGCCACGTTCGCGAGGAGCTCGTCCGCGTGCCGGAGCGCGGCCGAAGCGGTCGCCTGGGTCACCGCGGAAAGGTGGTACGGCAGCCGGACGACCCGGAGCGCGTCGCAAATCTCTGCAGCGGCAGCGAGGTAGCCGAGCCGCGCACCGGCGAGCGCGAACGCCTTGCTCATCGTCCGGGTGACCACCAGGTTCCGGTGCTCGTCGAGCAGTTCGAGTGCCGAGGGGGTGCCCTTGCGCCGAAACTCGGCGTACGCCTCGTCGATCACCAGGACGCCGTCGATGTCGGACACGAGGTCGGCGAGGGTTCCGACCACGTCGTGCGGCAGTGTCGTCCCGGTCGGGTTGTTCGGCGACGGCAGCAGGACGACGCTGGGCCGGTGCTCGGAGATCAAGGCGGCAGCGTGGTCCAGGTCGAAGGAGAAGTCCTCGTGCCGACGGCCAGCGACCCAGCCCGTCATCGCGTCCCGGGCGTACTCGGGGTACATCGAGTACGTCGGCGCGAACGAAACCGCCGTACGTCCCGGTCCTCCGAAGGCTTGCAGGAGCTGGAGCATGATCTCGTTCGAGCCGTTCGCGGCCCAGATCTGGTCGGCGCTGATTCCGTACTCGGTTCCTGGCCCTCCCGAGATGTTCAGGTAGGCGGCCAAGCCGACGCGGAGCTCGGTGAACTCTCGGTCCGGGTACCTGTTCAGCGTGCTTGCGGCCTGGGCCACGGACGTAGCGATGTCCGCGACCACAGTTGCCGAGGGCGGGTAAGGGTTCTCGTTGACGTTCAGGCACACGGGCACGTCAAGCTGAGGCGCTCCGTACGGCTCGACGCCCTGCAGCTCCGCGCGCAGAGGCGGCCAGCTCACGGCCCGGGTCTCCGAGCGCCCGACCTCGGTCGAAGCAGACGCGGCGGAGCGGCGGAGACCCCCACGGTGCGGATCATCGGTCCTCGACCTCCGCAGCTCCGGGGTGCAGACGCATCCGCACCGCAGCACCGTGACCCGGGAGATCCTCGGCGTCCGCGAGCGTCATCACGTGGTCGGCGACCTCGAGAAGGGCCTCGTGCGAGTACTCGATCACGTGCACGGCGCGCAGGAACGCGCGCACCGAGAGCCCTGAGGAGTGGCACGCACACCCTCCGGTCGGCAGGACGTGGTTCGAGCCGGCGCAGTAGTCACCCAGCGAGACCGGGGCGAAGCCGCCGACGAAGACGGCACCTGCGTTCCTGACCCGGGCCGCAACCGCTGCGGCGTCGTCGGTGTGAATCTCGAGGTGCTCGGCGGCGTAGGCGTTGACCACGTCCAGGCCTTGGTCAACGTCGTCGACGAGCACAATCCCGGACTGCTTGCCGCCCAGCGCCGTACGGATTCGCTCGACGTGGCGGGTGACGGAGATCTGCTTGTCCAGCTCGGCGTCGACCTCGTCAGCAAGCCGCAGCGAGTCGGTGACCAGTACCGAGCCGGCCAACGGGTCGTGCTCGGCCTGGCTGATCAGGTCCGCTGCGACGTACGCGGCATCGGCTGTGTCATCGGCAAGGACCGCGATCTCAGTGGGGCCGGCCTCCGAGTCGATGCCGACGATGCCCTTGAGCAGCCGCTTGGCCGAGACCGTGTAGACGTTGCCCGGGCCGGTGACCAGGTCGACCCTGCGACAGGGGCCGGCTCCGTAGGCGAGCATCGCGATCGCCTGGGCGCCGCCGACGGCGTACACCTCGCTGATCCCGAGGAGCTCGCAGGCGGCCAGGATGGTCGGGTGCGGGAGACCGCCGCTCCAGTCGTTCGGAGGGGTCTTCTGCGGTGAACTGGTCAGCGCGATCGAGCCGACGCCCGCGACCTGGGCCGGGACGACGTTCATGATCACGCTGGAGACGAGCGGAGCCACCCCGCCGGGGACGTACAGGCCGACCCTGTCGACCGGGATCATCCGCAGCGTCACGCGCGCGCCGGGACCGAGGTCGGTAGCGACGTCCTGCTCGATCTCGGCCTCGCAGGTGATGCGAAGGCGACGGATCGACTCCTCGAGGCCGGCCCGAACCGCCGGGTCGAGCTCCGCGAGGGCGCGGGTCAGCGCCTCGCGCGGTACGGCGATCTCTGAGTTCTCGACACCGTCGAACTTGGCCGAGTACTCCTGGATCGCGGCCACGCCGCGGTCCCGAACGTCGTCGCAGATCGGACGCACGACGTGCAGCGCGGACTCGACGTCGAAGTCGGCCCGCGGCACCAGCGTGCGGTAGTCAGGAGAGGCGGAACCTGCGCCCCTCAGATCGATTCTGCGCAACATGGACCCAGTCTAGAGAAGACGTGCCCGCCACTCCGACTTGATTTCACCGCTCGGTCACCTGCTCGGGCATACGTTGGTGGCGTGACGACGATCCCGGTCTTCCCGCTCAACGCGGTGCTGTTCCCGGGAGTCGTCACGCCGCTGCACATTTTCGAGGACCGCTACCGGTCACTGATGCGCGACCTGCTCAAGATCAGTGAACCAGCGGAGCGGGTCTTCGCCGTGGTCGCCATCCGCGAGGGTTACGAGGTCGGTGATCACGGCATGCAGTCGATGCACCGCACCGGCACGCTCGTCCAGCTCACCGAGTCCGAGCGCTACGACGACGGCCGCTTCGACATCGAGGTGACCGGCCGGCAACGGATCGTGCTGAACGCCGTCGACGGCAGCGGCGACTACCTGCGCGCGGAGTGTGACCTGGTCGATGACTCCGACGACGGCCTGGACCCGGAGATCGACGCGGAGGCGGCCCGGACGCTCGCCGCGTTCGTGGAGTACCGCGACCAGCTCTCCGAGCTCCGCGGCGGCCCGGTACTGGCCGGCCCGATGCCCCGCGACCCGACATACCTCTCCTACTCGCTCGCCGCCACCTGCCTGCTGAGCCAGGACGAGCGCCAGGGACTCCTAGAAGCGCCGGACGCCGGCACCCGCCTCGCGATGTTGCGGCACTCGCTGCGCGAGGAGATGCGGGCGATGCGCGCCATCCCGAGCCTGCCGGCTACCGAGGTCGCGCGGACCCGCTGGTCGCCCAACTAAAGCCTCCGCGTGGATCTGACCGGGGTCATCGGCGCGTACGCCGCCGGCGTCGCTCAGCGAGTCGCGAGCTTCAGCAGGAGGTGACTACCGCCGTCCTCGACCCAGGTGCTGAATCCCAGTGACTTCAGCGGCCTGGTGTTCTCGTCGGCGGTTGTCACATCGGCCTCGCTGACGCCCGTGCTCCGGGCGAGATCGAGGAGGGCCTGGCGCCACTCGCTGTCGAAGTCGAGGTAGAAGATCCCCGCTGACTTCTCGGCCTCAGGGACCGCGTCCACGAAGTCGTCGGACGATGCGAGACCGCCGTTGCCGAGCAGCGTGCTCGCGTAGGCCTCGGACGGGCTGAGAACCAGCAGCGAGCCGGAGCTCGTGATCCGGGCGCCGAGCTCGTCCTCCAGGCTGGTGCCCAGACGTTCCTCGACCTTGGCGATGACCGCCTCGATCTTCTGCGTTTCGCCGTGAATCGCCAGGCCGAGCGGGAGATCCCCGATGCCCTCGGTCGCGGACAGGTCGTCCGGGGCATCGCCACCGACCGAGAAGGTCAGCGCCGAGCCGAGCAGCGTGGTGAGATCGTCCGGCAGGCTGAGCCCGATCTCCTGCTCTGCCTGAGTGACCAGGTCGTCCCCGGCGCCAGCCACGCAGGAGAGCTGGTCGACGAGCTTCGTCGCGTAGTCCTCCGGAACCCCGAATCCCATGGCCAGCGCGGTGTTCGCGGGGAGGCTGCCGATCTGCTGACCGACGGTCGCCGTCGAGGCGATCTGGTCGAGTCCGCTCGCGGCTACGGAGAGTTCCATGCCCCCGTCCGCGAACCGGACCGTGCCGGCCAGCCCCTCGAAGTCCTTCAACTGGTCCTTGAGCGCGTCGAACGGGTCCCCGCCCGAGGCTGCACACTCGTCGGCCGCGGGCGGGGCTGACTCGCCCGCCGACCCACCCTGGCCCGAGAGGTCCGAACCTCCGAACCCGCTACCGGTACCGCCACCGAGGAGTCCTCCGAAACCCGAGGTGAGACCCTCCAGGCCATCGATCAGGTAGTCGGAGGCTCGCTTGCCCACGTAGAAGTTGATGATTCCCTGGTCGCCGGCCTCATCGGTCCACTTCTGGTACGTCGCGTCATCAGCGAGACTCTTCTGCTGGCCGGCGGCCAGGATCGCCTGAGCGTGTTCCGCGTTGTCGCTGGCGATCAGGTAGTCCTCACCCACGACGAAGCCGAGGTCGGTCTCCGCGCAGGTGGCGAGATCCTCGAAGCTCGCGTCCGCCTTCTTCTGGTCGGTGATTTGCAGCGCCAGGGCGGGCACCGGCGTGTCGCCACCCAGGTCGACCGCGGCGAGGGCCACGCGCTTGCCGATCCACGGCTTCACGTCGGTTTCGAAGTCGATGTCGTTGTCACCGTCGTTGCAGCCGAAGGCCTTCTCAACGATGAACTCGCGGAGGTCGTCACTCGGGTCGAGCCCGAGGTCCTCCTTGAGCTGCGGGAACTTCCGGATCGTCTGGAGCGCCTCGATCTTCTGGCCGGCCGACGGGTCGAGGTCGATGCTCAGAACAGCCACCGTCGAGGCAGGCAGCACCTGGGCCGGCCGGGGCCCGCCGTCGAAGAAGACCTTGTAAGCGGCGAACCCACCGCCTCCGAGGATCGCTGCGACCGCCAGGGCGACCAGCACGACGATCGTCGTACGCCGCTTCCCAGCGTCGACGTTGGACGCGGGCTCCTCGGGGGTGTTCAGGTCAGACATGGAAATCCCTCTGGTTCAGGAGCATCAACGGACCAGCACCTTATCCGTTGCGGGGCAGCTCGAAGCGGGACATTTCATCATGTGCCTGCATGCTGCGCCGCGACTCCGAACCCCAGAGCACGGTCAAGGCGCCGACCAGGGCAGCGATCGACCAGGTGAAGTAGACGCCGTACGCGTCGGCCTTGAGCTGCAGGGGGACCTTGTCCCCGACGTCGACCCTCGGCAACACCTGCTGGGGGTCTGCCGGTCCGAGGGCGAGCCCGACCTGCACCATCACGAGGGTGGCAAGCGCGCCGCCGAGGGCGACGAGCAGGACCATCAACACTGGTCCGCGGCTTCGCCAGAGCAGCAGCAGCACGCCGCTGACCAGTCCTCCGACCGCGGCGATCACGAAGAACCAGCCGGTGGCGCCGAACTGCCGGGCGAGCTCCTGCTCGTCCATCGTGCCGTTGTCCGCGGTCCGGGTGAACGCTGCCAAGGGCGTCACCAGCTCCCAGACGATCGCACCGACCAGGCCCAGGGTCGCAAACCACCAGGCGACGATCGCCGCATCGATCAGAGCCGGGCGCAACCGCCCGAGGACACCCGGGTCGTCGGACTGCGGGACCGTGCCCCTGTCGGCGCCGACCCCGAAGGCGCCGTAGCTCTGCGGACCGGTCACGAGAGGCACCCGGGACCGAGGAGCTGCTTGAGGTCGGCGAAGAGGGCCGGGCTCGGGGTGACCCGCAACCGGTCGGGCAGACGCATGACCTTCGTGGACTCCCTGCTCATCAGTTTGAGGCGGACCTCGGACATCCCGGGGTGGGTGGCCAGGACGTCCTTGAGCTGGTCGACCACCGCCGCGGTGCACCGGGTCGAGGGCATCGAGATCACGACCGGGCCGCTCGGGCCGTCATTCAGGTCCGGAAGGGTGACCTCCTGACCGTGCAGCTCCGGCTGGTCCTTCTGCCGGGACAGCCGTCCCTTGACCGTGACGATCGCGTCCTCGATCAGGTAGGTCGCGGCGAGCTGGTAGGCGCTCGGGAACAACAGGACGTCGATCGCACCGTCGAGGTCCTCGACGGTCACCATCGCCCAGGTGTCACCGCGCTTGGTGAGCTTGCGCTGGACCGAGGTGATCAGGCCGGAGATCGTCACCGTCGAGTTGTCCGCGCGCTCCTCGTCGAGCATCAGCTGACCGATCGAGCAGTCGGCGCTGGCAGCGAGGACGTGCTCGAGGCCGAGCAGCGGGTGGTCACTGACGTAGAGACCGAGCATCTCCCGCTCGTGGCCGAGCAGGGTCATCTTGTCCCAGTCCTCGATGTCCGGGATCGTCACCGAGACCCCGAATCCGACCGCGTCGTCGCCGTCCAGGCCTTCGAGGCCCGCGAACAGCGAGTCCTGCCCGATCGCTTCGTTCTTCTTGATGTCGACGTATTGGTCGACCGCGGTCTCGTGGATCGCGACGAGAGCCCGACGTTTGTGCTTCATGTCGTCGAACGCGCCGGCCTTGATCAGCGACTCGATCACCCGTTTGTTGCAGACGAGCGCCGAGACCTTCTCCATGAAGTCGTTGAAGTCGAGGTACCGGCCCTTCTCGGTCCGTCCCTGGACGACCCCGTCGACGACGTTGTGCCCGACGTTACGGATCGCGCCGAGGCCGAACCGGATGTCGTTGCCGACCGGGGTGAAGTCTGCGGCCGACTCGTTGACGTCCGGCGGCAGCACCTGGATCTTCATCCGTCGGGTCTCGTTGAGGTAGATGGCCATCTTGTCCTTGTCGTCCTTCACCGAGGTCAGGAGCGCAGCCATGTACTCGGCCGGGAAGTTCGCCTTCAGGAAGGCGGTGTAGTACGAGACCACTCCGTACGCCGCCGAGTGGGCCTTGTTGAAGGCGTAGTCCGAGAACGGGAGCAGGATCTCCCAGAGGGTCTTCACCGCGTTCATCGAGTAGCCGCGCTCGGTCATCCCGGCGGAGAAGGTCTCGAACTGCTTGTCCAGCTCGGACTTCTTCTTCTTGCCCATCGCCCGGCGCAGCAGGTCCGCCTGTCCCAGGGTGTACCCGGCGAGCTTCTGGGCGATCGCCATCACCTGTTCCTGGTAGACGATCAACCCGTAGGTCTCGCCCAGGACGTCCTCGAGCGCCTCGGCGAGCTCGGGGTGGATCGGTTCCACCGGCTCTCGGCCGGTCTTGCGGCGCGCGTACTTGTTGTGCGAGTCCGCGCCCATCGGTCCGGGACGGTAGAGCGCGCCGACCGCGGAGATGTCTTCGAACTGGTCAGGCTTCATCGACCGGAGCAGGGCTCGCATCGGGCCGCCGTCGAGCTGGAAGACACCCAGGGTGTCGCCGCGCTGGAGCAGGTCGTACGTCGCCGGGTCGGTCAGCTCGAGCTCCTCCAGGACCACGTCGACGCCACGGTTGGCCTTGATGTTCTTGACCGCGTCGTCGAGGACCGTGAGGTTGCGGAGCCCGAGGAAGTCCATCTTGATCAGCCCGAGCGCCTCGCAGGTCGGGTAGTCGAACTGGGTAATCATCACGCCGTCAGCCGGGCGCTTGAGAAGGGGGATAACGTCGATCAGCGGCTCGCTGGACATGATCACGCCAGCAGCGTGCACGCCCCACTGGCGCTTGAGTCCCTCGATGCCGATGGCGGTGTCGACGACGCGCTTCACGTCGGCGTCACCGTCGTACAAGGTGCGGAACTCGCCGCCCTCGCCGAACCGCTTGTGCTCGGGGTCGAAGACGTCCTGGAGCGGCACGTCCTTGCCCATCACGGCCGGTGGCATCGCCTTGGTGATCCGGTCGCCCATGGCGAACGGGTATCCCAGGATCCGGGAGGAGTCCTTGACCGCCTGCTTGGCCTTGATCGTGCCGTAGGTGACGATCATCGAGACCCGGTCCTCGCCGTACTTCTCGGTGACGTAGCGGATCACCTCACCACGACGACGCTCGTCGAAGTCGATGTCGAAGTCGGGCATCGAGATGCGGTCGGGGTTGAGGAAGCGCTCGAAGATGAGTCCGTGGACCAGCGGGTCCAGGTCAGTGATCCTCATCGCGTAGGCGACCATCGAGCCGGCACCGGAGCCACGCCCGGGGCCGACCCGGATGCCGTTGTCCTTGGCCCAGTTGATGAAGTCGGCGACGACCAGGAAGTAGCCCGGAAAGCCCATCTGGGTGATCACGCCGACCTCGAAGTCAGCCTGCTTGCGGACCTCGTCGGGGATGCCGTTCGGGTAGCGGAACCGGAGGCCCTTCTCAACCTCCTTGATCAGCCAGGAGGTCTCGTCCTCCCCCGGTGGGCATCCGAACCGCGGCATGTAGGTGCCGTTGCCCTCGGTGAAGGAGACGTCGCAGCGCTCCGCGATCAACAGGGTGTTGTCGCACGCTTCGCGGAGGTCGTACTTGTCGACCCAGAGAGCCCGCATCTCGGCGGGCGACTTGATGTAGTAGCCGTCTCCGTTGAAAGCGAACCGCTGGCCCGGGCCGTCACCGGCCGGGATGTCCATCGTGCTGCCCGAGTTGATGCAGAGCAGATGCTCCTGGGACTTCGCATCGGCCTGGTTGACGTAGTGCGAGTCGTTGGTGGCCAGCAACGGGATCGCCAGGTCCTTGCCGAGCGCCAGGAGGCCGTCCCGGACCCGGCTCTCGATGTCGAGGCCGTGGTCCATCAGCTCGAGGAAGTAGTTCTCCCGGCCGAGGATGTCCTGGAAATCCGCGGCCGCCTGACGCGCCGCGTCGTAGTTCCCGTAGCGGAGGTGGACCTGGACCTCACCGGACGGGCAGCCGGTGGTGCCGATGATGCCGCGGCTGTGCTGCGCGAGCAGCTCGCGGTCCATCCGTGGGTGCTTGAAGAACCCGTCGCGCCACGCGCCGGTGGAGAGCCGGAAGAGGTTGTGCATGCCCTCGGTGGACTCGGAGAGCAGTGTCATGTGCGTGTACGCACCGCGGGCCGAGACATCGTCAGAGCCGCCGTCGTAGAAGTTCGCGCCCTTGCGTTCGAACCGCGAGATGTTCGGGGCGAAATAGGCCTCGATACCGATGATCGGCTTGACGCCGGCGGCTTTGGCCTTGGAGTAGAACTCGTAGGCGCCGAACACGTTGCCGTGGTCGGTCATCGCGATGGCCGGCATCCCCAGCTCGGCCGTCCGCTCGGCCATCGCTCCTAACCGCGCCGCGCCGTCGAGCATCGAGTACTCGGTGTGCACGTGGAGGTGGACGAAGTTGTCGCTGGAGCCGTTCGACATGGAGCGGAGTTCACACCTTCCCGGTGGGTCGCTGATCGGTAAGCACGAGAGCGTCTTGGGGAAGATCGCCAGCCTACGACGACAGTCTGTCAGCCCGCGCCGACACGCCAGATCCGGGCTGGACCGGTGATCGTCGGCAGCGCGCGTGTCGTGAGCGACACGCCGACCCAGTGCTCAGAGACCCCGGCCGGCCATCTCCTGAAGCCGCGCGACGCGGTCCGCGGTCGGCGGGTGGGTCGAGAGCAGCTTGGAGACGTCCTGGGCCCGGAACGGGTTGGCGATCATCAGGTGGCTGGCGTTCTGCAGCTGAGGCGTCGGCTGGAGCGGCCGGGCCGCGACGCCGTGCTCGAGCTTGTTGAGCGCACTGGCCAGGGCCAGCGGGTCACCGGTGAGCCGGGCGCCGTCCTCGTCCGCGTCGTACTCGCGGGTGCGGCTGATCGCCATCTGGATCACGGCCGCAGCCAGCGGTGCGAGCAGCGACATCAGGATCAGCACCAGCGGGTTGGGTCGGTCCTCGTCGTCGCCACCGCCACCGAAGATCGAGGCGAACATCATCATCTGTGCAACCGAGGTGATCACCCCAGCGAGGGCCGCCGCTACCGAGGAAGTCAGGATGTCGCGGTTGTAGACGTGCATCAGCTCGTGGCCGAGGACGCCGCGCAGCTCACGTTCGTCGAGGAGCTCCAGGATCCCCTCGGTGCAGCAGACAGCGGCGTGGTCGGGGTTCCGACCGGTCGCGAACGCGTTCGGTGCCGACGTCGGGGAGACGAAGAGCCGTGGCATCGGCTGTCCGGCGATCATCGAGAGCTCCCGGACGATCCGGTGCATCGCCGGCTGTTCGATCTCGGTCACCGGCACCGCACGCATCGCCTTGATCGCGATCTTGTCCGAGTTCCAGTACCCGTACGCCGTCATGGCGACGCCGAACAGCGCGAACAGCCAGATGAAGGACATGCTCCCGGTGGACGCGCTGACGAGCCCGCCGATCGCGAGGAGCAGGCCGAAGATCCCGCCGAGCAGGAGGGTGGTTTTCAAACCGTTGTGGTGCTGGTGCATGTCTTCCTCAACGTTCGATCGCGGGTAGCGGTTCCCCGGAGCCGGGTGACCAGTGCCTCATCGGTCAGTATTGCCCTGGGAGTCGCTTTCGTAGGCATCCAGGGACTGCCCGATGACGGTGTCCATGATCCGCCCGATCGCCTCGGCCCCGAGCCCGGGAGCGTGCGCCGCCATCCGCTCGGCGATCGCGCGCTCGCGGTCGACGTCGCGGCCCTGCCGGCCCGGGTGCTGCTTGAAGCCCTGGACCGTAGCCGTCAGCGCGAACCGGCGCGCGAGCAGCAGTGCGAGCTCGTCGTCGACCTCGTCGATCTGGGAGCGCAGGTAGCCGACCGGGTCGAGGCCCGGCCAGGCCATCCGTACGTCGGGCGCGCGCTCCTCGTTGGCGGAGCCGTCGGTGTGCTCGAGCTCGACCAACCCGTGCCGGTGGTAGAAACCGCGAGCACCGGTGTTGCTGGCGAAGACCCAGAGCGCGAATCCGTCCGGCCGCTGAGCTTTGACCAGGTCGAGGAGCGCGGTGCCGATCCCGCGCGCCTGGTGCTGCGGACCGACGTACAGCGAGTCGAGCCAGCCACGGTCCAGCACCGCGAAGCCGAGGATCTCCCCAGGTCCCTGATCGCCGGCCTCCGCGATCCAGATCTCCTTGGCCCCTCCGGAGCCGGCGAGCGCGAGGCCGGTGAACCAGGCGCGGATCGAGGCGTCGTCGTGCACCGGTGCCGGCATCGCCGGCAGGCTCGCCCTCCGGGTCGCGATGTACAGCTCAGCGAGCTCTTCGAGGTCGCCCGCGTCAGCCGGACGCAGCGTCAGGTCGCCGGTCAGGTCGTGGTCGGAGCCGGCATCAGTGCGCATCACGGATCTTCTCCAGGGCGCGGGCGAGGTCCTCGGGGTACGTCGAGGAGTATTCGACGTACTCACCGCTGTCCGGATGGACGAACCCGAGCCGGACGGCGTGCAGCCACTGCCGCTCCAGGCCGAGCCGCTTGGCCAGGGTCGGGTCAGCACCGTAGGTCAGGTCGCCGACGCACGGGTGCTTGAGCGCAGCCATGTGCACCCGGATCTGATGAGTACGGCCGGTCTCGAGCTGGATCTCCAGCAACGAGGCGAACCGGTGCGCCTCGAGCGTCTCGTAGTGGGTGACGCTGTGCTTGCCGTCGTCACGGACCGCGAACTTCCAGTCGGACTTGGGCGCTCGACCGATGGGGGCGTCGATGGTGCCCGCCAGCGGATCCGGATGGCCCTGCACGAGGGCGTGGTAGGTCTTGTCGATCTCGCGGTTGCGGAACGCGTTCTTGAGAACCGAGTAGGCGCGCTCACCCTTGCAGATGACCATGACGCCCGAGGTTCCGACATCGAGGCGCTGGACGATGCCTTGGCGCTCGGGCGCTCCGCTCGTGGCGATCCGGTAGCCGGCCGCGCGCAGGTGTCCCACGACCGTCGGCCCGGTCCATCCCATCGAGGGGTGCACGGCGACCCCCACCGGCTTGTCGATCACGACGATGGACTGGTCGTCATGAAGGGTCTGGATCCCTTCGGCCAGCTCGGCACTGAACTCGAGCGGGTCGGCGACCGGAGGGAGACTGACCTCGAGCAGGGTCCCGGGCAGCAGCCGATCCGATTTCGCCGCCGCCGATCCGTCCAGGTGGACCAAGCCCTGGCCGAGCATCTCGGCTGCCTTGGAGCGGGAGAGGCCGAACATCCGGGCCACCCCGACGTCGACCCGTTCCCCGGCCAGGCCGTCAGGAACCCGCAGCGCGCGTTCTTCGGTCACCTGGCTGCCTCCTCTGCCTCGTCGCTCTGATGATCCACCGGCTTGCCGCCCAGCGGAACTCCGCGGAACGACTGCAGCACGATCAGTCCGGCGGCAAGGTTGATGCAAATGTCGGCGACATTGAAGACAGGCCAGTTCGGGAGCTCGAGAAAGTCGATCACGTGCCCGCGCAACAGGCCGGGCTCCCGGAGGAAACGGTCGGTCAGGTTGCCGACGATCCCGGCGATCAGCAGGCCCATCGCCACGCCCCACAGCGGCGTACGGACCTTGCGGGCGACGACCAGCGCGACGACCAGGGCCACGCAACCGAAGAGGGAGATCCACGGCGTCAGGCCGGTACCGGCACTGAAGGCCGCCCCCGAGTTGCGGACCAGGTTGAGCCGGAGCAGCGGACCAAGCACCTCGACCGGGGCGCGGTCGGAGAGCTCGCGGACAGCCAGCACCTTGGTGCCGATGTCGACAGCCCAGGCGGCGAGGGCGATGCCGAGGACCAACCCGAGACGGGGCTTGCCTGAAAGGGGCTGAGCGTCGCTGGTTAGCGACGCTCCTCGCGCTGCTTGCATGTCATGCACATTGTCGCACGCGGGAACGCCATCAAACGATTCTTGCCGATCGGGTTCCCGCAGACCTCGCAGATGCCGTAGGTCTTGTCGGCGATGCGATCGAGTGCGTGCTCGGACTGCTCCAGCATGTCGCGGGCGTTGTTGACGATGGTCATCTCCTGGTCGCGCTCGAACGTCGCCGAGCCGACGTCGGCGGTGTCGTTGCCGGCGCCCTCGCCGGCGCTGCGCATCAGGTTGGCCAGGTCGCCCTCGACCTCGTCGAGCTCGACCCGAAGCCGCTTGACGTCGGCACGCAACTGGTTGCGGACCTCACTCAGCTCTTCCTTGCGCCAGGGGTCCTCGGCCTCGAGGACAACCAGCTTGCTCTTCTGGACCGGCTTGGGCGCGGGCGTCGCTTTCACGGGCGCAACCTTGGCAGGTGTCTCCAACTTCGGGGCAGCAGTCTTGGCCGGAGCAGCCTTCTTGGCCGGGGCGGCCTTCTTGGCCGGGGCGGCCTTCTTGGCCGGGGCGGCCTTCTTGACCGGGGCGGCCTTCTTGACCGGGGCGGCCTTCTTGACCGGGGCGGCCTTCTTAGCCGGGGCAGCCTTCTTAGCCGGGGCAGCCTTCTTAGCCGGGGCAGCCTTCTTGACCGGGGCGGCCTTCTTGACCGGGGCGGCCTTCTTAGCCGGGGCGGCCTTCTTGGCCGGGGCGGCCTTCTTGGCCGGGGCGGCCTTCTTGGCCGGGGCCGCCTTCTTGGCCGGTGCCGCCTTCTTGGCCGGGGCCGCCTTCTTGGCCGGGGCAGCCTTCTTAGCCGGTGCCGCCTTCGTCGGTCGACCGACGACCTTGCGCGCGGCGGCGCCAGCGCGGCTCACCAGGGATTTCTTACCTGTCGTTGCCATCTGGCTGCGCCCCCATCGGGCTAGAGGAAATATGACGTACGTCATAACCGTGGCCGCGAGGCTACGTGTATACGCCTGCCCCTACAACTCGCCGGACCGGGTAATCCGAGATGAATCCTCCGGCCCACCTCTGGCACACTTGAGCCGCTGCACCGGCTTTGATGGGGCAATCACCCCGGAGCCGTCGGAAGAAACGTCTCGGAACACCCGAAACGGACTAGACCCGGCAGCAGCGACACCAGTGAAGTGGGTCGGCGCCCAGCACCAGGGCGTCGGTCAAGAAGGGTGGTACCGCGGGAGCCGGACACCGGTCCTCGTCCCTTCGTTTGCCGTTTCGAACGACCTGGCGACGGCTCAACCACCGGTTGGGTCGGATGTTGACGAAACCGACGAAGGACCAACGTGACCGCGCAGAACTCCGGGTACCGCCCCGTTCCCCCGCAGATCGACCTGCCGACGCTCGAGCGTGAGGTGCTGGCGCTCTGGGCCGAGCAGCAGACGTTCGCGCAGTCGGTAGCGCAGACCCAGGGCAGCGAACCCTGGGCGTTCTACGAGGGGCCGCCCACCGCGAACGGCATGCCCGGCACGCACCACGTCGAAGCACGCGTCTTCAAGGACCTGTTCCCGCGCTTCCAGACGATGCGGGGCAAGCACGTCGTCCGCAAGGGCGGCTGGGACTGCCACGGTCTCCCGGTCGAGCTTGCGGTGGAGAAGGAGCTCGGTTTCTCCGGCAAGGGTGACATCGAGGCCTTCGGCATCGCCGAGTTCAACAACCGTTGCCGGACCTCGGTACTTCGTCACGTCGACGCGTTCGAGCAGATGACTGAGCGGATGGGTTACTGGGTCGACACCGAGAACCCCTACCGCACCATGGACACCCCGTACGTCGAGTCGGTCTGGTGGGCGCTCCAGCAGATCCACGCCAAGGGGCTCCTGGTCGAGGACTACCGGGTCGCGCCGTACTGCCCGCGGTGCGGTACGGGGCTCTCCGACCACGAGCTCGCACAGGGCTACGAGACCGTGACCGATCCGTCGGTCTACGTCCGCTTCCCACTCACCAGCGGCCCGTACGCCGCCCTTCCGAACGGGCAGAGCGCAAGCCTCCTGATCTGGACCACCACACCGTGGACGCTGGTCTCCAACGGACTGGTCGCGGCCAACCCTGACCTGACCTACGTCACCGTCACCACGCAGACCGCGAGCGGGACCGAGACCCTGGTGATGGCCGAGGTACTGGTCGAGAAGGTTCTCGGCGACGCCGAGTGGACGATCGGAGAGCGGTTCGTCGGCACCGACATGGTCGGGTGGACCTATCAGCGGCCGTTCGACCTCGTCGAGTGGCCGGGCGGCGCCGACGGGCGGGCGCACTTCGTGGTCGTCGAGGACTACGTCACGGCCGAGGACGGCACCGGCCTGGTGCACCAGGCCCCCGCCTTCGGTGAGGACGACTTCGCCTCCTGCCGGCGCAACGGCGTCGAGATGGTGAACCCGATCAACCCCGACGGGCACTTCATCGACACCATCGAGCTGATCGGCGGACAATTCTTCCGGCATGCGAACGCGGACCTCGTCGCCGACCTGACCGCCCGTGGTCTTCTCTTCCGGCACCTTCCCTACGAGCACTCCTACCCGCACTGCTGGCGCTGCCACACCGCGCTGCTCTACTACGCACAGCCGTCCTGGTACGTCCGGACGACGGCGGTCAAGGAAGCACTGCTCCGCGAGAACGAGAAAACCCACTGGTACCCCGAGACGATCAAGTGGGGCCGGTACGGCGACTGGCTGAACAACAACATCGACTGGGCGCTGTCGCGCAGCCGCTACTGGGGCACCCCGTTACCGATCTGGCGCTGCGCCGAGGGTCACCAGACGTGTGTGGGATCGCTCGCTGAGCTGTCGGCTCTCACCGGGACCGACCAGTCCGACCTGGACCCGCACCGCCCGTTCGTGGACGCGATCACCTTCACCTGCCCCGGTGAACCGAACAGCGACCGCTGCGGCCTGACGGCTACCCGAGTGCCCGAAGTGATCGATGCCTGGTTCGACTCCGGCTCGATGCCGTTCGCCCAGTGGGGCTATCCGCACGTCGAGGGCTCGAAGGAGCAGTTCGAGGCGGCCTACCCGGCGGACTTCATCTGCGAGGCGATCGACCAGACACGCGGCTGGTTCTACACGCTGATGGCGATCGGCACGTTGGTCTTCGACGAGTCGTCGTACAAGAACGTGCTCTGCCTGGGCCACATCCTGGCCGAGGACGGCCGCAAGATGAGCAAGCACCTGGGCAACATCCTCGAGCCGATGCCTCTCATGGAGGAGCATGGCGCCGACGCCGTCCGCTGGTTCATGGCCTGCGGCGGTTCGCCGTGGTCGGCTCGGCGGGTCGGGCACGCGACGATCCAGGAAACCGTCCGCAAGGTGCTGCTGACCTACTGGAACACGGTCGCCTTCCAGGTCCTGTACGCCGGTACGTCCGACTGGGCCCCCGGCGACAAGGCCCCGGACCTTGCTGACCGCTCAGTACTGGACCGCTGGGCGCTCTCGGAGGCCCACCGGCTGGCGCGGGGCGTCACCGAGGCCCTCGAGGGCTTCGACACCCAGAGCGCCGGTGCGCTGCTCTCGGCGTACGTCGACGACCTCTCCAACTGGTACGTCCGACGTTCTCGTCGCCGCTTCTGGAAGGGTGACCCGGCCGCGCTCGCGACCTTGCACGAGTGCCTGTACGTGGTCACGCTGCTGATGGCGCCCCTCACTCCGTTCATCACCGAGCGGGTCTGGCAGGACATGTTCGTCGGAACCGGTGCCGCAGCAACGTCGGGAGACCTACCGAGTTCGGTGCACCTGGCGGCCTGGCCACAGGTCGACGGCAGCCTGGTCGACGACGAGCTGAACGGTCAGATGGCTGTGGCCCGTCGACTGGTCGAGCTCGGCCGGGCCGCACGCGCCGATGCGGGCGTCCGCACCCGCCAACCGCTGAGCCGGGCGCTCGTCGGCACGTCGGCGTACGAGCGGCTCTCCCCCGAGCTCCGCGCCGAGGTGGCCGACGAGCTGAACCTCGGCACCATCGAGCCGATCAGCGCGGCCGGGGCCGACCTGGTCGACCACTCCGCCAAGGGCAATTTCCGCGCCCTCGGCAAGCGGTTCGCCCGGGAGACGCCGAAGGTCGCGGCAGCCATCGCAGCGGCCGACGCCGGCGCTCTAGCCGCTGCGCTGTCCGCTGACGGATCGGCGGTCGTGGAACTGGACGGCTCTCCGGTCGAGGTGTTCGCCGAGGAGGTGATCATCTCCGAGCGACCCCGTGAGGGCTGGTCCGTGGTGAACGAACAAGGCGAGACCGTGGCCCTGGACCTCGAGCTCACCGACGAGCTGCGACGCGCCGGTCTGGCCCGGGAGGTTGTCCGGATGATCCAGGAGGCCCGCAAGCACAGCGGGTTCGACGTCTCCGACCGGATCGCGCTGACCTGGACCGCCACCGGCCCGATGGCCGAGGCCTTCGCCGAGCACGCCGATCTGATCGCCGGCGAGGTGCTAGCCGCCTCGATGGCCGAGTCCGACGCGCCGCAGGACCTGGCCTTCTCCGATGCCGAGGTGGGTTTCAGCTTCAGCGTCTTCCGCGTCTGACCCAAGGCGAACGGCGCCCCTCCGTGATGGAGGGGCCCCGCTCACGTGGTAGCTCTGGGCTCAGGCCTTGGCGTCGCCGGCGTCTTCGCCCAGAATCGAGCGCAGTCGCTTGGGCGAATGGTCCGCGCCACCGGTCGGCAGCGCGCTGGGTGTCGGCGCGGCACCGTCGAGCGCCTCGAGCTGCTGACTGAAGTAGCTCTTCAGGCGGCTCCGGTACTCGCGCTCGAACGAACGGAGACCCTCGATCTCGCCGTTGAGCGTGTCCCGCTCCTTCTCGAGGTTGCCGAAGATCTCCTTGCGGCGAGCCTCGGTCTCGGAGTCGAGCATGGCTGCGCGGGTGCGGGCATCGGACTCGAGCCGGTCGGTCTTTGCCTTGGTCTCCACCTCGAGCCGCTCAGCCTTGGTGCGCGCGGAGCCGACGATCTTGTCGGCATCCTCCTTCGCGCCGTCAACGAGCTCGTCGGCGTTACGGGTGGCGATCTCGAGCAGCCGGGCAGCAGCGCTGGATGCGTCCGCAACCGTGGCGACCCGGATCTCCTGGACCGGAGCGGCGGCCGGGACGGGCGCTGCGACCGGCGTCGGCTCGGGCGCCTTCTCGAACACCGGAGCGGGCGTAGCAGACGCGTCGCTACCAGAACTCTGGACCGCGCTGACCTTCGTCCGGAGGTCGTCGTTCTCCTTGGTGAGACGATCGAGCTCGGCCTCGACCTCATCGAGGAACTGGTCTACTTCACCCATGTCGTAGCCCTCACGGAGCCGGACCGGAGTAAAGCGCTTGTTGCTCACGTCCTCAGGCGTCAGCGGCATGACTTCACCCATTCTTCGTTAGTCGGACGAACACGATTTTTGTGGCACCGCCTGAATGGAAGCACAGTGCCGGTTGAACAATAGCCGTTCGGACGATGGACGGCATTCCCGACCTCGCCCTGAACTCAGGATGCCCAGACGGCGCCGTTGACAGCGAGCAGCAGGTAGCAGACCAGGAGCACCGCAAGAAAACTCAGGTCGAGCGCGACACCACCGATACGGATCGGCTTGAAGACCCTGCGGAACGCGTGGATCGGCGGATCGGTGACCGAGTACACCCCTTCGAGCACGATCAGGACCGGCCCGGTGGGCGACCAGGAGCGCGCGAACACCTGAATCCAGTCCACGACGAGTCGCACGATCAGGAATCCGATGAAGATCTTCAGCACCAGGTCGATGCCGATGCCGATGGGGTTCGTCACTGCCGGGCTCAGCTCTGGTTGAAGAAGCCGCCCTCGACGATGAGCTCCCTCTCCTCAGCACCGACCTCCACGTTGGGCGGCGAGAGCAGGAAGACCTTGCTGGTGACACGCTCGATCGTGCCGCGCACCGAGAAGACCAGGCCGGCAGCGAAGTCCACCAGGCGCTTGGCGTCGCCGTCGGACATCTCGGAGAGGTTCATAATCACCGGGATGCCGTCGCGGAAGTTCTCGCCGATCACCCGCGCCTCGTTGTAGGTACGCGGATGCAGCGTGGTGATCCGCGAGAGTGGCGCCGCCGCACGAGCCGGCGCGACCTGGGTCGCCACCGGGCCAGCGACCCGACGGCGCTCGGTGATGCTGGAGACGGCCCGGGTCGCCGGTTCTGCCGTACGACGGTTCGGCTCGTCGTAAGCGTTGTCGAGCTCGGCGTACTCGCCGTCGGCGTCCTCGAGCAGTCCGAGGTAGACGCCCATCTTCCGCATCGCGCCGCTCATGAATCCTCTTCCTCTGCGCCTGGTGCGACCCCGGTCGGGATCGTTACGTCTGATTCGGACATTACTTGATCAACGGTCTCGGACCGAGCACCGCAGAGCCAATCCGCACGTGTGTCGCGCCGTTCCTGACGGCTTCCTCGAGGTCGCCGGTCATGCCTGCGGACAGCACGAGGGCCTCCGGGTGGGCCGAACGCAGGTTTGCGGCGATCGCGGCGAGTCGCTCGAAGGCCGGCGCTGCCGGTAATCCCAGCGGCGCGACGGCCATCGCGCCGCGCAGCCGAAGCGCTTCCGAGCCCGCGACGGCCTCGGCGATCGCGGCGATCTCCTCGCCTCGCGCACCCCCGCGGCCGGAAGAATCCTCGGGGTCGAGGCTGACCTGGACCAGGCAGTCGACGGTCCGACCCGTCTCCTGGGCTCCGCGGTCGAGCGCGCCGACCAGCTTGACGCGATCAACTGACTCAACCATGTCGGCGTACCCGGCGATGGCTGCCGCCTTGTTGCTCTGGATCGAGCCGACGAAGTGCCAGGACAACCCGAGATCGGCGCACTCAGCAGCCTTGGCTGCCGCCTCCTGGTGCTTGTTCTCTCCCACCGCGGTGACCCCGAGCCCGGCGAGCAGGCGGACGTCGGAGGAGGGGAAGTATTTGGTGACGACTACCAGGGCGACCTCGTCCGTACGGCCCGCCGACCGGCAGGCGACGTCGATCCGGGCGCGCACCGCGGCCAGGTTGGTGGCGAGCTCGTCGGAGCGGCTCATCCGCGCAACCGGATCAGTCCCGCGTGGCGGCCGGCTCGTTCGCCGTCGCGTCGGTAGGAATAGAGGTCGGCGGATTCTCGGGTGCAGGTGGAGACGTCGATCACCGTCACGCCGGCACGCGCGAGCTGGGCGCGGACGCCTGCACCGATGTCGAGGGCTGGGGACCCCCAGGACGTCGTCGACACCGAGCCGGGCACGGCCGCTCCGACCTCGGCCTGCATCGCGGGGGGCACCTCGTAGCAGGCTCCGCACACGTACGGCCCGATCCAAGCGGTGATGTCGCTGGCACCGCGCGCACGCATGGTTGCCACCGTCGCAGGCACGACCCCCGCCACGAGCCCCGAGCGGCCGGAGTGCGCAACCCCGATGACGCCGGCAGTCGGGTCGGCGAGGACGACCGGTACGCAGTCGGCCGCCCGCACGACCAGCACCAGATCGGGAGCGTCGGTCACCTGTGCGTCGCAGGTGTACGACCGGACGTGCTGCTCGTTGAGCGCCTTGACGTAGGCCACCTCGGTCCCGTGCACCTGGGTCATCGGCGGGACGGCCCGAGCGTCGGGGGCGAAGTCGTCCAGAACGATCCGCAGGTTCTCGGCCAGCGCGCCCGGGGCGTCACCGCCGACCAACGCGAGGTTCAGTTCGGCGTACGGAACGCCGCTGACCCCGCCGTACCTGTCGGTGAATGCCAGGTCGACGGGGCCGAGCGACGAGCGGTGGAGGTACACGAGACCTGGTCGGCCTACTTCAGGAAGTCGGGAACGTCGAGGTCGTCGTCGAAGTCCACCGACCTGTTGACCGCCGGGCTGGCGACGCCGACCGGGACGGGCTCCTTGCGGACCGGGGTCGAGGACGAGCGCCGTTCCTCGACCATGGCCTTTGCCGCAGCCCGGGTCTCCTCCTGGGTCTGCTGCTGGGGAACCGGGCGACGGAGCCCCGGCGCCTCTTCGCGGCGCTTGGGGCGGCCACCCTCGAAGCCGGCAGCGATCACGGTCACCCGTACCTCGTCGCCGAGCGCGTCGTCGATGGTTGCCCCGAAGATGATGTTCGCCTCCGGATGCACCGCGTCCGCGACCATGGCTGCGGCCTCGTTGATCTCGAAAAGGCCCAGGTCGGACCCGCCCGCGATCGAGAGCAGCACGCCCTGGGCGCCGTCGATCGACTCCTCGAGCAGCGGGCTGGAGACGGCGAGCTCGGCAGCCTCGACGGCGCGGTTCTCCCCGCGCGCCGAGCCGATGCCCATCAGGGCCGAGCCAGCGTTCGACATCACCGACTTCACGTCGGCGAAGTCCAGGTTGATCAGGCCGGGGGTGGTGATGAGGTCGGTGATGCCCGAGACGCCTTGGAGGAGCACCTGGTCGGCCTGCTTGAACGCGTCGAGCATGCTCACGTTGCGGTCGGCAATCGAGAGCAGCTTGTCGTTGGGGATCACAATCAGGGTGTCAACCTCCTCGCGGAGGTTGGCGATGCCCTCTTCGGCGGAGGCCGAGCGACGGCGCCCCTCGAAGGAGAACGGCCGGGTCACGACACCGATCGTCAGAGCGCCCAGAGAGCGGGCGATCTTGGCGACCACCGGTGCGCCACCGGTGCCGGTCCCGCCGCCCTCGCCAGCGGTCACGAACACCATGTCGGCACCCTTGATGACCTCTTCGATCTCGTCAGCGTGGTCCTCGGCGGCACGGGCACCCACATCGGGGTTCGCGCCGGCGCCCAGACCACGGGTGAGCTCACGACCGATGTCGAGCTTCACATCGGCGTCGCTCATCAGCAGTGCCTGTGCATCGGTGTTGATGGCGATGAATTCAACGCCCCGCAGCCCGACCTCGATCATCCGGTTGACGGCATTGACTCCACCTCCACCGATACCTACGACCTTGATCACGGCCAAGTAGTTCTGTGGTGCTGCCACGGCGGTGCCTCTCGCTCTTGTGTCGCCCTGCCTGACTGCAACGCGGCTCCGGTTTGTTTCAGGGCCCCTGTTGCGACCCCGCGGCTTCGGCTGGGAACCCTAACCCTCCAGTAGAAGGTTAATGTTATGTCAACCTGAAGTCGTGAGAACAAAGTAGGCACCCGTCCGGGCGAAACGTCGGCAACACGCCCGACGCGCGCCGACTTCCCGAAACTTCTGGCCGATGCCGGGCCGCTCCGGCCCGACCGCCAGGCCGACTCAGCGGGTGGTGGGACGCCCGGGGACGCTGACGTCGATCTCTCTCGGCTTCTCCGACGCGGTCGCCCTGAGCAGGTCGGCGAGCACCTCGGCCTTCTGACCGGAGTTCTCCGCGCTCCCCCACATCACCCGGCGGCCGTCCTTGAGGCGCAGCACGATCTGGTCGATCGTCTCGACGTCGACGTGCCGAACCTTGGCCGCGATGTCCGCCCGGAGCGACCGGATGACCGCAGCGGCCTCTGCCAGCGCCTCCCGCCGTACGTCGGGTGCGGTCCGGATCACCGGGAGGTCCCGCGGCTCCTCGGAGTAGCTGCCGAAGAGGTAACCGTCCTCGTCGACCGCCTGCAGACCGACGCCCCGACTCACCACCGCGACAGGAACCCGCTCGACCACGTCGATCTGGATCGTGTGCGGCCACGACCGCGACACCGACGCCGAGCGGATCGAGGCGATCGCCTCGACCCGCGCCTCGATCGCAGCCAGGTCGACGCTGACCAACGCCTCGCCCAGGGGTGCCCGGGCGGCCTTCTCGACCCGGGCGACACTGAGGGTGCCGTTGCCGGTGACCTCGACGTCGCGGGCCTCGAGGGCCGAGGAGAACCAGAGCAGCCAGATACCGGTACCGACCAGGAC
Source organism: Marmoricola sp. (assembly GCA_046598915.1). Taxonomy (GTDB): domain Bacteria; phylum Actinomycetota; class Actinomycetes; order Propionibacteriales; family Nocardioidaceae; genus Marmoricola. Next base: position 59,601 of record JBKJHO010000017.1, on the reverse strand, counting down.
AAGGGCCGCCGCGGCGTACAGGTAGGGGCGCAGCCGCCGTGTCCGGGCCCGGAACCTGCGCCGGGCGAAGTCCGGGGCGGCGATCAGGACGGTCTCGTCCTCGGTGGCGGTCACGCGTCGGCGCCGTCCGGGGCCGCTGCTCTCAGGCCCTGCTGCTCGAGCAGGGCGAGGACCGACGGCCCCAGCAGCGTCACGTCGCCGGCACCGAGGGTGAGGATGACATCGCCCGGACCCGCCCGGTCCACGAGGTGCTGGGCGGTGGCCGACCAGGACGGCTCGAGGACGACGTGCTCGGGGGCGAGCGGAACGGCGTCGGAGACCAGCGCCGCGGTGACACCGGGCTCGGGGTCCTCGCGCGCGACGTAGATGTCCATCACGACCACCTCGTCGGCGGCGCCCAGAGCGTGGCCCATCTCGGCACCGAAGATCCGGGTACGGGAGACCATGTGCGGCTGGAAGGCGACCACGATCCGGCCCGGCCCGGCCAAGGACCGGGCTGCCTCCAGGTCGCCGGCGATCTCGCGGGGGTGGTGCGCGTAGCTGTCGTAGACGCGGATGCCGCCGACCTCGCCCTTGAGTTCCATCCGGCGCCGGGTTCCGCTGTACGCCGCCAGCCCGCGCGCCAGGTCGGCGAACGGGTAGCCGAGGCGCAGTCCGCACGCCAGGGCTGCCAGGGCGTCCAGGACGTAGTGCTGGCCAGGGACCTGCAGGGTGACCTCGCCGAGCCGTCGGCCACCATCGACCACCTCGAACGTGGAGGTCGAACCCAGCTGGCGCAGGTTCTGTGCGCGCACCTCGGCCTCGGCCCCGGTCCCGACCCCGATCGTCCGCAGCCCACGGCCGCGCGCCGTCGCCACCAGGTCGGCAGCCCCCGGGTCGTCGATGCAGGCGACCAGGAACCCATCGGGTCGGATCCGGTCGAGGAACTCGTCGAACGCCGCCCGGTAGGCCTCCTCAGTCCCGTAGTTGTCGAGGTGGTCGGCCTCCACGTTGGTCACCAGGGCGGCCTGGGGCGAGTAGACCAGGAACGCGCCGTCACTCTCGTCCGCTTCCGCGACGAACAGATCACCGGTGCCGTCGTGGGCGTTCGAGCCGGACTCGTTGAGATCGCCGCCGATCGCGAACGACGGGTCCGCCCCGCAGTGCTGGAGCGCGACGGTGAGCATCGAGGTCGTGGTGGTCTTGCCGTGGGTGCCGGCGACGGCGACCACCAGCCGCCCCTGCATCACGGCCTCGAGCGCGGCCGAGCGGGGCAACAGTCGCAGGCCCCGGCGTACGGCCTCGACGACTTCGGGATTGGTCTCCCGGACGGCGGTCGAGACCACGACCGTGTCGGCCTGCTCGACCTGCTCTGCCGCGTGACCGACGAAGCAGGTGGCGCCGAGGGCAAGCAGCGCCTCGATGGTGGCCGACGACTTCGCGTCGCTGCCGGAGACCTCGATGCCCCGGGCGAGCATGATCCGGGCGATGCCCGAGAGACCGGCGCCGCCGATGCCGACGAAGTGGACCCGGCCCAGCTGCTCGGCGGGCAGGAGGTCGGCGGGAACAGGAACCCTCATCGGCGTCTGCCTCCCCCGCTCCTGGCTGCTTCCTCGATCAGGTCGGCGAGCTTCTCGTCCGCGTCGAGCGGGATCACCCCGGAGGCGGCTCGGCCCATGGACTCGCGGCGCTCCCGGTCACCGACCAGGGCCGGAATCGTCGCACGCACCCACTCCGTCGTGAACGCCGCATCAGCCACCAGCAGGCCGCCGCCCGCGTCGACCACGGGACGGGCGTTCAGCGCCTGCTCGCCGTTGCCGATCGGCAGCGGCACGAAGACGGCTGGCAGCCCCACCCCGGAGACCTCGGTGACCGTGTTGGAGCCGGCCCGGCAGACGACTGCGTCAGCGGCGGCATAGGCCAGGTCCATCCGGTCGACGTAGTGCTCCACGACGTACGGCGGGCCGGACTCGAGCGGCGGCAGCAGGTCGACCTCCCCTCGGGGCCCGATGATGTGCAGCACCTGCACGCCGGCCGCAGCGAACGCAGGCGCAGCGGCCGCGATCGACTCGTTGATCCGGCGGGCACCCTGGGACCCGCCGGTGACCAGCAGCGTCGGCAGGTCGGGGTCGAGGCCGAAGAAGGCCCGTGCCTCTGTCCGGTGCGCGGCTCGGTCGAGAGTCGCGATCATCCGCCGGATCGGCAGCCCGGTGCAGACGGCGTTCGGGAGGTTCGTGCCCGGGAAGCTGGTCGCTACGAACGGGGTGAACCGGGCGCCCAGCTTGTTCGCGATGCCGGGGAGCGCGTTGCCCTCGTGCACCACCAGCGGCAGGCTCCGGCGTCGCGCAGCGAGGTACGCCGGCACCGAGACGTAGCCGCCGAAGCCGACGACGACATCCGGGCCGACCCGGTCGATCACAGCGGTGGCCTCGTTGACCGAGGTGCGCAACCGGCCCGGGGTCCGGAACAGGTCGGCGTTGAGCGAACGCGACAGCGGCACCGGCGAGACGAGCTCGAGGGGGTATCCGGCGGCCGGGATCACCGTGGTCTCCAGGCCTCGGGCGGTACCCAGGCAGGTGATCTCCAGGTCGGGGTGGCGGCGGCGGAGGGCGTCAGCAGTGGCGAGCAACGGCGAGGTGTGGCCCGCAGTCCCGCCCCCCGCGAGCAGCAGTCGCTTCATCTTCGGGGCCTCATCTTCGGGGCCTCATCTTCGGGGCCTCATCTTCTGGGCCTCATCCTCGGGCCTCACGACCAGCGCCTCGGGGCGGCGCCCGCGTTGACCGCCCGGCGCGTTCGGCGTTCGCTGCGTCGTCGGCGCAGCTCGCCGGCGGCGTTCGGCTCGGACCGGGCGAAGCCGATGACCAGACCCAGCGCGACCAGCTCGGGAACCAGTGACGATCCGCCGTAGGAGACCAATGGCAGCGGGATGCCGATGACAGGGAGCAGAGCCAGCACCATGCCGATGTTTATCAGCACGTGCGCCATCAGCCAGATCACGATGCCGGCGGTGGCGTAGCGGACGAAGAGGTTCTCGGCCTGCATCGCCACCCGGATGCCGGCCCAGGCGATGGTCAAGAAAAGGACCAGGACGAGCAACGTGCCGACCAGGCCGAGCTCCTCGCCGAGGACCGCGAAGATGAAGTCGGTGTGCGCCTCCGGCAGGTTGCCCCACTTCTGCTGGCTGGCACCGATGCCCTTGCCGAACAGGCCGCCGCTGGACATGCCGAGGATGCCGTGGCCGGCCTGCCAGCCCGAGCCTTCGTAGTCCTTGAACGGGTCGGTGAAGGAAAGGATCCGGTTGAGCCGCTCCGAGCTGCTGGTCGCCAGGTAGAACGCACCCACCGAGACCAGGCAGACGGCGGCGAGGAAGAACCGGACCGGGACGCCCACCACCCAGAGCAGGCCGAGCGCGATCGCGAAGAGCACCAGCGCCGTACCGAGGTCCCCGCCGACCAGGACCAGGCAGGTGATCAGGACGGCGACCGGGATCACCGGGATGACCAGGTGGCGCCACGAGTCCAGCAGCGCGTCCTTACGGGCGTAGACGTCGGCACACCAGAGCACCATCGCGAACTTCGCGACCTCCGACGGCTGGACCTGGACGGGACCGAGACCGAGCCAGTTCTGGTTGCCGTTGACCTCGACGCCTAGGCCGGTCTGGGTCAGGGCGAGCATAGAGATCGCCAGCAGCAGACCCGGCCAGGCAAGAATCCGCAGCGTCCTGAGCGGCAGCCGGGTCGCGACCCAGGCGCACGGAACCGACAGGACCACCCACATCAGCTGCTTGGTGGCCCAGTAGTAGCTGTTCCCGTGCTTCTCGAACCCGTCGACGCTGGAGGCGCTGAGCACCATCACCAGGCCGATCGTGAGCAGCAGTGACGTGGCTCCGAGGAGCAGGTAGTACGGCGCCAGCGGTCGGTCGAGGCTGCGGCGCACCGTCGCGACCCACCCGGCACCACTGCCCGGAGCGAGGCGGGAGGGCGTACTCGTTCGGGTGACGGTCCTGCCACCCGGCTGAGTGGTGACGCTCACGCATCCTCCTGGTCCTCGCCCGGACGGCTCTGCCGGGCTACTGCTCTGTCGTCCGCCTTCTGCGGCGCACCGCATCGACGAAGGCGTCTCCGCGCGCGCCGTAGTTGGCGAACATGTCCATGGATGCGCACCCGGGAGCCAACAGCACGGTGTCCCCCGGCCTTGCGAGCGCCTCGGCTTCCGCCACGACGCGGTCCATAGGAGAAGTCTCGCCGGGCGGAAGTCGGAAGACCGGCACATCCGGTGCGTGTCGGGCGAGCGCCTCGGCGATCAGCGGGGCGTCGGTGCCCAGCAGCACCACCCCGCGCAGCCGGTCGTGGACCCGCGAGACCAAGTCGTCGAAGCGAGCCCCTTTGGCGAGTCCGCCGGCGACCCAGACCACGGACTCGTAGGCCTGCAAGGACGCCAGCGCGGCGGGAGGGTTGGTGGCCTTCGAGTCGTCGACCCAGGTCACCTCGTCGAAGGTGCCGACGGTAGCGATCCGGTGGCCGTCCGGCCGGAACTCGCGCAGCGCCTCACGGATGGCGGCGGGTGCGACGCCGAAGGAACGGGCCAGCGCCGCTGCCGCGAGCGCGTTGCTCACGAAGTGCGGTGCCGTGGTGGCCAGGTCCGCCAGGGTGCAGAGTTCCGCGGCCGAGGACCGCCGGTCCTCGACGAAGGCCCGGTCTGCGAGGACGTCCTCCACCAGGCCCACCATGCCGACGGCCGGCGTGCCGAGGGTGAACCCGATCGCCCGGGCCCCCTCGAGGACGTCGGCGTCGCGGACCAGTTGCTCGGTGACCGGATCGGCGACGTTGTAGATGCAGGCGTGCTCGACACCTTCGTAGATCCGGCCCTTGTCGGCGGTGTAGTGCTGCATCGGGGAGGCGCCCATCGAGGAGTACCAGTCCAGATGGTCCTCGGCGATGTTCAGGATCGCGGCCGAGTGCGCCTGCATCGAGGAGGTGTAGTGCAGCTGGAAGCTGGAGAGCTCGACTGCCAGGACGTCGTACGGCGAAGCGCCGGTATCGTCCTCGGTCATCACGACCTCGACAATCGGCAGGCCCACGTTGCCGCAGGCCACCGTGCGGACGCCGGCGGCGGTCAGCATCCGCTCGAGCATCTGCACCGTGGTGGTCTTGCCGTTGGTGCCGGTGATCACGAGCCAGGGCGCCGGGTTGACCGGGTCGCGCAGACGCCAGGCCAGCTCGACCTCCCCCCAGATCGGGATGCTCCGCTCGGAGGCTTGCGCGAGCAGCGGCGCGTCCGGCCGCCAACCGGGCGAGGTGATCAGGACGTCGATATCCTCGGGCAACACCGCGGTCGATCCCGGTCCGAGCCGGACGGTCGCACCGAGAATCTCCAGCAGCGTCGCCTTCTCCGCACGATCACCCGCGTCGGACTCGTCCAGGGCGGTCACCCGGGCACCGAGGTGGGTCAGGCTGTCGGCAGCGGCAAATCCCGAGACGCCCATCCCGGCCACCACAGCATGGATGCCCTCCCACGAGTCGGCACGGCCGAGCGCGTCGAGCCGACCACTCATCCGGCTTCCCCACCGGAATGGGCGCGTAGCGAGCAGAGCTGTGGGGGCTTCATCCTCCGACCACCCATTCGGCGTAGAAGATCCCGAGGCCGCCGGCAACGAAGACCGCGGCGATCAGCCAGAAGCGGACCACGACCGTGATCTCCTCCCAGCCGAGCAGCTCGAAGTGGTGGTGCAGCGGCGCCATCCGGAAGAGCCGTCTGCCTTTGGTCACCTTGAAGAAACCGACCTGCAGGATCACCGACATCGTCTGGATGACGAAGAGGCCGCCGAGCAGGATCAACAGGAGCTCGGTGCGGGTCAGCACCGCCATCCCGGCGACCGCGCCACCGAGGGCGAGCGATCCTGTGTCGCCCATGAAGATCTGGGCCGGCGAGGCGTTGTACCAGAGGAAGCCGAAGCAGGCCCCGGTGAGCGCTGCCGCCATCACTGCGAGGTCGAGCGGGTCCCGGACTTCGTAGCAGGCGGCGACATCAGGGTTCAGCCGACAGGACTGGTTGCTCTGCCAGATGTTCACCAGGGTATAGGCGCCGAAGACCATCATCGAGGCGCCGGCGGCGAGGCCATCGAGCCCGTCAGTGAGGTTGACCGCGTTGCTGAAGCCGGCGATCAGGAAGACGATGAAGATGATCAGCAGCACGGTCGGGACAGCGAACCGCTCGATGTCGCGGGTGAAGGAGATCGCGTGGCCGGCGGGCGTCACGCCGCGCGGGTCCTGGATCGGGTCGACCTGCCAGAGGACCAACCAGCCGAAGATGACAGCGACCAGGGTCTGGCCGATGAATTTCGCCTTGCTCCGCAGACCGAGGTTGCGCTGCTTGTAGATCTTGATGAAGTCGTCGAGGAAGCCGACCGTGCCGAGTCCGACAAAGAGGAAGAGCAGCAGCAGCACCGAGATCGACGGCTCGCTGCCGGTGACGAGTTTCGCCAGGAAGTAGGCGACGACCGTGGCCAACACGATCACCAGGCCGCCCATGGTCGGAGTGCCCCGCTTGGTGTGGTGGGTGGTCGGGCCGTCGTCGCGGATCAGCTGCCCGTAACCGCGGGCGGCGAACACCTTGATCGCGCTGCGGGTCCCGAAGATCGTGAAGAGCAGGGAGAGGCCACCGGCGAGCAGGATCGCTCTCACCGCCTCGCCTCCTTCACGTCGTCCCCATCCGGCAGAGCACCATCATCCGCCAACAGCGCTTCGGCGAGCTGCTCGAGCCCCGCGGCCCGCGATGCTTTCACCAGCACCACCTCGGTGCCGTCCACATTGTTCCGCATGCCCGCCGCTGCTTCGCGCACCGAGCCGTAGAACGTCGCTGTGTCGTCCGCCTCATGAATCGCCCGGGCACCTTCACCGACCACCACCAGGCGGTCGATTTCCAGCTCGGTTCGCAGCCGGGCCAGAGCAGCATGCTCGGCAAGGGAGGTCTCCCCCAGCTCGCGCATCTCCCCCAGGACGGCGACCGTACGACGCCCCGAACGGCGCCCGATCTCGGCGAGCGCCTCCAGACCGGCCCGCATCGAATCCGGGTTGGCGTTGTAGGCATCGTTGATCACGACCAGGCCGTCGGCGCGCTCGTGCAGCTCCATCCGCCACTTCGAGAGCGCAGCGACCCGTGCCAGTGACTCCCCGATCGCCGAGAGGCTGATTCCCGCAGCGAGCGCTGCCGTCGCCGCGGCAGCCGCGTTCAGCGCCTGGTGCTCACCGACCAGCCGCAACCGCACGTGCACCCGCTCGGCGCCGTGGCTCAGGTCGAAGGAAGGTCGGCTGAGCTCGTCCAGCTCGACCCGCTCCAGGCGGACTGCGGCCCCCGACGTCGTACCGAAGGTGCTGACCCGGCCCCTGGTCCGCGGCGCCATCGCGATCACCAGCGGGTCGTCCAGGTTGAGCACCGCGACGCCCGACGGTGCGAGTGCCTCGACCAGCTCACCCTTGGCCGTCGCGATCGCTGCCTGCGATCCGAACTCGCCGAGGTGCGCCCGGCCGACGTTGAGAACGACGCTGATGTCCGGCGACGCGATCGTGCAGAGCAGGGCCAGGTGGCCGACTCCGCGCGCACCCATCTCCAGGACGAGGAACTGGGTAGAGCGGTCCGCCCGCAGCACGGTAAGCGGCAGTCCGAGCTCATTGTTGTACGACCCGTACGTCGCCACCGTCTCGCCGGCGTCCCCGAGCACGACGGCCAGCAGGTCCTTGACGCTGGTCTTGCCCTGCGAGCCGGTGACCGCCAGTACGCGCAGAGCCGGATCGGTCTGCCGCAACCGTTTCAGTACGTAGCGGGCGAGCTCCTGGACCGCCAGCTCGACATCTCCCACGACAACGGTCGGCACACCCGTGGGTCGGCTGCCGAGGACGCCGGCCGCGCCACCGTCAACCGCAGTTCGGGCGTAGTCGTGGCCGTCGACGTGCTCGCCCGCGATCGCGAGGAAGAGGCCGGAGCGGGCGGGCTCGCGACTGTCGAGGAAGGCCGGACCGGAAACCACGATGCCGGCCGTCGTCTCGTCCGCGACCTCGCCGCCGACAACCTCGGCGATCTCACCCAGGGTCATCGGGATCATCGGCGCGCGCCTTCGAGTGCTGCCCGGACCTCGTCGCGGTCATCGAACGGATGGATCAACGCCGTCGCACCGGCGCCGATCTCCTGGCCGGTCTCGTGCCCCTTGCCTGCTACCAGCACGGTGTCACCGGTCCGGGCTATCGCCACTGCCCGACGGATCGCCTCGCGCCGGTCGCCGAGCTCGATAACCTCGGCACGGGTTCCGGCCGGTACCTGCTCGGAGCCGGCCCGTACGGCGGCCCGGATCGCGCCGGGCTCCTCGCTGCGGGGGTTGTCGTCGGTGATCAGCAGGACGTCGGCTGCCCGGGCACCTATCGCCCCCATCAACGGGCGTTTGCCGGCGTCCCGGTCACCGCCCGCCCCGAGCACCAGGATCAACCGGCCGGCGGTGAGGGGGGCCAGCGCGGCCAGGGCCGCTTCCAGCGCATCCGGCTTGTGCGCGTAGTCCACGACAACCAGGAAGTCCTGTCCGGCATCGATCCGCTCCAGTCGCCCCGGGACCCCACCGGACCCGGCGATCCCGGCGGCGATCGCGACCGGGTCGAACCCGGCCTCGGCGGCGAGGGCCACCGCGCAGAGCGCGTTCGCCACGTTGAAGGAGCCGGTCAGCGGCACTCCGGCCGGGATCCGCTCCCCGCTCGGGCCGACCACCGTGAACCGCGAACCCTCCGGCCGCAGCTCGACGTCCTCGGCACGCCAGTCCGCCTCGGCGCCGGACGGCGAGAAGGTCCGCATCGGGATCCCGGCCTCGGCCAGCAGTCGCCGACCGAACTCGTCGTCGATGTTGGTCAGGCCGCGACGCGCCCGGTCCGGCTCGAAGAGCGAGGCCTTTGCCGCGAAGTACTCCTCGAGGTCGGCATGGAAATCAAGGTGGTCGCGACCCAGGTTCACGAAGGCAGCGACGTCGAAGAGGACCCCGTCGACCCGACCCATCACCAGGGCATGGCTGGAGACCTCCATCGCGCACCCCCGGACATCGTGCTCGCGCATCACCGCGAACAGTGCGTGCAGGTCGGGTGCCTCTGGCGTCGTCAGGGCGGTCTTCACATCCCGACCGGCGATCCGGGTGCCGACCGTGCCAACCACGGCCGCGCGGATCCCCGCGCGCTCGAGGCCGGCCTCGAGGAGGCGCGTCGTGGTCGTCTTCCCCTGGGTGCCGGTGACGGCCATCAGGGTGAGGGCGCCGGCGGGGTCGCCGTACAGGTAGGCGGCGAGGTCGCCGAGTACCGGGCGGAGATCTTCGAGGACAAGCACCGGGACCTCGACGTCGCCGAGCACGTCGACGCCCGCTGCGTCGGTGAGCACGGCGACGGCGCCGGAGGCGATCGCGTCGCGGCCGTACGACGCCCCGTGGGCGCGCGCGCCCGGCAGAGCGACGTAGAGGTCACCCGGGCAGACCCGTTGCGAACTCAGGGTCAGGCCGGTCACCGCGAGCGCGGCCTCCTCCCCACCAGGGCCGGCACCGAGCAGCTGCGCCCCGATCTTCCCGGCCACGCCGGCCAGCGGCGTGACTGGCGGGTCCGTGGGACGGGTCAGACTCGGGGCGGAGTCGGGAGGCTGGTCAGCGGACACCTGCACCCCGTGAACCTATCGGGTCACCACTCCACCGGCAGCGCTGCGGGCGGGGTGTTGGTCGGCGGTACGGCGTACTTCTGCAGCAGATAGCTGAGGATCTGGCGGAACACCGGACCAGCGACGCCACCACCGCTGCTTCCGCGAACCGGCTTCTGGATGACGACGTAGACGGTGAAGCGCGGGTCGTCGGCCGGAGCGAACCCGCCGAACGAGACGGCGGTCGAGCCGTCGTAGCACCGGCACGCGCTGCCGACCTGCTGCGCCGTCCCGGTCTTACCGGCAACCCGGTAGCCGGCGATCCCGGCGCGCGGAGCGGTGCCGGCTCCTCGGGTGGTCACCATCTCCATCATCGTCGCGGCGGCCGCAGCAGCTGCCGGGCTGATCACCCGGCTCCGGGTGGCGACGTCGGTGCCGACCACGGAACCTGTGTTGGTCCGGGCACTGCCCCTGACCAGGCTCGGCGAGATCAGCTCACCGCCGTTGGCGACCGCGTTGACCGCGGTGGTCATCTGGAGCGCGTTGACCGAGAGTCCCTGGCCGAAGGAGACCGTCGCCTGGGTCAGGTCGGTCCAGTCCTCGGCCGGCGGCAGCACGCCGCGGGTGACCCCGGACAATCCGACGTCGATCCGGCGTCCGAGCCCGAACTTGTCCAGGTAGGACCACATCTGCTGATGGCCGAACTGGCGCGCGGCCAGCACAGTGCCGATGTTGGAAGACTTGGCGATCACCCCGGCCAAGGTCAGACCGAGTGTCGGGTGGGAGAAGTAGTCGTTGATCACCCGGTCCATCACCGACAGGCTGCTGGGCACCCGGATCCGGGTCAGCGGGGTCACCTTGCCGGCGTCGATCAGCGCCGAGGTGGTGAGCACCTTCTCGACCGAGCCGGGCTCGTAGACGTTGCTGAGCGCACGGCTGCCTCGATCGGCCTTCGCTGCATCGCCCGGAGCGTTCGCGTCGTACGTCGGGTAGTCGGCGAGCGCGAGGATCTCACCGGTCTTCGTGTCGAGGGCGACGGCCGCTCCCGACTCGGCGCGGGAGTTCTGCACGGCGGTCCGCAGCACCCGCTGGGCATACCACTGCACGTCGCGGTCGATGGTCAGGGTGAGCTGCTTGCCGTTGACCGGCTCGACCTGGGTGTTCTCCCCGAGCGGGATCCGGTTGCCACCACCGACCTCGTAGGTCTCGCTGCCGTCCCTGCCGGCGAGCCGTTTTTCGAACGCGAGCTCCAGACCGGCCAGCGGCTTGCCCTCGGTCCCGATGAAACCGAGCAGGTTGGCGGCGATGTCCTTGGCCGGGTAGTCACGCAGCGGGTCGTTCCGGGTCTCTACGCCCTTGAACCCAGCCTCCTGGACCGCCTCGACCGCGGCCGAGGCGACTGCAGCAGGCACCCGCCGGGCGACGTAGGCGAACCGGACCTCCGGCTTGTCCGCACCGGCCGACTTGCGCAGGCTCGCGAGCACGTTGAAGTAGTCGAGGTCGAGCCGGTTGGCGAGGATCTTGGCGATCTTCTCCGCGTTCGGACGGGTGCGCAGCGGGTCGGCGACGATCATCAGGCCGCTGACGGTCTCGGCGAGGGGGACGCCGTTGCGGTCGGTGATCTCGCCGCGGGTCGCGGGCAGGGTGAGCGTCACCAGCCCCTCGGCGTCGGCGCGGGCGGCGTACGCCTGCGGGTCGAGGCCCTGGAGCTGGAAGAGCCGGACCCCGAAGACGGAGAGCACCATCGCAATCACGATCAGACCCACCCGGAGCCGGACCTCGGCAGATCCACGAAGCGAGCGCTGCCCCGTCGCGGCAGAGCCACTGCGAGCCCTCGAGCGGGCAGCCGGTCGATGGGGCTGGGTCAACGAGGAGCTCCCTGGGCCGCGGATGCTGCGTCATTCCTATCGGTTCCTGCTGCCTGGTCCGTGGAGGCAGGGCCGTCCCCGGCGCGGGTTTGTCCGGAATTCTTCGCCGCCCTGGCCGAGGACTTCCCCGTCGGGGTCTTGGCGACCACCTCGATGACCCGGTCCGTCGGGTTCAACACGGACGGTGTCCGGGACGGCCGCTCGTAGATCCGCATCGAGTCGGCGGACGTCGCCGCGGTCGGCACACCGAGCACCTTGCCATCGGAGAGCCGCAGGAACGCGGGCACCGAGGGGACCACCATGCCGAGCTCCCGCCCGGCGCCGGCGAGCCGTTGCGGATCGCGCAAGCGCTCGAGCTCCATGTCTAGACCCTGACGCTGTGCTGCGAGTGCCTGAGCACGGTCGGCCAGCTCAGTGGCCCGGAAGGACGCTTGCTGCATCTGGGTGTTGAACATGAGCAGTCCGACGACCCCGGCGCCGAGGATGAGGAAGACGAGGATCGCGAACGGGGCCCGGGGAGCGCCGACCGCGCGAGCCGGGACCAACGCGAGCCGGGCACGCTCGACGGCAGCAGTGGTACGGGGCGCCCGAACTCTGCCGGGACTGGTCAATGAACTCATGCTGCTGCCCCTCGGCGAATTCGTTCCACTGCGCGCAGCCGCACCGATGCGGCCCGCGGGTTCTCCTCGATCTCGGACTCGTTCGCCTGCTCTGCCCCACGGGTGATCAAGCGCAACTCCGGCTGCATCTCCTCCGGCACGACGGGCAGGTCGACCGGCGCCTTCGAGCGGGTCCGGTCGACGAACGCCTGCTTGACCAGCCGGTCCTCGAGGGAGTGGTAGCTCTCCACGACGACCCGGCCACCGACCGAGATCACGTCGAGGGCCGCCGGGATCGCACGGCGCAGGACGCCGAGCTCGTCGTTGACCTCGATCCGCAATGCCTGAAAGGTGCGCTTCGCCGGGTGCCCCCCGGTACGGCGGGCCGGCGCCGGGATCACGTCGTACAGCAGCTCGACCAGGCGGGCCGAGTCGGCGAACGGTGTCGCCTCGCGCTCGCGGACGATCGCGCGGGCGATCTGCTTGGCGAACTTCTCCTCGCCGTAGGAGCGCAGGATCCGAGCCAGGTCGGCGCCGCTGTAGGTGTTCAGCACGTCCGCAGCGGTCAGGCCCGTGGTGTCGTCCATCCGCATGTCCAGCGGAGCATCCTCGGCGTACGCGAAGCCGCGTTCCCGGACGTCGAGTTGCATCGAGGAGACGCCCAGGTCGAAGAGGATCCCCTGGACCGAGTCCATCCCCAGGTCGGCGAGGACCTCTGGGATCTCGTCGTAGACGGCGTGCACCAGCGTGGTGCGTCCGGCGAAGGGCTCGAGCCTGCGCCCGGCCAGCTCGAGGGCGTGGACGTCTCGGTCGATCCCGACGACATGGGCTTCGGGACACCGGGTCAGCACGGTCTCCGTGTGACCGCCGAGACCGAGGGTGGCGTCGATCATGACGCTGCCCGGCTCCCGCAGCGCAGGGGCCAGTAGTGCAACGACCCGGTCGAGCAGGACCGGGACGTGGCGGGGGCCGTTCATCGAGGTGGCCCTACTTCCCTAGTCCGACGAGGAGGGTCATGACCACGGCGAGAGCGGCGCTGACACCGGCGGAGAACGCCATCACGGCGAGGCCGTCCCGGACGTCGTGCCGCACCCGACGCGCAGGTGTGACCGGTTCAGAAATTCCGCTCATTGCACTCGACCCCTGTTGGCTGACTTCGATGAAGTGACCGCCTGACCAGGTTCGGGTCCGCTCACTCGTTCCCTGATCGCCGTCTGTCACCGGGGAAGGTGCGACAGATGGCGGGAATGAAGGAGCGGACGCGAGCCTCGTCCTGCGCTCACCGGTTGTTGAGTTGTGGTGCTGCGTGCTGCGTGCTGCGTGCTGCGTGCTGCGTGCTGCTGGGCGTGCCTAGAAACCCGGGAAGATCTCTTCCTGTACGTCGGAGAACGCGGACTCCTGCGAGGCCGTGTAGTCCGACCAGGCACGGGGCTCCCAGATCTCGATCCGGTTGTAGATACCGATCACGACGCAGTCCTTCTCGAGGCCGGCGTACTGGCGCAGCTCGGGAGTGACCATGAAGCGGCCTTGCTTGTCCGGGACCTGCTCGGAAGCGAGGGCGAAGAGCATCCGCCCGTAACCACGGAGCCGGGCATCGGTCTGCGACGCGTTCTGGAACTTGGTCGCGAACACCTCGAAGTCGGCCTTGGTGCGCATGTCGATGGAGCGGTCCTGACCTCGGGTGATCACCAGCCCGTCCCCCATCGCCTCTCGAAATTTCGCCGGGAGGAAGAGGCGCCCCTTGTCATCGAGCTTCGGGGTGAAGGTGCCGGAGAACATCGCGCCACCTCACCCTTCTCTTCCACCACTTTCCCCCACTTTACTCCACATCCCTCCACCGTCAACCACATTTGCTCCCTTTCTCTCCCTTTCTGCCCTGGATCCTCGGGCCGGTACTTTTCGGGCTCCTTTCAGACCGCGACCAGGCTCAGTGAGGTTGACTAGGACCATGGAGGAATCGCAGCGGGATCCCGGGGCCGGGCTCGACGCGCTCCGATCGGTGACCGACCGCGTACTCGTCAACATCGAGCGGGTCATCGAGGGCAAGCCCGAGGTCGCCCGGACGGCGGTGGTGGTGCTCCTGGCCGACGGGCACCTTCTGATCGAGGACGTCCCGGGCGTCGGCAAGACGATGCTCAGCAAGGCTCTCGCCCGCTCGATCGACCTCTCCGTGCGCCGCATCCAGTTCACACCCGACCTGCTGCCCTCGGACATCACCGGAGTCTCGATCTTCAATCAGGAGACCCGCGACTTCGAGTTCCGGCCGGGTGGGGTGTTCGCCAACATCGTCATCGGCGACGAGATCAACCGCGCCTCCCCCAAGACGCAGTCCGCGATGCTCGAGTGCATGGAGGAGCGCCAGGTCACCGTCGACAACACGACGTACCCCCTCGAGTCCCCGTTCATGGTGATCGCCACCCAGAACCCCCTGGAGATGGAGGGCACCTATGCGCTGCCCGAGGCCCAGCGGGACCGGTTCATGGCAAGGGTCTCGATGGGCTACCCGGTGATGGCCGCCGAGATCGCGATGCTCGCCGCCCAGACCACCGCCAGTCCCCTGGAAGACCTCGAGCCGGTCACCGATGCGGCGGAGATCCGGAAGCTCATCGCGATGGTGACCGGCATCCACGTCGCCGGCAGTGTCCACCAGTACGCCGTCGCCATCGCCACCGCGACCCGGAACGCACCCGACCTCCGACTCGGCGCCTCACCGCGAGCCGTGCTGCACCTGGTCCGTGCGGCCAAGGCCTCGGCCGCGATGAGCGGGCGCGACTACGTGACTCCGGACGACCTGACGGCACTCGCCCCGACGGTGCTCGCGCACCGACTGCTGCCCTCGGCAGAGGCTGCGATGAACGGCCGCGCACCGGCGCAGGTCCTCGACGACATCCTTCGCTCCCTGCCCGTCCCGACCTAGGTCGATGGACGCCGAACCCGGTGACGGGACCGCCGTCGCCCGCACGGGGCCCGTCCAGCAGGTCCGCGACGGTCTCGGCGGGCTGACCTTCCGGGGCCGCGCCTTCGTGGCCGGAGGGGCCACCGCTGTGCTCGCCGGCATCGTGCTCGGCGAACGCGACCTCGTCCGCATCGGCGCCGTGATCCTGTTGCTCCCCCTCGTGACGATCGTGATCGCGGGCCGCTCTGGTCAGCGATTGACCCTGGTCCGCAGCCTGCCCCAGACCCAGATCGGGATCACCCAGTCCGCCACCGTCACGCTCGAACTCACCAACCTCGGACCGACCACCGGCGCTCTCCTGATCGAGGAGCAGGTGCCGTGGGCCCTGGGCGACCGGCCCCGGTACGTGCTCGGACCCGTGCTCCCTCGCCACCAGCGGATCGTCCAGTACCAGATCTCTGCCGAGGTCCGAGGCATCTACGAGGTCGGTCCGCTGCTGGTTCGGATCACCGACCCGTTCGGGATGCTGGACCTGCGCCGAACCTTCACCTCGACCAGCACCCTGGTCGTCGTACCCGCCGCCGAGAAGCTGCCCGCGATCAACCCGCTCGGTGCTCGGAGCGGCAACGGTGAGGACCGGCCGCGACCGTTCTCCCACGGCAGCGCGGCCGACGTCACTGTCCGCGAGTACCGGCTCGGGGACGACCTGCGCCGGGTGCACTGGCGCAGCTCCGCACGTACCGGCGAGCTGATGGTGCGTCGCGAGGAGGAACCCTGGCAGGCCCGCTGCACCCTGTTCATCGACAACCGGTCCAGCGCGCACCGCGGCACCGGCCCGGACTCGTCGTTCGAACGTGCCGTCACAGCCGCGGCCTCGATCGCCGTCCACCTGGCGGGGCTCGGTTTCCAGGTCCGGCTCGTCAGCGCCGACGGTGATCAGTTCGATCACGGCCTCCACCAGGGCAACGTGCTCGCGCATGCCCGCCCGGTCCTCCAGCACCTGGCCGCTCTGCGCAGTTCGGGCGCGGTCGACCTCAGCAGCAGCTGGATGGACGAGTCGGTGACCGCGGGCACCTTCATCGGCGTCTTCGGCTCCCTGAGCGCGCGCGACCAGAGTTTCCTGTCGCGGATGCACACGCGGGACAGCGCGCCGTACGCACTCTCGTTGAACGTCTCGAGCTGGGCGTCTCGCGGCTACGGCGATCTACCCGGCCAGACGACCAGCACGACCTGGTTGCGCCAACGAGGCTGGAAGGCGACCGAGCTGACCCGCTTCGGCTCGCTCCCTGCTGCCTGGCAGGAGCTCAGCCGATGACCGCCCGGCGGTACCCGCTCATCCCGGCGGGCGTTGCGGCGCTGTTGTCCTGGTTCACGGTCTGGTCGTGGTCGGACCTGGTCGAGGAGCCTGGACGGTTTCTGGGGCCTGCCTTCACCGGCGCCGTCCTGATCGCCCTCACCGGAGCACTGCTGCGATCGGTTCGAACCCGATGGTGGGCCGTCCTGGTCGGGCAACTGGCGGTGATCACCGCCTGGTTCCATCACCGGCAGGGGGCTGACGACCTGGTCTCCGGGTGGGTGCCGACCCCGCACGGGATCGTAGCCCTCGCCGACCAGGTCCGCGCGGGCGCCGCGCAGATGAACCGGTACGCCGCACCGGTCGACACCGACCAAGCCCCGATCTACCTCCTGGCCACCGCCCTCGCGGTGATGCTGGTGGTCGACCTGATCAGCTGTGGCCTCCAGCGAGCACCGTGGGCCGGTCTCCCGGTCCTGGTAGCGCTGACCGTGCCGATCAGCATCCTGGACACCTCGCTCCCGACGGTGGCGCTCACCGGAGCCGTGGTGCTGTACCTGGTTCTGATCGCCTGTGCGCGCTCCGAGGACGTGTGGAGCTGGGGACAAGGCGGTCCGCAGGCGCATCGCGACGAGGGCCGAGCAGCACTCATCGGGGCTGGGCCCGCGGTTGGGATCGGGATCGTGACCACGCTCGCCGCACTGACCCTGCCCGCTTTCGTCCCGGTCGCGACCGGGCTCCTCGACGGCGGCAGCGGCACCGGAGGACGCTCCGGCGGCGGATCGATCACGCTCGCCAACCCGCTGGTGAACCTCCGCCGGGACCTGGAGCGGAACGAGAACATCCCGGTGCTGGACGCGACCTCGGACACGATCGACCCGTCGTACCTGCGGATGACGGTCCTCGACCGGTTCGACGGCACGTCCTGGATCCCCGGCGAACGAGAGTTCCCTGCAAAGAACCGGGCCAACGGGCCGATCCCGGATCCCGACGGCATCACTCCGCAGACTCCGGGCACCGAGTCGACCTGGCGCCTCCGGACCGCCGACACCTTCTTCACGTCCTGGCTCCCGGTTCCGTTCCCGACGCGGTCACTCTCGATCACCCAGGGCGATTGGCGCTACGACGGCTCGACCCTGGATGTCGCCATCGCCGACCGTTTCGCTCCTAGCGGGATCGAGTACTCCGCGGTCGGGTTCTCCCCCGAGTTCGACGCCGAGCAACTCAACGCCGCCGACACGGCGCCCGCCGCGATCCGGTCACCGATGACGCGGGTCCCGAGCCTGGACCCCCAAGTCACCGAGATCGCCCGCACCGTGACCGCCGGTGCTCGCACCGACTACGCCAAAGCGATCCTGCTGCAGCGCTGGTTTCGCAGCGAAGGCGGGTTCAGCTACTCCCTGGACCCAGCGCCAGGTGCGGGGATGAGCCAGCTGGTGCGCTTCCTGACCACCGACAAGTCCGGGTACTGCGAGCAGTTCGCGGCTTCGATGGCGGTGATGGCGCGTTCCCTCGGGATCCCGGCGCGCGTGGTCGTCGGGTTCCTCCAGCCCGAGGAGATCCGGCTCGGCGAGTATCGCTTCACCAGCAGCGACCTGCACGCCTGGCCGGAGATCTACTTCGTCGGTAGCGGGTGGGTCCGGTTCGAACCGACGCCGGCCGCGCGGACCGGCGCACCGCCGAGCTGGACCCGCGCCGACGTCCCGGCGCCGATCACGCCGAGCGCCTCACCGACCACAGCACTACCGGAGCCGACCACCGCACGCAGACAGCGGGAGACCGGTGCCGAGGCCGCGTCCGGGTCCTCGAGTGCGCCGATCGCCGTCGCGGTCCTCGTGCTCGCCGCTCTGATCCTGCTGCTCCTGCTGCCGAACCAGGTAAGACGGTCCCGTCGGCGGCAGCGTCTGGCACGCCGGAGTGACGCTCGCGAGGAGGTCGAGAGCCTCTGGCGCGAACTGCGCGCATCTGCGGTGGATCTCAGGATCGCCTGGCCCGACGGTCGATCGGTCCGGACTGTCAGCAGCATGCTGAAGTCGAGGTTGCGCGCGACTCCGGACGATCTCCAACTGCTCGACACCCTGGTCGGCTTGGTTGAGCGCGGCCGCTACGGTCGTGCGTTCGTGCTCGATGATCCGGACCGAACGGTCGCACGATCGGCGATCGAACGTTGGTCCGCGTTGCTGGTCGAAGCGGTACCCGGTCGCCGGGCGCGCAGCGCGCGCTGGTTCCCGCGGTCGCTGTTCTTGGGGGCAGGACTCGACGAGCCAGTCGGTACCGGGCCCGGGGCCCGGAGGCGCGACCTCACCGGGGTCGGCTGATCGGACCTCGGTTCAGTAACCCTGGTCGCGGCGGTGCTGCCAGCGCTGCTCCATGCGCTGCATGAAGGTGCCCTGCTCGCGCGGACGACGTTGCCGCTTCGGCTTCGGGGTCTTGCCGGGCTTGCCGGGCTTGCCGGCTTTGCCGCCGTCGAGGACCTCGAACCGGTGCGGGCGATCGTCGAAGTCGAACAACGCGTCCGCCGTCGGGCGGTCGTCGACGACCCGGTGTCCCCGCCAGGCGGCAACGCCGACCATGGCCGAGGCGAGCATGACGAGGAAGCCGACGATGCCGAGCCAGATCATCTCGGCCATCGAGCCACCCATCAGCAGCGCGATGCCGGCGACGAAGACCACCCCCGCTCCGAGGGTGCGCATCCGGGCCACCCGTCGCAGTGTGCGCCCTTGCAATGCAGAGACGAATTTCGGGTCCTCCGCGGCGAGGGCGCGTTCCATCTGCTCGAGCAGACGGAGCTCCTCTTCCGAGAGCGGCACGACATCCTCCAAGCACTGGTGATAGACCAACTCCCGCAAGTCTAGGCAGGCCCCGGTGAACGCGATACCCGAGATCAGGAATTCGTCGGTCCCGATTCGGTGTCAGGCGGGCCGCGCCCCGGCTCAGGGGCGTTCGCCAGCCAGCAGGCTGGCCGGGCGGACCGCCCCCCGACCGAACCGCAGGCTGGCCCGGTCGACCGCCTGATCCGCCTCCCGCCATCCCCGTTCGCGCTCCCCGAGGACCAGCTGGCGATCCGCACCCGAACGCGGATGCAGACCCTCGACCCGGACCCCGACCAGCCGGATCCTTTGGTTGGTCCGGAGCGCCTCGTAGAGGCGCACTGCCTCGGCGTGCACCTGGGAGGTCACGTCGGTGGGGTCGGGGAGCGTGCGCGACCGGGTGATCGTGGCGAAATCGCTGTACCGAATCCGGATGGCAACGGTCCGGCCTGCCAGCCCGGCGGCCCGCATCCGCCGGGTCACCCGAGCCGCCAGCCTGAGCAGCTCCCGGCTGATCACGATCGGATCGTCGGTGTCGCGCGAGAACGTTTCCTCGGCACCCATGCTGCGGTCCGGATCGTCGTCGGACCGACGTGGGGTCAGGACGCCGCGATCGGTTCCCCACGCGAGCTGGTGCAGATGAGCGCCGGACGCCCTGCCGAGCATCTGCTGCAGGGTCCCGACCGGGATCGCGGCGATGTCGCCGACAGTGAGCAGACCGAGCTTGCGGAGCCGCGCTCGGGTCTTCTCCCCCACACCGAAGAGTTCGCCGACGTCGAGGGGGTGCAGATACTCGACCACTTGGCCGGGCGGGACCATCAGGACCCCGTCAGGTTTGGCGCGGCGGCTCGCCAGCTTCGCTACCGACACCGTGCCGGCGAGCCCTACCGAGCAGGTGATCTGCTGCTCGTCGTAGATCGTCGCGCGCAACCACTCGGCGATCTGCAACGGGGTCCCGAGGTGCCGGGCCGCGCCGGAGACATCGAGGAAGGCTTCGTCGAGCGAGTACGCCTCGACCATCGGGGTCACTGCGCGAAAGGTTTCCATCACCGAGCGCGAGACTGTCTCGAACTCGCCGAACTCCGGGGCGAGTCTGACCGCCTGGGGGCAGGCCCGTCCTGCCTGCACGCCGGACATCCCGGAACGGACCCCGTACGCGCGCGCCGGGTAGTTGGCTGCGAGGACCACGCCTCGATGACCGCCGCCGATCACGACGGGTACGTCGCGCAGCTCAGGGCGGTGCCGCAACATCACCGAGGCGTAGAACGCGTCCATGTCGACGTGCAGGATCGGGCAGACCGAGGACCCGTCACTCATCGCCGCCGCCGGGCGACGAATCAGGCGGTGCCGAGGACGTGCAACTGCGCCGCGAGCGTGAGGTACTCCGGTCGGGTTGCGACTGCCCGTTCGAGGTCGAGGAGACCGTCGACCGCCCCGGGCTCCAGGTCGAGCAGGGTGGAGGGTACGAGGTCCGCGAAGACCCGCACGGCCTGGAGCTCGCCGACGTCGAAGCCCCCGGCTGCGAGCAGGTCCCGCACCTCCTCGGCAGTGAACCTGCGCTCCTTGCCGGTCGCGCCGTCCAAGGCCTCGAGGGCCTGAGCGAAGTGCCCGGCCATCGCTCGGGAGACCACGGCGGCATGGCGCTGGCTGACGAGCAGGCTGAGCGCACCGCCCGGACGGAGCGCCCGCTTGATCGCGCTGAGGGCCGTAGCGTGGTCGTCGACCAGCCCGAGCACCTCGTGGCAGAGAACGAGGTCGGCGGACCCGTCGACGACGTGTTCCGCCAAGGACGCAAGGTCTCCCTGCTGCGCGTCCACCCGGTCAGCGACCCCGCGTTCGGCGGCACGGCGGGCGAGGGCGGCCAGGGCGTCCGGGTTGGGATCCACCACCGTGACCCGGTGACCCGCTTCGGCGACCCGTACGGCGAACCCGCCTGTGCCTCCGCCGATGTCGACCACCGTCTGCTCGGGCGCCCGATCGAGCAGCGAACGACACGCCTCCCAGACGACCGCAGTGCGGACCGACGCGCGGCGCTCCATAGGTCGCTCCATAAGTTCAACACTAGGGCCTGCCTCGCCATCGACGGCGCCTGACACCGCGGCCCCGTCACGCCACCCTGATCGACGCGTGCTCGGTCAGACCCAGAGCCGTCTCGACCAACCCCAGGAACCGGTCGGCGTCGCGGACCAGATCGTCCGCCTCGCGCTCGGTCACCGAGCGACGCGACCCGGCCTCCGCGGCGGAGCGCTTTTGCGCTCCGGCGGAGAAGAACGCGGCCCATTCGCTGAACTCTGGCGCGATCTCGGCGAGGAGCACCCAAGCGTTCTTCTGGCGCCGCTTGGCGACCGGCAACGGCTGAGTCCGCGCAGCCAGCAACGCAGCCGTCGCGCGCAGGGCCGAGACATGAGCGAGCGCATACCGCTGGGGGACGTCGGAGGAGGTGATCGCCTCGCGCAACGACTCCGCGGACCGCTCCAAGTAGGAGTGGGTAGCGGCCGGCAGATGGAGGTTGCTCGACGGCATCACAACCGCCTCAATCCAATGAGCCGGCGAGGCGCCAAACGCCCTCGGCTCCGTCGAAGGCCAGGTCGAAGACACCGAACCCGGGGTCATCGGGGGTGGCGACCGCTCGACCGCGTGCTGCCGTGACCCGCCAAACCTCGCGCTCGCAGATCAGCTCGGACCGACCCGGGCGATCCTCGGGACGGCGGAGCCACCAGGCCCCTGACTCCACCCAGTGCGCGACGATCTCGCGCACCTGCCAGAGCCGGCCGCGCCAGAGGAACTGCTGCGGACCGTTCTCGGCGAGCTCAGCGGCCGGGGCAGGCCAGCTCAGCGCCGACGGACCGTCGGCCCCACATCCGGGCACCGGCCCCTGACGCACCTCCACCAGGTCTTCGTACGTCCGCACTGTCCACTCCTTCCGCGATCCTCGATCCGGCCGCCTGTCGGCGCCCTGGTGGAAGATGAGGGTCGAGGTCACCTCCACCAGGACGCTTATCGAACATATGTTCGAATACCTCACCGTACACCTTCCGACCGACAGGCCGTCAAGACCCGGCACAGATCCACCTCTGTGGTGAGATACGTTCCCGCCATGTCCGTCGACGAGACCTCCGAGCACCCCTCGATCGCCCGTTTCCGGACCACCCTGGTCACGCTCGGCGGGGCCGGTCGGATCGTCGTACTGCCTGAGTCGGTGCACACCGCCGCGCTCGCGGCAGAAGCCCTCGGGTGCCCGGTCGGCGCGATCGCCAACAGCCTGCTGTTCGTGGCGCCGAAGCCGGGCGGTGCGGGCGAAGCGGTGCTGGTCCTGACCTCGGGCGCCCATCGGGTCGACGTCGAGAAGGTCGGGGCCCTGGCGGGAGTCGGCATCTTGCGGCGGGCGAAGCCTGAGTTCGTCAAGGCAATGACCGGACAGGTGATCGGTGGGGTCTCACCGATCGCCCATCCCGAGCCGATCCGCACCTACCTCGACACCTCGCTGCGTCAGTACGACGAACTCTGGGCGGCAGCTGGGCACCCCGCTGCGGTCTTCTCCACCACGTACGACGAACTGCTCTCCCTGACCGGCGCTACCGAGATCGAGGTGAACTAGTCGTGGCACTCGAGATCTGGATCAACCCGTCCTGCAGCAAGTGTCGTACGGCGACGGCACAGCTCGATGCCGCCGGCGTCGGATACACCGAGCGCCGGTACCTCGACGAGCCACCGACGGCTGCCGAGCTCGGCGAGGTCCTGGACCGGATGGGCTGGGAACCCTGGCACCTCGCGCGCCCGGCCGAGACCAAGGCCGCCGGGATCGACCTGCCGCGCGACCCCGAACACCGCGACGACTGGATCGCCGCGATGGTCGCCGAGCCCCGAACTATCCAGCGGCCGATCATCACCGCGAGCGACCGCACCACCGTGATCGCCCGCGACTCCGGGACATTGGAGAGCATCATCGCCCGCGAGCGCGGTTGACTCTCAGCGCTGCTGGTAGAGCCCGGCGCTGTACTGCTCGCCGTAGTAATCGTCGAGCTCCGCCAGCGTCATCCCGGTCTGCTCGGAGTGCGCGATCACCGCACGACGCGGCACCGCTCCCTCCGGTTCCCAGGTCTCGGGCTCCCAGAGGCCGGAGCGCAGGAACGCCTTCGCGCAGTGGCTGAAGACCTCGTCGATCTCCACGACCACGACGAGCAACGGCCGATGCCCCTTGACGACCAGGTCGTCGAAGAACGGAGCCTCGGTGACCAGACTGGCCCGACCGTTGACCCGCAAGGTGTCACCACGCCCGGGGATCAGGAAGCTGAGCCCGACGTGCGGGTTCTCCAGGATGTTCCGGTACCCGTCCGCCCGACGGTTGCCCGGGCGCTCGGCGAGCGCGATAGTCCGCTCGTCGAGCACGTGGACCAGGTCCCCCGCCGGGTCGCCCTTCGGCGAGGCGTCGCAGTCGCCGGAAGCGGAGGCCGTCGCCATCACGCAGAACGGCGAGGCGCTCAGCCAGGCACGGTCGAGGTCGGAGAGCGTCGTACGAACCTTGTCGCGGACCCGCGGGACCGGCGACCCGAGCAGTTCGGTGAGCGCGTCGAGGTCGGCGATCCGGGTCCAGGTCTCCAGGCTCTCCATGGCACGAACGTACGCCCGTGACCTCCCGGGCGCGACCGAATACTCTCCCCAGATGAGCCTGCTGCCCCTGGTGTTCTCCACCGCGTGGGCCAGCGGCGTGAACGCGTTCCTCGCCGTTCTCCTCCTCGGCCTCGTCGATCGGATCGGGGACCTCGAGCAGATTCCGGATCAGCTCGCCCGCACCGACGTGCTGATCGGATCGTCGGTCCTGTTCGCGGTCGAGTTCGTCGCCGACAAGATCCCGTACGTCGACTCCACCTGGGACGCCGTCTCCACGGTCGTCCGACCCACCGTCGGGACCGTGCTGGCACTACTCATCTCTGGAGACGCCGAGAGCATCGAGCAGGCCGGGTACGCCGTCCTCGGTGGCGGCACCGCGCTGGCCAGCCACCTGGTGAAGGCTGGCGGGCGACTCGCGATCAACACCTCGCCGGAACCGTTCACCAACCTCGCCGCCAGTCTCGGCGAGGACGTCGCGGTCGTCGGCGTGGTCCTGCTCGCGGTCAATCACCCGTGGCTCGCCCTGATCGTGTGTGTGCTGCTGCTCGTCGCCGGGATCACGGCCCTGGTCGTCCTGCTCCGCGTCGTACGCCGTGGCTGGAAGCGGTGGAAGGGGCGAGCGACCGCTGCTTGACGGCCCCCTAAGGTGTGCGCATGGCGCGGATAGTGGTGATCGGTGGCGGGTTCGGCGGTCTGGCGAGTGCAGCCCGGCTGGCCAAACTGGGGCACGAGGTCACCCTCGTGGAGGCTGGACCCCGGATCGGTGGCGCGCTCGGGTACGTCGAGAAGGAAGGCTTCCGCTGGGACGCCGGCCCGACCAGCACCCTGCTGCCCGCGGTGCTCCGCGACTTCTTCCGCAAATCGGGCCGTCCGGCCGAGAACGAGATCGACCTGATCCCGGTCGAGCCGATCGCCCAGCACCGCTTCGAGGACGAGACCGTGCTCGACCTCCCCGGCGGCAGCCGCGCCGCCCAGGTCGAGGCGATCGACACCGCTCTGGGCGATGGTGCCGGAAGCCGGTGGGCCAGCTATGTCGACGGCTTCGCCGATGTCTGGGAGGTCCTGCGCAAGGACTGGTTCGAGCGGCCCTGGTCACCTGACCAGGCCTCGAAGCAGGCCACTGCCCTCCTGGACGACAGGCTCACCCTGCACAAGGCGGTCGCCCGCGAGTTCAAGGACGCCCGCCTGCGCACCCTGGCGACGCACGCGGCTCGGTTCGAGGGGCACGACCCTCGCAACGTCCCGGCCTGGGTGGGGATGTGGTCCTACATCGAGCAGAACTTTGGCTCCTGGACCCTGCCCGGCGGCATGGGCCAGCTCGTCGAGGTCCTTGCAGGCCGGCTTGCGACCCGCGGCGTCACCATCCTGACCGGCGCGGTCGCCCAGGACCTCCACGTCGACGCAGCCACGAACCGGGTCGCCGCCGTCCGCGCCGTCGTCGCCGGGGTCCAGACCGACCTGCAGGCGGACGCGGTGGTGGTCGCGATCGACCCGCGCCGGCTCCCGACGCTCGCCAGGCTGGTCGAGAAGACGATGCCGGTGATCCCGCCGGTGGTCTCCTACATCGGGGTTGTCGGCGAAGTCCCCGAACTCCCGCACGAAGTGGTCCTGCACGGTGACCCCAGCAAGGAGCCGACCCTGACCCTGCGGACCAACGGCAGCGCTCCTCCCGGCGCCCACGCCTGGACCCTGCTCGGTCGTGGTCAGCTCGCCGAGGACATCGTCACCTCCCTGCAGCGCCGTGGGATCCGGGTCCGCGACCAGGTCGAGGTGCGCCTCGACCGGTCCCCGCGCGACCTGGTCCACGACTGGAACGGTTCACCTCAGGGCGTGCTCTGGCAGGGCCGCGGAACCGTCCGCAACCGGCTCGGCACGGTCAGCCCGATCAACGGCGTCTACCTCGCCGGCGCCCACACCACGCCCGGAGCAGGGTTGCCGAGCGTAGGCCTCTCAGCGGCGCTGGTGGCTCAGGTGATCGGCCCGGCCTGAGAGTCAGCATCGTCAGGCGCGGCGCAGGTCAAGGCGGAGGAGCAACGACGACCCTCAGCGGAGCGGACCTCGAGCGCCGACAACGACGCCAGGTGTCGTGCCTGGCAACGCTGATCAGGCGTTGACGGCGAGGGCGGCGTAAATCTCCCGCGTCGCCTTCGACCGGTTCAGCGTGTAGAAGTGCAGGCCCGGGGCTCCGCCGGCGAGCAGGTCGTCGCAGAGCTCGGTGGCGATCTTGATCCCCTCCGCACGCACGCGTTCCGGATCGTCCGCGAGCGGCTCGATCCGCGCGAGCACCTCGGCCGGCATCTCGCGGCCGGAGAGCTCGACCATCTTCCTCATCGAGCCGATCGCCAGGATCGGCATGATCCCGGGGATGATCGGCATGTCGATGCCGGCCTCGCGGCTGCGGTCGACCAAACCGAAGTAGTCCGAGGCGCGCAGCACCATCTCGGTGACGCCGAACTCGGCCCCGGCGTCGTATTTGGCCTTCATCACGGCCACGTCCGCCTCTATCGAGGTGGAGTCGCGGTGGCCTTCGGGGAAGACGGCGACGCCGACCGAGAACTCGCCACGTTGCTTGACCAGCCCGACCAGGTCGGCCGCGTAGTCGACTCCGCCGTCGGTGCCGATCCACTCGGTCCCCGGGCCGCCAGGCGGGTCGCCGCGCAACGCCAGCACGTTGGTGACGCCGGCCGCAGCCAGCGAGTCGAGGATGTCGCCGAGCTCGTCCGCGGTGTGACCGACGCAGGTCAGATGCGCCATCGGGGTCATCGTGGTCTCCCGGGCGATCCGACCGGTGATCTCGATGGTGCGGTCGCGAGTCGTTCCGCCGGCGCCGTACGTCACCGAGACGAAGGTCGGGCGAAGCGCCTCCAGCTCGTTCAGGGAACGCCAGAGCACCTCCTCCCCGGCAGCATCCTTGGGAGGAAAGAACTCGAAGGAGAAGGAGCGTTCGCCAGCCCCGAGAAGGGTCGCGATGCTCGTGGGTCGTCCCGTCACCATGGCGCCGAGGATACGGGCGATACCCTCGCCGCGTGACCGAGTATCAAGAAGTCGCCCCCGAGACCCCGGTGTTGCCGACCGGTGCCCCCTCCTGGGACTCCGGCGACTTTCGCAACGGGATCGAGGCCACCCTGCAGGGGTTCGTCGACGGACAGGCCGCCTGGCTGGCCGCCCTGGGCGAGGACGCTCAGCGCCTCGTCGAACATGCCCGGGTGAGTGTCTCGGGAGGCAAACGCTTTCGAGCCTCGTTCTGCTGGTGGGGACACCTGGCGATCGCCGAGCCGAGCGACCACGTCGCTCTGCTCCGCGCCTGCGCCTCCCTCGAGCTGCTGCACGCCAGCGCGCTGGTCCACGACGACTACATGGACGCCTCCGACGTACGCCGGGGCCGTCCGGCCACGCATCGCGCCTTCGAGGCGCTGCACCGGGCGCAGGGCTGGTCTGCCAGCCCCGAGCAGTACGGCGCCTCGGCAGCGATCCTCCTCGGCGACCTGCTGCTCTCGTGGTCGGATGAGCTGTTGCGCACCTGCGGACTCCCGCCGGAGCGGGTGTTCGAAGCCCTCGGCTACTTCGACCTGACCCGCACCGAGGTGGTCACCGGGCAGTTCCTCGACGTTTCCGCTCAGGCCCGCGGGACCACCGACGTCGAGGCCGCGATGCGGGTGGTCCGCTACAAGTCGGCGAAGTACTCCATCGAGCGGCCTCTGCACATCGGCGCCGCACTGGCAGGTGCCGCCCCCACCATGCTCGACCAGCTCTCCCGGTTCGGCCTGCCCTTGGGCGAGGCCTTCCAGCTCCGGGACGACCTGCTCGGTGTCTTCGGTGATCCCGAGGTCACCGGGAAGCCCGCTGGCGACGACCTGAGTGAAGGCAAGCGGACCGTCCTGATCGCGCTCGCGCTCGACGCCCTCGGCCCGACGGACCGCGAGCACCTCGACCGCAACCTGGGCAGCCCCCTGTCGGAGGACCAGGTGGCGCAGCTTCGTGCTCTCATCACCCGGAGCGGAGCGCACGAGCAGGTCGAGCAGGTGATCACCGGTCTGACCGATCGTGCCCTCGAGGCACTGGACGCCGCCCCGATCCGCGACGAGGCCCGGACGGTCCTGCGTGATCTGGCAGCGGCGGCGACCCAGCGAGGGTTCTAGCGGTGCGTGGGATCTTTTTCGACGAGATCGCCGCGCGCGACGTCGAGCGCCAGCTGCGCGCCGACGGTTTCGAGGTCACCGTGAGCCGGGAGCCGTTCGCAGGAGAGGACGACGACGAGGACCACCCGTGGGCGATCGTCACCGACGCTCCCGGGATCGTGCTGGAGATCCTGGTCGATCAGCATGACGGCTGGCTCGACGACGAGGATCCTCCTGGTCCCGGGTTGCCGCCGGCTCCGGCGCCCCTCCCGGACGCACCACGACGGCTGCACCGCTTCTCCCCCGACCCGCCCGGCGACTGATTTCTAGTCGAGCGAGGTGATGCCGGTCTCCGGCCCGGTGCCGCGCAACAGGACCGAGAACGGGGTTGTCACCGACCGCGCCCGTCCCGCGAGGATCTCCCGGACCAGGTCGAACGTCTCCGGCTCGCTGCGCGCCAGGGTGCCCCAGCCGTCCCAGAGCAGGACCACGGGCGAGAGGTCGAGGCCGTCGAGGCGGTCGGCGAACACGTCCAGGTCCTCACCGGACCAGTCGGTGAGATCGAGAGCACCAGCGGCAGCGGCGAGGAACTCCACCTTCGTTTGGTGGGCCCAGCCGTCAACGTAGGCGTACCGAGCGCCCGCGTGCTCGACGGCTCGTTGCACCTCGACGGGATCGAACGCCGCATGCCAGGTGTAGACCCCCGGCTCGAAGTGGCCGGCCAGCAGCCCGGCCAAGCCGCTCATGCGTCACTCCCTGGTTCTGTCGACCGGAGTTCGAAGCCTGGGGAGGTCCCGGGGTCGTGGCTCTCGTGACGGCCCGCCCGACGTGCCTTCACAGCGACATCGCCTGGGCGCGGCGCTTGACCTCCGAGCCACGGTTCTCACGGAGGGCGTCGATCGGTCGGCCCGGGAGGGTGTCGTCGCCGGTGAACAGCCAGGTCAAGATCTCGCGGTCGTCGTACCCGCCGTCGTGGAAGATCGTGAGCAGCCCGGGGACACCCTTGACGATGACACCGTCCATGATCAGCTCTGCCGGAACCTGCTGCCCCCTACCCGGTGCTGGCACCGCAGCGGCCAGCTGGTGCTCGCGGATGTACTGCCGGACCTTGTTCACCGAAACGTCCAATGCGGCCCCGGCGGCCTTCCAATCAAGCCACTGATCGATCAGCTCGGCTAGGTCGGTGTTCTCGGTGGTGGTGTCGTCGCTCACGGGACCATGCTGCCAGAGCGCCGCGTTGCCGGGATTCTGGCCCGACTGCACCTAAACTCAGCCCCTGATCGGTACTTCCCCACCGGTCGGCCAGGAGGACGTTGTGGAGCGCAATGACACGGGTCGGTACGACCCGCTGATCGGACGCGTCCTCGACGGCCGGTACGAAGTGGGCGACAAGGTTGCCCGCGGCGGGATGGCCACCGTCTACCAGGCCCGCGACCTGCGTCTGGACCGGACCGTAGCGGTGAAGGTGATGCATTCCGGGCTCGCCGACGACCCGGAGTTCGTCTCGAGGTTCGAGCGGGAGGCTCGATCTGCGGCCCGGCTCTCCCACCACAACGTGGTCGCGGTCTTCGACCAGGGCGACGACGCCGGCACGCTCTTCCTGGTCATGGAGTACGTCCCCGGATCGACCCTGCGCGACCTGATCCGCAAGGAAGCCCCGATGGATCCGCGCACGGCGCTGGCCGTGGTGGAACCGGTGCTCGCCGCGCTCGCAGCCGCCCACGGTGCCGGGATGATCCACCGCGACGTGAAGCCCGAGAACGTGCTGATGGCCGATGACGGTCGGATCAAGGTCGCCGACTTCGGCCTGGCCCGCGCGGTGAACGCCGAGACGCAGCACACCGCCACCGGCGGCGTCCTGATCGGCACGGTCTCCTACCTCTCTCCCGAGCTCGTTATCGACGGCAAGGCCGACGCCCGCTCGGATGTGTACGCCGTCGGCGTCCTGATGTACGAGATGTTCACTGGCCAGAAGCCGCACCAGGCCGACAGCCCGATCCAGGTCGCCTACAAGCACGTCCACGAGGATGTGCCGGCTCCCTCGCTCCGGGTCCCCGGCCTGCCGGCGTACGTCGACGCGCTGGTAGCCCGGGCGACCGCACGCGACCGAAACCTGCGTCCATCGGATGCCCGGATGCTGTTGCACCAGGTACGCCGGGTCCGTCAGGCCCTGGACCACGGCGTCCACGACGACCCCGACCTGGTCGCCGATCTGCTGCCCAGCCCGCGACGCGACGACTCCGTCCCGACCGGCGAGCTGCCCCTGGACCGCTCCTTCGTGCTGCCGGCCGACGAGGTCTACGACGGCTACGACGGCTTGGGGGACTTCGGCGACGAGGACGGCTACACGGTCACCGCAACGATCCCGCGCGGTGCGCCGCCCGGCCCGCCGCGGCGACCCGCCGTACCGTCTCCTGCTGCTGGCAGCTCCGGCCGCCGGCCCCCCCGGCGTTCGCGGCGGGGCCTGTATCTGCTCATCGCGGTCCTCGTGGCCGCGTTGATCGCCGGTATCAGCGCCTGGCAGATCGGCAGCTACGCCATGGTCCCCTCCGTAGTCACGCTCGATAAGTCCGCCGCGCAGAAGAAGCTCACCGACGCCGGGTTCAAGGTCAGCTTCGGGGCTCCGGAGTACGACGACAAGATCGCGCTGGACTCGGTGATCCGTACGGACCCGGGGCCCGGCGATCGCGCGAAGGACGGCAGCACCGTCACGGTGACCCTGTCCCGCGGACCTGACGTGCACGCGGTGCCGGCCGGGCGCGGGAAGACCCTGGTGGAGATGCGGGCGCTGCTCAAGTCCGCCAATCTCGAGGTCGGCACGGTCAGCCGGCGTCCGCACGAAACCATTCCCGAGGGCCGGGTGATCACGACCGATCCCGTCGCCGGGGAGATGAAGGCCCGCGGCTCTGCGATCGACATCATCCTGAGCAGCGGCCCGCGACCGATCAAGATCACCGACTACACCGGCAAGAAGGCCTCGACTGCGGAGCAGCAGCTGGGTGAGCTCGGCTTCAGGGTGACGAGGACCGAGGAGTTCAGCGACAAGGTCGCGGCCGGGATCGTGCTCTCGCAGTCGCCGAGCTCCGGCACCGGGTTCAAGAAGGACGAGATCAAGCTGGTCGTCTCCAAGGGACCCGAGCTGTTCGAGATCCCGGCGGTTCGCGGCAAACGCACCGACGACGCCCGGGATCTGCTGCGCGACGCGGGTTTCAAGGTCAAGGTCGAGCGCAGCGCGCTGTTCGTCGGCGCCAACATCGTCGTCGGCGTCAATCCGACGGCCGGCACCCGCGTCCCCCGCGGCACCGAGGTCACCCTCGTCATCGTCTGAGCAGGAAGCGGCCGGGTTGATCGCCGGGCCCGACGGCTCCTGTTCGTACGACGAGTCGGCGAGCGGCACCCGAGCCCTCCTGCCAGTGACACCTGTCTCGTAGGGCGAAATCGCTGTCCACTGGGTGGACGCCCCGGCTAACCTCACGGCATGGTTGTGGTGATGGCCCCCGGGGCCACCGACGAAGAGATCGCGCACGTCACCGCACGTGTCGAAGGCGTCGGAGGGCAGGCTTTCGTCAGCCGCGGCGTGGTCCGCACCATCATCGGCCTGGTCGGTGACATCGAGTCGTTCCACGGTCTGAACCTGCGCAGCATGGCCGGCGTCGCGGACGTCCACCGGATCTCCGATCCGTTCAAACTCGTCAGCCGGCAGCACCACTCGGACCGCTCGACCGTCTGGGTCGGGCGCGCCGGGCACCAGGTGCCGATCGGGCCGGACACCTTCACGTTCATCGCCGGCCCGTGCGCCGTCGAAACCGCGAGCCAGACGCTCGAGGCCGCCGAGATGGCCAAGGCTGCCGGCGCCACCATCCTGCGCGGCGGCGCCTACAAGCCCCGCACCTCGCCGTATGCGTTCCAGGGCCTGGGGGTGAAGGGCCTGGAGATCCTGGCCGACGTCCGCGAGACGACCGGACTGCCGATCGTCACCGAGGTCGTCGACGCCCGCGACGTCGCAGTGGTCGCCGAGCACGCCGACATGCTCCAGATCGGGACGCGGAACATGGCCAACTTCGGCCTGCTCCAGGCGGTCGGGGACGCCGGCAAGCCGGTCCTGCTCAAACGCGGCATGACGGCCACCATCGAGGAGTGGCTGATGGCCGCCGAGTACGTCGCCCAGCGCGGCAACCTCGACGTGGTGCTCTGCGAGCGCGGCATCCGCACCTTCGAGCCGAGCACCCGGAACACTCTCGACATCTCCGCTGTCCCGGTCATCCAGGGCATCAGCCACCTGCCGATCATCGTGGACCCGTCGCACGCCGGCGGGCGCAAGGACCTCGTGGTCCCGCTCTCCAGGGCCGCGATCGGGGTGGGCGCCGACGGCGTCATCGTCGACGTGCACGCGGACCCGGAGAACGCGCTCTGCGACGGCCCGCAGGCGCTGCTCGGCAACGAGCTCCGCGCCCTCGCGCAAGCCGTTCGGCAGATCCCGCCGGTGGTCGGCCGGGTCGACGCGGGCGAGCGCATCCGCCGCTGACGCCAGACGCTCAGGCTTTGCGGAGCATCTCGGCCACCAGGAACGCCAGCTCGAGTGACTGCACCCGGTTGAGGCGCGGGTCGCAGACCGACTCGTACCGCTCCCCCAGGTCGATCTCGGCCAGGTCCTCGCCGCCACCGACACACTCGGTGACGTCGTCACCGGTGAGCTCGACGTGGACGCCGCCCGGCCAGGTGCCGAGTGCGCGGTGCACGTCGAAGAAGCCCTGGACCTCGGCGATGACGTCGTCGAAACGGCGGGTCTTGTAGCCCGACGAAGCCTCGTAGGTGTTGCCGTGCATCGGGTCGGAGACCCAGGCGACCTGGACACCGGCGGCCTCGACCTTCTCGACCAGCGGCGGCAGCAGGTCGCGGATCTTGCCCGCACCCATCCGGGTGATGAAGGTCAGCCGGCCCGGGGTGTTCTCCGGGTTCAGCCGGCCGGCGAGCGCGATCGCGTCGTCGGCGGTCGACGTCGGCCCGAGCTTCACGCCGATCGGGTTCCGGATCTTGCTGAGCAGCTCGACGTGTGCGCCGTCGAGCTGTCGGGTCCGCTCGCCGATCCAGACGAAGTGCGCCGAGACGTCGTACGGCAGCTCGGTACGGGAGTCGATGCGGGTCATCGCGTGCTCGTACTCCAGCACCAGTGCCTCGTGGCTGGAGTGCATCTCGACCCGGTGGAACTCGTCCGGGTCGGCGCCGATGGCGGTCATGAAGGTGAGGGCGCGGTCGATCTCGTTGGCCACCGCTTCGTACCGGCTGCCGACGGCAGAGCCCATCACGAAGTCGGTGTTCCAGGCATGCACCTGGCGCAGATCCGCGTAGCCACCGGTGGTGAAGGCGCGGACGAGGTTCAGGGTGGACGCGGACGAGTGGTAGACCTCGACCAGACGCTGCGGGTCAGGGATCCGGGAGGCCTCGGTGAAGTCGAAGCCGTTGACAGCGTCGCCGCGGTACGCCGGCAGGGTGACCTCCACACCCTCAACGAGACGAGTCTCGAGGTCAGAGGAGCGCGGCTTGGCGTACTGGCCGGCGAAGCGGCCCAACTTGACCACCGGGACCGACGCGGCATAGGTGAGCACGACCGCCATCTGGAGCAGTACCCGGAGCTTGTTGCGAACGTTGTCGGCGGTCACCCCGTCGAACGTCTCGGCGCAGTCGCCGCCCTGGAGCAAGAAGGACTCGCCCCGGGTGACCGCCGCCAGCTTGTCGGTCAACCGATCGCACTCGCCGGCGAAGACGAGCGGCGGGAACGACCGCAACCGGGCCACCGCAGCATCGAGCGAGGCGGCGTCCGGGTAGGAAGGCTGCTGCGCTGCGCCCATGGCGTGCAGCGCAGCGAGATCGGGGATCAGGTCTGGCACCGCACAAGCCTACTTCGCCTTGGGCTGACGACCGCCACGGGAATACCGTCACACCTGGGCGCGGCAGCACCAGCGGACTGTCCCGCTGTCACGTCGACGGCAGGTGGTCCTGCGCATCACGAGGCTCAGCCGAAGAAGACCTCGGCCTCGGCGTACTCCTCGGGGCTGACCAGCTTCAGCTCGGCGGTGCCCTCGCTCAACGGGACCCGGACGATGCTCGTGCCGCGGAGCGCCACCATCGACCCGTAGTCGCCGTCGTGGACCGCACTGATCGCATGCAGGCCGAAACGGGTGGCGAGCCAGCGGTCGAATGCGGTCGGCGTACCACCCCGCTGGATGTGGCCGAGAACCACCGCGCGGGCCTCCTTGCCGGTGCGCTGCTCGATCTCGGTGGCGAGCCGCTCGCCGATGCCCCCGAGCCGGACGTGCCCGAAGGCATCGGTCTCCCCCGAGGCCAGGCTCATCCCGCTGCCGTCGGCAGGGACCGCACCCTCGGAGACGACCATGATCACGGCGTACTTGGTCTCGAAGCGGGCTTCGACGTACGTGCAGACCTCGGCGATGTCGAACGGTCGCTCGGGGATCAGGACGACGTTGGCGCCGCCGGAGATGCCCGCGTGCAGGGCGATCCATCCAGCGTGTCGTCCCATCACCTCGACGACCAGGACCCGGTGGTGCGACTCGGCCGTGGTGTGCAGCCGGTCAATCGCCTCCGAAGCGATGTTGACCGCGGTGTCGAACCCGAAGGTGAAGTCGGTCCCGGACAGGTCGTTGTCGATCGTCTTGGGCACCCCCACCACGTTGACACCGAGCTCGTGCAGTTTCGTGGCGACGCCGAGGGTGTCCTCGCCGCCGATCGCGATCAGCGCATCGACGCCGGCGGAGGCCAGGTTGGCCTTGATCTGCTCGACGCCCCCGTCCACCGTGAAGGGGTTGGTCCGTGACGAGCCGAGGATCGTGCCGCCGCGAGGCAGGATGCCGCGGACCTGGTCGACGCCCAGCGGCATCGTGAGACCTTCGAGCGGGCCTTTCCAGCCGTCCCGGAACCCGACGAATTCGTCGCCGAACTCCTTGGCACCCTTGCGTACGACGGCGCGGATGACGGCGTTGAGACCCGGGCAGTCGCCGCCTCCGGTGAGTACTCCGACCCGCACAAGCCCTCCTGAGTTACATCTGGTCCGGTCGATTGGATCGTTCAAGTAGCGGCTCCAGCCTAGTCATACTCGATAGCCTCGCGCCATGACCTTCTCCATCGTGGCGCGCTCGGACGACGAGCCCGACGGTCTCCCCGCCTGGGGCGTCGCGGTCGCCTCGAAGTTCCTCGCTGTGGGCAACGCCGTTCCCGCGGCGGTCGCCGGGGTCGGCGCACTCGCCACCCAGGCGGACGCCAACGTCGCCTGGAAAGGCGTCGGTCTCTCCTTGCTCGACGAGGGTGCCACCGCCGAGGTCGCGCTGCAGCGACTGCTCGAGGAGGACGACAAGCGCGAGCACCGTCAGATCGGAATCGTCGACGTCGACGGCACCGCCGCGACCCACACCGGGGAGTCCTGCTTCGACTGGGCCGGTGGCGTGACCGCGGACGGCGTCGCGATCCAGGGCAACATCCTGGCCGGGCCCGAGGTCGTCGAGGCCATGAAGCTGGCCTGGGACGCCTCCAGCGGGGCTCCGCTGACCCGGCGCCTGCTGGCGGCACTGACGGCCGGCGACCAAGCCGGCGGCGACAGACGAGGGCGACAGTCGGCGGCGCTGCTCGTCGTACGCGAGGGCGCCGGGTACGGCGGCGGGGACGACATCGCCGCGGACCTCCGGGTTGATGACCACCCCGACCCGGTCGCCGAGCTCGGCCGTCTCCTCGACCTCAACGACTTTTACCTGACCGCGTCCACGGAGGACGAGAAGGTCGTGGTCACCCCCGACCTCGAGGACGAGATCGCCCACCTCGTCCGGGAGACCGGGCACCCGGACCTGAACGCCTGGGTCGGAACCGAGAACCATGAGATGCGGGTCGCCGAGGACGGCTCGTGGATCGACGCGCGGGTGCTGGCGATCCTGCGAGCCACCACCCCTCGGGCCGACTCCTGATTGGATTGGGCCCATGAGCGCGGCATCGACGAAGAGCATCCTGGCCATCGACGCAGGCACCACCGGGGTCACGGCGGTGATCGTCACCCCCGACGGGACTATCGCCGCCAAGGGCTACCAGGAGTTCTCCCAGCACTTCCCGCACCCGGGATGGGTCGAGCACTCCCCCGAGGAGATCTGGCAGGCGACAATCGAGTCCACCCGATCCGCGCTCAAGGTCTGGGAAGGCCGGCCTGCCGATCTGGCCGGGATCGGGATCACCAACCAACGCGAGACCGTGCTGCTCTGGGATCGGGAGACCCTCGGGTCGCCGCGGCGTGCGATCGTCTGGCAGGACCGTCGTACGACCGAGATCTGCGACCGGCTCCGCGACAGCGGCCACGAGGCCCGGGTCAGCGAGCTCACCGGTCTCCGGCTCGACCCGTACTTCTCCGGCACCAAGCTCGCCTGGTTGGCCGAGCACGAGCCGAACACCTGGGCACTGGTCGAGTCCGGCCGGTACGCGGTCGGCACCGTCGACTCCTACCTGATCGCCCGGATGTCGCGCGGCACCTGGCACGTCACCGACGTCTCGAACGCCTCCCGCACACTGCTCTTCGACCTCGAGCGCGGCGAGTGGTCCGACGAGCTGTGCACGCTGTTCGGCGTCCCCCGGGACGCGCTCCCCGAGGTCGTCGACAACTGGGGCGAGCTCGCCCGCACCGACCCGCGCAGCTTCCTCGATCTCGACCTGCCCATCGCCGGTATCGCCGGTGACCAGCAGTCCGCGCTCTTCGGCCAGACCTGCTTCGACGTCGGCGACTCCAAGTGCACCTACGGCACCGGGTCGTTCATCCTCACCAACACCGGCCACGAGGTGGTCCGCTCCGATGCCGGTTTGCTCTCCACGGCCGGCTGGCGGGACCCGTCCGGGGTGATCACCTACGCCCTGGAGGGTGCCATCTTCGTCACCGGTGCCGCGATCCAGTGGCTCCGCGACGGCCTCCAGATCGTCGGCACGGCCGCCGAAACGGCTGCTGTCGCGGCCACCGTCGACTCCACGGACGGCGTCGTCTTCGTGCCCGCTCTCACCGGCCTGGGCGCACCACACTGGGACCCGCACGCCCGCGGTGCGATCCTCGGCCTGACCCGGGGCACCACCCGCGCACACATCGTCCGCGCGACGCTGGAGGCGATCACCTACGAGGTCCGGGACGTGATCGACACCGTGACGGACAGGACGGGGTTGTCGACGCTCGCCGTCGATGGCGGCGCTGCTGCCAACGATCTGCTCTGCCAGCTCCAGGCCGACCTTCTCGGCGTTCCGGTCGAGCGCCCGAAGATCGTCGAGACGACCGCACTCGGCGCCGCCTTCATGGCCGGGCTAGGTACCGGCGTCTGGGAGTCCACCGACGCGCTCCGGGCCACCTGGCAGCTGGACCGGGTCTTCACGCCGAACCCCGCAGCCGCTGAGAAGACCGCGGCCGCCTACGCGCTGTGGCTCAAGGCCGTGGAGCGCAGCAAGAACTGGGCCTGAGCGGCTTCAGTCACTCAACCGCTCCAGCTCGCGCCGAGCCGCGGCCAGGGTGGACTCGGACTCCTCCACCACCTCGACCGCGTCGCCGATCTCATCCTCGACTTCATCGATCTCCTCGTCGAGGGTGTCAAGGTCGTCCTCGATACCAGCCAGCCGGCGACGGAGCTCATCGATCTCGCCCTGGTGCTGCAACCGTCGGGCCTGGAGCTTCTCGGTCCGGGACCGCAGATGCTGCAGCTCCGCGACGGCGCGGGCGACGTCGAGAACGGCCGCGTCGACCTTCTCCCGGGCCGCTTCGAGACGCACCCCGTCATCGGGAACCACGTGCAGGACCGGGGCCGGCCGCACGGTTGCGTTGGCCCGGTACCCGAGGCTCTCCGGTACGGCGCAGACCGCACCGGCGTCGAGCTCTGAGACGCCGGTGGACGTGAACGCCGTGACCAGCAGTCCGGAGCGGACGACCTCGGCGGCGACCGGGTCGAGCATCGCCGCGGTCAGGACTCCCTCGACCTGGTCGGCCAGCGCCGGGGTTAGGCGTACGTCGTACTCACGGACGAGCTGGCCGGCCGAGGTGGTCAATGCCGCAGTCAGCTGCCGCCGCTGCCGGGTGAGACTGCGGAGCTCCTCACCGTCCATCGAGGCAGCCGCGACGCGGAGCGACTCGGCCAGCGCCAGCACCTGGTCAATCTGATCGGCCTCACGGCGTACGAGCAGGTTCACGGCCCAGGCTGCGGTCGACGGCTTGCGGAGGGCCTTGATCCGCGCGGCCAACTCCTTGGACCCGACCGCTTTCGCGGCGACGTCGCGGGAGGCCGTGAAGCCGGCGATCGGGCCGGCGTACAGACCGTCGGCCACCGCGATCAGCTCATCCGAGGTCATCTGCCAACGCCTCCAGAGCCGCCCAGCACGCTCCTGCCCGGATCTCGGTCCGTTCCCCGGCCAGCTTGATCCGGTGAACCGTGACTCCGCTCGGGCCGGCCAGTCCGAGGTAGACGGTGCCGACCGGCCTGTCGTCCTGCTTCTCCGGCCCGGCCACCCCGGTCGTCGCGAGCGCCCAGTCGACCCCCAGCAGCCGCCGTGCACCGAGAGCCATCTGGGAGGCGCAGTCCGCCGAGACGACTTGCGCGGCGGTGACGCCGAGGACATCCCGCTTGACCGCGGTCGCGTAGCTGACGACCGCACCGACGAACGTGGCCGACGCCCCCGGCGTCCCGCTCAGCAGGTCGGCAAGGGCACCCCCGGTCAGGGATTCGGCGCAACCGACGGTCTCACCGCGGGCGAGGAGACGCAGGTGCACCTGGGCCGCGAGCTCGGAGGCATCCATGAGGACAGGCTAGGGCGACCAGGTCCGGTCTACCGAGCCGGACGGCGGTCCGGTCGCCCTCCGCCCGGTCCAGACCATCCAAACGGTACCGACCAGGATCTGATGCCATCCGGGCAGGGACGGCGGAGACTGGAGGGAAACCAACTCCCTGAGGAAGGACGATCCATGGGCGAGTTCGACATGGGCCCGATCCCGGGATCGGAACCCGGCACCAGCGTCGATACCGGGGACGCGGCGGCCCGAGCTCAGACCACCGAGCGTTGGGCCGAGCAGCGCCGCGCCGAGGCCCGCGCACCGCTCGCGGAGCCGGAGTCGGAGTCGGACTCGCACTTCACCACCCCTTCCTGGATGGACCGCAGCGAGGTCGCCCCGGTCACCCGGGCGGCGCCGTACGTGCCCGCCCAGGCAGCTCCCGCCCACGACAACCTGCACGCGTATGCGCCCATGCCGGCCTCCGACACCGTTCCGGACTCGGCCCACTGGAACGAGCACCGCCGCCCTCGGGTCGTGATCGGGGCGCTCCTGACCGTCAGCCTGCTCGGTGTCGCTGGGTTCCTCGTGGCCTCGATCATGACCGAGGCGCCCGCCGCCATCATCGGCCTTTCGACGTGCGGCTTCCTCTCAGTCGTCTTCCGGGTGACTCTGATGTCCAGGGGCGTGACGGTCACCGACCTCAAGGGCACGATCCTCAAGGTGCGCCGGGACGGTGAGCTGTTCATCTTCAGGCTCGACGACCCTGACCACGTGATCCAGGTGGTCGGGCTGCCCGGTTCGAGGAGCTGGAAGGTGATTCTGGAGGCGCCCGACGGGCGGATCGTCGAGCTCGACTCCGCGCATGTCGACGCCCACGAGATGCACCCGATCGCGGAGTACTACCACGCGATCGCCGAGCGCGAGCGCGAGCAGCGGCATTACCGCTTCAACCTCTGACCGGGCGAGCTCAGGCAGGCTGGTCGGTCGTGCGTCGGTGCCGTACGACGTCCCGGGCGAACTCGTACCCGGACGTCATCGTGAGCACGACAGCCACACCCATCAGCACGATGGCAATCCACCACACGATCTCCCCCGGCACGTCCCAGCTGCCCTCCAGGTAGTGGAACGGGGCGACGAGGCCCCCCAGCGCGAGCGCCTGCGCCATCGTCTTGACCTTGCCGCTCTGCTTCGCGGGCATCACGACCTGTCGCGCGATCGAGAGTCGTGCAATCGTGACCGCCCACTCGCGGACCAGCACCGGCACTGTTATCCACCACATCACCGGGTAGATGATCGAGAGGCCGATGAAGGCCATCCCGGTGATTGCCTTGTCCGCGATCGGGTCGGCGATCTTGCCGAAATTCGTGACCAAGTTGTGCTTGCGGGCGATATCGCCGTCGATCTTGTCGGTGATCATCGCGACCACGAACAGACCGTACGCGATCCACCGCCAGCCGACATCGTCGCCGCCGTCGTGAAGGAGCGCGAAGCCGAAGAACGGCACCATCACGATGCGCAGGGTGGTCAGGGCGTTGGGGACGTTCCAGTTGCTCGGCTGCTGCTCGGTCATCGCTCCCCTTCGCTCTACGGCCTACCGGTCGTGCCGGATCAGCTGGGACGTGCGACCAGGTCGACGCCCTCGGTACCGATCACGGTCGCGACGATCATGTCACCCACCCCGGCACCGGCTGGCAGCCCGGTCAGGCTGGTGGAGCCGTCGACCTCCGGGCCCTGACACGCAGCACGACCCTCAGCGACGGTCCCGTACGCATCCGGGTCCTCGGTCAGGCTCTCGACGAGGACCACGACCTCTTCGCCGATCCGCTCCTCAGCCCGCTGCGCGCTGAGCTCGTCTGCCAGAGCACGGAGATGCTCCAGACGCTCCTCGATCACGTCCTCGTCGAGCTTGCCCGGATACGTCTCAGCCTCGGTGCCGTCCTCGTCGGAGTAACCGAATACACCGATGGCGTCCAGGCGGGCCTCGGTGACGAAGTCACAGAGCGTCGCGAAGTCGTCCTCGGTCTCCCCCGGGAACCCGACGATGAAGTTCGATCGGACACCGGCCAGCGGCGCGTGCCGGCGTACCTCACCGAGCAAGGTCAGGAACGACTCCGGGTCGCCGAACCTCCGCATCGAGCGGAGTACCACGGCCGAGGCGTGCTGGAAGGAGAGATCGAAGTAGTCGGCCACCCCGGGAGTCGAGGCAATCGCCGCGACCAGGCCGGGGCGAGTCTCGGCCGGCTGGAGGTAGGAGACCCGGACCCGCTCGACACCCTCGACCGCTGCCAGCACGGGCAGCATCGTCTCGAGCAGCCGGATGTCGCCGAGGTCCTTGCCGTAGGACGTGGAGTTCTCCGAGACTAAAAAGAGCTCCTTGACGCCCTGCTCGCCGAGCCAGCGGGCCTCGGCAAGGACATCGGCGGGCCGGCGCGAGACGAACGAGCCACGGAAGCTCGGGATCGCGCAGAAGGCGCAGCGCCGGTCACAGCCCGAGGCGAGTTTCAGCGGCGCCATCGGGCCGCCGTCGAGGCGTCGCCGTACGGCGCGGGGCCCGGTCGACGGTGCGCCCAGCCCGATGTCACCGACCTCGGTCGCGGTCTCGAAGCTGTGGCCCGGTACGACCACGTCCACGTCGATGCGCTGGGTCGGGCTGATCGGCAACAGCTTTCGACGGTCAGCCGGAGTGTGCGCGTGCTGCTTCTCGCCGGCCAGGATCGAGCGCAGCCGGGCGGCGATGTCGGGATAGGCATCGAAACCGAGGACGGCGTCGGCCTCGGGCAGCGAGGTCGCGAGTTCGTCGCCGTACCGCTCGGCGAGACAACCGACCGCGACCACCGAGCGGGTGGTGCCGTCCTCCTTGAGGTCCGCGGCCGCGAGCAGCGTGTCGACCGAGTCCTTTTTCGCCGCCTCGACGAAGCCGCAGGTGTTGACCACGACGGTCTCGGCATCGGCCGGGTCGTCGACGAGGAGGAAGCCGCCGGCCTCGAGCTGTCCGGCGAGCTCCTCGGAGTCGACCTCGTTTCGTGCGCAGCCGAGGGTCACCATCGCGACCGTGTGCTGAGGGGAGGAAGTCATATCCCGAGAAGTATGACGTAGTCCACGGGTCAGCCGAACTGCTTGGTGTCCTTCTCCCCCGCGGTGCCGATGGTGCCGAGCGGCTCGCCCTTCACCGTGACCTCGACGGCGCCGGCGTTCTCCGCGGTCACCTTGAACGGCGCCAGGCCGACGATCTTCCGCTTGCTGCCAATCGCCAGGTCGCCGGACCAGAGCACCCGACCGGTCCGGTCCCGTACGACGACCTTGGTGGCGGCGTGCGACGCCGTCACGGTCATCGGGGTCGTCCTCATCAGCGGCGAGGTGATCGGCTTCCGGTTCGCGGCCAGACCAGCGCTCTGGCTGCTCGGGTCCGGGGCAACGGTCAGTTCTGCCGGATCGCCCTGGAGCAGCCGGGCGAGTCCCCAGATCATCGTCAGCGACAGCACGGAACCGATCAGCAGGCTCCACCGGGGGCCGCCCAGAGTCGCCCGCATGCCGCCCGAGAGGCCGCTGGAGAGCTCGGCCTCGAAGACTCGACGGGCGTTGATCGGCGCCTGCGCGTAGCGCTCGTCGTACACCTTCAACAGCGTGTCCAGCGTGAGCCCGAGAGTTCGCGCGATGGCGGTCAGGTGTCCGCGCGCGTAGAAGTCGCCGCCGCAGGGCCCGAAGTCGTCGACCTCGATCGCTTCGAGGACGTGCGGGCGGATCCGGGTGCGCTGGCTGAGCTCGTCGATGCTCATGTCGAGCATCTCGCGGGCGTGCAGGATCTTGGTGCCGATGATCGGGTCCGGCGTCGGCGCGGTCCAGGTGGTGTCCACCACGACCTCGGCAGGATCGTGGTAGTCCCAGGTCTCCTGTGCGGGCCGGCCCTCGCGCTGCTCGGGAATCGCCGGCGGGTCCAGGCGGACGTCGACGCGGGTCGGCTGGTGCAGGTCGCGAAGTGCCGCGACCGGCTCCGGGGCGACCACCGGGGTCGGCTCCTCGACCGCAACCGGCTCGGGCTCGGGCTCGTGCTCGGGCTCGGGCTCGGGCGTCTCCTCCAGGACGAACACCTCGACTGGCACGGGGTCAAGCTCGGGGTCGAACTCGGGGTCGAACTCGGGGTCGGAGACGTCCCGATGCTTCAGGCCCGCCGCAGCGATCGCGACAGCAACGGACTCGAACTCGAACTCGGGCTCGGACTCGTGCGCCGGGCCGCGGTGACGGGCCGGCACATCGTCGAGCCGGGCGAGATCGCGACCCCGCAGGTTGACGACCTCGGCACGACCGCCGGCAAGCGCCCTGAGCTCGATGGCCAGATCGGGGGCGTCGACTGCAGTAGTCATCCCGAGCGGAACACTCAGCGGCGCGCCGTACCAGAGCTGGTTCCATCGCAGGTGCAGCCGGTCAAGCTGGCCCGGGC
Source organism: Marmoricola sp. (assembly GCA_046598915.1). Taxonomy (GTDB): domain Bacteria; phylum Actinomycetota; class Actinomycetes; order Propionibacteriales; family Nocardioidaceae; genus Marmoricola. The sequence goes on along the minus strand of JBKJHO010000017.1, from coordinate 16,554 downwards.
AGTCCAGGGCCAAGTCGGCCTCGCGCGGGACGACCACCATCCGGCCTTCGCCCAGCGGCGAGTCGGCGTACTCGACGACGACTTGGCGTACGTCGCTCCACGGCAGACCACGCCAGGACATCCCGACCCGGAAGCGGATTCCGTGGTGGTCGGCGACGACGACCGGCACCCGAGCGGAGGCGAGCGCCGGCAGGTGCAACCCAGCCAAGGCGATCAGGACGACCCCGAGGACGGACTCGTAGCCCGACGAGGCGCGCAGGAGGTAGGCGATGCCGAGCAGCATCGAGAGACCGCCGACCACGCCGCTGAGCATGACGCTACGGCGAATGACGACCTCGGCGACCGCATCGGCCTCCGGATCGGGCCGCAGCTCGGTGTCGACTCCTAGGCTCATCACTCCCCCTGCAGTGTTGCGATGACCCCGTCGAGGTCATCAGGTTTGATCAGCACGTCCCGGGCCTTCGAACCCTCGCTGGGACCTACCACGCCCCGGCTTTCAAGGATGTCCATCAGACGGCCGGCTTTGGCGAAACCGACCCGTAGCTTGCGCTGCAGCATCGAGGTGGACCCGAACTGGGTGGACACGACCAGCTCGACTGCCTGGATCACCAGGTCGAGGTCGTCGCCGATGTCGTCGTCGAGCTCACGCCTGGAGGCAGCCGGGGCAGTGACGTCCTCGCGGTACGTCGGCTGGAGCTGCTCCTTGCACTTCCGGACGACCTGGTGGATCTCGGCCTCGGTCACCCAGCTGCCCTGGATCCGGGCCGCCTTCGAGGCACCCATCGGCAGGAACAGCCCGTCACCCTGGCCCACGAGTTTCTCGGCGCCGGGCTGGTCGAGGATGACCCGGCTGTCGGCCAGGCTGGAGGTCGCGAACGCGAGCCGCGACGGCACGTTCGCCTTGATCAGACCGGTGACCACGTCGACCGACGGCCGCTGGGTGGCGAGCACCAGGTGGATACCGGCGGCGCGGGCTAGCTGAGTGATCCGGACGATCGCGTCCTCGACGTCGCGGGGCGCGACCATCATCAGGTCCGCGAGCTCGTCGACGATGATCAGCAGGTACGGGTACGGCGTGAGCTTGCGCTCGCTGCCGGTGGGCACCTGAACCTTCCCGGCCCGGACGGCTTTGTTGAAGTCGTCGATGTGGCGGAAGCCGAAGTTGGCCAGATCGTCGTACCGCATGTCCATCTCGCGGACGACCCACTGCAGCGCTTCGGAGGCCTTCTTCGGACTGGTGATGATCGGCGTGATCAGGTGCGGCACGCCCTCGTAGGCATTCAGCTCGACCCGCTTCGGGTCGACCATGATCATCCGCACCTCATCGGGGGTGGACCGCATCAGGATCGAGGTGATCATCGAGTTGATGAAGCTCGACTTGCCCGACCCGGTCGCGCCGGCGACGAGCAGGTGCGGCATCTTCGCAAGGTTGGCCACCACGAAGCCGCCCTCGACGTCCTTGCCGAGCCCGGCCACCATCGGGTGGTGGTCGCCCCGTGCGGTGTTGGAGCGAAGCACGTCACCGAGGGAGACGATCTCCTTGTCGACGTTGGGTATCTCGATCCCGACCGCGGACTTGCCGGGGATCGGGGACAGGATCCGCACGTCTGCCGAGGCGACCGCGTAGGAGATGTTCTTCGCGATGTTGGTGATCTTCTCGACCTTGACCGCCGGACCCAGCTCGACGACGTACCGGGTGACCGTCGGACCCCGGGTGTAGCCGGTGACGGTGGCGTCGATGTCGAACTCCTCGAACACCCCCGTCAGGCGCTGGACAACGGCGTCGGAGGCCGGCGTACGGGTCTTGTGCGTGCTACCCGGCTTGAGGATGTCGCTCTCGGGCAGCGTGTAGGTGATGTCGCCGGACAAGCTCAGCTGCTCGACCCGGACCGGCAGCGGGGTGTGCGGGGGCGGCTCGAGCTCGCCCTTCTCCTCCGCGTCGGGCTGCGCCAGGGCATTCCGGCCGCGCTTGCCGCCGAGCTCGCTCGGGTTGGCACCACCCTCGAGGACAGGCGAGTCGTACGGCGCATCGCCCATCTCCGGGTCGATCGTGTCGTCCGTGAACTTCTGGCGACGACGGCTCCGCTTGACCGCGACGGTCGACTCCTCGTCCTCGAGCTCGTCGGTAACGACCCGACCGAGCACCCGGTCACGGAGGTTCCGCAGCCGGACGGGCACCTGGTAGACCGGGGTCGCGGTGACGACGAGGACCCCGAAAACCGCGAGCAGGAGCAGCAACGGCACCACGACGTACGGCGTGTGCAAGAGGTCGGTGAGCAGCTTGGCGACGACGAAGCCCAGGGCCCCGCCTGCCTGCTGGAGGTCGGTGGTGTCGCCGAGCTCGGGCTTCGGGGAGCCGTTGGCGATGTGGACGACGCCGAGGATGCCGAAGAGCAGCGCACCCCAACCCACGATCTGGCGTCCGGCGGGACCGTTGGCCTCCGGGTCGCGCATGTTGCGCCAGGCGATGTAGCAAAGAATCAGCGGGACGAACCACGCCAGCAGGCCTACCGAGCCGGCCACGGCTGCCCGGGTGCCGGCGAAGACCGAACCCGGGAGCTGCCACCAGACCGACGCGGCCACCACGACCGAAAGCGCTACCAGGAACAGGCCGGCGCCGTCTCGCCGGTGCTCAGGCTCGAGATCTCGAGCACCCTGACCGATCCGGCGCGCACCAGAGCCGATCCCGCCGGCGACGCCGAGCCACACGGCAGCGACGCCGTGACCGAGCACACCGAAGGCACGCGAAACGGGACCAGGGCCGTTGCGGACTGCACGCGGGGCCGGTCGCTTCGACTTCGAAGCGGCTGACTTCCGTGCTGCAGGTTTGCGCTTGCCCTGGCTACCGGACGGCCGGGACCGCGAAGTCGAAGCACCCTTTGCGGTGCTCCTACTGCGCGACGCCGGCGGGGAAGACGTACGGGTCGCCATGGTCGGCAATGTACGTGAAACCACATCCGTCCCACGCGTCCCACGCCGTGTCGCGGGCACCAAGGTGTGGGAGGGTTTCGCCCGGTTTCAGCGCCGGTCGAGCATGCCCCGGACGTACGCCGCCTGGCCGATGTGCTGGACCATGTCGTCGACGATGCTGACGAGCCGGACCCCGAGGGTGACCCGCGGGTCCCAGTTCTCGTCGACGACCCGGTCGAGCGCCTCCTGGTCCAGGGAGCCGAGCAGTCCGGCCAGCACCGGTGCCACTGCGGCGTGATAGCCGGTGAGCAGCTCGGCGCTCACCCGCACCTGGGCGACCTCGTCGGCTGACTGTCCGTACCCGTGCGCCTCAGGACCGAAGGGCAGGGCGAAGCGCTCGAACCAGCCCTCGGCGGTCCAACGCGGGGCGGAGCCGACGTATTCGGCCGAGTACTCGTCGGCGACCCGGGTCAGGTGCCACACGAGCCACGCGATCGAGTTCGCCCCGGGCTCGGGCTGCCAGGCGAGGTCGTCGCCCTCGAGGCCGCCGACCACCTCGGGAACCTGTTCACTGACTCGACCGGCGGAGTCGACGAGAAGAGCTGAAACGTCCATGAACCCACTCTGCTCCTCCGCCGCCGATCGCGACAGCCCCAGCGTTGGATCAGCAGCGGACGGGCTCTTCGAGCAACCGCGGCGGCGTGAGCGCGATCGGACCCCAGAGCAGCGTGCGCTTGCGGCGGTACTCCGAGACCCGCCGTACGGCGCTCTCCCGGCACTCCGGCTGCGGAAGCACCAACCCCGGTCCCCCGCGTCCGGTGACCGCATCGAGCAGCCACGGCAGGTTCTCCCCGGCCACGCGGAGCGCGTCCGGGGAGGTCCAGGTCCCGGCGGCGCGGGTCGCCCTGAGCAGGACCTCGATCGCCGCCACCAGCTCAAGCCGCTCCTGACCCATCCCTTCCCGACCGAAGGCGATGGCGCAGTCGCGCAGCTGGGCGACCGCCGGGCTGATCGCAGTACCGGGCTGCGCCAAGGTGCCCAGCCAGATCAGGTGGTCGACCACAGCACGACGCCGTTCCGGACCGATCCGGGCCCGATCAGCAAGCAGGACCCGGGCACGGGTCAGGTCGCGGCGGATCGCGGTCTCGGCGTAGGAGTGCAAGGTGCTCATGCGGGTAGGAGGGTCGTCAACTGCTGGTTGATACAGGAACTGCCGACAAACTTGCGGGCCCGCTCCGCTGTCACGCGGGGTTGTCGCCCCCGCGTCCCAGCCGGTAGACGGCCGCGCATCTCGGAACGGCGTACTCAAGCGCGCACCATCGCCGGGTTCCCGCGCATCGGCTGACCTGCCTCGGTCCGCCGTTCGTTGTCGCGGAACCGCGGCGCGTAGTGGGTGAAGAACGCCTGGGCGACCAACTCACGACGACTACGGACGCCCATCTTGTCGAAGACCGACTTCAGATGCTCCTGAACCGAGTACGGCGTCAACGCGAGTGCGCTCGCGATGCCAGGCGTGCTTGCCCCCGTGAGCACCAGCCCGACCACATCGCGCTCGCGTTCGGTCAGCGCGTTGGCCGACATCACCAGGTCGAAGATCCGCGCCGGGCGGGCCCGCTCGACGAGGACCGCCACGCGCTGCTCACCGAGCATTCGCGCTGCCGAGAGCGTCAACCAGGGTCCGTTCGGTACTCGGACCCTGGTCTCGGCACGTTCCCCGGCGGCGGCTGCGCGCGCCACGGCGAGCACCGCCATCGGAGTACCAGCGCCGAGGTCGCCGCCAGCAAGCGCCGTCAGACGCGCCCGTCCCGCCTCGGTCATCGACTCGACCTCGCCGTCCGCGCCGATCATCACCAGACCCGGACCGTCCGGCCAGTCGGGCTCGGTCGCCTCGCCGTAGACCAACGCACGCCGCGCCCCCTCGGCGAGCGCGGTGCTCACCTCGGTCAGGAAGCGCTTCTCGCCCTCGTCGAACAGGGGACGGCCGGTCTCCCGATAGAGCCCGAGAGCACCCCAGGTCTCCCCTGATCCGGTGCGCAGTCGCAGCAGCAGCTCCTGATCGCCACCCAGCTCGATGTTCGCCTGCCACCGCGGCGTTCCGGAGGGGTCGCCGCCGGTGAGGTCATGGAGCGTGCTGATGCCTGCATCCGAGCTGACGACGTCCCGAATCTGGTTCACGTCGTCCTCGAGGTACTCCGACTGGAGCCACTCGTCGGGGTACTCCAGGAGGCCCTCGTGGAAGTGGCTGGTGATTAGGTAGGAAGCCGGGTCGAGGGTGTACCAGCACGGCACCCAGTAGTGCGGCACAGCGTCACTCAGGACCTCCGACGCCTCGTTCCAGAACGTCGCGAGGTCGCTCTGTCGGTGCGCGAGCTCGGCGATCCTCGCCTGCGCCCGTTCCGCCCGTCGGTCCATCCCTCCACGCTAGTTCCGCCGCCGCCTCCTGCGAACCCCCGCGTTTCTGGTATTCCCGTCGACCCAGCACCGGTCCTAGCGTCGAGGCATGAGCGAACACCCGCCTAGCGACAGCGCCCCGGTCCGACTCCTGCGTCCCTCGGACGGACTCGTCGAGCCCGGTCCCGGCCAGGTGACCGATCGCTTCATGATCGACGGTTCCGAAACCGGGGAGCGGTTCGCCCTGGTGCAGCACCTGTTCGCACCACGCGCCTTGGCTGCTCCGATGCACCGGCACCACCTCGAAGACGAGTACACCTACGTCCTGAGCGGCCGGATCGGCGCGGTGCTGGGCGGCGAGGAGGCGATCGCCGGACCCGGCGACCTGCTGTTCAAGCCGCGAGGGCAGTGGCACACCTTCTGGAATGCCGGCGACGAGTCGGCAACCGTGCTCGAGCTGATCTCTCCCGCAGGCCTGGAGCAGTTCTTCCGCTGGCTCAGCGAGCTCGACGAGTTCCCGGAGCCCGAAGTGCTGGCGCAGAAGGCGGCGCCGTACCGGTGCGACGTGGACGAGGCCGCCACCGAGGAGCTGATGAAGCGGCTCGGGCTGGGCGGCTGAGGGCCCCACCTCGCCAGGGCTACATCTCGAGGAACGTCTCCTCGTTCTCCCGGATCTCCTGCTCGAGCGCCTGGGCGAAGTCGTCAGTGACGGTGGTCTTGGCGGGCTTGGGTGCGATCGAGCCCCAGGCCTTGTCGATGGCACTGGAGACGTCGATCAACCGGGCCTCCTCGATGTGCGGCTTCGAGGTCTCCCGGGCGACGTACTTGGCAACGAACCGCTGGAGCTCGCCCTCGACGTTCGCGACCCGCTGCATGATCGAGGCGCGGATCCCTTCGGCCTTCACCCGGACTCCGATGTCGGAGCTGCGCGGCGGATCGATGGTGATGAAGATCCGCACGCCTTCGACCGCGCGAGCGGTCAGGGTCAACGGGACCAGCAACTCGGCGCGGAACGTGTGCGTCTCCACCTGGAGGTTGAGCTCGAAGGTCAGGCTGACCGGGAGCTCGACCCGGTAGGCGATCTGCGGGCCGTCAAGGCGTACGGCGGTCGCGGCACCGATCTCGCCGTACGCGCGGACCTTGGCGATCTTGCCGGGCCCGACCCCCATCGGACCGAAGTCGATCGGCTGCCCGGCGATGTTGTTCACCGCGCCGAGGATCCGGTCCTCACTCACTGCCTCGGAGAAGAAGTCCAACCCCCACTGCTCGTAGCTGATGAACTCATCCGCGGTCGGGACACCCATCTCACGCCTCCAGGACGACCGGGATGATCATCGGGCGCCGGCGGTGCTTGCCGGACACCCAGCGACCAACCACCCGGCGAATGGTCTGCTGCAGCTGGTACGGGTCGGTCACGCCCTCGCCGACGATCTTGTCCAGCGCGTCGACGATCGGGCCCTTGATCTCGTCGAAGATGACGTCGTCCTCAGCGAAGCCGCGAGCGTGGATCTCGGGACCACTGACGACCTTGCCGGTCTGGGAGTCGAGCACCACGATCACCGAGATGAAGCCCTCTTCGCCGAGGATCCGGCGGTCCTTGAGGTCGCTCTCGGTGATGTCGCCGATCGAGCTCCCGTCCACGAAGACGTAGCCACAATCGACCTTCCCGGTGATCGACGCCATGCCGTCGACGAGGTCGACGACGAAACCGTCCTGCGCCACGACCACCCGATCAGGGGCCAGCCCCGTCAGCAGGGCCAGCTGGGCGTTCGCGTGCATGTGCCGGATCTCGCCGTGGACCGGCATCACGTTCCGCGGCTTCACGATGTTGTAGCAGTAGAGCAGCTCGCCCGCGCTCGCGTGCCCGGAGACGTGCACCAGCGCGTTGCCCTTGTGGACGACGTTCGCCCCCAGAGCCGTCAGGCCGTTGATCACCCGGTAGACCGCGTTCTCGTTGCCGGGGATCAAGGACGAGGCAAGCACGACGCAGTCGCCCGGCTCGATGGACACGAAGTTGTGGTTGCGCTGGGCGATCCTGCTCAGCGCCGATAAGGGCTCGCCCTGCGAACCCGTGGAGATCATCACGACCTTGCCGGCCGGGAGGTTGGCGAGCTCCTTGGGGTCGACCAGCAGCCCTGCCGGAACCTTCAGGTAGCCGAGATCGCGCGCGATCGCCATGTTGCGCACCATCGAGCGACCGACGTAGGCAACCTTGCGGCCGTGCTCGTGCGCGGCGTCAAGAATCTGCTGGACCCGGTGCACGTGCGAGGCGAAGCAGGCCACGATGATGCGCTGATCCGCACTGGTGTGGAAGACCCGGTCCAGCACCGGCGCGATGTCCTTCTCCGCTGTGGTGAATCCGGGGACCTCGGCATTGGTGGAATCGGTGAGGAACAGGTCCACACCCTCCTCGCCCAGTCGGGCGAAGGCACGCAGATCGGTGATCCGGCCGTCCAGTGGGAGCTGGTCCATCTTGAAGTCGCCGGTGTGCAGGACCAGGCCGGCCCCGGTACGGATCGCCACCGCGAGGGCGTCCGGGATCGAGTGGTTGACCGCGACGAACTCGAGGTCGAAGGGCCCGAAGCTGATCGTCTCGCCCTCGGCCACGATGTGCCGGACGGTGTCCTTGATCCGGTGCTCGCGCAGCTTGGAGTCCAGGAGCGCCAACGTCAGTTGCGAGCCGACCAGCGGGATGTCGTGGCGTTCGCGCAGGAGGTACGGCGTGGCGCCGATGTGGTCCTCGTGCCCGTGGGTGAGGACCAGGGCGTCGACGCAGTCGAGACGGTCCCTGATCGCGTCGAAGTCGGGAAGGATCAGGTCGACGCCGGGGTGGTTCTCCTCCGGGAAGAGAACGCCGCAGTCGACGATCAGGAGACGGCCGTCGTACTCGAAGACGGTCATGTTGCGGCCGACCTCGCCAAGACCGCCGAGAGCGATCACTCTCAGGCCGCCGGCAGGCAGCGCGCCGGGTGCGGACAGCTCCGGGTGCGGGTTGATCATGCGCCCGCCTCCGGCAGCAGGGCGGCCGAGGCCAGCGCTTCGTGGACCAGCCCGACGAGGTCGTTGTCGGCCTCGACCAGCGGCAGGCGCACGGTGCGGTTGTCGAGCACACCCATCAGCTGGAGCGCGGCCTTGGCGGTCATCACTCCGGGCGCGTGGCCCATGATCGCCTCGACCACCGGGATCAGGTCGGTGTAGATGGCGAGGGCCGCGGAGAGCTCTCCCCGGTCGACGGCGGCCACCATCTCGGCGTACTGACGGCCAGCGACGTGACCGACGACCGAGACCACACCGGCGCCGCCGTGGGTGAGCCAGCCGAGGTTGAGGACATCGTCCCCGGAGTAGAAGGCGAGGCCGGTGTCGGCCATGATCCGGGTACCGCGGAAGAGGTCGCCGACAGCGTCCTTGACCGCTACGAACTTCTCGTTGCTGGCCACCCTCGCGTAGGTCTCCGGGGCAATGGTCACGCCGGTGCGTCCCGGGATGTCGTAGAGCATGATCGGCAGCTCGCTCGCGGCAGCGACGGCCTCGAAGTGCGCCGCCATCCCCGCTTGGGTCGGCTTGTTGTAGTACGGCGAGACCAGCAGTACGCCGTCAGCGCCCGCCTTCTGCGCCTGCTCGTTCAGCTCGATCGAGTGCTCGGTGTGGTTGGTACCCACGCCGGCCAGGATCGTGGCTCGCTCCCCGACCGCGTCGACCACAGCTCGCAGGATCTCGCCGTCCTCGGCGACCGACGTGGTGGGCGCTTCCCCGGTCGTCCCGCTAACGACGATGCCGTCGTTGCCGTTCGACACGAGATAGTCGGCGACCCGGGCGACACCGTCGAGGTCGAGGGATCCGTCGTCCTTGAACGGCGTCACCATCGCGGTGAGCACACGACCGAACGGAGCAGCAGGCAGACTCATGAGCCTTAGGTTAGTGCTCCTGGTCTTCGAGGTCTCCCGCGATTCCCCTCGTGGGCACGCGCAGGGATCCCGGGAAGCGCCCGACACACCGCCCGCTGACCCGGCCGAAGCGCCTGCTGCCGGGTACCTTCGCCCGGGTGAGGACCTTGGGCTCAACCCGTGCGCTGACCGGATCCGCGCTTGTGCTCGCTCTGCTGGGCGGCGTGACCGCCGGCTGCAGCCTTACCGAGGATGACGAGCCGACGACATCGGCGAGCATTCCCGCGACGACTGAGACGAGCCCAGCAGCTACTCCGACGCCGCGCCCCACCACCCCGCAGACGCAGCCAGAACCGAGCAAGGAATCGAGCTCGCTCCCCGCTGGCAGCGGCGACGGCGAGGAGGACGACGCGCCGGCGACTGCCGGCGGCGGCATCTGCAGCGACCTGGACGCTACGGACGTTGCAGCGGCGCTCGGCGGCAACGTGACGGGCGCGGGACTGGCCCCGGCCGGGTGCGAGTTCCGCCAGGGCGACAGCGCGGCACCGTCGGCGACCTTCGTGGAGGCGTCGTTCGCCCGGACTCCTGGCGGGATGAGCGGTGCCAAGAGCAACGCCACGGCATCGGTCGAGGGTGAACCGCAGGACCTCCGCGGGATCGGAACCGCTGCCTTCGTGGTGACCGGGACCCAGTTCGGCGGCGAAGCCATCCAGGGCGCTGGGGCGGTGCGGGTCGGCGACCGGCTGATCCAGGTCACCCTCGCCCAGGGATCGGGGCTCTCCGGTGCCCGGGTGAAGGCGCTCGTGGTCAACCTGCTTGAGCTGGCGGCCGACAAGGCGTCCTGAGCACTGAGGGCTGACCAGTCGGCGCGTCCAGGCTCGTAGTCTCGGGGCATGAACGCTCGCGTCCCGGTCCTGAGCACCGTCATCCTCCCCTACCAACGTTGGAACGACGGGGCTCGGGAGTCCTGGGTCGCAGCCGAGGAACTCGGGTTCCACGCGGCGTACACCTACGACCACCTGTCCTGGCGGACCTTCCGCGACGGCCCTTGGTTCGGGGCGCTGCCGACCCTCACGGCCGCTGCCGGGGACACCGACCGGATCCGTCTCGGCACCCTGGTCACCTCTCCCAACTTCCGGCACCCGGTGACCCTGGCCAAGGATCTGATCACGCTCGACGATCTCTCCGAGGGACGGGTGACCCTCGGTATCGGCTCGGGCGGCACCGGCTTCGACGCCACCGCACTGGGCCAGCAGCCCTGGTCGCCGAAGGAGCGAGCCGACCGATTCGCCGAGTTTGTCGGGCTGCTCGACCGCCTGCTGGTCGAGCCCGACGTCACCGAGGCCGGGGAGTTCTACTCCGCGCACGAGGCCCGGAACATCCCCGGGTGCGTCCAGCTGCCACGGATACCGTTCGCCGTTGCTGCCACCGGGACGCGGGGACTCAAGCTCGCAGCCCGGTACGGCGAGGCCTGGGTCAGTACGGGTGACCCGACGTTGTTCGAGGCCGGGAGTGCCGCCGAGTCCGACGCAGCCCTGGCCGCTCAGGTACGGCGCCTGGAGTCGGCGTGCGCGACGGTCGATCGCGATCCGGCCTCGATTCGCAAGATCCTGCTCACCGGTTTCACCCCCGAAGCGAACGAGCCTCTCCAGTCGTTCGAGAGGTTCGTCGACTTCGCCGGACGGCACGTGGCGCTCGGCTTCGACGAAATCGTCATCCACTGGCCGATCCAGGACTCCGACTTCGCTGCTGACCGAGCCGTCTTCGAGCAGATCGCAACCGGGTCGTTGGCTCAGGTCGCCGGGTAGGACCGGGGTACTAGACCCGCTCGTACCAGACGAACTCGTGCGGGACCTCGGCGTCCAGGTGTGGCTCACGCCGCGCTTCGACCCAGGTGAGCTGGTCGAACTCCGGGTAGCGGGTGTCGCCCTCGGGGGCCAGGTGCACCTCGGTCAGCACCTGGGCGTCGGCGACCGCGAGCGCCTCCGCGTAGACGCTTGCCCCCCCGACCACGAAGACGTCGTCGTCGATCCCCTCGGCCAGGTGCAAGGCGGTCGCCAGGTCAGCCGCCACCAGGACTCCCCCGGCCGACCAGGTGGGATCCCGGGTGAGCACGATCGTGGTCCGGCCCGGCAGCGGCCGTCCGATCGACTCGTACGTCGCCCGCCCCATCACCAAGACGTGGCCGAGGGTGAGTGCCTTGAAATGCGCGAAATCCTCCGGGATCCGCCACGGGATGTCGCCATCCGCTCCGATCACACCGTTCTCGGCGACAGCCGCGACTAGGGACACCCGCCTCATACGGCGATCGGCGCCTTGATCCCCGGGTGCGGGTCGTATCCCTCGATGGTGATGTGCTCGAGGTCGAAGGCGTCCAGCGCCCTCACCGACGGGTCCAGGTGCAGGGTCGGCAGGGGTCGCAGCTCTCGGGTGAGCTGGAGCCGCGCCTGCTCGAGGTGGTTGGTATAGAGGTGGGCGTCGCCCAGGGTGTGCACGAAGTCGCCGACCTCCAGGTCGCACACTTGCGCCACCATCTGGGTCAGCAGTGCGTACGACGCGATGTTGAACGGAACCCCGAGGAAGACGTCCGCAGAGCGCTGGTACAGCTGGCAGGAGAGCTTCCCGTCGGCTACGTAGAACTGGAACATCGTGTGGCACGGGGCCAGGGCCATTGCGGGGATGTCCGCGACGTTCCATGCCGAGACGATGTGCCGACGGGAGTCCGGGTTGTTCCGGATCTGCTCGACCACCTGGGCGATCTGGTCGACGTGCCGGCCATCGGGGGTCGGCCAGGACCGCCACTGGTAGCCGTAGACCGGTCCGAGGTCGCCGTTCTCGTCGGCCCACTCGTCCCAGATCGACACGCCGCGGTCCTGGAGCCACTTCACGTTGGTGTCGCCACGCAGGAACCAGAGCAGCTCGGCGAAGACGGAGCGGGTGTGGATCTTCTTGGTGGTGACCAGCGGAAAACCGTCCGCGAGGTCGAACCGCAACTGGTGACCGAAGACGGAAAGCGTGCCGGTGCCGGTGCGGTCGGACTTCTCGACCCCCTCGTCAAGGATGCGCTGGACGAGGTCGAGGTAGCTCTGCATGGGGCCAACTTACCGTCGCTGACTTGCAGTTCGCGGACTCGCCGTTGCCCAGGTCTCTCTTTTTGGTCCCTGGTCCGTGTCAGACTCCGGGAGTGGTTCTGGGAATGACCGCAGCCCTGCTGGCTGCCGCACTCTTCGGTGCGATCGCTGCGTTTCAGGCGTCCGTCATCCGCAAGCACGGCCTGCGCTCGGTCATGATGGTCGGCGTCCTGGTCGGTTACCTGGTCGGCTGGCTGCTGCACCTGATCGCGATCGCCGAGCTCCCGCTCTACCTTGCCCAGGTAGGAGTCGGTGCGTCCCTGGTGGTGACCGCCCTGATCGCCTCCTTCGTGATGGGCGAGCCGTTGCGCGCCGAGCACTGGCTGGCCGTGGTGGCGATGGTGGCTGGTCTCGGCGTACTCGCGCTCGCAGCTGGCGACGTCGGCCGCACCACGTTCTCCGACGGGAGCACGATCGCGCTCTACGCCCTGCTGGCGTTGACCACTTTCGTCGGCTGGCTCACCTGGCGCTGGGAGCACGCCATCAGCGGCGTGGTCCTCGGCACCCTCGCAGGCGTGGCCTACGGCTGTACGCCGATCGCGACCCGGGCGCTGGTCGACTTCTCCTGGGACCTGAACACGCTGGCCACCGCGCTCTCCATCGGGCTGTTCGGGTCCCTCGGCTTCGTGCTCTACTCCCTCTCCCTGAACCGCGCCTCGGTCACTGCCGCCACCGCCCCGCAGATCCTGCTTCAGACGGCGATCCCTGCGATCGTCGGGATCGCCCTTTTCCATGACGAGGTCAAAGCCGGCTGGTGGCCCGCGGCCCTCGTCGCCTTCGGCATCAGCATGATGGCGGGGATCCTCCTCTGCGGCACCGAGACCCGGATGGACCTGCTGGAGGATCAGCCGCTCTAGGCACCTGCTTGGATGGAGCGCGTGAGTGCCCCCCTGAGTGCCCCCCTGAGTGCCCGATGAGCGCGGATGTCTCCTGCCGGGTCGCCTGGTCGGACGATGCCCCGGCGATCGCCGCCGTCCAGGTCCGCGCCTGGCGGGCGTCGTACGCGGACCTGCTCCCGGCCGAGGTGCTGGAGTCGTTGGACCGCGAGCAGATCGCCGAAGGGTGGAGCGCCTCCCTGGCCCGCCCCACTGATGCCCGCAACCGCGTGCTGATCGCTCTGGAACGCAACTTGGTGACCGGGTTTGCGATCACCGGTCCGGCCGGCGACCCGGACAGCGAACCTGTCGCCGACGGGGAGATCACTGATCTGACCATCGATCCCCACAAGCGCAGCGCCGGTCATGGCTCCCGGCTGATGCAGGCCTGTGTGGACACCCTGAAGGCCGACCGGTTCACCCGCGCGGTGACCTGGGTCGGCGCCGGTGACGACAGCACCCGGATGTTCCTGACCGCAGCCGGCTGGGGCCCGGACGGCGCGCACCGGACCCTCGATCTCACCGGTGACGGCACGGTCACCGTCAAGCAGGTCCGGCTGCACACGGACCTGGGTTGAGCCGTCCCACGCTCGCTGCAACCGGGGGTCGTGATCGCCGGGCAAGGGGAGCACGAACGACTCAGCGTCATTGATCCCGCGTCGCCGCTAGGGCAGGTCGAGGAAGTGCTCCAAGCCGACGGTGAGGCCCGGTGCCCCGCTGATTCGCCGCAGCCCGAGCAGCACGCCGGGGATGAAGGATATCCGGTCCAGCGAGTCGTGCCGGATGGTCAGGGTCTCCCCCGGGCCGCCGAGGACGACTTCCTGGTGAGCAACCAGTCCACGGACCCGAAGCGCGTGCACCCGGATCCCGTCGACGTCGGCTCCGCGGGCGCCCTCGATCCCGGTCGAGGTCGCGTCCGGCGGGGCGCCGAGGCCGGCGTCACGTCGCGCCGTCGCGATCAGCTGCGCCGTACGACGGGCGGTACCGGAGGGGGCATCCGCCTTGTCCGGGTGGTGAAGCTCGACGATCTCGACCGACTCGAAGTAGCGGGCGGCCTGGGCGGAGAAACGCATCATCAGGATGGCCCCGATGGAGAAGTTGGGGGCGATCAGGACGCCGCTGCTCGGAGACTCGCCGAGCAGGTCGCGCAGCTCCGCGAGGCGGTCGTCGTCGAAGCCAGTGGTTCCGACCACGGCGTGGATCCCGTGCTCGATGCAGAACCGCAGGTTCTCCATCACGGCGTCGGGGTGGGTGAAGTCGACGATCGCCCGGGCGCCGGCGTCGACGAGTCCCTGCAAGCTGTCTCCGAGATCGAGCTGGGCTACCAGGTCCAGGTCCGGGGAGGCCTGTACGCCGGCGCAGACCTCGCGTCCGACCTTGCCGCGTGCGCCGAGGACAGCGACCTTCAACGTTCGAGTCTGCTCTTCACTCACCCGGCAAGCCTAGTGGCCACCGCCGGGTGCGCTCCGGACCTAGGCGTCAGCCGAGACCCGGGCCCACGACGGCGAGCGTCTCCGGGCGCTGGAACAGGTCCGTGGCGAGCTCGTGAACGTCCTCCAGGGTGACCTGGTCGAGACGGGCGAGGACCTCGTCGAGGGAGAGCATCCGCTCCTGGAACAGCTCGACCTCGCCGAGCCGGGTCATCCGGGAGCCGGTGTCCTCGAGGCTGAGCACCATGCCGCCTCGCATCTGGCCGCGACCGCGGTCGAGCTCCTCCTGGGTCAGCCCGGACGCAACCATCCGGCCGAGCTCCGCACGAACGACCTCGAGGACCTCGGTGGACTTGCTGGGCAGGGAACCGACCGCAACGCCGACCATGCCGGCGTCGGAGTAGCTGGTCGCGAAGGAGTAGACCGAGTACGCAAGACCCCGGCGCTCCCGGACCTCCTGGAAGAGCCGCGAGGAGGACCCGCCACCGAATGCCGAGTTGAGCACCCCGAGCGGGTAGCGGCGCTGGTCGGACCGGGTCAGACCCCGCATGCCGAGGACCAGGTTGACCTGTTCGAAGGAGCGGGTGGTGTGCGCCTCACCGGCCTTGGTCGCCCGGGGGCGTTCGGCGAGTCGCGGGGGCAGCGGCCGCGCGTCGTGATCGGCCAGGAAGTGGTTGCGGGAGAAGGCCTTGCGGACCAGCCGTACGACGTCGCGGTGCACGATGTTGCCCGCAACTGCGACCGTCATCGCGGGCGCGGTGTAGCGCGAACGGTAGTACCGGTTGATCTGGGGCCGGGTCAGAGCCCGGATCGAGTCCGCCGTCCCGGCGATCGGACGCGCCAACGAAGTACCGCCCCAGGCCTTCTCCGCGAACAAGTTGTGGACCAGGTCGTCCGGATCGTCGTCGTGCATGGCGATCTCGTCGAGGATCACCTCGCGCTCGGCCTCGACGTCGTGGGCCCGCAGCAAGGACGACGTCAGCATGTCGCCGAGCACGTCGACCGCCAGGGGCAGGTCGTCGTCGAGGACACGAGCGTGGAAACAGGTGTACTCACGCGCGGTGAAGGCATTGAACTCGCCCCCGACGGCGTCCATCGAGGAAGAGATCTCCAGCGCCGACCGCGTCGGGGTGCCCTTGAAGAGCAGATGCTCGAGGAAGTGCGACGCACCGGAGAGACGGGGCGACTCGTCACGCGAGCCCGTGCCGACCCAGACGCCGATGCTGGCCGAACGCACCCCCGGCATCGCCTCAGTGACGATGCGGAGGCCGTTCGGCAGGACGCTCCGCCGGACCGTGGAGACCACGGTGCCGGCGGAGTCCCGCTCCGTCAGGATGGTGCGGGTGGTGCCCGGCGCCTGCTCGGTGAACCGTGCAGGCACGCGGGTCACTCGCTGTCGTCGTCGTCAGTAGACGCGTTGCCGCCTTCGGCGCCGTCCGAGGCGTCAGCCTCGCCCACGACGGGGATCAGCGACAGCTTGCCGCGGTCGTCGATCTCGGCGATCTGGACCTGGAGCTTCTGGCCCACGGAGACCACGTCCTCGACGTTGTCGACCCGCTTGCCACCGGCCAGCGAGCGCAGCTTGCTGATGTGCAGCAGGCCGTCCTTGCCGGGCAGCAGCGAGATGAAGGCGCCGAAGTTCGTCGTCTTCACCACGGTGCCGAGGTAGCGCTCGCCGATCTCGGGCATCGTCGGGTTGGCGATCGCGTTGACCGCGTTGCGAGCGGCCTCGGCAGCCTCACCGTTGGTGGCACCGATGTAGATCGTGCCGTCGTCCTCGATGGACAGCGACGCACCGGTGTCGTCCTGGATCTGGTTGATCACCTTGCCCTTGGGCCCGATCACCTCGCCGATCTTGTCGACTGGGATCCGGACCGTGATGATGCGCGGCGCATGCAGCGACATCTCCTCTGGCTCGCTGATCGCCTCGGCC
>JBKJHO010000055.1:0-45924 GCA_046598915.1 Marmoricola sp. | reverse complement strand
GAAGGTGACCCGGTCCGCGCTGCAGAACGCAGCGTCGATCGCGGCCCTCTTCCTCACCACCGAGGTCGTTGTCGCCGACAAGCCCGAGAAGGCCGCCCCGATGGGCGACCCGTCGGGTGGTATGGGCGGCATGGACTTCTGATCCCGCGAAGTCTCGTGGAGCGCCGCGACCGGGAAACCGGTCGCGGCGCTTCTGCTTTTCTGCGGAATTCTGAGGTTCTGGAGTTCAGGGTTCCGGTGCGCCGTCGCAGGACGAGAACGTAACCTCAGGTGGACGCGCGTGGGGCGCGTTCGCTGGACGCTGATGCAAAGGGTTGGTTGAACGATGGTTCCTCCGAGAGGCCGGCTCTGGTCGGCGTTCGCGATCCTGGTCGGCGTATTGCTGGTCCTGCCCGGCCTGGCTGCGCCCGCCAGCGCTGCGACGGCTCGCTCCCTGAGCATCTCGATCAGCCCCTCCGCCGTGAACGCCGGTGGATCGGTAAGCGTCTCGGGACGGCTGACCAAGTCCCCGTCCGGTGCGACCGTCAGGATCCAGCGCAAGGTCGGTACCTCCTGGGTGACGGCGACTTCGACGAGGACAACGTCGTCGTACGGCGGCTACAAGGTCAAGCTGACCATGCCGACGACGCCGGGGAAGTACCAGTTCCGGTCCATCGCCGGTGCCACCGCGTCCCTGCTGGCGGCGACCTCGGCGACCGCCACTGCCACCGCGCTGCGCAAGGTCGTGGTGAAGCTCGTCTCGAACAAGACCACCATCGGAGTGGGGGAGACGATCCAGCTCTCCGGCAAGGTGAGCCCGTTCCGCGCGGGCACCGTTGCGACCATCCAGCGGTTCAACGGGATCAGGTGGTCGACGCTCGTGACGGTCACGATCAGCACGACCGGCACGTTCAAACGCTTCTTGAAGCCGGAGGCCACCACGACCTACCGCGTGGTGGTGCCGCGCACGGGCCTGCTCGCCACCGGCATCTCACCGAGCGTCAGGGTCCTGATCCCGCTGGGCCCGGTCGACCCGGTGATCAACACCAGCACCCTGCCGGGCGGGTTCACCGACACGTTCTACAACCAAACGCTGAGCAAGACCGGGAAGTCGGGCACCTGGGCCGTCACTTCCGGCGCCCTGCCGCCGGGCCTCAGTCTGGGATCGACCAACGGAGCGATCAGCGGTACGCCGGCCGCAGGCGGATCGTTCGCATTCACGGTGACCTTCAGCGAGACCGAGACTCTGCTCAGCGACAGTCAGGCGCTCTCGATCGACGTTCTCGTCAAGCCGCGGATCACGACGACGTCGTTGCCGGACGCGACCGGGTTCGTCAGCTATGGCCCGGTGACTCTCCAGAAGACCGGCCAAGTGGGCGCCTGGTCGATCACCGCCGGGACCCTGCCGGCAGGCATCGCCTTTGACAACGCCACCGGGGTGCTCTCGGGCAAGCCGACGCTCAAGGTCGCCGGGGACTACCCGCTGACCTTCAAGTACACCGAGACCGCGGCCCCGCAGCTCAGCGCCACCAAGCAGCTGACCCTGCACCTCGACGCAGCGCCGGATCCGGTGATCACCACGACCGCGCTGCCGGACGCGACGGCGTTCTCGAACTACACCACCAGCCTCGCGAAAACGGGTAAAGCGGGTACCTGGTCCATCACGGCCGGAGTCCTGCCGGCGGGCGTCACCTTCGACACCGCGACGGGTCAGCTCGACGGCAGGCCGACAGTCTCAGGTGATTTCGGGCTGACCTTCCGGTTCACCGAGACCGAGTCGACCACCTTCGGGTCGAAGCAGCTGACGCTGCACGTGAACCCGGCGCCGGATCCGGTGATCACCACCACCGCGCTGCCGGATGCGACGGCGTACTCGATCTACTCGACCTCGGTGGTCCGCACCGGGAACGCCGGTGCCTGGTCCCTCAGCGGGGACGCGCTGCCCGCCGGGTTGTCGTTCGACACCGGGACGGGAGCGCTCACCGGCAAGCCGACCGAGGCGGGTGACTTCCTGCTGACGTTCACGTTCACCGAGACCGAGTCGGGTGCCTCGGCGTCCAAGCAGCTGAACCTGCACGTGAACCCGGCGCCGAAACCGGTGATCACCACGACCGCGCTGCCGGACGCGACGGCGTACTCGACCTACTCGACCTCGGTGGTGCGCACCGGGAACGCGGGAACCTGGTCGATCACCGCAGGCACGTTGCCGGCCGGTGTCACCTTCGACGCCGCGACCGGTGAGCTCGCGGGCAGGCCGACGGTCTCGGGTGATTTCGGGTTGACCTTCCGGTTCACCGAGACCGAGTCGGGCGCGTTCGGCTCCAAGCAGCTGAACCTGCACGTGAACCCGGCGCCGAAACCGGTGATCACCACGACCGCGCTGCCGGACGCGACGGCGTTCTCGAACTACAGCACCTCCTTGGCGAAAACGGGGAACGCGGGAACCTGGTCGATCACCGCAGGCACGTTGCCGGCCGGTGTCACCTTCGACTCCGCGACCGGTGAGCTCGCGGGCAGGCCGACGGTCTCGGGTGATTTCCTGCTGACCTTCCGGTTCACCGAGACCGAGTCGGGGGCGTTCGGCTCCAAGCAGCTGAACCTGCACGTGAACCCGGCGCCGAACCCGGTGATCACCACGACCGCGTTGCCGAGTGCGACGGCGTTCTCGAACTACAGCACCTCCTTGGCGAAAACCGGGAACGCGGGAACCTGGTCGATCACCGCAGGCACGTTGCCGGCCGGTGTCACCTTGGACGCCGCGACCGGTGAGCTCGCGGGCAGGCCGACGGTCTCGGGTGATTTCCTGCTGACCTTCCGGTTCACCGAGTCCGAGTCGGGGGCGTTCGGCTCCAAGCAGCTGAACCTGCACGTGAACCCGGCGCCGAACCCGGTGATCACCACGACCTCCCTGCCGGACGGCCTGATCGACTCGCCGTACAGCGCCACCTTGACGGTCTCGACCGCACCCCCGGGCGCCTGGTCGATCGCGTCCGGATCGCTGCCGACCGGCCTGAACCTGAATGCCACCACCGGTGCGATCTCTGGGACGCCCACCGTCTCCGGTACGTTCGCGGTCACGGTCCGGTTCACCGAGACCGAGTCCGGGGCAACGGCCACCAAGGCACTGCAGGTCAAGATCTTCTCGCGCCCGACGATCACCACCACGGCGCTGGCCGACGCACTCAGGGGCAGCGCCTACAGCCAGCAGCTGACCTCTTCCGGAGGCTCCGGGACCGGAAGCTGGACGGTCACGGCCGGCAGCTTGCCGACTGGTCTCTCGCTCTCCGCCGCTGGCGCAATCACCGGTACGGCGACCGTGAACGGCGACTACACGTTCACCGTCCGGATCGGCGACTCGGTGACCGGGGCGAGCGCGACCCGGGTGCTGACCATCCATGTCGGCATCGTCGCGATCTTCACTGCCACGACACCGGCGGGCAAGGTCGGCACGGCGTACTCGCTGCAGTTCACCGGCAAACCGTCCAACATCGGCATGGGCGGCTGGAGCGTCGGCAGCGGCACCTTGCCGCCGGGCCTGAGCTTTGGCACCACCGGACTGCTCGCGGGCACGCCGACGGTCGCGGGCGACTACACCTTCGCGGTCACCTACGCGGTGCTGCTGACGGGTACGCGGACGCGGACCTACACGCTGCACGTCGCTCCGTGACCTGAGGCCGAGGCGCAGGCTCAGAACACGTTCCGCGGTCGGAACTGCACACTGATCCGCGGCCCGACGGTCCGCGCAGTCTTCGGCACGGCGTGTTCCCAGGTGCGCTGGCACGATCCGCCCATGACGAGCAGGTCGCCGTGGCCCAACGAGAAACCGGTGGTCGCACCGCCGCCCCCGCGCGGTCGGAGCAGCAACTTGCGCGGACTGCCGAACGAGACGATCGCGACCATCGTGTCCGGGCTGCGGTCGCCTCGCAGACTGCCGACGTTATCGCCGTGCCAGGCGACCGAGTCCTGGCCGTCGCGGTAGAAGCAGCACCCCGCCGTCACGAACGGCTCTCCGAGCTCGTCGGCGTAGTGCCGGTTCAGTGCGTTGCGCGCCGACCTGAGGGCTGGGTCGGGGAGCTCGGCACCGACGCCGTAGGTGTGCACCAGCCTCGGTACGTCCACCATCCGGTCGTACATCTCCCGACTCTCTGCCCGCCAGGGGATCTCCTCGACGAGCCGGGTGAAGAGCAGGTCGGCTCCGGAGAACCACCCGGACAGGACGTCGATCCAGGCGCCGTCGCCGAGCTGCGCCCGTCGTACGGCGGTCAACGGGCCCACGCCGACCGTCGTCCCGGCGAACAGCGACGGCTGGAACGACTCGGCCATGCGATCAGGCTACCCGCTCGGTGCGAACAGGTGTTCGAATCAGGCGGGATTGTTCTGAGTCGGTTGGGCCGGGGTCACTCCGTTCGCCACCTCGTCGAGCTGGCGCTCGAGCTGGAAGACCGACATCCAGGCAACCACCCCGCAGCCGACGATCAGCAGAACCAGGAACTCCAGGTGCGCACCACGGTCGATCATGAAGCCGGCCACCACGGGTCCCACGATCGAGGCGAGCTGGAACGAGCCTGCGCTCAGCGCGTTGTAGCGGCCTCGGAGGTGGTCGGGCGCGAGGTCGTTGACGATCGCCGGGATGGTCGGTTGCATCAGCGTCTCTCCGATCGCGAAGACCGAGGCGCAGGCGGCGACGAAGAGGGTCGCGGTGGTCGTGCCGGGAGAGATGCCGCTGGCGCCCAGGAGCGCCCAGCACGAGGCCCAGACCAGGGCCATCACCACGATCACCCGGGTACGACGGTGCCCCTCGATCCGGCGCAGCACGACGAGCTGGAGGAGGACGATCACCAGGGTGTTCGCGGCGAAGGCCAGACCGAGACCGCGGGTCGAGACCTCGCCGATCGTCCGTGCGTACGCCGGGAAGCCGCCGTTGAGCTGGGCGTAGCCGACGAAAGCGGCGACGAAGGTCAGGGTCGTCATCGAGCGCATTCCCGGCGCCCGGAAGACGTCGAGGTAGCTCACCTGGCGACCTTCGTGGGTCGCCGAGGTCAGGACCGGTCCGCCGATGTTCCGGAGCGGCCACAGCAGCAGGACCAGCGCCGGCAGGTAGCTGACCGCGTCGCCCAGGTACAGGGCCTGGAAGGTCGCAACCCGGTCGACGTCCGCGACGAAGCCGCCGGTCACGCCGCCGATGCCGATCCCGAGGTTGAGCAGCGTGAAGTTCACCCCGAAGTAGCGCGAGCGGATCGGTGACGGGACCACCGAGGCGATCAGTGCCTGGGAGGCGGGCCAGCCCAGGCCGTACCCGGCGCCGATCAGGACGATAGCGAGCGAGACCGCCGGCAGGCTCTCCGCGAAGGCGATGCTGACCTGGCCGGTCATGTGGAGTCCCAGGACCAGCAGCATCGTGCGCCGCGGGCCGACCCGGTCGATCAGCTTGCCGCCGGGCATCGCCGAGGCGATCCCGGCCGCCGACATCAACGCGAGCAGGACGCCGACGAGGTCCAGGGAGAAGCCTCGGATCTCGTGCAGGTAGACGACCCAGAACGGGATCACCAGGCCGGTCCCGATGAACTCGAAGGCGACGACGGACAACAGCAGACGTCCCTCACGCGGGAGGTCGTGCCAGAAGGAGGCGATCGTGGGTCGCGAGTCGGTGCTTGTCATCCCTTCGGAAGTCTCGCACCGACGGTCCCGGTGGCGCATCTGGATAACTCGATCGGTTCGGGATCGGATGATCGCAAAACGCCGTCGTACTGGGCTAGACCTCGCTATCGTGGCGACGGAGCGAGGGAGGGCCTGTCTTGGCCGAGCACGGGATTCCGGTCACCCAGCGGGGGCGTAAGCACCTGCTGGTGCGCGAGTACGTCCGCTCGCTCATCGTGGACGCGGAGCCCGGCAGCCCTGCGCCGTCCGAGCGCGACCTCGTCGAGCAGTTCGGCGTCGCCCGGATGACGGTGCGGCACGCCCTGGACGGTCTGGTCGCCCAGGGCCTGCTGGAGCGCATCCCCGGCCGCGGGACGTTCGTGACCAAGCCCCTGATCGACATGCAGATGCGGCTCTCCTCCTTCTCCGAGGAGATGGAGCGGCGCGGCAAGGTCCCGGAGTCGCGAACCCTGCTGGCCCGGCGCGAGACCGCTGGGCCAGGTCTGGCCCGTGCTCTGGAGGTGGAGGTCGGATCGCCGATCGTGCACTGGGAGCGGCTGCGGCTCGCAGACGGCCAGCCGATAGCGATCCAGCACGTCTACCTCTCGCTCGACACGTTCCCACGGTTCCTGGACGACGCGCTGCCCGCGAGCCTTTACTACCTCTTCGCCGACCGGGACCTGATGCCTACCTGGGGTGAGGACTCCGTGGTGGCTGCGGTAGCCGCCGAGGAAGAGGCTGAGCAGCTCGAGCTCGAGCCCGGCGCGCCGGTCCTGCACATCTCCCGTCGCTCCTTCTGCCGCGAGGTGGCGGTGGAGGTCACCCGCAGCATCTATCGTGCCGACCGGTACACCCTCTGGGTCCCGGTGCTCCGTCCCGAGCACCTGCGCTAAGAAGCTGACCCGGCGGTAACGGCTCGGGGGAGCGAAGCGGAGGAGAACGGCTAGCGCCGGGTCAGCGGTCTCGGCATAGTCGCGAGGGTTGCGACGAGCTCAACCAGCAGAGTCTGAGAACTCGACACGAACCTACAACCCGCCGACCGGAGCGACACTTACCCCGGCTTCCTCACAGACCCAGGTCGGGTCCGGCCCACCGAGGTCGGGGTCGACGTACATGGCGTGCGTGCTGCCCTCGCAGGTCGTGCAGAGGGGCCAACGACCGGCGCGCTCGAGCAAGCCGTCCTGGACGTCCTGAGCGACCAGACCGACCACGAACGCACGACCTTCGGGCCACTGCTCCAACCACCACGCACGTTGGGAGAGCGTCTCCTCGAGGAGCGACACCGCATCCGCATCGGCCACCCCGGTCCGTTCCAGGTCGTGCAACACGAGCGCGCGTGCCGTCATCATCGGGTCGTCGAATGCCACGATGGCCATTGTGTCCCCTCCCCACGAATCGGTCCCGCAGCTCGACGCCCCGTTGCTCGAGGTCGGTGTCCTGCACCCCCGGGACGCAGCAGCGGCCACCGAGGGCGAGGCCGACCGCCTGCTGCTGGTCACCGACCCTGAGGCCGGTGGCCGCTCGCCGGAGCTTTCCGTGGTCTCCGCCGTCCTGCGCGAGACCGACCTTCCGGTCCGGGTCATCCTCCGGGTCGACGACGGTCTGAGCACCGACGCTGCCCAGTTTGCGCGCCTGGTCGCCCTGGCCCGGACCTACCTCGACCTCGGGGCCGCCGGGGTCAGCTTCGGCTTCCTCGACCACGACCTCGAGGTCGACCGGGCCACCTGCTCGGCCCTCGCCTCCGACCTGGTCGGGGTCGGATGGACCTTCCACCGTGGTTTCGATGCTGCTCTGGACGGACGCCGCGCCTGGCGGGACGTGCTCGATCTCCCTGGTCTGGACGCGGTCGCCTCGGCCGGGTCGACCCGTGGCCTGGCGGACGGCGGCGAGGAGCTCCTCGGGCGGGCGCAGCAGGATCCGCGGGTCGCGGCACTGCTGCTGGTCTCGGGTGGGCTCACCCCCGAGTACGTGCCCTGGCTGGTCCGGGCCGGGGTCCGCCAGTTCGGCCTGGGAGATGAGGTACGCCAGGACGGTTCGTGGACCAAGGCGTCCGTCGATGCCGGCGCCGTACGGGCCTGGCGGATGCTGCTGGACGACGCGCACCACCGTGCTCTCGGCATTCCGGTCGACTGACGCCGCCGTCTGGTCGCAGTGGTCTGAGCAGCAGTGCCCGCACGGCTTCGCCCGTGCTCCGTGGGCGGGTCACTCCGCTGGGCTATCGCTTCCGGTGAGCGACGAGCTCAGGCCGGTAGGTCTCCCGCGTCGACGATGCGGTAGGCGTAGCCCTGCTCGGCGAGGAACCGCTGCCGGTTCTGGGCGAAGTCGGCGTCGACGGTGTCGCGGCTGACGATCGTGTAGAACCGCGCGGTCCTGCCATCCGCCTTCGGGCGCAGCAGCCGACCGAGGCGCTGCGCTTCTTCCTGACGTGAACCGAAGGACCCGCTGACCTGGATCGCTACGGCAGCCTCCGGAAGGTCGACGGAGAAGTTGGCGACCTTGGAGACCACCAGCAGGTTGATCTCGCCGGTCCGGAACGCTGCGAACAGCTCCTCGCGCTCCTTCACGCTGGTCTCGCCCTTGATGACCGGGGCGCCGAGGTGCTCGCCGAGCTCGTCGAGCTGGTCGAGGTACTGGCCGATTACCAGGGTCTGTTCGCCGACGTGCTGGGCGACCAGCCTCTCGGCGATCTGGGTCTTGGTGAAAGTACAGCTCGCCAGCCGGTACCGCTCCTCCGGCTCGGCGGTGGCATAGGCCAGCCGCTCGCCCTCGGGGAGGGTGACCCTGACCTCGACGCAGTCGGCCGGGGCGATCCACCCCTGGGCCTCGATGTCCTTCCAAGGCGCGTCGAACCGCTTCGGGCCGATCAGGCTGAAGACGTCACCTTCGCGGCCGTCCTCGCGGATCAGGGTCGCGGTCAGCCCGATCCGGCGGCGTGCCTGGAGGTTGGCGGTCATCCGGAAGATCGGCGCCGGCAGCAGGTGCACCTCGTCGTAGACCACCAGGCCCCAGTCGCGGGCGTCGAGGAGTTCCAGGTGCGGGTAGACGCCCTTCCGGCGCAGGGTGAGGACCTGGTAGGTCGCGATGGTGACGGGTCGGATCTCCTTGCGGGCGCCGGAGTACTCGCCGATCTCGTCCTCGGTCAGGCTGGTCCGTTTGATCAGCTCAGCCTTCCACTGCCGGGCGCTGACGGTGTTGGTGACCAGGATCAGCGTGGTCGCCTGGGCATGAGCCATCGCGGCGGCGCCGACGATGGTCTTGCCCGCACCGCAGGGAAGGACGACGACGCCGGAGCCACCGTGCCAGAAGGACTCGGCCGCCTGCTTCTGGTAGTCGCGCAGGACCCAGCCGTCCTCGTTAAGGCTGATTGCGTGGGCCTCGCCGTCGACGTACCCGGCGAGGTCCTCGGCCGGCCAGCCGAGCTTGAGCAGGGCCTGCTTCAGGTTGCCGCGCTGGGACGGGTGCACCGCGACGGCGGCTTCGGCATCGGGGATCTCGACGAGCTCGTCCCCGAGCATGCCCGCCACCTTCTTGCTGCGCACGACCTCGGTGAAGACGGCCCGGTCGGTGCTGGCCAGGACCAGCCCGTGTGCCGGGTGCTTCTCCAGCCGGAGCCGTCCGTAGCGGTCCATGGTCTCGGCGATGTCGACGAGCAGCGAGTGCGGGACGGCGTAGCGGCTGTAGGCGAGCAGCGCGTCGATCACCTGCTCGGCGTCGTGCCCGGCGGCGCGTGCGTTCCACAGGCCCAGAGGCGTCAACCGGTACGTGTGGATGTGCTCCGGCGAGCGCTCGAGCTCCGCGAACGGCGCGATCGCCCGGCGCGCTTCGGCAGCGCGCTCGTGGTCTACCTCGAGCAGGAGGGTCTTGTCCGACTGGACGATCAGTGGGCCGTCGTTCACCACGTGAGTTTACGGGTGGACCGCAGGACGCTGACCACGGCGCGGGCGGCTTGGGGAAGGTGCGCCGTGGTCAGTGCCTGATCAGCGGACGAAGCGGAAGTTCGGGTTCCCCGGGATGCAGCTGCTCCAGCCCTTGTGGTCACCCTCGTTGTGGGCTCCCGGACCGTTGGTGCCCGCGTGGGTACCGAAGTCGGAGTGTCCGGGTCCGGTGTCGGCGCAGTGCGCGGCCGACGCAGGACCTGCGGTCAGGGCGAATCCGGCTGCGGCAGCGCCGGTCGCCATCAGTACGGCAAGTGTTCGCTTCATGAGACATCTCCTCCAGGTTGGGAGCAGCCACCAGCACAGCGGCTACCGCAGGGATTCGGTGTGATCTCGCTCACGGATTGGATCAGGCTCCGAAAATCTGGTGACCCGCCTCCGGGGCCTGGTGCGAAGCCGATTTCCGGCTGCGGGCCGGGCGTCGGCTGTGTCACCGTGAGCGCGTGCGCACCGACGTCGAGCCCCTCTTCACCCGGGCCTTCCTCGCTCTCGGGCTTGCCGAGCTCGCCTATTTCACCGCCGTGGGCGTCTCGCTCTACACGCTGCCGTTGTTCGTCACCGGCCCGCTCGACGGCAGCGAATCGGCGGCAGGGCTTGCCTTCGGGGCGTTCGCGATCTCTGCTCTGGTCCTGCGCCCGTACGTCGGTCGGATCGCGGACAGCGGGGGCCGCAGGCCGCTGCTGGTCGGCGGAGCGCTCCTGGCTGCCGGCGGTCTGGCCGCCACCGCGTACGCCGACAACCTGGCGGCCGTCGTCGGCCTGCGCCTGGTCCTGGGTGTCGCCGAGGCGGCGTTCTTCGTCTCGGCCTTCGCGGTGCTCGCCGACCTCGCTCCGGAGAGCAGAGTGGGAGAGGCGATCAGCTACAACTCCCTCGGGCTCTACCTCGGCTTCGCCTTCGGTCCCCCGCTGGGCGAGGCGATCGAGCACTGGGCCGGCTTCACCGCGGCCTGGTGGACGGCAGCGGGGCTGGCGGGGCTGGCGGCCCTCCTCGCCCTGCTCGTCCCGGAGACCCGCTCGGAACCGGAACCGGACCCGGATGCCGGTCCGGCGACCCTGATCCACTGGCCGGCGGTCCCGGCCTCACTGGCGTTCCTCGCCTCGCTGGTCGCCGTCGGCGGGTTTCTGGCTTTCGCGGCCTTGCACGCCGAGGACGTCGGGCTGGCCCGGACCAGCCTGCCGCTCTTCGTCTACGGCCTCCTGATCGTCCTCTGCCGGATCGTCTTCGCCGGACTTCCGGACCGGTTGCCCTCGTTGCCGCTCGGCGCGGCGTCACTGGTCGCGATCGCGGTCGGCATCGCCGTCGTGGCGTTGTGGCGCCAGCCGGCCGGGATGTTCGTCGGGGTCTGCGTGATGGCGGTCGGGGTCAGCTTCGCGACGCCGGCGTTCTTCTCCGCGATTTTCGCGACCGCCGGCCCCTCGGAGCGTGGCGCCGCGGCCGGCACGGCCAGCATCTTCCTGGACCTGGGGCTCGGGTTGGGGCCGATCCTGCTCGGCGTGATCGCCGATGCCGCCGGTATCCCGTGGGCGTTCGGGCTGGCCTCCGGGGTCGCGCTGCTGGGTGCCGCCTGGACGCTGGCACTGATGCGGCGGCCCGGACCCCCGGTGATCGAGCCTGTCGACCTGCGTTGAGGTCGAGCTCAGTCCGCTGCCGGTCGCCGTACCTCGGTGATCCGGTGGATGGCGAAGGAACGCACCTCGTCGCTGCGCTCGTCGTACGCCGTGACCTGACCGCCGCCGACCTCGCGCGGGCGAACTACCCTCTCGGTGGAGGTGCCGTGGTTGTCGAGGTATCCGATCCAGACCGCCACGCCGGACTCAGCGGCCTCCCGCAGCGCTGTCATGACGTCTGCAGGAGTGCGCGCCGGGCCGCGTGACGGGCGCTCCGCGGCGGCCCGGTCCCCGGCCCGGATGGCTGCGACGACGGCAGCGGAGCGGGCCGCGAGCCGGGCGTCGTGACGGCTCCCGGCCGAGGCCGGGCGGGGGGTCTTGGAGCGGTGTTCGTCGGGACGGGCGACCCGCACGGTTCCGTCGCCGGCTTCGACCACAGGGGCGGCGCCGAGCTCGCGCAGCCGTGGCAGCAGTACCTGCAGCGGTACGTCGGAGATGATCACCGTCGGCGCGATCCGGCGCAGCCGCAGCGAGGGCGCCGAAGCGTGGTGCATCAGCTCGGTCAGCGCGGTCTCATCGTCGCTGCGCAGAAACGACTCGGCTACCCCGAGGCGCAGCGTGCCGAACCGGCGGGCCACATCGTCGACCAGGTAGTCCAGAGCCTGGGGGACCGGGGTCCGGGATGCGGAGGCGAGGAAGTTCTTGACCTCGATCGCGGACCAGCCGGAATCGAAGCCGCGTCGTACGGAGTCGACGGTGAACCGGTACACGGTGGCGCCGCCCCGGGACTCGACGTCGGCCAGAGCACCCAGCTGGCGGGCGAACTGCCGCTCCAGCGGACCTGGTGCCACCGCCGTGAGGTCGGCCTGGATCAGCACGTGGTCGATCGGACTCGGGAGCAACGGCTCGAGGCCGGCGACGGGGTCGGTCCCGGTGATGAACGCTCGCCCGAAGTCGGCCAACCCTCCGAGCCCGGTCAGGCCCAGCGCGGCGGCCTCGGTGAGAATCGTCAGGGTCAGGTCGAGGCGCGCCGCTGGTCGGCGTGGGTGCCGCCAGCGGAGCCGGTCGATCAGGGAGGGAAGGCCGGTACCGGGTGCCAGCACCCGTCCTTCTGGCAGGTCGGTGAGCGTGACCAAGACGGATCGCCGGTCGACGGGGAGCCAGGCCCGCTCGAGACCGGCGGAGAGTGCGTTGACCGGGCGGTCGCCGTCGCGGCCGCCGATCGCCGAGACCAGCCGGGGGTTCTCCTGCCAGGCCCGGACCAGGACCAGCCAACGCTCGGCGGTGGGCCGGAGCGACCAGGTGTCGTACGCGTCGGTGGGCAGCCAGGCGGCATCGAGGTCGTCGTTCATCCCGAGTGCGAGCAGCTGCGCCGCGGCGGCGGTCTCGATCACCAGGGCCGCGGTGTCGACGTCGGCATGGATCAGCTCGGCAGCGGCCCGGAGCTCGCGGACGCCGAGCCCGCCGCCCCGCAACCCTGCCGGGGGTCGGAGTCCCCAGGCCTCGAGCAGCATCTCCGTGCGGCGGGTGAACTCGAACGCGGCCCCGGCCGCGGTCCGGTCGATGAGCGCGCTCTCCCGTGCCCCGTCGGCCAGCTCCGGTACGACGTCCAGCCGGTCGCGGGTCGACCGGCCCCCGCGCAGGTGCAGCCGGACCGTCCACGGAACCACCAGGTGCCGGTCGTCGCGCGGCAGCAACAGGCCGCGGGCGAGGAGATGGTCGGTCGGGGTGCGCGCCTCGGCGACCCGGACCGTCCTGCGCGCATCGGCGACGGTGCCCGCGGTGTCGGCCTCGTCGAGGTGGTCGAGGATCGTGCGGGCCCGGTCGTCGATCCCGGCCAGCGCCGCAGCGATCTCCGTAGCCGGCGGACCGGTCGGGATCCCGACCAGGTCGGCGACGACGATGACCGGGCGCCACGCCTCCGGGGACCCCCAGACCAGAGCTAGGCCGGCAAGGCGCTCGAGGGCGGCATCGACCGAGGCAGGTGCGGCGTGGAGGACGTCGTACAGGTCGCCGGTCGGTGCCGGCCCGATCTGTACGACGGCCTGCAGGGTCTCGAGCTGGAGCCGGTCGAGGAGGTCGACCGCCCGGACCACGGAGACCCTGACGACCGACCGGGACGCGAGTTGCGAGGAGTCGGCGGGAGCCGGGACCGCGAGGTCCGGCCGCGCGTCGATAAGCGCAGCGATGCGCTCGTCCGGCCAGGTTCGGAACTGGTCGGCGAGGGTCCGCGGCGCCGCGGTGGTTGACCCTTCGTCTGTGCTCAGGACAGGCATCCGGCCAATTCTACGGGGCACGGCGTCGGCCGCGGACCGGATCGACTGGCAGGATCGTGGCATGGCAACGATCTCGGCGCGCGGTCTCGGTAAGAGCTACGGCGGGAAACCTGCCGTGGTCGATCTCTCCTTCGACGTACAGCCGGGCAGCGTGACCGGCTTCCTCGGTCCGAACGGCTCCGGGAAGTCGACGACGATGCGGCTGATGCTCGGCCTGGACAAGGGTGCCGGCGACACCCGGTTCGACGGCAGACCCTTCACCGACCTGCGGCAGCCGATGCGCCACGTGGGCGCCCTGTTGGAAGCGAAGCCCTACCACCCGACGCGCAAAGCCCGGAACCACCTGCGGATGCTGGCGGCCGCGAACGCGATTCCGGTAGCCCGGGTCGATGCGGTCCTCGAGATGGTCGGGCTCACCGAGGTCTCGAGAGCCAGACCCAAAAGCTTCTCACTCGGTATGGGCCAGCGGCTGGGTCTGGCCGCAGCCCTCCTCGGCGACCCGCACACGCTGATCCTCGACGAGCCGGCGAACGGGCTCGACCCGCAGGGCATCCAGTGGATGCGGGTCTTCCTCAAGGCGCTTGCCGCCGAAGGGCGCAGTGTCTTCGTCTCCAGCCACCTGCTCTCCGAGATGGCGCTGATGGCCGATCACCTGGTCGTGATCGGCAAGGGCCAGTTGATCGCGACCGGAGCGATCGCCGAGTTCGTGAGTGCCTCGCAGCAGAACGCCGTGATCGTCCGGAGTCCTGATGCGGTTGCGCTGGTGCCGGTCCTCCAGGCCCGGGGTGCCCAGGTGACCGTGACCGAACCCGGGCTGCTCGCCGTCACCGGGGTGAGCCTCGAGACGGTCGGTGACCTCGCTTTCGAGCATCGGCTGCGGCTGCACCAGCTCTCCGCGAAGGTCGCGACCCTGGAGGAGGCGTTCCTCGAACGGACCGCAGGGGCCGAGGAGTTCCAGGCCCACCCGGTGGCTCCTGGACCCGACGTCACCGAAGGCGGTGCCCGATGAAGCAGAGCTCGATGAGGTGGGCACTCGCCTACGAGTGGACCCGGATTCGCACGCTGCGCTCCACCTGGTGGCTGACCGGCCTCGCCGTCCTCTTCGGGGTCGGCATCGCCACGCTCTTCTCGTGGGCGATTCGGCACGAGTTCTCGACCCGGGGCGTCAACGCCGACGACCTGGACGGACTGGGTTCGGTCGTGGTCACCCAGCTCGCCGCGACCGGCGAGGTGCCCAGCGTGGTCTGCTTCGTGCTCGCCATCCTCGGCATCTTCGCCTGGGGCCACGAGTACCGGCACGGGATGATCCGGGCCTCGCTGACCGCGCTCAACTCGCGCGCCGAGTTCTGGATCGCCAAGTCCCTGGTGGTCGCCGTCTGGGTCGCCACGGTCGCGCTCGCCACCCTGCTCGCCTCCGCCGTGATCGGTGCGGTGTTCCTGCACGAGTACGCCGACATCTTCACCAGCGAGACCTGGAGCACCATCGGCTGGCAGGTCCTCTACTGCGTCCTGCTCACCTGGCTGGCGATGGCGTTCACGTCGATCACCCGGTCCCAGGCGTTCGCGCTGGTCTCGATCTTCTTGTGGCCGCTGCTGATCGAGTCGCTGGTCCATGTCTTCTTCCTGATCGTGCCGGGCTTGCGCAACGACACCGACGTGCTCCGGTTCCTGCCGTTCGACGCCGGAAGCCGGATGGTCGACGTGCTCAGCAACCCGACGAGTACCTTCGGCGACCCGCTGTCACCGGTCGGGGGCGCGGCCGTCTTCGGGGGAGTCGCCGCCGTGCTGATGGCCGCCTCCTGGATCCTCTTCGCCCGCCGCGACGCCTGACGACTCTGCGTCAAACTCAACCCGCTCGCCATCCGGCGAGCCGGACACGTACTCTGTGCCTTCGCATTCGGGTCCCGACTGGACCGACCAACGCTGGAGAGAAAGGCCGAGCTGGTGCCCACCGGAAAGGTCAAGTGGTACGACGCCGAGAAGGGCTTCGGCTTCCTCTCGCGCGAGGACGGGGATGACGTCTACGTGCGTTCGTCCTCCTTGCCCGAGGGCGTCACCACGCTCAAGGCGGGAACACGCGTCGAGTTCGGCATCCTCTCCGGCCGCAAGGGCGAGCAGGCCCACCAGGTCAACGTTCTCGACGAGCCGGCCTCGGTCTCGGCTGCCCAGCGTCAGGCCAACCGGCGCAAGCCCGAGGACATGGTCAGCATCGTCGAGGACCTGATCAAGCTCCTCGAGGGGGTCGAAGAGGCCTATCGTCACGGCCGTCACCCCGACGGCAAGACGGCTGCTCCGACAGCCAAGCTGCTCCGAGCGCTCGCGGACGAGCTCAGCCGCTAGGTCACCTGGGTCGCAGCTGGATCCCTCAGCCGGCCGAGGTCGTCTCCGCCGCCGGCGGTACCGGCTTCGGGTTCCGCAGCGGCTTCGCCCGGCGTACCAGCACGACCAGGGTCCAGGCCACGGTCATCGAGGCCAGCAGCATCAGCCCGAGGACCGGGTGTTCCGAGGGCAATGCCACCCCGAGGAAACCGCCGACCACCCAGGACAGCTGCAGCACCGTCTCGGAGCGCGCGAACGCCGACGTCCGGTAGTTCTCGGCGACGTCGCGCTGGATGATCGCGTCCAGGGAGAGCTTGCCCATCGCCTGGGCGACGCCGATGGTCAGCCCGAGCGCTACCGCGAGCGGTAGCCCGTAGAAGAGAGCAGCCAGCACGATGACCACCGCGTCGGCGATGAGCGCGACCACGACGACGGTCGACGGCGTGACCCGACGCAGGACCGAGGTCAGGCCGATGCCGAGGGCATTGCCGAGCCCGGCCGCGCCGATCACCAGCCCGAGCAGCAGGGTGGTGTCGTGGTTCCAGCTCTCGAACGGGTTCCTGGTCAGCACGAATGCCATGAACATCGTCAAGAACCCGGACAACAACCGCAGGCCGACGTTGCACCGCAGCGCGAAGACGATCGAGGGGGGCATCGCGAGCCGCTCGCGGCGCCCGATCTGCTTCTCGCCCGCCGTCGCGTCAGCGGCAGCCGGGAGCAGGATCGCCAGGACGGTCGCGCCGAGGAAGACCGCGAAGGCGTAGCGCAACGACCACTCGCTGCCGAAGCTGGCGGCGGCGGCGGCGATCGGGGCCGAGACTGCGGCGCCGACCAGGCCGGCCAGCGAGATCCGGCTGTTCGCCTTCACCAGGGTCAGGTCCGGGGGCAGTAACCGCGGCACCGTCGCCGCGCGGGCCACGGCGTACGCCTTCGAGGCGATCAGGCAGCCCAGGGCCGTCGGGTAGAGCGCCAGCGAGTCCGAAGCGACCGCGTCGGCCATCAACCAGCACATGAAGGCCCGGAACGCCATCGTGAAGCCGATCGCCCAGCGGCGACCGTGGCTGAACCGGTCCAGGAACGGACCGAGCAGCGGCGCGATCACCGAGAACGGCAGCATGGTGATGCCGAGGAAGAGCAGCACCGGCCCGCGGGCACCGCCCGGGTCGGCGAAGAAGATGGTGCCGGCCAGGGAGATCGCGAAGGCCGCGTCTGCGGCGGCGTTGAACGCGTGCAGCTCGATCAGCCGGCTCAGTCCCGATTCCCCGGCACCCTGCGCCCCCGCTGCCCGTCGGGCGAGCCGGACGGCCGAGAAGACCCCGCGCCCGGCGCCGCGCCCAGCGGCGGCCACGCCCCGCGCCCCGGCGGCCGCCCCACGCCCGGTCGCCTCGGCGAAGCGGTCCCCGCGGCGCGGTTCGGTCTCCTCCGCTGCAGCGTCCGGGTCAGGCTCCATGACTCCATCCTGCCAACTGGCACCCGACGATGCAGGGCGCACCCCCGGCGTCGACCGGTACCTGGGCCCTCAGGGCAGGCCCGACGAGACAGCCGAGGTGCCGATGGGGGAGAATCCGGGGGTGATGACCACCGAAGACGTCTCCTTGGCTGATGTCGACGCCGCCCGTGCTGCTCTGCTCGAGCAGGTCGGCGCCGCCGTCGTCGGTGAGCTGGTCGAGTCGGTCGCCGAGGCCGACGGGGTCATCACCCACTACTTCGGGTGCACCCAGTCCGGGTACCCGGGCTGGCGCTGGGCAGTCACGATCGCCCAGCCCTCGGGCCAGGACCGCGCCACGATCGACGAGGTCGTGCTGCTCCCGGGCGAGGATGCGATCACCGCGCCGGCCTGGATCCCTTGGCGCGAGCGGATCAAGCCGGGCGACCTGTCGCCCGGTGACCTCCTCCCTGCCGACGAGGACGACCCCAGGCTGGTCCCGACGTACCTGTCCGGCGACCCGGGCGACGACATCGTGGACGACTCCGCCGACTCGATGGCCGACCGCCAGCAGCTGAAGGCCGTTGCCGACGAGCTCGGTCTCGGTCGTTCCCGGGTGCTTTCGATCGAGGGCCGTGACGCCGCGGCCCAGCGGTGGTACGACGGCGAGAACGGTCCCGACGTACCGCTCGCGCAGTCGGCTCCGGCGCAGTGCTTCTCCTGCGGCTTCCTGGTCTGCCTGTCCGGCCCGCTGGCGACCGGCTTCGGAGTCTGCGCGAACGAGTTCGCCAACGACGACGGCCGGGTGGTCGCGATGCGTCACGGCTGCGGCGCGCACTCGGAGGCCCAGCTGCGTAAGAAGCAGCTCACACCGCCGTTGCCGGACCCGGCGTTCGACACCGTCAGTCGCGGGGACCTCGAGGACTTCTGAGTCCCCGAGCCTGAGCCCGCCCGCGTCCGCTACTGGTCGGGGGTCTCCTGGCGGGCAGCGCGACGCCGCCGGCAGTAGTCCCAGCCGATCAGGCCGAGCCCGAACCCGGCTGCGCAGGTCCACAGCCACCACAGGTGCCCGTCCTCACGGAGCCTGCCGGAGAACGGGATCAGCAGGATGAACGCGACTGCCCACAAGGCGGTGCCGACCGCAAGCGTGCGGACACCGTCGACGTCGAGCGGGTCGACGTCGGCCACGATGTAGGTCCGGTTGCCGATCTCGTGGACGACGGGCTGTTCCTCAGGCACAGGTCCAATGTAACCGCAGAGCGGATTTTGGGCGCCGTACGGTAGGCAGCGGGGCCGTCCTCTGCCACGATGCGGTCCGTGGACACCTACTTCAAGATCACAGAACGCGGTTCGACCGTAGGTCGGGAAATCCGCGGCGGCGTTGTCACGTTCTTCACGATGGCCTACATCATCGTGCTGAACCCTCTGATCCTCGGCTTCGTGCAGGACCAGGACGGGAAGTACCTCGGCGGCGGTGCGGCGCCGAACTTGGCGGCCGTCGCAGCCGGCACGGCACTCGTCGCGGGCGTGATCACGATCCTGATGGGGGTCGTCGCGAACTTCCCGCTCGCGCTGGCCACCGGACTCGGCCTGAACGCGTTCGTGGCGTTCACGGTCGCCTCCCAGATGACCTGGGCCGACGCCATGGGCCTGGTGGTCCTGGAGGGCCTGATCATCCTGGTCCTGGTGCTGACCGGGTTCCGGGAGGCCGTCTTCCACGCGGTCCCGAGGGAGCTGAAGATCGCGATCTCGGTCGGCATCGGCCTTTTCATTGCGCTGATCGGCTTCGTCGACGCCGGCTTCGTACGTCGTACCGGGACCGGGCCGGTACCGGTCGAGCTGGGCACCGGCGGCGAACTCTCCGGCTGGCCGGTGCTGGTCTTCGCGGTCGGCCTGGTGCTGGTCATCGCGCTCTGGGTGAAGAAGATCAAGGGCGCGATCCTGATCTCGATCGTGCTCACCACCCTCCTCGCGATCGTTATCGAGAAGATCGTAGAGATCGGTCCGACGGTCGTCAGCCCTGACCAGATCAATCCTCAGGGCTGGTACCTGAACGTTCCGGCGTGGCCCGGTTGGAACGAGATCGTCGACGGCCCGGACTTCGGAACGCTCGGCGAGTTCAGCCTGTTCGGTTCCTTCGAGTCCGCCGGGGTGATCGCCGCCCTGCTGCTGGTCTTCACGCTGATGCTTGCCGACTTCTTCGACACCATGGGCACGATGACCGCGATCGGTGCGGAGGCCGACCTGCTCGACGAAGAGGGCGCGCCGCCGAACACGCAGCGCATCCTGATCGTGGACTCGATCGCCGCCGCGGCTGGCGGCGCGGCCGGCGTCTCGTCCAACACCTCCTACATCGAGTCGGCCGCCGGTGTCGGCGAAGGCGCGCGGACCGGTCTCGCCTCGGTGGTGACCGGGGTGCTGTTCCTGTTCGCGATCTTCTTCGCTCCCCTGGTCAACATCATCCCGAGCGAGGCGGCGGTCCCCGCCCTGGTCCTCGTCGGCTTCCTGATGATGCAGCAGATCAAGGGGATCGACTTCGACGACCTGGAGGTCGCCATTCCGGCGTTCCTGACGATCGTGCTGATGCCGTTCACCTACTCGATCACGGCGGGTATCGGTGCCGGTTTCCTGGCCTACGTGATCATCAAGGCGGTCCGGGGCAAGGCGAGCGAGGTGCACGTGCTCCTCTGGGTGATCGCGGCGCTCTTCGTCCTTTACTTCGCGATCGATCCGCTCACCCGCTGGTTGACCTGAGCCCTCTGCCGGGTGGCGGCACCCCTAGACTCGTCCCATGAATCCCCGCTACCGCCGACTGGTGATCACTGGTGCCCTGGTGGGGCTGATCCTGATCGTCCTGCTGACGAAACTTCTCCAGTAGCGCGATGGTCGAACCACTTCCTGGCGCGCTCGCGCGGGTCCGTGAGCGGGTCCTCGATCCCGACGGCCTGGTCCGCGCCCTGGCCAGCGGCCGTCGCAAAGGCCTGCGCCCGCGGTGGCGACGGATCGAGCTCCGGTACGTCGACCTCAAGGCCGGTCGCCACCTCCAGATCACCCGGTACGACGAGATCCAGGCGCACGTGGCCAACCATCGAGGCGACGACGCCGCAGCCGCGCTCGACGAGCTGCTGGCCGAGCCGTTCGGCAACTGGCACGTCGAGACCGCGGCCGAGACGATCCAGCTCCGGGTCACCAAGAGCGGTGATGCCGCGGTCAGCCTCCAGGCGGGCGTCGGCGAGGTGGCCGTCCGCGAGCACGACCGCGCCAAGACTCGGATGCTCCCCGAAGACGACCCGGTGCTGACCGCCCTGGGCATCAGCGACGCCGACGGCCGGGTGAAGCCCTCGCGACGGGCCAAGTACCGCCAGGTCGAGGAGTTCCTCCGCGAGCTCGGCGCCAGCATCGACGACGCACTCGCCACTGGGCGGATCACGCCGAGTCCCGAGACGCCGCTCCAGGTGGTCGACCTCGGCTGCGGAAACGCCTACCTGACCTTCTCGGCGTACGCCTGGCTCACCCGGGTCCGCGGACTGTCCGTGCGGGTCGTCGGCGTCGACGTGAAGGAGCAGTCGCGCGTCCACAACACCGGGGTCGCCGAGCGGCTGGGCGTCGAGGACGACGTCACCTTCCTGGTCTCCGGCATCGACGACGTCGTTGTGACCGAACTGCCCGATGTGGTGCTCGCCCTACATGCCTGCGACACCGCCACCGATGACGCACTGGCGCGCGGGGTCGGTTGGGGGGCGCCCGTGATCCTGGCCGCGCCCTGCTGCCACCACGACATCTCCCGCCAGCTGCGCGACCAGCCCTCCCCGTCGCCGTACGCGATGCTCACCCGGGACGGGATCCTTCGTGAACGGTTCGCCGACACGTTGACCGATGCGCTCCGCGCCTCGCTGCTGCGTGCTCGCGGGTACCGGGTCGACGTGGTCGAGTTCATCGGCAGCGAGCACACCCCGCGCAACACCCTGATCCGCGCTGTCTCCACTGGCAGCGCCGAGCGCGCCGAAGCCGAGTACGCCGAGCTGACGGAGACCTGGCGGGTCCGGCCGCGACTGGCCGATCTGCTCGGGCCGGACCTGGCCGGATGACCCCGGTTGCCGGCCTGGTCCCCAGCCTTGTGGGCCTTCTCGCGACGGCGGCCCTGGTCGGGACCCCGGTTTTCTCCTTCACCGACGACAAGATCGACGAGTCGAGCGGCCTGGTCGATCTCGGGACGACGATGGTCACCACGAACGACTCCGGCGATGACGCGGTGGTGTACCTGATCGACAAGGTGGGTCGGACGATCGGCCAGACCACCTATGCGGATGAGGTCCAGGACGTCGAGGCGCTCGCGCCTTTTGAGCAGTCGGCCCGAGGTCCCGGCAGTACCGTCTGGGTCGCTGACATCGGGGACAACCGCGAGCGGCGTACGAGCGTGCAGGTCTACCGGGTGGCGGTGTCCCCGGGGGACCGGACCGTGAGTGCGCCGCGCTTCGACCTGGTCTACCCGGACGGCCCGCACGACGCCGAGACGATCGTGGTCGGTCCGGACGGGCGACTGCGGATCGTGACCAAGGGCATCGTGGGCGGCACGGTGTACGTCGCCCCGAAGGTGCTCGACCCGGACCGATCGAACCGACTCCAACGCGGGCCGGCCGTCGATCTCTTCGCAACCGACGGCGCCGTCTTCCCGGACGGACGGCACGTCTTGGTGCGTGGGTACGGCACGGCGCTCATCGCCAGGTTCCCGAGCTTCACGCCGGTCGCGTTCCTGACCCTGCCCGCTCAGGAGCAGGGCGAGGGTGTCTCGATCGGCAGCTCGGGGCGGATCCGGTTGAGCTCGGAGGGGGCCAATAGCGAGGTGCTCCAGATCGCGCTGCCCGGTGAGGTGAAGGCCCAGCTCCAGAAACGCACCAGCACCGGGTCAGCCCCGATGCGGATCGAGGACCCGGAGGGCACGGGCGACCCGGCCCGCCGTGACCAGGGCAGGGACTGGGCCTGGTTGCTGGGCGGCACCGCTGCGGTCTGCTTCCTCGGGTGGCTCGTCCTTGGCCGGCGCCGCTGAGAGGACCATGCTCATGCGGCTCACCGTGCTACTCGGGGACATCACCACCCAGCATGTCGACGCGGTCGTCAACGCCGCGAATCGTGCGATGCGGGGCGGAGGTGGTGTCGACGGCGCGATCCACCGAGTCGGCGGACCGGCGGTGCTGGCGGACTGCCGCGCACGCTTTCCCGACGGCCTGGCTACCGGTGCGGCTGGCTGGACGACAGCAGGCGACCTGCCCGCGGCCTGGGTGATCCACGTGGTTGGCCCCAACCACAACCGGGGCGAGACGAACCGCGACCTGCTCACCTCCTGCTACGTCCGAGCGCTCGGTGTTGCGGACGAGCTCGGAGTGAGGAGCGTGGCGTTCCCGCTCGTCTCCGCCGGGAGCTACGGCTGGCCGCTCGAAGACGCGGTCGCCGCTGCCCTGGAGACGCTGCGCACCACGCCGACCTCGGTCGAGGATGCCCGGATGGTGGCCTTCGGGGAGGCGGCTCACGCCGAGCTCCTGCGGCAGCAGGGCCTCGACTGAGCCTCTCCCGACAGTGACGCCCTCAGCGACTCAGAGGGCGCCGACCACGTGGTCGATGCAGGCGGTCAGGGCCTGGACGTCAGCCGGGTCGATCGCCGGGTACATCGCGATCCGCAGCTGGTTGCGGCCGAGCTTGCGGTACGGCTCGGTGTCCACGATCCCGTTGGCGCGCAGCGTCTTCGCGACCAGGTCGGCGTCGATCGCCTCGTCGAGGTCGATGGTCCCGATGACCAGTGAGCGCATGCTCGGGTCTGCGACGTACGGCGTCGTGTACGACGTCTTCTCGGCCCAGCCGTAGAGGGCGTCCGAGGAGGCGGTGGTCCGCGTGACCATCCCGTCCAGACCGCCGGCCGCGTTCATCCAATCGAGCTGCTCGGCGAAGAGGAACAGGGTTGCGATCGACGGGGTGTTGTATGTCTGGTTCTTGGCCGAGTTGTCGATCGCCGTTGGCAGGTCGAAGAACGCGGGAACCCAGCGGTCGCTCGAGCCGATCTCCGCTGCACGCTCGAGGGCGGCCGGCGACATCACCGCGACCCAGAGGCCGCCGTCCGAGGCGAAGCACTTCTGCGGAGCGAAGTAGTACGCGTCCACGTCGTGCATGTCGACTGGCAGACCGCCGGCTCCCGAGGTCGCATCGATCAGGACCAGAGCATCGTCGTCGGCCCCGGTGACCCGGTGGACCGGCGCCATTACAGCGGTGGAGGTCTCGTTGTGGGCCCAGGCGTAGACGTCCACCCCTGCCTCGGCCTCCGGCGTCGGCCTCGAGCCGGGCTCCGACTTGATCACGGTCGGGTCCGCCAGGAAGGGGG
The DNA here is from genome assembly GCA_046598915.1 of Marmoricola sp. Classification (GTDB taxonomy): domain Bacteria; phylum Actinomycetota; class Actinomycetes; order Propionibacteriales; family Nocardioidaceae; genus Marmoricola. The sequence continues at coordinate 22,375 of JBKJHO010000055.1, read as the reverse complement.
CGTCCTTGGCAGCGGTCGCGAACTTCGAGGAGAACTCACCGAAGGCCAGGTGCTGGCTCTTCTCACGGATCAGGCCGAAGGTGGCGATGTCCCAGAACGCGGTCGCGCCACCGTTGCCGAGGACGACCTCATAACCCGCCGGGAGGCTGAACAGGTCGCGGACCCCGTCGCGGACCCTGCCGACGGTGTTCTTCACCGGCGCCTGGCGGTGCGAGGTGCCCATCAGCGAGGTCCCGGTCGCGGCGAGCGCGTCGAGGTGCGAGGTCTGGATCTTGGACGGCCCGGCGCCGAAACGGCCGTCGGCGGGCTTGAGGCTCTCGGGGATGATGATCGCGTCGTTCACTTCGGGTCCTCAGGTTGGTGGGTGAGTCCTGACGACGCTGTCAGCTGCTTCCCTAGTGTGACAGCACCGCCTCAGAGAGACATAACCGGAGGAATGCGCGTTGGACAAGCCACAAGCGCTGGACTGGTCGATCCGCCCACGTCTGATCACCGACCCGGACGCGGCCGCCCTGGTCGAGGACGTCCAGCGCGAGTACGTCGCCCGGTACGGCGGCCGTGACGAGACGCCCCTGCAGCCCGGGTACTTCGCCCCGCCGTCCGGCGCCTTCTTCGTCGGGTACTTGGGCGGGATACCGGTCGCCACCGGAGCCTGGCGGCGGCGGACCGACGTCGAGGCCCTGGGCAGTACGGCGACGGCCGAGATCAAACGGATGTACGTCGCTCCGGGAGGCCGCAGGCGCGGTCTGGCCCGTGCGATGCTCGCGCACCTGGAGATGACCGCAGCGGCGGCCGGGGCTGACGTGGTGATCCTGGAGACGGGGCTGGCCCAGCCGGAGGCGATTGCGCTGTACGAGTCTTCGGGTTACACCTCGATCCCGGGATTCGGCTTCTACCGGGACACGCCGCTGAACCGGTGTCTGGCTCGCGCGGTCTGAGGCCCGGACCTCAGGACCGGGACCGGGACCGGGATCGGGTGCCCGGGGCTGCGGCAGACTGTAGGGGTGAGCGCGGAACTGATCGATCTCAGGGCGCTCGACCCGCAAGTCCTGGTCGCGGTGGCCATCCTGCTCGTGCTGGTGCAGACCGCCCTGGTGTTCGGGTTCGTCGTCCCGGCCGGCAAGGCCGCGGTCTTGAGCGGGATCCTCGCCGGGCTCGGCGAGGTGTCCTTCGCTCTCGCCTGGGCCGGTCTGGTGCTGGCAGCGATCCTGGGGGCAGCCATCGGCTACGAGCTCGGCCGCGGCCACGGTGACCGGATCCTGGCTCATCGCTGGCTCGCCCGGCACGAGGCCCGGATCGCCGGCATCCGCGACCTGGTGCAGCGTCGAGCGGCGTTCGCGATCGTCGCGGGACGCGCCGTCGCGGTGTTGCGGGCGACGACGCCGGCGCTGGCCGGCGCCGTCGGCGTGAGCCGCCGGACGTTCCTGGTCTGGAACGTCGTCGGCGGTCTGCTCTGGGGCTCGCTCTTCGTCGGCCTCGGCTACCTCGGAGCGACCTCCGCGGAGCAGATCCTCGACCGGTTCGGCCGTGGCCCTGCTGTCGTGGTGGGGCTGAGTGTCACGCTGGTGGTCGTGGCGGGCTGGCGCTGGTCCAGGAGAGCTGCGGTTCGGCGCCTGCGGGCTGGGACCCCGGCAGACGCCTGAGTTGCCTCGCCGCTAGCTCAGGAGAGCGCCCAGTCCTCGTGGTAGCCCTCGACCTCGGAGGCCTGGCGGCTCGACGGACCGGTGTAGATCGCCGACGGACGGATCAGTCGGCCGGTGCGCTTCTGTTCCAGGATGTGTGCCGACCAGCCGGCGGTCCGGGCGCAGGTGAACATCGAGGTGAACATGTGCGGCGGGACCTGGGCGAAGTCCAGGACGATGGCGGCCCAGAACTCGACGTTCGTCTCCAGGACACGGTCCGGGCGACGTTCGGCGAGTTCTTTGAGCGCTGCCTTCTCCAGCGCCTCGGCCACCTCGTAGCGCGGAGCATCCAGCTCGCGCGCCGTACGACGGAGCACCCGGGCGCGGGGGTCCTCCGCGCGGTAGACCCGGTGGCCGAAGCCCATCAGCCGCTCGCCGGCGTCCAGGAGCCGTTTCACGTACCCGGTGGCGTCGCCGCCTCTCTCGACGTCCTCGATCATGCTCAGCACGCGAGCCGGTGCGCCGCCGTGCAGCGGGCCGCTCATCGCGCCGACGGCACCGGAGAGAGCGGCACACGCGTCGGCACCGGTCGAGGTGATCACCCGGGCGGTGAAGGTGGAGGCATTCATGCCGTGCTCGGCCGCGGAGGACCAGTAGGCGTCGATCGCCTTGACGTGCTGCGGGTCGGGTTCGCCCTGCCAGCGGATCATGAACCGCTCGGCGATCGTGGAGGCCTTGTCGACCTCCCGTTGCGGGACCATCGGCTGACCCACGCCGCGGGCGGCCTGGGCGACGTAGGAGAGCACCATGACGGCTGCTCGGCCGACGTCCTCGCGGACCTGGGTGTCGTCGATGTCGTAGGTCTGCTGGATGCCCCAGGCGGGGGCCAGCATGGCGATCGCGGACTGAACGTCGACGCGGATGTCGCCGGAGTGGACCGGGAGCGGGTACGGCTCGGCCGGCGGGAGGCCGGGTTCGTAGGCGCCGTCGACCAGCAGGCCCCAGACCTTCTCGAACGGGATCCGTCCGACGATCTCCTCGATGTCGACGCCGCGGTAGCGGAGCGCCGAACCTTCCTTGTCCGGCTCTGCGATCTCGGTCTCGAAGGCGACGACGCCCTCGAGTCCGTGGTGTACCTGCGTCATGTGGCGACTCCTTTGTGAACTCAGGCAGAGCCTGAGGTAGCCGACCCGGCCCGAACGCACCGGGTGAGCAATGCGGAGGAGGGGTGGTCGTGCGGTGTCGGCGCGGGGATCACCAACGCCGGACTCCCCGGAGATCCTAGGGTAGGCCTGTGGAACCCGACGACCTGACCGCCCTGCGCGCGGAGTACGAGCTCGGCGGCCTGGACGACTCCGACCTGACCGCGGAACCGATGGCGCTCTTCGCCCGCTGGTTCGACGACGTGTGCGCGGCCGGACTCGGCGAGCCGAATGCGATGGTCCTCGCCACGGTCGGTGGGGGAGCGCCATCCTCGCGCACCGTGCTGCTCAAAGGGGTCGACGAGGGTTTCGTCTTCTTCACCAACTACAACTCCCGCAAGGGCCTCGAGCTGGCCGCGAACCCGACCTGCTCGCTGCTCTTCGGGTGGTACCCGCTGCAGCGTCAGGTGCGGGTCGAGGGAGTGGCCGAGCAGGTCCTCCGTGCTGAGACCGAGGAGTATTTCGCTTCGCGCCCGCGTCCCTCGCAGATCGGGGCCTGGGCCTCGGAGCAGTCCCGTCCGGTGGGGTCGCGCTCCGACCTCGATGCCGCGGTCGCTGCCGTCGAGGAGCGCTTCGCCGGGGGCGAGGTTCCGACGCCGCCGCACTGGGGCGGCTACCGGGTCCTCCCGAGCACCGTGGAGTTCTGGCAGGGCCGACGCGGGCGGATGCACGACCGGTTCCGTTACCGACGCACCTCGGAGGGCTGGGAGGTCGGGCGACTGGCTCCCTGAGCGGAGGGGGGTAGCGCCCCGCCGGGATGGCGCCTAGGTTGCAAGGAGGCGGTCGACAACGGGGTCACTGCCTTTCTTCGGAGGTATACGCATGCGCAGGAAGCACTTCTCAGTGGCCGTTACCTCGGCCGCTGTCCTACTCACCGCGACGGTCACAGGCACCACCTGGTCCTCGTCGGCGAGCCCCACCCGCTCCACCGAGAAGCAAGCAGCGACGTCGTACGTCGTGCTCGCGAAGACCGGGACGTCGGTGACTGCGCTGGCCGACCGGCTAGCCGGTTCCGGTTCCAGGGTTACCTCGGTCAACCGTGACATCGGCATGGTCGTGGTCTCCTCGACGGATACCGCGTTCCGTACTCGCGCGGCCAGGATCAGGGGTGTCGACGGGGTAGCCGCCGATCGTTCCATCGGGCGCGCTCCCACCCGGCGCCCGCTGACGGTCCTACGCGAGAACCTCACCGCCGCCAAGGCAGCCCGGTCCGCCAAGGCGACGAAGGCGCCCCGGTCCGCCAAGGCGACGAAGCCGAGAGCCGCGAAGTCCGACCCACTCGACTCGTTCCTGTGGGGCATGCGGATGATCAACGCCGACAAGGCGCACGCGATCACCCTCGGCTCCAAACGGGTCCGCGTCGGGATCATCGACACCGGTATCCAGGCAGACCATCCCGACATTCGCGCGAACTTCGATTCTGAGCGGTCGCGCAACTTCGTGACCGACATCCCGGAGATCGACGGGGACTGCGAGTACGCAAGCTGCGTAGACCCCGCAGACGTGGACCACGGCGGTCACGGCACCCACGTGGCCGGCACCATCGGTGCGGCGCTGAACGGCTTCGGCCTCAGCGGGGTCGCTCCCAAGGTCGATCTGGTGAACGTCCGGGCCGGTCAGGACAGTGGCTACTTTTTCTTGCAGCCGACCGTCGACGCGCTGACCTACTCCGCGAACGCCGGGCTCGACGTGGTGAACATGAGCTTCTACGTCGACCCCTGGCTCTACAACTGCGCCGGGGGCGCTCCGGAGGACACCCCCGAGCAGGCCGCTGAGCAGGACGTGATCATCGAGGCGATGAACCGGGCGCTCAACTACGCGCACAGCAAGAACGTCACCCTGGTCGCCGCCAGCGGCAACGACCACGACGACCTGGCCAACCCGCGGGTCGATACCTCCAGCCCGGATTATGGGCCCCCCGCGCACGACCGGACCATCGACAACGCGACCTGCGTGGACCTTCCGGTCGAAGGGCCGAACGTGATCGGCGTCGACGCCCTCGGGCCGTCCTCGCGGAAGTCGGACTACTCCAACTACACCACCGACTTGAACTCGGGCGAGGTCGAGGTCTCCGCTCCCGGAGGCTGGTACCGCGACGGCTTCGGTACGCCGAGCTTCCGGACCAACGAGAACCTGATCCTCTCGACGGTCCCGCTGATCTCGCTCCAGGAGACCGGTGAGGTCGACGAGAACGGCAACATCACCCCGGACGGTGAGGATACCGGCGTGAAGAAGGTGTGCCAGACCGAGCCCGAGCCGGGTACGGCGGCCTGCGGCTACTACGCCTTCTACCAGGGCACCTCGATGGCGAGCCCGCACGCCGCGGGAGTCGCTGCTCTGGCGGTCGCTGCACACGGGTCGGACCTGTCCCCGGGCAACTTCGGGCTCGCACCGGCGACGGTGCTCTCGCTGCTGCAGGGTACGGCGACCGACCATGCCTGCCCCGCAGGCGGCGTGCAGAGCTACCAGGACGTCGGTCGCTCGGCTGCCTTCACGGCGACGTGTGTCGGGACGGCGGAGTTCAACGGCTTCTACGGCGCGGGCATCGTGAACGCCCTCGGCGTCGTCCAGTAGTCGGTTAGTCCGGTAACGGAACTGCCCCCACCGGACCTCCGGCGGGGGCAGTTCCGCCTCTCCATATAATCCGCTTGTGAGTGAGCACTCACTCACCTAGCCTGGTCCGGTGACTCCCCGCGCACCTGCCCTACCGCCCGACGATCGCCGCGCAGCGATCGTCGCGGCGACCCTGCCCCTGCTGGACCGGCACGGACGGACAGTCACGACCCGGCTCATCGCGGAAGCCGCCGGCGTCGCGGAGGGGACCCTCTTCAAGGTCTTCCCGTCGAAGGACGCGATCATCGAGGCGGCCATCGAGCACGCCTTCGAGCCGGGGACGTTCGTCGCCCGCGTCGAGGAGATCGACCGGTCTCTCCCGCTCCGGGACCGGCTCGTGGCTGTTACCGCCCTGATGCAGCGCCGCTTCATCCAGTCGTTCGGCCTGATCCGTGCGCTCGGGCTGCTCGGCCCACCCGCCTCGGTGCGGGGCGAGGAGAAGCGCCGCGACGCGTGGCGGGCGCAGGTCGGCGGCGCCATCGCGGACCTGATCGAGCCGGACGCCCCCTTGTTGCGAGTCCCTGCTCCCGAGCTGGTCCGGGTCCTGCGCCTGCTGACCTTTGCCGGCAGCCACCACGAGGTCACCGACGGTCAGCTGATGACTCCCGAAGAAATCGTCGACACCGTGCTCCACGGTCTCACCGTCCCGGCCGTGACCCCGAAGGGAACCACTTGATGCTGATCCGCCTGGTCCGGGAGTACCTGCAGCCGTACAAGCGCCCGATCCTAATCGTCGTCGGCCTGCAGTTCGTCGGCACGATGGTGATGCTCTACCTGCCGGTCCTCAATGCCGACATCATCGACAAGGGCATCATCTTCGGGGACACCGGCTACATCGTCCGGCGCGGCGGCCTGATGCTCGCGATCTCGTTGCTGCAGGTGATCTGTGCGATCGTCGCAGTCTGGTTCTCCGCCCGTACGGCGATGGCCTTCGGCCGCGACCTGCGTGCCGGGATCTTTCACCAGGTCGGGAGCTTCTCGGCCCGAGAGGTCCAGCAGTTCGGTGCCCCGTCGCTGATCACCCGGGAGACCAACGACGTCCAACAGGTGCAGATGCTGGTGCTGATGGGCGGCACGCTGATGGTCTCGGCACCGATCATGATGGTCGGCGGGATCGTGATGGCCGTGCACGTCAACGTCGGGCTCTCCTGGCTGGTGCTGCTGGTGGTGCCGGTGCTCGGTGCCGCGATCGGGTTCATCGTGACCCGGATGATCCCCAGCTTCGCAACGATGCAGGTCCGGATCGACGAGGTGAATCGGCTGCTGCGCGAGCAGATCACCGGGGTCCGTGTGGTCCGGGCGTTCGTCCGGGAGCCGCACGAGGCGGCGCGGTTCGCCGAGGCCAACGAGGACCTCACCCAGGTGTCGATCCGGGCCGGGCGATGGCTCGCCGGGATGTTCCCGACCGTGATGCTGGTGGCCAACGTCGCCACCGTCGGCGTGCTCTGGTTCGGCGGCCACCGAGTCGAGGCCGGGACGATGAACGTCGGCGACCTGACGGCCTACATCTCCTACCTGATGCAGATCGTGATGTCGGTGATGATGGCCACCTTCATGCTGATGATGGTTCCGCGCGCGACGGTGTGCGCTGAGCGGATCACCGAGGTGCTGGACACCGACTCCTCCGTGGTGCCGTCGGCGACCCCGATCACCGCGGTCACCGAACGCGGGACGCTGCGCTTCGACGACGTTGAGTTCAGCTACCCGGGTGCCGGGTCCCCGGTGGTCCGCGGGGTCTCGTTCGAGGCGTCCCCCGGGCAGACGGTCGCGATCATCGGCTCGACCGGCGCCGGCAAGTCGACGATGGTCAACCTGGTCCCGCGGCTCTTCGATGCAACGGCCGGCCGGGTGGTGGTGGACGGGGTCGACGTCCGTGACCTGGAACCGGAGCTGCTCTGGTCCAGGCTCGGTCTGGTGCCGCAGCGGGGGTTCCTCTTCACCGGGTCGATCGCGGACAACCTTCGCTACGGCAAACCCGATGCGACCGACGAGGAGATGTGGGCGGCCCTCGAGGTCGCGCAGGCACGCGACTTCGTCCAGGAGATGCCCGAAGGCCTGGCGTCGCCGATCGCGCAGGGTGGCACCAACGTCAGCGGTGGGCAACGACAACGGCTGGCCATCGCCCGGGCGGTGATCAGGCGACCGGAGATCTACCTCTTCGACGACGCCTTCTCGGCGCTCGACCTGGCGACCGATGCTCGGCTCCGGGCCGCCCTCAAACCGATCACCGCCGACGCGACCGTGGTGATCGTGGCCCAACGGGTCTCGACCATCCGTGACGCCGACCTGATCCTGGTGGTCGAGGACGGCGAGGTCGTCGGGCGCGGCACCCACCTCGAGCTGCTGGAGTCCAACCAGACCTACCAGGAGATCGTGTCGTCCCAGCTGGGTGCGGAGGAGGTGGCATGACCACCGAGACCCCAGCGACTCCTGCCGCAAGCGTGCAGCTGAAGGAGACCGAGCGGGTTGTCGCCGGTCCGGGGCCGGGCCGCAGCCCGTTCGGCGGCGGGATGATCGGACAGAAGGCATCGACCTTCAAGCCGTCGGCCAAGCGACTGCTGGCGCGGATGCGTCCCCGGAAGATCAAGCTCGGCGTCGTTCTCGCCCTGACTGTCGTCAGTGTGCTCCTGAGTGCCACGGGCCCACGCATCCTGGGCAAGGCCACCGATCTGATCTTCGCCGGGCTGATCGGTGGAAGGCTGCCGGAGGGGGTGACCAAGGCCGAAGCCGCGCAGAACCTGCGTGACGAGGGCAATGACAAGGTCGCGGCCCTGGTCTCCTCGCTGGACCTGGTGCCGGGGCAGAGCGTCGACTTCGACGCCGTTGGTCGGGTCCTGCTGATCGTGCTGACTATCTACGTCCTCGGCTCGGTACTCGCCTGGCTGGCCGGCTACCTGCTCAACGACGTGGTCCAGTCGACGGTGCTGACGATGCGGTCGGACGTGGAGGACAAGGTCAACCGGCTGCCGCTGAGCTACTTTGACAAGCAGCCGCGCGGTGAGCTGCTCTCCCGGGTCACCAACGACATCGACAACGTCAGCCAGTCGCTCCAGCAGACGATGAGCCAGTTGCTCACCTCAGTCCTGACGGTGCTCGCGGTGGTGTCCATGATGGTCTGGATCTCGCCGCTGCTCTCGCTGATCGCGATCGTCTCGGTGCCGATCTCGATGGTGATCACCGCCCGGGTGATGAAGCGTTCGCAGGGGATGTTCGTCCAGCAGTGGCGCCGTACCGGTCGGTTGAACGCACACATCGAGGAGACGTTCTCCGGAGCGACCCTGGTCAAGGTCTACGGTCGCCAGGCGGAGGCCGAGCTGGTCTTCGAGGTGGAGAACGAGGAGCTCTACCGAGCCTCCTTCTCGGCGCAGTTCGTCAGCGGACTGATCATGCCGATCATGATGTTCGTCGGGAACTTGAACTACGTACTCGTCGCGGTTCTCGGCGGACTGCGGGTCGCCAGCGGTTCGCTCTCGCTCGGTGAGGTGCAGGCCTTCATCCAGTACACCCGTCAGTTCACCCAGCCGCTCTCGCAAGTCGCCTCGATGACGAACCTGATGCAGTCCGGGGTGGCCTCGGCGGAACGGGTCTTCGAGCTCCTCGACGCCCCGGAGGAGCCCGCCGACGGCAGCACGGCGGCGGTGCCGGCGGCCCAGCGCCGGGGCGAGGTCCGCTTCGAAGGCATCTCGTTCTCCTACGACCCGCAGCGGCCGCTGATCCGCGACCTGAGCCTGGTAGCCGATCCCGGTCACACGGTGGCGATCGTCGGGCCGACCGGCGCGGGCAAGACCACCCTGGTCAACCTGGTGATGCGGTTCTACGACGTGCAGAGCGGACGGATCACCCTCGACGGGGTGGACATCTCGGCGATGTCGCGGGCCGACCTGCGGTCGCAGACCGGCATGGTTCTCCAGGACAGCTGGCTCTTCGAGGGATCCATCCGGGACAACATCGCCTACGGCAACCCGGACGCGACCGAGGGCCAGATCCTCGAGGCGGCCCGGGCGACGTTCGTGGACCGCTTCGTGCACTCGTTGCCGGAGGGGTACGACACCGTCATCGACGAGGACGGGTCTAACCTCTCCGCCGGTGAGCGCCAGTTGGTCACGATCGCGCGAGCGTTCGTCTCCGACCCGGCGCTGCTGATCCTCGACGAGGCCACCAGTTCGGTCGACACCCGGACCGAACTATTGCTGCAGAAGGCGATGGCGGCCCTGCGCACCGACCGAACGTCGTTCGTGATCGCCCACCGGCTCTCGACGATCCGGGACGCGGATCTAATCCTGGTGATGGAGGACGGGGCGATCGTCGAGCAGGGCAACCACGACCAACTGCTCGCTGCGGACGGCGCGTACGCGCGCCTGTACAACACCCAGTTCGCCGCAGCCGTGGAGAGCTGATCGATAACCCGTTGTCCGGCCCGGACCGCCGACGTACCGTGGTCGCACACGGAAAGGAGGTGGTCCGAGAAATGGTTTCTTCTGGGACAAGTGAGGTGGCTGCTAGCTAGCAGCGCCCAGCCCCTCGTGGGCGATCGCCGGCGCTGCCGGCGCAGAGTGGAACTCGAAACTGAGTCGAAGCAGTCACCCGACCCGCAGGCGAACCGGTTGTCCACCGGTCCGGGCCATCTGGCCCGACGCCTGCGGGTTGTCTGCGTTCGGGGCGCGGGAGACATCGAAGTGATGCTGCTCATAAAGGTTGCGTCTAACAACTAAATAGTTGCAGAATGCAACTATGAGTTCTCCTTCCCTTGCTCGCCCGGAGCAGTCCGGCCAGATGTCGCACCGAGAGATCCTCGAAGCGATGAGCGGCCTGCTTCTCGCGATGTTCGTCGCGATGCTCTCCAGCACGGTGGTCTCCAACGCGCTGCCGACGATCGTCACCGACCTGAACGGGAGCCAGTCCGGCTACACCTGGATTGTGGTCGCCACTCTGCTGACCATGACTGCGTCGACGCCCATTTGGGGCAAACTCGCGGACCAGTTCAGCAAGAAGGCGCTGGTGCAGACGGCGCTGGTCATCTACGTGATCGGCTCGCTCGTCGCCGCCCTCGCGCCCTCGATGGGCGTCCTCATCGGTGCCCGGGCTTTCCAGGGACTCGGCGTCGGCGGGCTGACCGCCCTGGTCCAGGTCGTCATCGCCTCGATGGTGCCGCCCCGCGAACGCGGCCGGTACTCCGGTTACATCGGCGCGGTCTTCGCGATCGCCACCGTCAGCGGCCCGCTGATCGGCGGCGTCCTGGTCGACGTCCCCGGACTCGGCTGGCGTTCGACCTTCTACGTTGGCATCCCAATCGCGGCGCTCGCGTTCGTGGTGCTGCAGAAGACGCTGCACCTGCCAGTCGTACGACGGAAGGTGACGATCGACTACCTCGGTGCCGGCCTGATCGTCGGCGGTGTCTCGACCCTGTTGATCTGGGTCTCCCTGGCCGGCAACGAGTTCGGATGGGGCTCGACGACGAGCTTCAGCCTGATCTTCCTCGGTCTCGGCACCCTGGCCGTCGCGGTCTACGTCGAGGTCAAGATCGCCGTCGAACCGGTGATCCCGGTGCACATGTTTCGCGATCGGACGACGTCGCTCGCAACCGTCGCAAGCGTGCTGGTCGGCCTCGCCATGTTCGGCGCGACCGTTTATCTCTCGCAGTACTTCCAGGTCGCCCGCGGGATGTCTCCGACGCACGCCGGCCTGATGTCGATCACGATGGTCGGCGGCCTGCTCGTCTCGAGCATCGTCAGCGGCCGGGTGATCACCGCGACCGGGCGCTGGAAGAACTTCCTGGTCGGCGGCATGGTGCTGGTCGTCGCGGGGATGGCGATGCTCAGCTTCATCGACGAGAAGACCCCGCTGGCCGTGGTCGGCCTGTACATGGCGGTCCTCGGGGTGGGTCTCGGCTCGACGATGCAGAACCTGGTCCTGGCGGTTCAGAACAACGCGGCGGCCTCGGACATCGGCACAGCCAGCGCAGTGGTCACCTTCTTCCGCTCGATGGGTGGCTCGATCGGGGTCTCGGCACTCGGTGCGTTGCTCAGCGCGCAGGTCTCGGAGAAGGTGCGCAGCGGTCTGGAGGCGATGAACCTCCCGTCCTCGAGCCACCAGAGCCACGAGCTCCCGGACCTGGACGCCTTGCCGGCTCCGATCCGTGCGGTCTTCGAGCACGCCTTCGGCTCGGCCACCGGTGAGCTCTTCCTGGTAGCCACCCCGTTCGCGGTTGCCGCCCTGATCGCGGTTCTCTTTATCCGCGAGGTTCCTCTGCGCACGACGCTCGGGGAGCCCGAGCCGGAGCCCGAGCCCGAGCCCGTGGTCACGGAAGCAGTGCACTGATGCTCACGCCTCAGGAAGAACATCGCGACGAGGCACTTCGCGGCCTCGAGCACGAGATCGGACGGCTGCTTCGCCGGATCCGCCGGGGGCTCGGTGACCGCGCGGCCCAGGTCGATCCGTCGTTGACAGCGACGGCGTACCCGCTCCTGGTCGCGCTCGTCGAGGTCGGTCCGCACCGCGCCGCCGACCTCGCTGACCTGTTCGCCCTCGACAAGGGCGCCGTCAGTCGGGTGGTGCACCAGTTGCTCGAGCTCGGCCTGATCGAGCGCGCCCCCGACCCGCAGGACGGTCGTGCCTCGATCCTCTCGGCCACCGCAGAGGGCAAGGCGCGCCTTGCGGAGACCGCGGACCGACGCCACCAGGAGATCAACGCCCGGCTTGCCGACTGGGAGCCCAAGACCATCGCGGACCTGGCCCAGGGCCTGGCCCGCTTCAATGGCGCAGTTTCGGACTAAACCGGACATAAGGCGGCGTACTCTTGTCGGGTGGACGAGGGCACACAGCAGGACCTGGGTGACGGCGCGGGCACGTTGCTCGATGCCGTGCTGCTGATCAGCTCAGGACTCGACCTGCGCGCGTCCCTGGAGCGCCTGGTCGAGGCCTCCTGCGCGTTGACCGGGGCCCGGTACGGCGTTCTCGGCCTCATCGAGGAGGACGGGGTGATCGCGGACTACGTGATCCACGGGCTCGACCAGGAGACAATGGACAAGATTGCCTCGCTGCCGACGTGCCAGGGGGTGCTCGGCGTTCTGGTGGAGGACCCTCGTCCGCTGCGGCTCACCGACGTCGCCGACCATGCCCGGTCGATCGGCTTCCCGCCCAACCACCCACCGATGACGTCCTTCCTGGGAGTCCCGCTCCTGGTCGAGGGCGAGGTCTACGGGAACCTCTACCTGACCGAGAAGGACGACGGTGGCCAGTTCACCGAGCGCGACGAGGTGCGGCTCCAGACCTTCGCCGAGGTCGCCGGTCACGTGATCGCCAACGCCCGTACCCACACGATCAGCGAGCGCAGGCACCGGTGGCGCGAGGCCGGGATCGCGTTGTCGGACCTGCTCCAGGACTCGGTCCGGGTCGACGACGCCCTGTACGAGGTGGCGGCTCGGCTCCGCCAGGTCTCCGAGGCCACCTTGGTGGCCGTCATCGAGGACCAGGGCGACGGACCGCTACCCATCGCAGTCGATCGCGCCGAAGGCATCCCCGGTCCCGACCTCGACAAATTGCTCGAACTCTCCGAGCTGACCATCGCCGGGTCCATCAACAGCGGTGAGGTGCTGGCCCTGCCCCGTGTCGGCCAGACGATCGCGTTCGTCGTACCGATGCCGTCGAAGCTCGCTCCGGGTCACTGCCTCCTGGTCGTCGTCGACGACCCCGGGGTGGGGGTGACCGGCCCGGACCTCGAGCTGCTGGCCGCGTTCGCCGACCAGGCGTCGCTGGCGCTGGACCGGACCCAGGCCCTCTCCGAACGGCAGGAGCACCTGCTCGTGGCCGACCGCGACCGGATCGCCCGCGATCTGCACGACACGGTCATCCAACGGCTCTTCGCCACGGCGCTCCAGCTCCAAGGGCTCCGTCGAGCCGCTGCCACGGACGAGGTGAAGCAGCGGCTCGATGAGTCGGTGGCCGAGCTCAACACGACCATCCGTGACATCCGGTCCACCATCTTCGAGCTCCGCCACCATGACGGGGGCTCGCTCAAGGCCGAGATCCGCGGTCTGGCCAAGGAGTACGTGCCGACCCTCGGGTTCACGCCGTTCGTCCGGATCAGGGGCCCTGTCGATGTCGTCCTGCCCGACCAGGCGGCAGAACACCTGCTGGCCACGCTGCGCGAGGCACTCTCCAACGTGGCCCGTCATGCGGAGGCGGACGCCTGCATCGTCGAGGTCGAGGCCACCGGGGACCGGTTGGTCCTGCGGGTCTCCGACAACGGCCGCGGGCTGGCCGAGCAGATCAACGAGAGCGGTCTGCGCAACGTACGACGCCGCGCGCTCGACCTCGGTGGAACGTTCCTGATCGCGGCCGAGGAGCCGCACGGGACGTTGCTGGAGTGGCACGTTCCGCTAGGCAACTGAGCCCGCTAGGCAACTGAGCCCGCTGCGCGTCTGAGCGGCGCGCTCAGGCCTCCGGCAGCCAGACCTTCTTGGCCAGCAACAACCCGTCGCCGACGGGGAGCAGCACCGGCACCAGCGACTCGTGCTCGTTGATCACCCGGCCGAGCTCGCGGATCGCGACCGTGTCCGGGTCGCGCTGGGCCGGGTCCGCGACCCGGTCGTGCCAGAGCGCGTTGTCGAACGCGACCACGCCACCGGGACGGAGCAGTCGCAGGGCCTCGCGCAGGTACTCGGGGTACTCCTGCTTGTCGCCGTCGGCGAAGACGATGTCGTAGTGACCGTCGGTCAGTCGCGGCAACACCTCGAGGGCGGAACCCGGGATCAACCGGGCCCGTTGGGACGGGATCCCGGCCTCGGTGAAGGTCTCCTTGGCGAGCCTCTGGTGCTCCGCCTCGGTATCCACCGACGTCAGCACGCCGTCAGGGCGCATGCCTCGCAGCATCCAGAGACCGGAGACCCCGGTCCCGGTGCCGATCTCGACGACCGCGCGGGCATCGAGGACCGAAGCGAGGAACCGCAGTGCGGCGCCACAGCCGGGGCCGATCGGTGCCACGCCGACTTCCTCGGCGCGGGCACGGGCGTTCACCAGGACCGTGTCCTCGGCGACGTACTCCTCGGAGTAGGTCCAGCTCGCAGGCTTCGGTGCGGTCACGATGTCGGCCTCCTCTTTCGGTGCCCGGAACCGGGCGCTGGTGGGGACTGTACCGTCGCGGCGCGGGCGGGAGCGGGAACACTTCGGTGCCTGCGACCGTTCTTCTGGTAGGCCGGGGCGCAACAGATTGCTGGCTCAACCTCAGGGCGGTCTCAGCCGCCTCTCAACTTGTCTTTCTAGCGTGGAGGTCCCATCAGCCGATGGTCGACTCGTCTCGACACGTACCGCAGCAAGGAGCCCGCCATGAGCCAGCCCTCCAGTGAGCAGCGCGGCGACGCGACTCCGGCGGTCCCGACCTGGGACGAGATCGTCGCCGACCACTCGACTAGGGTCTACCGGCTCGCCTACCGCCTCACCGGCAACCCGTACGACGCCGAGGACCTGACCCAGGAGGTGTTCGTCCGGGTCTTCCGGTCCCTGCACACCTACACGCCGGGGACGTTCGAGGGCTGGCTGCACCGGATCACCACGAACCTCTTCCTCGACCAGGCGCGCCGCAAGAGCCGGATCCGGTTCGATGCCCTGCCCGAAGACTCCGACAACCGGCTGCCGAGCCCGGTGGCCACTCCCGACGTCACCTACCTGAACCGGATGTTCGACGCCGACATCGAGGCCGCGCTTGCCGAACTGCCCCCGGACTTCCGGGCTGCGGTCGTTCTCTGTGACGTCGAGGGCCTGACCTACGAGGAGATCGCCGGCGTCCTCGGCGTCAAGATGGGGACCGTCCGTTCCCGTATCCACCGCGGCCGCTCGATGCTGCGCAAGGCGCTGGCCCACCGGGCCCCGTCGCCGGGTCGCGTCCGCGTCTCCGGTCCCCAACTGGCGGGCCAGGTGCACTGATGAGCACGGTGGCGGCGCTGTGATCCTCAAGATCCACGGACACATCGGGTCGAACGCCTCGGCGCTCGTCGACGGTCAGCTCTCGGCGGCCGAGGAGGAGCGCGCGTGGAGCCACATCCTGGGCTGCCCCGGGTGCCGCCGACTCGTCGAGCGTGAGGGCTGGATCAAGCAGCGGATCGCCGGTCTGGCGGCACCGGCTCCGCTCGCAGCCCCGGCCAGCCTGCTCGGCTCCCTGTACGACGTGGACGCCTGGTCGCAGGTCGATGCGATCGAACGACGCTCCACCCGCCGGCGGGCCACGGTTGCGCTCGTCGGCGCCGGCTCCGTTGGCGTCGCCGTACTGGCTCTGCTGACGGTGACGACGCCCCCGGCCGGCCGCAGCGAGGTCCCCGGACCAGCGATGATCGGCAACGGAGTGCCGCCGCGGATCAACCCGGGAACCGGTCTGAGTGTCGACATCGAGAACGCCGCCTTCGGCGGTACGTCAAGATAGGCAGGTGAGCGACACCCAGAATCCCGGCGTACCAGGCGAGTCTGCCTCCGAGCCCATGACCGATCCGAGGTCCCCGCACGACGTGCAGCCCGCACCGTCAGCGCCGGACACCGAGGTCCCGACCCCGCCCGAGCCGGAGTCCGATCCGGGACGCGCTCACCCCACGTACTCAGCGCCTACTCCACAGCCCTACCCGACCCCGTACGGCGCCCCCAGCTACCAGCAGCCGGCCTACCCGCCGCCGGGCTATCAGCAGCCGGGCTATCAGCAGCCCGGCTACCCGGCCAGCACGTACCCCCCGGCCCCGCGGCATGCTGTCGGCTCCACCGCAGTCCTCGGGAGCGGCGAGAGCCGGCTGCCGCGCTGGACCTGGCCGCTGGTGACTTTCCTGGCCCTGGTGGTCGGCGCTCTCGGCGGTGCTCTCGGTGGTGCGGCGGTCGTGCAGAACAACGACAGCCAGGGGAGCACGAGCGTCTACAAGGTCGAGCCCCGGACCGCCGCGCCACTCCCGGACGACAACGTCAGCATCGCGGCGGTCGCCGAGAAGCTGCTTCCGAGCACTGTCCAGATCGTCGCCGAGTACAAGGGCGTGGACGCCGGTGCGGTCGGCTCGGGCTTCTTCTTTGACCTGCAGGGTCACGTCATCACCAACAACCATGTGATCGAGGAAGCAGCCAAGGACGCCGGGAAGATCCAGGTCATCGACTCCGACGGCGGCCGTCACCGGGCGTCCGTGGTCGGGCGCAGCTCGGTCTACGACCTCGCTGTCCTGAAGATCGAGCCGTTCAAGGGTCTGGTCCCGGCCGCACGCGGCTCCGCGGACCAGATGCGCGTCGGCGAGATCGTCGTGGCCAGCGGATCGCCTCTCCGGTACGCCGCCTCGATCACCAGCGGCATCATCAGTGCCAAGAACCGACCAGTGACCACCGGCGGCCAGGGCGACGCCGCGTCGTTCATCAACGCCATCCAGACCGACGCGGCGATCAACCCGGGCAACTCCGGCGGGCCGCTGGCGAACCTGCAGGGTCAGGTGATCGGGGTGAACTCCGCGCTCGCCTCCCTCGGCGGGGCCTCGGACGAGGCCGCGAACATCGGCATCGGGTTCTCGATCCCGATCGAGCAGGTGCTGGTCACGGCCGACCAGATCCTGCGGACCGGCAAGGCCCAGTACCCGGTCATCGGCGTCTCGGTCACCGGCACCGAGGAGCAGGACGGCGCCCTGGTCAAGGAGATCAACGACGGTACGCCGGCCGCTGACTCCGACCTCCGGGTCGGCGACACCATCACGAAGGTCGACGGCATCCCGGTGACCGACCAGACCGACGTGATCGTCGCGATCCGCTCCCATGTTGCTGGCGACATCGTCAAGCTGACCGTCCGGCGCAAGGGCGAGACCCTGACCATCCCGGTCGGCCTGATCGGCAAGACCGGCTAGTCGCCGCCAGAGGCGGCACCCGGCCGCGTTCTCGTCGCCCGACGTCCGCTCCGCTGCGCTCGACTGAAGGACGCCTTCGCTCCTCCGCCTTGCCTGGCACCGCCTCTGACGACGTCTACGTAGCCTCGACGTCGTACGGTGGCCGCTCGTCCGGTTCGAGGTCCGGACCGCCGGTGCGCGCAGCCAGCCGAGCCTTCTCGGACTCGGCGAGGTCGTCGGCGTCCATGGCCTCGAGGATGTGCTTGCGGATCGCGACCCGGGGGTCGAGATCGGTCAGCTTGAGATCGGCGAACTCCGGTCCGAGCTCGCTGCGCAGGTCGTTCTGGGCCGACTGGGCGAAGGTCCGCAGCTGGCGGAGCATCCGACCCGCCTGGCGGGCGTAGTCGGGCAGACGGTCGGGACCGAAGACGAGGATCCCGACGAGCAGGATCACCGCCACCTCAGGCAGACCGATGCCGAACATGCGGCGAGTCTAGGGCGTTGGTGGGAGCCGAGGCGGCCGGTCCCGGGTCAGAGTCGGCCGGCGGGGGTCAGCCCCAGCTGCATTCCGGCGAGGCCACGGCCACGGCCGGCCAGCTCCGTCGCCATCGCGATGACCGCCCGGGCGGCCGGCGAGGTGGGGTCGGACTCGACTACGGGCTTACCGGAGTCGCCCCCCTCGCGGAGCGAGATGTCGAGCGGGATGTCGGCGAGCACCGGGACGTCGTACCCGAACCGCTGGCTCAGGGTGGCAGCGACCCGGGCGCCGCCGCCGGACCCGAAGATCTCCAGACGGTGCTCGGTGCCCTCCGCGGCGCAGTGCGGACAGGGCAGGAAGCTCATGTTCTCGACGACGCCGATGACCCGCTGGTGCATCATCGAGGCCATCGTGCCGGCGCGCTCGGCGACCTCGGCAGCGGCCTCCTGCGGAGTGGTCACGACGATGACCTCGGCGCTCGGCAGGTGCTGGCCCAGCGAGATCGCCACGTCGCCGGTGCCCGGCGGGAGGTCGAGGAGGAGCGCGTCCAGGTCGCCCCAGTAGACGTCCGCGAGCATCTGGACCAGGGCGCGGTCGAGCATCGGCCCGCGCCAGGCGACCACCTGGTCGCGACGGGGCTTGAGCATCCCGATCGAGATCACCGAGACGCCGCTGGCAGTGGGGACCGGCATGATCAGGTTGTCGACCTGGGTGGGTCGGGTGTCAGCGATGCCGAACATCGCCGGGATCGAGTGACCGTAGATGTCGGCGTCGACGACGCCGACCTTGAGGCCCTGGGCTGCGAGCGCCATGGCGAGGTTGACGGTCAGCGTCGACTTGCCGACGCCGCCCTTGCCGGAGGCGATCGCGTAGACCTTGGTCAGCGAGTCCGGCTTGCCGAACGGGATCTCCCGCTGGGCCTGACCGCCGCTCAGGACCTCCTTGAGACCGGAGCGCTGCTCCGCGGTCATCACACCGAGCTCGAGCTCGACCCCGGTCACGCCGGGGACGCCGCTGACCGCAGCGGTGACGTCCCTGGTGATGGTGTCCTTCAGGGGGCAGCCGGCAACGGTGAGCAGGACCGTGACGTCGACCTTGCCGGTGTCGTCGATCTCGACGGACTCGACCATCCCGAGCTCGGTGATCGGACGTTTGATCTCGGGGTCGTTCACGGTTGCCAGGGCAGCCTGGATCTGCTCAAGGACAGGGGAAGTCATGAGAGCAAGGGTACGTCTTCAGGAAGGGCCGTTCTCCCCGCGGTCGGGTCCGGGCGCGTGGTCCTGCTCACCCTCGGGATCGGACTCCTCGCGTTGGTCCAAGTCGGCCAGCAGGCCGCGCAGCTCGGAACGGAGGAAGTCGCGGGTGGCGACCTCGCCGAGGGCCATCCGCAGCGAGGCGACCTCGCGGGCCAGGAACTCCATGTCTGCGTGGGCCCGGCTGTTGGCCCGGCGGTCCTGCTCGGTCATCACCCGGTCGCGGAGCTCCTGGCGGTTCTGAGCGAGCAGGATCAGCGGGGCGGCGTACGACGCCTGCAGGCTGAGCATCAGGGTCAGGAAGATGAACGGGTAGTCGTCCCAGCGGAAGTTGTCGGGCGCGACCAGGTTCCAGAGGACCCAAACGACCACGAAGAGCGTCATGTAGATCAGGAAGCGTGCGGTCCCCATGAACCGGGCGAACTGCTCGGCGAAGGAGCCGAACCGGTCCTGGTCGCGCGCCGCTCGCGGTGCACGGTTCCGGCCGACCAGCGAACGACGAATCTCCCGGGGCTGGTCGAGACGGACGCGGGCGCGCTCGTCGGCCGACTTCTTCTCAGGTCCGCGCCGCTCCGGCTTGCGGGGTTCGGGGGTCATCACGGTTAGATCTGCTCGATCTTGCGGTCGCGCCAGCCGTCGGGCAGCAGGTGGTCGAGGAGGTCGTCGACGGTGACGGTGCCGAGCAAGCGGCCCTGGTCGTCGACCACGGGTGCGGCCACCAGGTTGTAGGTCGCCAGGAAGGTCGCCACGTCCTCGAGGCTCGCGTCGGCGTGCAGGTAGGTCAGTCCGGTGTCGAGAACGCCGGCGACCAGTTCGGAGGGCGACTCACGCAGCAGCCGTTGGATGTGGGCGACGCCGATGAGCTTGCCGGTGGGCGTCTCCAGCGGCGGGCGGCAGACGTGGACCAGGGCGGCCAGCGACGGGGTCAGCTCCTCGCTGCGGACCCGGGCCAGTGCCTCGGCGACGGTGGCGTCGGGGGAGAGGATTACCGGCTCGGGCGTCATCATGCCGCCGGCGGTCTCCTCGCCGTACTCCAGGAGGCGTCGGACGTCGTCGGCCTCGTCGGGCTCCATCAGCTCGAGCAACCGGGCAGCGGTCTCCGGGGGCAAGTCGGCGATGAGGTCGGCGGCGTCGTCGGGGGACATCTCCTCGAGCACGTCGGCGGCGCGCTCCTGGCTGAGGTAGGCGAAGATCTCGACCTGGTCCTCCTCCGGGAGCTCCTCGATGACCTCGGCCAGGCGCTCGTCGTCGAGGGCGGCGACCAGCTCGCTGCGGCGCTCCGGCGCCAGGTCATGGATGATGTTGGCCGCGTCGGCCGGCTTCAGGTCGGCCAGCGTCGCGATCAGGTGGGTGGTTCCCTGGTTGGCGTCACGCCGGTGCAGCCCGTCGACGTCGCTCCACTCGACCACGTGGGTCTGGCCGCGGCGCCGGAAACCCTTGGTGGTCTCCTGGAGCGCCACCCGGGACAGCACCCAGTCGCGGGTCCGGGCCTGCTCCATCGCGACGTCGAAGACCATGCCTTCGACACCTGAGCTGGTGACCCGAACCTTGCGGTCGAGCATCTGCCCGATCACCAGGGTCTCAGCGGCCCGGAGCTCGAAGCGGCGCATGTTCAGCAGACCGGTCGTGATCACCTGGCCGGGGTCGATGTCGGTGACCCGGGTCATCGGCGCGAAGACCCGGCGGCGGCCGAAGACCTCCACGACGAGACCGACCACGCGTGGCTGACGGGCGTCGGTACGCAGCACGACGACGACGTCGCGGACCTTGCCGACCTGGTCCCCGCGGGGGTCGAACACCGGCAGCCCGGCGAGGCGGGCTGCGTAGACGCGGGTCGGTGTCGTGCTCACGAGGTTCAAGCCTACGGCGTTTCGGCCTCCGAACCAGTTGTTATGGGCAGGATGAGGAGATGAGCGACCCCTTTCCCGACCCGAGGACCCTTGGTCTGCTCGCGGTCGGGGTGGCCGCGGTCTCGCTCGCCGCGCCGCTGATGGCCGCGCTGGTGGTGCCGTCGCTGGCGATTGCCTTCTGGCGCAACGCGATCGCGACCGCCGCCATCGCGCCGGTCTTGGTCGTCGGGCGGCGCGCCGAGGTTCGGCGGCTGACCACGCGTCAGCTGGGTGTACTGGTGCTGGCCGGGATCTGCCTGGCGGCCCACTTCGGGTTCTGGATCAGCTCGCTCACCATGACCTCGGTGGCTTCGAGCACGGCGATCGTCTCCCTCCAGGTGATCTGGGTGGTCGGCTACGACCTGTCCCGTGGTGTGCCGGTCGGCCGGCGCGTCGTACTGGGGGTCGTCACCGCGGTGCTCGGGGCGCTGGTGGTCTCCGGGGTGGACCTTTCGATCTCGGGCCGCGCGCTGGTCGGGGACGGCCTGGCACTGCTCGGGTCGGTCGGTGTCGCGGCGTACGCGATCATCGGCGGCCGGGCCCGGCAGAGCGTGAGTACGACGGTCTACACCTTCGGCTGCTACGGCACCGCCGCGGTGGTCCTGCTGGTCGCTGCCCTGGTCGCAGGCCAGGACCTGAGCGGGTACGACGCCGACCAGTGGTGGCTGCTGCTCCTGCTCGCCGGGACCGCCCAACTGCTCGGCCACTCGGTCTTCAATCATCTGCTGAGGCGGCTCTCGCCGATGGTCATCTCGTTGACCATCCTGCTGGAGATCCCGGGCGCGTCGCTGATCGCGGCTGCCTGGCTCGGCCAGGTACCCGGGCCGACTGCGGTGGTCGGGCTGGCCCTGATCCTGACGGGGATGGCTGTGGTGATCCGCTCCTCGCCGCCATCAGCGGTCGACCGGACATCATCGGCGGTCAGGCTTCGGCGGTGACGGTTCGATGCCAGTCCTCGCCGTCGCCCAGCCACGCGACGACGTCCACCCCACTCCCGCACTCCTGGACCGGGAGTCGTGGTGACCCGCATCATGGTCAGCAGGGTCGAGCCTTCGGATACCGACGGGTAATATCGGCTGGGTGCCCGGGCTTCGTTGACCGCCCGAGGCGAAGGCTTCAACGCCCGTGACCGGAAGGACAGCATCACCATGGCTCGACTGGCCCAGACCGAGGGACTCAACGACATCCAGGAGGAGATCCTCAAGGCTGTCCGCGCGTTCACGAACGAGAAGATCATCCCGGTCGCCCAGGAGCTCGAGCATGCCGACGAGTACCCGACCGAGATCGTCGAGGGACTCAAGGAGCTCGGCGTCTTCGGCCTGATGATCCCCGAGGAGTACGGCGGCCTCGGTGAGTCGCTGCTGACCTACGCCCTCTGCGTCGAGGAGATCGCCCGCGGCTGGATGAGCGTCTCCGGCGTCATCAACACCCACTTCATCGTCGCGTACATGGTGATGCAGCACGGCACCGAGGAGCAGAAGCAGAAGTAC
>JBKJHO010000001.1:0-11912 GCA_046598915.1 Marmoricola sp. | reverse complement strand
CTACCTGGTCACCGACGGCAAGGTGAAGCTCGGCCGCACGTCCTCGGACGGTCGGGAGAACCTGCTCGCCATCCTCGGCCCCGGGCAGATGTTCGGCGAGCTCTCGCTCTTCGACCCGGGCCCGCGCTCGGCGACGGTGACCGCCGTGACCGAGACCAACCTGCTCACGCTCTCGCACGACGACCTGATCCGCTGGCTCGAGGGCCGGCCGACAGTCGCCCTAGGCATGCTCTCCCAGATCGCGAGCCGACTGCGCAAGGCCAACGACGTCAACGCCGACCTGGTGTTCTCCGACGTACCGGGCCGGGTCGCCAAGGCTCTGCTCGACCTCGCGGACCGCTTCGGCCGTACGGCGGACGACGGTGTGCACGTGCATCACGACCTCACCCAGGAGGAGCTGGCCCAACTGGTCGGCGCCTCCCGCGAGACCGTGAACAAGGCGCTCGCCGACTTCGCATCGCGCGGGTGGCTGCGGCTCGAGCCGCGCTCGGTCGTGATCCTGGATGTCGAGCGGATGAAACGGCGCGCTCGCTGAGTCGGTAGACCCGTCTCGACGCGTCGGCAGGCCCGACTCAACGCTGCAGGTAGGCGAGTTGGGCACGCACCGAGAGCTCGGCCGCGCCCCAGAGGATCGGATCGACGTCGGTGTAGACGAGTTCGACCACCTTGCGCGGGAGCTCCTCGGTCGCGACCCCCTCCGGGTGCGGCTCGGAGGTCAGCTGGCGCAGGGCGTCGCGGACCTGGTCGAGCCGCTGCTGCCGGTGCGAGATGTAGTAGTCGAGCACAGCCAGCGCGTCCTCGATGACCGGGCCGTGGCCGGGCCAGATGCTGACGACCTCCCGGGACTCGGCGAGAGCGTGCAGCCGGTCGAGCGAGTCGAGGTAGGCGCCGAGCTCGCCGTCGGGGTGCGCGACCACACTGGTGCCACGTCCCAGGACGGTGTCACCGGTGAGGACCGTCTTCTCGGCGGGAACGAAGAAGGACAGCGAGTCTGCGGTGTGACCCGGCGTACCGACGACATGGATCTCCAGGCCGTCCACCTCGACGACGTCACCGTCGCCCAAGCCCTCGGACCCGAGTCGGTACTCCGGGTCCAGCGCTCGTACGCCGCAACCCCAGCGAGACGCGAAATCCTTCGCGGACTCGGCGTGGTCGACGTGGTGGTGGGTCAGGAGGACTGCACCGATTGTTGCGCCAGACCCGAGGGCGGCGGCCTCGATCGCCGCCAGGTGCGAGGCGTCCGGCGGACCCGGGTCGATGACGACCGCCCGACGGGCGCCAGGCTCCCGGAGGATCCAGGTGTTGGTGCCGTCGAGGGTCATCATGTTCGCGTTCGGAGCCAGCACGCACTGGGCCCGCTCGCCGAAGGAGCCGCCTCCCCAGCCCGACGGAGCCGCGCTCATGCGCGCAGGTTGGAGCCGTAGGTGCCCGGTCGGGTCGCGATCAGCGTCTCCGCGTTCGGCGGGGTGGTCAGGGTGAACCCGTCGCCCCCGCTGGGGACCACCTCCGGCGTGAACATCTCGACCCGGCGATCCGCCGCTTCGGCGATCACCTCGCTCGGCGTACCGAACTGGCCGACGTCGATGCAGGTCAGGTACGTCGGCGGCAGCATCAAGATCTCCATCGCCTCGGCCTGCTCGACGGCCTTGGTCGCCGGCATCCAGACGACGTGGTCCGACTCGGTCGAGACGTCCCGGGTCAGTTGTCCCGAGGGGAGCTCGGCGACGAAGAACCAGGTCCGGTAGCGGCGCGGCTCGAAGACCGGCGTGAGCCAGCCCGACCAGGCTCCGAGCAGGTCGGTCCGGAGTACCAGACCGCGACGACGGAGGAACTCGGTCATCGCGAGCTCTCGCTTCTCCAGAGCGATCCGGTCGGCCTCCCAATCGGCGCCGGTGGTGTCGGCGACCACGGAGTACTCGGATTCGCCGGCCAGCAGGACACCGGACTCCTCGAAGGTCTCCCGTACGGCGGTGCACACCAGCGCCCGCGCCTTGGCCTCATCGGTCCCGAGCCGCTCTGCCCAGTCAGCGGGCGAAGGTCCGGCCCAGGCGATCTCGGTGTCGAAGTCCCGCGGGTCGACACCGCCGCCAGGGAAGACGCACATGCCGCCGGCGAACTCCATCGAGACGGGTCGACGGAGCAGGTAAAGCTCAGGGCCTTGCCCCGACCCGGAACTGTCCGGGCGCAGCAGCACCACGGTGGCGGCGTCGCGAGGCTCGACCGGTTCCTTGGTGCCGTCGGCGTAGGCGCGCGCCTGCTCGACCAGCGCGGGTGGCAGTTGGACGAGGCCCATCAGCTCTGCCTGATCAGAGTTCGAGTCACGAGACTTCGACGATCAGCTCGACCTCGACCGGTGCGTCGAGCGGCAGGACCGGGACACCGACGGCGGAACGGGCGTGCCGACCCGCATCGCCGAAGACCTCACCGAGGAGGTCGGAGACGCCGTTGGCGACCAGTGGCTGGCCGGTGAAGTCAGGTGTGGAGGCGACGAAGCAGACCACCTTGACGATCCGCTTCACTGCGCTCAGGTCGCCCAGCTCCGCGCGGATCGCTGCAAGTGCGTTCAGGGCGCACTGCTGCGCACACGCGACCGCTTCCTCCTGCGTCACCTCGCCGCCGACCTTGCCGGTGTGCATGAGCTGACCGGCCCGCATCGGCAGCTGTCCCGAGGTGAAGACGTGGATCCCGCTCCGGACCGCCGGGATATACGCAGCGACCGGCTTGGCGACGTCGGGAACACTCAGGCCGAGCGCGTCGAGGCGCTCCTCCGGGGTCGACACCGGCGTCACACCGACGCGGGGCGCTTGAGGAAGGCGACCAGACCGCCCTGCTCGTTCCGTTCGATGTGGACCAGCTCCCAGCCGTCCGCACCGAAGTTGTTCAACATCAGCGTCTCGTTGTGGAGCGGAATCGGCGCCACCTGGTACTCCCACTTGTTCATGCACCTGACTCTAGTCTTGAGATCGTGACTCAGTCCCCCCGCTTGCCCGATGCCGTTGTCCGGTACGCCGAACACGAGCACGCCGTCATCGACCTGCACCTCCCCGAGACGCCCAACGGCTCGCTCGTCGTACTGGTGCACGGCGGGTTCTGGACAGAAGACTTCGACCGCACCCACACCCGCGACCAGGCCGGCGACCTGGCCGACCGCGGCTACCTGGTCGCGACCCCCGAGTACCGCCGGGTCCGCGGTGGTGGCGGCTGGCCGACTACTGGTACGGACCTGGAGAACGCCGTCAGCGCCCTGCCCGGACTGCTGGCAGACCTCGACCTGACCTGGGACCGGGCCGTGATGACCGGGCACTCGGCCGGTGGTCATCTGGCGCTCTGGCTGCTCAGCCGTCCGTTGCCGATCTCCTTCGACCTGGTCGTCGGGGTCGCGCCGATCGCCGACCTAGCCCGGGCCCACGAGCTGAACCTCGGCGACAACGCCGTCGGCCGTCTCCTCGACGGTGCGCCGATCACGGATGCCGACCCGATGTCCCTGCTCGCCGAGGCACCCAGCGCAGCGGTGCAGCTGATCCACGGCACCGACGACGAGCCGGTCCCGATCGAGCTCAGCTACCGGTTCAGCGCCCTGCACCCGTGGGCGCCCTTGACCGTGCTGCCCGACACCGGGCACTTCGAGTTCCTCGACCCGAGTACACCAGCCTGGGCCGCGGTGGTGGCGGCACTCGAAGAGCCGACTAGCTGACCGGCGGCTCCGTCTGGCGTCGTACGTCGTCCTCGGTCACCCCGGGGGCGAGCTCGACGAGCCTGAGTCCTCCCGGGGTGACATCGAGGACGCAGAGATCGGTGATGACCCGCTGCACGACCTTGCGGCCGGTGTAGGGCAGCGAGCACTCATTGACGATCTTGTACTCGCCTTCCTTGGAGACGTGTTCCATCAGCACGATCACGCGCTTCGCACCGTGGACCAGGTCCATCGCGCCACCCATCCCCTTGACCATCTTCCCGGGGATCATCCAGTTCGCGATGTCCCCGGTCGCGGAGACCTGCATCGCGCCGAGGATGGCGGCGTCGATCTTGCCGCCGCGGATCATCCCGAAGCTGGTCGCCGAGTCGAAGAACGACGCACCGCGACGCAGTGTGACGGTCTCCTTGCCTGCGTTGATCAGGTCCGGGTCTTCATCACCGGCGTACGGGTAGGGACCAACCCCGAGGATGCCGTTCTCGCTCTGCAGCACCAGCTCGACGTCGTCGGCCACGTAGTTCGGCACCAGGGTCGGCAGCCCGATGCCGAGGTTCACATAGCTGCCGTCGGTCAGCTCGGACGCGGCCCGGGCTGCCATCTGCTCGCGTGTCCAGCTCATCGCTCGCGCACCGTCCGCTTCTCGATCCGCTTGTCCGCGGCCTGGTCCGGGGTCAGCGCGAGGACGCGCTGCACGTAGACCCCCGGCGTGTGGACGTCGTTGGGGTCGATCTCCCCGGGCTCGACGAGGTGCTCGACCTCGGCGATGGTGGTCCGACCACACATCGCCGCCAGCGGATTGAAGTTGCGCGCCGAGTCCCGGTAGACGAGGTTCCCGTGCCGGTCGCCTTTCCATGCTCTGACCAGTCCGAAGTCCGCGGTGATCGCGGTCTCGAGCACGTACTCGCGGTCGTCGCCATTCTGGTCCGAGAACGTCCTGATCTCCTTGGGCGGCGAGGCGATCAACACGGTGCCGTCCGCGTCGTACTTCCAGGGCAGCCCGCCCTCGGCGACCTGGGTACCGCTGCCAGTGGCGGTGAAGAAGGCAGCGATCCCGGAGCCGCCCGCTCGCATCCGCTCGGCCAGGGTCCCTTGCGGGTTCAGCTCGACCTCCAGCTCACCGGCGAGGAACTGCCGCGCGAACTCCTTGTTCTCCCCTACGTAGGAGGAAACCATCCGACGCAGCCGCTTCTCCAGCAGCAGCCGACCCAGTCCCCAGGCGTCGACGCCGCAATTGTTCGAGACCGCCTCGAGCTCATCGACTCCGGCGACCAGGAGGGCATCGATCAGGACCGCCGGGACCCCACACAGGCCGAAGCCACCGACGGCGATCGTGGCTCCGCTCGGGATGTCCGCTACCGCCTGGTCCGCACTCGCCACGACTTTGTCCACGCCAGGCCTCCCGGTCCTCGTTGTCGAGGTTAATGGTCACTAACCACAGCAGTGTTGTCCAGTCGGTCCGTGACCAGACCTACGGTCCCCCTCCCCGTACATCTCCGCAAGCACCCGGTCACCCCCTAGGCTTCGGTCATGGCTGAGTCGACCTCTGGACCCTCGTCGGACTTCCCGAAGGTCCAACTGCACGTCGTGACCGGAAAGGGCGGCACCGGGAAGTCCACGGTCGCTGCAAGCCTGGCGCTGGCGCTGGCCTCTCGCGGGAAGACCGTCCTGCTCTGCGAGGTCGAGGGCCGCCAGGGCATTGCGCAGATGTTCGACGTCTCCCCGCTCCCGTACGAGGAGCGCCTGCTCGCCCGGGCCACCGAGGCCCGTCACGGAAACGTCTACGCGTTGGCCATCGACGCGGAGTCCGCGCTGCTGGAGTACCTCTCGATGTACTACCGGCTCGGGCGCGCCGGCAAGGCGCTCGACCGGTTCGGCGTCATCGACTTCGCCACCACCATCGCTCCCGGAGTCCGGGACGTGCTGCTCACCGGCAAGGTCTACGAGGCCGCCCAGCGGAACGCACGCAACAAGAACGCCCGCACCTACGACGCGATCGTGCTGGACGCACCGCCGACCGGTCGGATCGCCCAGTTCCTCAACGTGAACAACGAGCTGGCCGGTCTGGCCAAGGTCGGGCCGATCAAGGCCCAGGCCGACACGGTGACCACGCTGCTCCGATCCGACCGCACCGCCGTCCACCTGGTCACCGTGCTCGAGGAGATGCCGGTGCAGGAGACCGTCGACGGGGTCGCCGAGCTGCGCAACGCCGGGATGCCGGTCGGCGGAGTCATCGTCAACCTGGTCCGCCCCCAGGACCTCGACGAAGGCGCCCGCGCCGAGCTGCTCGCCGGCGAGACCGACACGAAGGTGCTCGCCAAGGCGCTGACCACGGCCGGGATCAAGTCGCCGACGCGGATCCTGGCGACACTGATCACCGAGGGCCGCGACCACGCCGAACGGCGTCGGCTCGAGGACACCCAGCGCACCATCATCGAGGAGATCGGCATCCCGACCTACGAACTGCCCCTGCTGGCCGGAGGGGCCGACCTCGGCGGGCTCTACGAGCTGGCCTCCGCACTGATCGAACAGGGACTCGCATGAGCAGCCGCACGACGCCCCGGGTCGGCCCGATGACCTCCACGCCGGGACCGGTGCCCGCACTCGACGTCGACGCGATGATCGACGACCGCGCCCAGCGGATCATCGTCTGCTGCGGCTCGGGCGGGGTCGGCAAGACCACCACGTCCGCCGCGATCGCGCTGCGCGCCGCCGAGCGCGGCCGCAAGGTGGTCGTACTCACCATCGACCCCGCCCGGCGGCTCGCCCAGTCGATGGGCATCGAGGCCCTGGACAACACCCCGCGGCCGGTCCCCGGCGTGGTCGCGACCGGTTCGAACGGCGACGCAGGCAGCCTCGACGCCATGATGCTCGACATGAAACGGACCTTCGACGAGGTGGTCGAGAGCCAGGCCAGCCCGGAGAAGGCGCAGCAGATCCTGAACAACCCGTTCTACATCGCCGTCTCCAGCTCGTTCGCGGGCACCCAGGAGTACATGGCGATGGAGAAGCTGGGCCAGCTCAACAAGGACGCGCGCACATCCGGTCGTTGGGACCTGATCGTGGTCGACACCCCGCCGTCGCGGAGCGCGCTGGACTTCCTCGACGCCCCCGAGCGCCTCTCCAGCTTCCTGGACGGCAAGTTCATGAAGTTGCTGCTCGCCCCTGCGCGAGGGCCCGCCAAGCTGGTGACCGCAGGTTTCGGTCTGGTCACCAAGGCGGTCACGACCATCGTCGGCGGCCAGGTCCTCACCGACATGCAGGCCTTCGTCTCCGCGTTCGACACCCTCTTCGGTGGCTTCCGCCAACGGGCTCAGCGGACCTTCGAGCTGCTCCAGGCCGAGGGCACCGCGTTCCTGGTCGTGGCCGCACCGGAGCCGGACGCACTGCGCGAAGCGGCGTACTTCGTGGAGCGGCTGAGCGCGGAGAAGATGCCACTGGCCGGCCTGGTCATCAACCGGGCGAGCACCGATCCCGAGGGTGATCTCACTGCCGCCGCTGCGATGTCGGGTTACGAGAAGCTCCGCGACTCCGACGATCCCGAGACCCGGATGGCGGCGGGACTGCTGCGCCTGCATTCCGACCGCAAGCTCATCGTCGAACGCGAGAGCCGCCTCCGGGCCAGGTTCGCGACCGCGCACCCCGCCGTACCGACGGTGGTGCTGCCGGCGCTGCCGACCGACGTCCACGACCTCGACGGGCTCCGCCGGATCGGGGACCTGCTGTCCCAGCCGTCAGGCTGAGGCAGTCTCGCTCGCTTCGAGGTGCGCTTCCTTGGCAGCTGAGAGAAGCGCGCGCCACGAGGTGACGTTCGGACGCTTGCGCAGTACGGCGCGGCGCTCGCGTTCGGTCAAGCCGCCCCAGACGCCCCATTCGATGCGGTTGTCGAGCGCCTCGGCCAGACATTCCGCGCGAACAGGACACGCTGCGCAGACGACCTTGACCTTGTGCTGCTCGGCCCCTCGCACGAACAGCTCATCAGGACGCGACTTCTGACACGTTGCTGCTGCGGCCCACTCTTCGTTCCAAGTCATTGCGACCCCCCATTGGAAAACGTGGTCTCTGGTCTTCTAGACCAGTCCCCCCACATATCGAAACTAAAGGTTCTCGGACGTCTCAGAACAGATCTGAATGTACCGAATCGCCCTAGTCCGAATGGACTATTCCCTCTAGTCACAAACGCGACCGCGCGCTGAACGGCCCCCCACCGAACACGTGCCGGAGGTGGTCTAGGAAGACGGCCTTAGACTGGCCGCATGTCGAGCCGTCCCCCCTCCTCGCTGGCGTTCCGCGACGTTGCCGCGCACCTCGGTGTGATGGTCGCGCTGTCGGCGTTGATGGGGTTGCTGGTAGCCGGCCTCGCCATCCCGTTCGCAGGCGCCCTCGGCGTCGGCGCCAAGTCGCTCTCCCAGGGCGTCAAGGAGCTGCCCGAAGAGCTCGCGACGCCGCCCCTGGCACAGCGCACCCGGGTGCTGTCCGTCGACGGCCAGACGATCGCGACCTTCTACGACCAGAACAGGGTGAACGTCGCGCTCAAAGATGTCGCCCCGATCATGCAGCAGGCGATCATCGCCATCGAGGACTACCGCTTCTACACCCACGGCGCGATCGACGTGAAGGGCACGATGCGCGCCTTCGTGACCAACCAGGCGAACGACGGGATCTCCCAGGGTGGGTCGTCGATCACCCAGCAGATGGTCAAGATGACGCTTCTCGACCAGGCGACCACGAAGGCCGAGCGCCAGGCGGCGACCGCCGAGACCTACCAGCGCAAGCTGCGCGAGCTGCGGTTCGCGATCGGCGCCGAGAAGACCTACTCCAAGGACTGGATCCTCGAGCGCTACCTGAACATCGCGTACTTCGGCGACGGCACCTACGGGATCCAGTCCGCCGCCCAGCACTACTTCAGCAAGGACGCCCGCAAGCTCAACCTCCGCCAGGCCGCTCTGCTCGCCGGCCTAGTGAAGAACCCAGTCGGGTACGACCCGACCGCCTTCCCCGAGAAGGCGACCGAGCGCCGCAACGTGGTGCTGCGCCGGATGGCCCAGCTCGACATCATCAGCCAGAAAAAGGCAGACAACACCGCTGCGACGAAGCTGGCGCTCAAGGTGAAGCCGACCCAGAACGGCTGCGTCGGGTCGAAGGCGCCGTTCTTCTGCGACTACGTCCGGCGCTTTCTCCTGGCGGACAAGTCCCTGGGAGCCACGAAGGCCGACCGGGAGCGGCTCCTCAACTCTGGCGGTCTGACCATCAAGACCACCGTCGATCTCCGGTTCCAGCGCGCCGCCGACAGGTCGACCGCCGCGAACGTGCGCGCCACCGATCAGGCGATCGGCGCCCTCGCGATGGTCGAGCCCGGCACCGGCAACGTCCGCGCGATCAGCCAGTCACGTCCGATGGGCCGGGAGAAGAAGAAAGGCCAGACCTTCCTCAACTACGTCGTCGACAGCAAGTACGGCGACTCCAACGGCTTCCAGGCAGGCTCTACTTTCAAGCTGTTCGTCCTCGCGACCGCGCTGGAGCAAGGTCTGCCGACGAGCACCGCCTTCCGGTCGCCGCAGCGGCTGCTCATTCCCGAGCGGGAGTTCCAGACCTGCGGCGGCCCCTACGCCTCGAGCGGATTGTGGCCGGTGAACAACTCGACCGGCTCGGGCTACTTCGACATGTACCGGGGTACGCAGAAGTCGGTGAACACCTACTTCGCCCAGCTGGAGAAGAAGGTCGGTCTCTGCAAGCCGTACTCGCTGGCGCGCGCTATGGGCATCGATCTCACGGACCCTGACCGCGAGCGGGTGCCGTCCTTCACGCTTGGTGTCGCCGACGTCAGCCCGTTGGAGATGGCCAGCGCGTACGCGACCTTCGCCGGTCGTGGTGAGCACTGCGAGAACCGCGCGGTCGTGCGCATCCTGAACGCCGAGGGGAAGACCTTCAAGCAGTACGCGAAGAACTGCAAGCAGGTCATGAAGGCGAGCACCGCAGACACCGTGAACGACATCCTGCGCGGGGTCCTCCAGCCAGGAGGCTTCGGCGCCCGGCTCGCGCTCGACAAGCCGTCGGCCGGGAAGACCGGAACGACCTCGTTCAACAAGGCCGTCTGGTTCATGGGCTACACGCCCGCCATCGCGACCGCGTCGATGATCGCCGGCGCCAACCAGCAGGGCCAGCCGATCTCCCTCAACGGCCAGACCGTCGGCGGCCAGTACGTCGTCTCGGCCGCGGGCTCGACCACGGCCGGTCCGATGTGGGCCGACGCGATGCGCGCGATCCAGAGCCTGCTGCCCGATATCGATTTCCAGAGACCGGACCGGAGCTTCGCTGGCAGCACCGACCAGAACGACTCCGGCACCAGCGTCGCGAGCGTGATCGGAATGACCCCGGACGACGCGCGATCGATCCTGCAGAGTCAGGGCTTCAACGTCGTGATCGGTGGCACCGTGGAGTCCGGGTTGGCCAAGGGCCTGGTTGCCGGCAGCAGCCCTGCCCCGGGCGCGTCGCTCCCGAGCGGATCAACGGTCGTTCTCTACGTCTCCCGCGGGGTGACGGTGGACGGCGGCGGCACTGGCGGCACTGGCGGCACTGGCGGCACTGGCAAGCCCGGGAACGGGAATGGCAACGGCAACGGCAACGGCTGAGCCGCTCAGCCCAGCTGACGCCTGACCTCGGCCGCGACGACGCCACCGTCGGCCCGTCCCTTCACTTGGGGTGAGACGACGCCCATCACAGCGCCGATCCCACGCGGGCCGAGCTCGGCCGCTCCGGTCTGCGCGATCGCGTCGGCGACCAAGGCGGCGATCTCGTCGGCACTGAGCTGCTCCGGGAGATACACGGCAATCACCGCGGCCTCGGCGCGCTCCTTGTCAGCCTGCTCGGTACGGCCGGCAGCGTCGAACGCCTCGGCCGCCTCGCGGCGCTTCTTGCCCTCGCTGCCCAGGACCGTCAGAACGTCTTCATCGGTGAGCTCGCGTGCCTCCTTGCCGGAGACCTCCGCATTCGTCACCGAGGTCAGGACCATCCGCAGGGTGGAGGAGGTGATCTCGTCGCGCCCCTTGATGGCGGCGGTCAGGTCGGTACGCAGGCGCTCCTTCAAAGTCATGCCGCCCATTGTGGCAGCCTTGTCCCATGGGTATCGCGCTGCCGAGTCGGAGAACGCTGGTGCGCACCGTCGGCGTCGGGGCCCTCACGGGAGTCGCGGGGATCGGCTACGCGACGGGCATCGAGGTCCGCAACTTCACTGTGCGCCACCTCGACATCGCCTGCCTGCCTCCCGGGAGCCGCTCGATCCGGGTTCTGCACATGAGCGACCTGCACCTGACCCCGACCCAGGGACGCAAGCGCCGTTGGATCGCCTCAC
Source organism: Marmoricola sp. (assembly GCA_046598915.1). Lineage (GTDB taxonomy): Bacteria > Actinomycetota > Actinomycetes > Propionibacteriales > Nocardioidaceae > Marmoricola. The sequence goes on along the minus strand of JBKJHO010000001.1, from coordinate 870 downwards.
TGGCTGACCTAGAACCCGATCTTGTGGTGAACACCGGGGATAATCTGGCCCACAAGGACAGCGTCGGCCCGTTGCTCGAGGCGTTCGGCCGGCTTCGTGAGGTCCCGGGGGTTTTCGTGCTCGGTTCCAACGACTACTTCGCGCCCAAGCTGCGCAACCCAGTCAAGTACCTGCTCCCCGACGACGGGGCGCGGAACACCGCCACTCCCCAGCTACCGTGGAAGGAGCTCAAGGCCGAGCTCTCCGAGGGTTGGATCGACCTGACCAACACCACTGGACGGCTCGAGGTCAACGGCGTCACGCTGGCCTTCGCCGGTGTCGACGACCCGCATCTCGCCTACGACGACCTCGACGCGGTGGCCGGCCCGGCGCCGGCCGATGCGGGCCTGAGAATCGGAGTCGCGCACGCGCCGTACCTGCGGGTCCTCGACCAGTTCGCTGCCGACGGGTACGACGTGACGCTCGCCGGGCACACCCACGGCGGCCAGCTCTGCCTGCCGTTCAAGGGCGCCCTGGTCACCAACTGCGACCTGGAACCAGCCCGCGCCAAGGGCCTGCACCGGCACCCGGCCGACTCCAGGCCCGGCGACCCGGGCTCGTCTTGGCTGCACGTGTCGGCCGGCGCAGGTACGTCGCCGTACGCCCAGGCCCGGTTCTGCTGCAGGCCCGAGGCGAGCCTCCTCACCCTGCGTGCCGCGTAGTTCGCGACGCGGTCCGACCCGATTTCATCCAGCCCGCCACCTTTGGCTAGACTCGCCCAGGCTGCAGCGGGCTGTGGCGCAGTTTGGTAGCGCGCGTCGTTCGGGACGACGAGGCCGCAGGTTCAAATCCTGTCAGCCCGACGCTGTGATGTCTCAGGACATCAGCAAG
>JBKJHO010000020.1:0-29033 GCA_046598915.1 Marmoricola sp. | reverse complement strand
GGTCAGGAGTTGTCGGTGTCGGCGTCCGAGCCGAGGGTGGCCTGCATCGTGGAGGTCCTGCCGTCCCGGACGTAGGTCAAGGTGACCTCCTCGCCCGGGCGGTTTCCGCGGATGGTGGCGATCAGCGACTCCGAGCCGTCGATCTGGTCGTCGTTGACCTTGGTGATCACGTCGCCCTTCTCGAGCCCGGCGTCGTCGGCTGGTCCACCGCTCTCGACGTCGCCCACGAGGGCGCCCTGGGTGGTCGCGTCCGCGGCGACGTCGGAGACCGTGATCGCCAGCCGGGCGTGGGTCGGCGCCTCGCCCTTGAGGATCTGGTTGACGATCGGCAGCACCTCGTCGATCGGGATCGCGAAGCCGAGGCCGATCGATCCGCCGGAGCCGGTGGCCGAACCTCCCGAGGTGCGGATCGAGGAGTTGATCCCGACGACGCGGCCACCCATGTCGGCCAGCGCGCCGCCCGAGTTGCCGGGGTTGATCGCCGCGTCGGTCTGGATCGCCGGGTAGGTGGTCCGGCTGGCGGTCTGCGGTGTCTGCTGGCCCTGGCCGAAGTCGAATCCCTCGGGCGCTTCCTGCTCGTTGGTGGTGACCGAGACCGGGCGGTTGAGAGCCGAGACGATGCCCGTGGTCACCGTCGAGTTCAGTCCGTACGGCGACCCGACCGCGACCACAGCCTGGCCGACCTTGAGGGCCGAGGACCGGCCGAGAACGGCCGGGGTGAGGTTGTCGACACCCTCGGCCTTGATGACAGCCATGTCGGTGACGGGGTCGGTGCCGAGAACCGTCGCCCGGAAGGTCTTGCCGTCGTTGAAGGTCACGGTGATGCTGCCCTTCTCACCAGCGTTGCTGACGACGTGGTTGTTGGTCAGGATGTTGCCGTCCTTCGACAGCACGATCCCCGAACCGGAGCCAGACCCGCTGCGGCCGGTGACGTTGATCTTGACCACCGAGGGCAGCACCGTGGCAGCGACCTTCTCGACCGAACCCGCCGGTGCTGCGGAGGTGTTCGTCGCCGTGAGCGGGTCGGCCGAGTTCACGGTGGCGGCGGGAGTCTCATCGCCCTGCCAGGCGTCGTACCAGGCGGCGCCGCCGACCCCGGCAGCACCACCGAGCAGCAGTGCCCCCACCAGCACCCCGGCGGTGAGTCCCCGACGCGCGGCTGCGGTCCCGACCGACGGGGACGGCTGCTGGAACGCTGGGAGCGGCCGGGTGTGCTCGGTGAAGTGGTCGGTGAAGGGGTCGGCAGGGTAGGCCGCGGGCGCAGGCGGGACGGGCCAGGTGAACCCGTCGGACTCAGCCGGGGGATTCACATTGCCGTCAGGGGTCTCGTGGTCCGTCATAGCTCCGATGGTGCCCAGTCATTCTGAGAACTCTCTGTGGGCTGCCTACGACCGCCCCAAGACTTCGAGCGATCAGAGCGATCAGTCCTCCGGCGGCGGCGGTGATGCCTGCCCGGGGATGCTCAACCAGAAGCCGGCTCCGCCGCCCGGGCCGGTGCCGGCGCGGACGATACCGCCGTGCCGTTCCGCGACCGAGCGGACGATGGAGAGGCCCAGACCGGAGCCGGACATGCCGCGCGACTCCGCTGAGCGGTAGAACCGCTCGAAGACGTGCGGCAGGTCGTGCGCGGCGATCCCGGGCCCGCGGTCGGCGACCATCAGGGTCCCGTCGGTCAGGGTGACGATCACGGTCTCCCCGGGCGGACTCCACTTCGCGGCGTTGTCGAGCAGGTTGGTGATCGCGCGCTCCAGGGCGCCGGCGTCGCCGACCACCCACCACGGCGAGGTTCGTACGTCGAAATCCACGTCGGCGCGACGGCGCACCCGGGCGATGGCCTGCTCGAGGACCGCGGTCAGCTCGACCGGTTCGACGGTGGGTGTGCTCGGATAGTCGCGGGCCAGCTCGACGAGGTCGCCGATCAAGGTGGTCATCTCGCCGATCTGGGCGCGGACGTCGTCGAGCAGCTCACCGCGGTTCTCGGCGGAGAGCCCGGTGGTCGCGTCGGCCTGAACCAGCAGGTCGAGATTGGTGCGCAGCGAGGTCAGCGGCGTGCGGAGCTCATGCCCTGCGTCGGCGACGAGCTGGCGCTGCCGGTGCTGCGAGGCCGCGAGGGCGCGGAGCATCTCGTTGAACGCGGTTGCCAGCCGGGCGACCTCGTCGCTGCCCTCGATCGGGATCGGCTCGAGGCGTTGGGTCCGGGCGATGTCCTCGACGGCGGTGGTCAGGTGACGAACTGGACGAAGTCCGTTGCGGGCCACGGCCCACCCGGCAAGGCCGGCGGTGATCATCCCGGCGACGCCGAAGAGCAACAGCACCAGACCGAGCCGGTCGAGCATCTGGTCGGCCGACTCCAACGACTGGGCCAGGACCAGGGCCTGTCCCTCGCCGGCATTGACGGCGACCATCCGCCAGCGTTCACCTGAGGACCAGACCGTCCGGGCCGAGGTCCGCTCGGTGCCGCGGGCCACCGCGACCTCGTGGTCGCCGACTCCGAACGAGTCGCTGGTGTCGACGCTGTGCCAGGTGGCGGGGTTGGTTGCCCCGTTGACGAAGATGATCTTCACATCGGCCGCGCCGAGGGCCCACGACGGGATCCGCTCCTGGGCCAGCGCGTCCAGGGTGTCCGTGGTCGCAGCCTGGTTGGCGCGGGAGAGCAACGAGTCGTCCAGGGCGTTGACGGTCTGGGCCCGGACGGTCGCGTACGCCGCGAAGGCGACCACGCTGACCGCGAAGCCGACCGCGAGGGTGGTCAGCAAGGTGACCCGGCTGGCGAGCGAGCGTCGGTAGTGCAGACCCGACCAGGCGGTGCTCCCGGTGGGGCCGGTCATCGCCGGCTCACGTGGGCTCTTCGCGCAGCACGTAGCCGACGCCGCGGACCGTGTGCAGCAGCCGGTTCTCACCCTCGGACTCGGTCTTGCGGCGCAGGTACCCGACGTACACCTCGAGGCTGTTGGCCGTGGTCGGGAAGTCGAAGCCCCAGACCTCCTCGAGGATGAACGAGCGCTCCAGCACCCGCCGCGGGCGGCGGAGAAAGAGCTCGAGCAGGGAGAACTCGGTCCGGGTCAACGTGATCGATCGGGTTCCGCGCCTGACCTCGCGGGACGCCAGGTCCATGCTCAGGTCGGCGAACTCGAGGCGCTCGTCGGGGTCGGCCGGGTCCGGCCCGACCCGGCGGAGCAGCGCCCGCAGCCGGGCGAGCAGCTCGTCGAGGGCGAACGGCTTGGTCAGGTAGTCGTCGGCCCCGGCATCCAGGCCCTCGACGCGGTCGCCGACGGCGTCGCGCGCAGTCAGCACCAGGATCGGTACGGCGTTCCCGACCGAGCGCAACGCGCGGGTCGTCTCGATGCCGTCCAGGCGAGGCATCATCACGTCCATCACCACGGCATCCGGGTTGGTCCCGCTGATCCCGGCCAGCGCCTCGGCTCCGTCGGAGGCCAGCGAGACGGTGTAGCCGTTGAACTCCAGGGAGCGCCGCAACGACTCGCGGACGGCACGGTCGTCGTCGACCACGAGGATGTGGGGCTTGGTGTCGGAGCTCACGAACCAAGAGTGCCACTCGGTGCTAAGAGTCGGCTGAGACCTCAGGCGAGTTTGCGGGCGGCGTCGCCGGCCAGCCCGCCGTACCGGCCGCCGAAGAGCGCGGCGTGCACGAGGAGCGGGAAGAGCTGGTGCAGCGGCTGGCGCTCCTCCCAGTCCTCGGCGAGCGGAAACTCCTCGGCGTACGACGCCACCACCCGGACCTGTTGCGGTAGCCCGAACAAGGTCAGCATCGCCAGGTCGGTCTCCCGGTGCCCGCCGTACGCGGACGGGTCGACCAGGACGCCGTACCGCTCGGTGTTCCAGACCAGATTGCCCGACCAGAGGTCGCCGTGGATCCGGGCCGGCGGCTCGGGAGGGCCCGCCAGGTCGACGATCCGGCGTACGACGGCCTCGACCGCATCAGCGTCCTGCGGGCTGACGTGGCCGCGGTCGGTGCCGAGGCGCAGGTAGGGGAGGATCCGACGGACGGCGAAGAACTCGGGCCAGGTGTCCGCGGGCTTGTTGGGCAGCGGCAGCGTGCCGATGAAACCGTCGGACTCGGCACCGAACCGGTCCGCGCCGCTGGCGTGCAGACGTGCCAGCATCCGGCCCACCTCGGCGGCGGCCTCGGGGTTCGGGCGGGACGGCTCGATCCAACCGAGGATCAGGCAGTCGGCCTGGACGCCGAGCACCTCGGCGACCTCGGCGACACCGGGCTCGGCGAGCCACTGCAACCCGCGGGCCTCGGACTCGAAGAACCCCTCCGGGGCGTGCGCCCGGGTCTTCATCAGGGCCGAACGGCCGTCGCTGAGCCGGAGCCGGGTGGATGTGCAGGTGTCGCCGCCGGCGACCGGGGTGGTGGACACGACGGCTGAGCCGAGCAGGTGCTCGGCACGCTCTGCCAGGGTCCGCATCCGCGCCACGAGCGGAGGCTAAGCGAGGAGCGTCGAGGAGCGCAGCGACGACCACCGAGTGCCCGAGCTTGGTCGAGGCCGAGTGGCCGACAGCTCGTTGACGAACGAAGTGAGGATCATGGGCTCATCCTCGCGCTCGACTCGGCCGCTGACCAGACCTCAGGTCGGCCCGACCTCAAGGTCGAGGTGTGCGAGGAGAGCCCGGCTGGTCCGTTCGACCATGTCCAGGACGTCGAGGAAGCCCTGCGGCCCGCCGTACCAGGGGTCCGGTACGTCGGGCGCCGGCCCGCCCGGTGGCGCCTCGGGGTCGAAGCTGCGGAACAGCCGGACCCGGTCGCGCCGGTCGCTCGGCAGGACCGCGAGGACGTCGTCAAGGTTGGAGCGGTCCATCACCAGGATCAGGTCGTGGTCGAACCATTCCGGGCCGAACTCGCGGGCCCGGTGCCGGCTGGCGTCGTACCCGGCGTCGGTGAGGACCTGCGCGGTGCGCGGGTCCATCTGTTCGCCGACGTGCCAACCCGCCGTACCGCAGCTCTCGGCGCGCACCCGGTCGCGCAACCCGGTGTCGTCGAGGAACGCGTTGAGAACCACGTCGGCGGTGGGCGAGCGGCAGATGTTGCCGAGGCAGACGAGAGCGATGCGGTAGGTCACGAGAGAGATGCCGTCTGAGACTCAGTCGACGCTGGGGAGCAGGGCCGAGGCGACCGCCGAAGCGATCGAGATGACGATGGCGCCGAGGACTGCGGTCCAGAAGCCCTCGACGTGGAAGTTCAGCTCGAAGGTCTCGGCGAGCTTGCTGGTCAGCAGCAGCATCAGAGCGTTGGTGACGAAGAGCATCAGCCCCAGGGACAGGACGATCAGCGGCAGTGAGAGCAGATTGACGACCGGCCGGACGACCGCCGTGACAGCACCGAAGATGGCGCCGACGATCAGCAGGGTGAGGATCTTGTCCGTCCGGGTCTCGGCACCTTGCAGGCTGATGTCCTCGAAGAGCCAGACGGCAGCGCCGAGACCGAGAGCGTTGATGACCAACCACAGCGCGAACTTCATAGCTCCAGCGTAGGGCGTGGCCCCCTCAGGTGATCGCTGGCGGGCCGGTGTGCACCGGGTGGGTCTCATCACCCCGGGAGGCCTGCGCGAGCAGGATCCCGGCGACGACGACCAGGCACCCGATCACGGCGACCGGACCGAGGGATTCACCGAACCAGGCCCAGCCGAGGGCCGAGACGCCGATCGGCTCGAGCATGGCGATCACGGTGGCGGTGGTCGCACGTACGAACGAGAGCGCGATGAGCGCGGCGAAGAACGGCACCACCGTGCCGAGAACGACCACCCAGGCGAGCACTGCCCAGAGCGGGACCAGGGTCTGGTCGAAGACGCCGAGGAGCGAGACCTGCTCGCCGAGACCGGCCCGGTCGAACCCGGTGATGGGGACGACGAGGTTGAGGACGACGGCGGCGCCGGCGAATGACCAGAGGATCACCCGCAACGGGTCCGGTTCGGATCCCTGCTCGTCCAGGGCCGCCTCACCGATCAGGAAGTAGCCGGCGAAGCAGACCGCGGCCGCGAGCCCGGCGACGACGCCTAGTCCGTCAAAGCGCGCCCCCTGCCAGACCTCGGTGGCAGCTGCGAGGCCGACAACCGCGAGAGCGAGCCCCACCCACAAGCCGCGACCGACCGGAGCCCGCTGCACCAGGAGCGCCCAGAGCGCCACCAGGATCGGGGCCTGGTACTCGAGCAGCAGGGCCATCCCCACGGGGAGCCGGTCGATCGCCACGAAGTAGGTCCATTGCAACGCGGCGACGCCGATCAGGCCGTGCGCTATCACGAGGACCAGCAGGCGTCCGCTCGGTGGCCGCAACGCCGTACGACGCAACGCTGCGGCGGTCGCGACCAGGATCAGCAGGGTGCAGGTGACCCGGATCGTGGTCAGCATCGCTGGGTCGACACCGGCTCGGAGGGCGACCCGGGACACGCCGGCGTTGATGGTGAAGCATCCCGCTCCGAGCACGACCAGGCCGACGCCGGTGGCCGGACTGCGGGTGAGCACCTCCGCACTGTAGGGGGTGAGCGTGACCGATTCGAACCGACCAACCGGACTCGTGCCCGGCGCGGCCGGACTAGGCCGGTCAGCCGAGTCGACGCGGGATCCTTGCGTTGCGGGTCGCCGTGCCTTGTAGTGACCGAAAGCGCCGAAGCAAGCCCCCAGACGTTGGATCGGGCGGGCTGCGCCGCCCCCCCAATGGCGCGCCGCCTTCACCGCCGATCCAGCGGAGCTTCGGAAGGCTCGTGTCCGGTTGGTCTCCAACCCCGGGCACGAGCCGTGCTTGGCTGTGCGCTCAGCCGGGGGCGGTCGCCGGGAGGGTGAGGGTGAAGACCGCGCCCCCCGACGGGGCCGCGGTGTAGCTGACCGATCCGCCCTGGGCCCGGACGAGGGTCTGGACGACGTGGAGGCCCAGGCCGGTCCCGGCAGCCGTGGTCCCGGTCGCGCGACTGAACTCGCGGAACAGGTCCGGTTCGAAGTCAGCCGGCACCCCGGGGCCTTCGTCCGCCACGTCGATGCAGAGCAGGGTGGGGTGCTCGGGATCCGGACGGATCCGCAGCACGATCGCCGGGTCGCCGTACTTGTGCGCGTTGCTCAGCAGGTTGCCGAACATCTGCTCCAACCGGAGCGGGTCGGCGAGCACCCAGCGATCGTCGCTGACCTCCACGGAAACCGAACTTGGGTAGCGATCAGCGATGACGGCGTCCGCGATCGCGCGGGGGTCGATGTTGCGCGGGTCGACCTGCAGGGTTCCTCGCTGGATCTGGGCCACCGTCAGGAGGTCGGCGGTGATGCCATCGAGCATCCGCGCCTGTCGCTGCACCGACTCCATCAGGCGCGTCTGCTGTGCAGGTTCGAGGTCGTTCGCGGATGCGTCGATGATCGTCTCTGCCACCGCGCAGAGAACGGAGACGGGTCCCCGGATCTCGTGAGCAGTGGTTGCGATCGCGGTGCGCAGCTTGGCAGCCTCGTCGGTAACGGGGCGCAGGTAGAGGAGCAACGAGGTTCCGCTATGCCGGACGGTGACCTGGACCGGGTGGCCCGCGAAGGTGGTCGCGAAGTCGGCGTCACCGCGCAGCCGGTTGCGGGTCATCGTCTTCGCCAGCTCGGCGTCCGTTTCCGCCAGCGGGGAACCGGCTGCGATCGTCGAGTCCACCATGGCCTCGACCGCCGGGTTAGACCGGACGATCCGGTACGGCGGGTCCGAGTGCACTTCGAGGATGCCGAAGGGCGCGAGCGCGAGCGCGTCCAGCTGTCCGGGAACCAGGCTCACCACGGAGGACACCCCCGGTACGGCGACATCGGCCACGGGAGGCAGGGCCACGGGGTGGCCCACCGGATTGATTGGCCTGCCCTCGACGATGTCACGGATGTGGTCCAGCATCCGGCCCAGAGATGCGCCCTTCTGCAAGTAGCCGTCGGCCCCGATGCTCATCGCTCGTTCGGACATCTGGCTGGCCCCGAACCCGGAGAGCACGATGATCCGGCCGTCCGGGATGAGCTCGCGCAGGTGCGGCAGCGCTTCGAGGCCGTCCATCACGGGCATCGACAGGTCGAGCAGGACCAGGTCCGGGCGGCACTCGCGGACGATCTCGATGCCGCTGAGTCCGTCACCGGCCTCACCGATCACCGCCATGCCGCCGCGGACCAGCGCGATTCGGAGCAGCTCGCGCAGATCGGCGGTGTCGTCGATGATCACGACGCGCAGCGGTGTCGGCTCGTGAGCCGCCGAGCTCATGGCGCCGCGCCCTCGCCGGTGGGCTCGACCTGGGGCGCCGCGATTACGGCTGCGGTGCTGCGGACCAGACCGCCTCCTGCCTGCTGGTCGCCGAGCAGGTCGGTGATGATCTTGCTCGCCGCGTCGATCGAGGAGGTGAGCGCTTCCTGCGACCGGGTGGTCTGGTTGAGATCGAGCGCCATCTTCGCCACGACCAGCCCCTGGAGGACCGTGTCGTTCAGCTCCAGGGCCTGCTGCTCGCGTTGGCGGAGGTCCTCGAAGAGCTGAGCGCCGTGCATGAGTGAGGAGTAGTTGCGCCGCAGCGTCCAGTAGTAGGCCGCGGTCAGGGCGCCGACGACGTCCCAGAGCGCCAGCGGCCAGCCCCAGGCGGCACGCATCGCCAGACCCTCGGGGTCCTGGACCCCCAGAGCGGGGAGCAGCATGTGCAACGAGTGAGCACCGTGGTGCACCGAGCAGGTGAAGAAGATCGCGCCGGTGGCAGCGCCGAGCGGGTTCGTCCGCAACTGGTGGCTACGTGCCAGCGGTACGACGATCGCGAGGGTGATCAGCATGTACGCCACCATGATCACCGCGTTGCCGACAAGGCCTACTTGCCAGGGTTCCATATCAGATCTCCTTGAGTTGGTTCATGCCCCGGCGCCGCTCAGCGACAACAGACCGAGGACGAGTGCGGACCCGAGTGCCCAGTGCTGCGCAGTCCGGGGCCAACGGCTCCAGAGGGGTAGTCGCAGGTCGGCGCCCGGGTTGGGGCTTCGGAGCAGGTGGGCGCAGATGACGACGACCGTGATCTCCCAGAAGGCGCAGCACAGGTCCCACAAGCCGACGGCCTCCGGGCGGGGCAGCAGACCACCGGGCAGGCCCACCGTCCGGGTAGCCAGCCAGAGCAGCACCAGCGCGGCGTTACCGATCACCGCAGCACCCAGGACTGCTCGGGACGGTCGTACGACGATCGCGACGGACCAGAGGATCTGAGCCAAGGCCGATCCCGCGAAGAAGAGCCCGAAGATCAGTTGCTCGTCGAAGTGCGCTGGGCCGACGGCGGCATGTGCCCCTGCCGCCGCGGCCGAGCTGACGACCGCCATCGGCAGGAGGCCGCTGGCGAACTTGATCGGCACAGCTGACGGCCGCACCGGCACCGCCGCGACGGCAACGCTGGCGCCCAACGAGCCGGCTGCGATCTGGTCCTGGACCGCACGTACGCGACGGGCGTGGTCGTCGTGCCGGACCGGGGACCTCGGCGACCGGACCAGCTGCGGACCCAGGAGAGCGAGCAGGCCGAGCAGCCCGACCCCGAGGACGGCATAGTGCACGCCGTGCGCGAGCGCGCTCGCGCCGACCGATAGAACGCTCATCGGTACTGCCTCCCTCCACCACACCCCCCGCTGCGGTGACCCTCCAGGCAGAGTAGACCTGATCGGGAGAAAAGGGATAGATCGCACTAAGAAATGTCTATTCGGACATCTGGATGGCCAGATCGGGCTACCGGGCCCTCAGATCAGGCTCTCGGCGTGCGGGTCTTTCGACCGAGATCACGATCGCGACCGCAGCCACGATGATCGCGCCGCCGGTGAGTACCACCGAGGTGATCTTCTCGTCGAGGATCAGGGCTCCGAGCGCGACCGCGACTACCGGGTTCACGTAGGCGTAGGTAGCCACCAGGGAGATCGGTGCGTTGGCCAGGAGCCAGACGTACGCCGAGAACGCGATCATCGAGCCGAACACCACCAGGTAGCCCCAGGCCACCCAGACATCGGCGGAGTACTCGGTGGGATGGGCCCGCTCGCCCCGGACGAATCCCAGCACCAGCAGCATGATCCCGCCGGTCCACATCTCGTGGACGGTCATCACGAACGCGTCCTCGGGCAGGGTGAGCCGTGGCTGGATCCAGGATCCGAACGCCCAACAGGTGCTCGCGAACAGGACGATCAGGGCCGCACCGAGCGGGACTTGCTCGTCGCGGGACCCGTTGCTGCCGGCGAGCACCAAGTAGCTGAGGCCGACCAGACCGAGCAGGATGCCGACCACGCTCCAGCCGCGCGGGCGGTCGCCGGCGGTGAACCGGAAGATCGCGATCATCAGCGGGGCGATCGCGATCAGCAGGGCGGTGACACCGGACGGCGCGCCGCGGTCCTCGCCCACCGACACCAGGCCGTTGCCGAGCACCGGGAGCAACAACCCGAGGGTCGCACTGCCGAGCAGCTCGCGCCGGGTGATCCGCAGGCGCCGGAACCCGCCCCGGAGGCTGAGCAGCAGCCCGAGCAGGATCGCGGCGACCAGGTAGCGCGACCCCATCCCGGTCAGCGGTGGTGCCTCCTCGACGACGACCCGGATGCCGAGGTAGGTCGATCCCCAGACCACGTACACGATCACCAGAGCCACGACGACGAGGCCGGCAGCGGCGGGGGCCTTCGGGGTCGTGCTCGCTGGCGACTGGCTCATGGCACCACCCTCCCGCAGGGTTCCGGCGGCCGCGAGCGCATTTCCGGGCCCCGCCGCGACGACGCGGGAGGTTACTCGTCGGTTGGTTGGCGCGGTCGGGCTGACTCTGGGTACCGTGAAACGAGTCACGTGGCTCGCGTCACACAGCTCCCACACACACAGCGCTGGCGCGAGCCGAAGCAGTCGCCGACGCGCGAGCGGAGATCCCGCTTCCCGCCGACCACCAGGAGACGTCATGAGTGCCACCGAGGCCGCCCACCCGGACGAGGGCTTCGTCCAGCTCATGACTCCCGAGGGCGAGCGCGTCGAGCACCCCGAATACGCCTTCGACGCCGGCGAGGCGGACGAGGGCGAGGTGATCCGCGGGTTCTACCGGGACATGATGCTCACCCGGCGGATCGACATCGAGTCGACGGCGTTGCAGCGCCACGGCGAGCTCGGTATCTGGGCGCAGCTGCTCGGCCAGGAGGCAGCCCAGATCGGGTCGGGGCGCGCCCTCCGTCCCCAGGACTTCGTGTTCCCCACCTACCGCGAGCACGGTGTCGCCTACTGCCGGGGTCTGGACCCGCTCCGGATCCAGGCCCTTTTCCGTGGGGTCGACCAGGGCATCTGGGATCCGCGGGAGACCAATATCGCGACGTACTCGATCGTGATCGGGGCGCACACCCTGCACGCGACCGGCTACGCGATGGGCGTTCAGCGCGATGGGGCGGTCGGTACCGGTGACCCGGAGCGGGACACCGCCGTGGTGGCCTACTTCGGCGACGGAGCGACCTCGCAGGGCGACGTGAACGAAGCCTTCGTCTTCGCAGCCTCCTACAACGCACCGGTGGTGTTCTTCTGCCAGAACAACCAGTGGGCGATCTCCGAGCCGATCGAGAAGCAGTCGCGGATCCCGCTCTACCAACGTGCGCACGGGTTTGGATTCCCCGGCGTACGGGTCGACGGCAATGATGTCCTCGCCTGCCACGCCGTCACCACGGCTGCCCTGCAGCGGGCGCGCGAGGGCAGTGGGCCCACCCTGATCGAGGCCTACACCTACCGGATGGGTGCGCACACCACCACCGACGACCCCACGCGCTACCGGATGAGTGAGGAGCTGGAGCGCTGGAAGCTGCGCGACCCGATCGCCCGGGTGCGAGCCCACCTGACCCGCCACGGCATCGCCGGAGCGGACTTCTTCGACGCCGTCGATCTCGAGGCTGACGAGCTGGGTGCCGACCTGAGGGCCCGTTGTCGTTCGCTGCCGGACCCCGACCCGGCCGGCATCTTCGATCACGTCTACGTGGACCAGACCGAGGAGCTCGCCGAGCAACGTGACCAGATGACGCACTATCTCGACTCGTTCGAGGCGGTGCACTGATGGAGACCATGACTCTCGCGAAGGCGCTCAACGCAGGGCTCCGCAAGGCGATGGAGGATGACTCCAAAGTCCTGATCATGGGCGAGGACGTCGGCCGCCTGGGTGGTGTCTTCCGGATCACCGACGGCCTTCAGAAGGACTTCGGCGAGGACCGGGTGATCGACTCACCCCTTGCCGAGTCCGGGATCATCGGCACCGCTGTCGGCCTCGCGATGCGCGGCTACCGCCCGGTGTGCGAGATCCAGTTCGACGGCTTCGTCTATCCGGCGTACGACCAGATCGTCAGCCAGGTCGCCAAGCTGCACTTCCGGACCCAGGGGGCGGTGCAGATGCCGATGGTCATCCGGATCCCATACGGCGGCGGTATCGGTGCGGTCGAGCACCACTCGGAGTCGCCCGAGGCGCAGTTCGCGCACACCCCGGGTCTCAAGGTGGTCACCTGCTCCAACCCGGTCGACGGCTACTTCATGATCCAGCAGGCGATCGCGTGCGACGACCCGGTGGTCTTCCTGGAGCCGAAGCGCCAGTACCACGCCGACAAGGCGGGGGTCGATGTGGACCTGACGCCTGCTCCGCTGTTCAGCTCAAGGGTGGTGCGGGCCGGGACCGACGCGACCCTCCTCGCCTACGGACCCACGGTGAAGACCTGCCTGGTGGCGGCCGAGGCGGCAGCAGTTGAAGGTCGTTCGCTCGAGGTGATCGATCTGCGCACGCTCTCCCCGCTCGACCTCGGTCCGGTCTACGAATCGGTCCGCCGGACCGGCCACGTCGTCGTGGTGCACGAAGCCCACTCGAACCTGGGCATGGGTGCGGAGATTGCAGCCCGGATCACCGAGCACTGCTTCTACTCCCTCCAGGCGCCGGTGCTCCGGGTATGCGGCTACGACACCCCGTACCCGCCGTCGCGGATCGAGGAGTACTACCTGCCTGACCTGGACCGGGTGCTCGACGCCGTCGACCGCACGCTCGACTTCTGAGAAGGGCGAGGCATGAACGAGTACTTGTTGCCCGATGTGGGCGAAGGACTGATCGAGGCCGAGATCATCTCCTGGAAGGTCAAGGTCGGCGACGAGGTCAAGGTCAACGACGTCGTCGTGGAGATCGAGACAGCGAAGTCCCTGGTCGAGCTGCCCTCGCCGTACGCCGGGATCGTCGAAGCGCTGCTGGTTCCGGAGGGGGAGACCGTCGCGGTGGGTACCCCGATCATCCGGATCGGCGGCTCCGAAGCACCCGACCTGGAGATCGACCTGTCCAACCCTGCGGCGAGCGGCGGGACCGAGGGTGAGAGCTTGGTCGGCCGGAACAAGGCCGAGCGCGGTCCGGTACGCCGAGCCCGCAAGGGATCCGCGTCCCCGCGGACCGAGGCCGGTGCCAACACCCAACTCCAGCTCCAGGGAGCGTTCGCACCCGGGTTGATCCAGACCGGTGAGGTGGCGGCCGCGGACGAGCCAGCGGTTCCCGCCGTGTCCGCGGCGGGCCCAGCAGTTGGCGCAGCAGTGGGCCCAGCAGTGGGGGCAGCAGTGGGCCCAGCCGCCGGCGCAGCAGCCGGCCGCGAGCAGGTGCTGGCCAAGCCTCCGGTACGCCAGCTGGCCCGCGACCTCGGCGTCGACCTGGCCCAGTGCCCGGCCAGCGGACCCGGCGGCGTGATCACGCGTGCGGATGTGGAGCGCGCGGCCGGCTCGACGACCGCGGCGCCTGGCCTTCCGCAGCGGGCACTGGACGCTGGCGACCGTGAGTACCGCGAGCCGATCAAGGGCGTGCGGAAGATGATGGGCCAGGCGATGGTGTCTTCGGCGTTCACCGCCCCGCACGTCACCGAGTGGCTGTCGGTCGACGTCACCCGGACCTCGCAGTTCGTCGAGAGGCTCCGGACGCGCGCCGAGTTCCGCAACGTGAAGGTCTCGCCGATGCTGATCCTGGCTGCAGCCACGACCCGGGCGATCCGTCGTACGCCGGTGATCAACTCCTACTGGGACGAGGCGGCGCAGGAGATCGTCTTCAAGCGCTACGTGAACCTGGGCATCGCGGCGGCCACCCCGCGCGGGCTGGTCGTCCCGAACGTCAAGGACGCCGACTCGATGTCGCTGCTCGAGCTGGCCGGCGGGCTCGCCGACCTCACTACCGTCGCCCGCGACGGGCGCACCCAGCCCGCGGACATGGCCGGCGGGACCTTCACGATCACCAACGTCGGTGTCTTCGGGGTCGACGGCGGCACCCCGATCATCAATCCGGGTGAGTCGGCGATCCTCTGCTTCGGAGCCACCAAGCGCCAGCCCTGGGTCGTCTCGGACGGTTCCGGTCTGGAGTCGCTGGCGATCCGGGACGTCTGCACGTTGACGTTGTCCTTCGACCACCGGCACGTGGACGGAGAGAGCGGGTCGCGGTTCCTCGCAGACGTCGCCTCGATGATGGAGGACCCGGCGGCGGCGCTGCTGTTCTAGGCGAACCTCAGGCTCACCGTTCGCCGGGCCGGACCAGGCCGGCCTCGTAGCCGAGGATCACCGCTTGGATGCGGTCTCGAAGACCGAGCTTGCGCAGCACCGCCATTACGTGGGTCTTGACGGTTGCCTCGCCGACGAAGAGCCGAGCGCCGATCTCCTTGTTGGAGCAGCCTTCGATCAGCAGCAACAGCACCTCGTGCTCGCGCTGGGACAGGTCTGCGAGCCGGCCAGCGGTGGCCGGGTCCGGGTCGGTCGTACGTCCGAACCGTTCGACCACCGAGCGAGTCACCGCCGGATCGAGCAGCGCGTCACCGCGGCCGATGGTGTGCACCGCGGCGATCAGCCGCTCCGGAAGTGCGTCTTTGAGCAGGAACCCGCTGGCCCCGGCGCGGAGCGCCCCGAACACGTAGTCGTCGAGGTCAAAGGTGGTGAGCACCAGAACCCGCGGCGGGTCGTCGAGCCGGCAGACCTGCCGCGTCGCCTCGATCCCGTCAAGCACCGGCATCCGGATGTCCATCACGACCACATCCGGCCGGGTCCTCTTCACCTGCTCGACCGCTGCCCGACCGTCGGCGACGTCGGCGACCACCTCGATCTCCGGGTCGGCCTCGAAGATCTTGCGCAGGCCCTCCCGCACCAGGGCCTGGTCGTCGGCCACCAGCACCCGGACGGTCACGACGTCGGCTCCTTCGGGAGTCGCGCGAGCAGCCGCCAGCCACCGCCGGGAGCAGGGCCGGCGTCCAGGGTGCCGCCGTACAGCGCGACGCGCTCGCGCATCCCGGTCAGTCCGTGACCAGACGTCGACTCCGTCGGGGTGCGGACAGGGCCGTTCCCAGAGTCGGTTTCGGAGTCGGTTCTGGAGTCGGTTCCGGAGTCGGTCACTTCGATCTCAACGACGCCGCCGGAATCCCGGACGCGCACCCGGGCCTGGTCCGTCTCGGCATGCTTGAGCACGTTGGTCAAAGCTTCCTGGACGATTCGGTACGCCGAGATGTCGACGCCGGGAGAAATCGGCCCGCGGTCGACGTGGACCTGGAGGTCGACGGCGAGTCCGGCGTTCCCCATCCGCTCGACCAGGGACCCGAGCTGACCCAGGCCGGGTTGCGGGGCGAAATCAACGGGGTCCTCGTCCGTGCGGAGCACACCGAGCAGCCGGCGCATCTCCTGCAAGGTTTGGCGTCCGGTCACCTCGATCTGCTGAAGAACTTGCGTTGTCTCCGGGCGGGCGGTGCCCAGCGCCATCCGCTCGGCGCCGGCCTGGACGGTCATCGTGGCGATCGCGTGCCCAACCACGTCGTGCAGTTCGCGAGCGATTCGGGCGCGCTCCTCCGCGACGGCATACCGCTCGGCCTGTGCGCGCTCGTGCTGCAGCGCGGCGGCCAACCGTTCGCGGGACTGCATCAGCCGGCCGGCGGCGTACACGCCCGCCATCAGCGGTCCGAGGACGATGACGTCGTCCGCCTGGTGGACCACGAGCGCGACGAACGCCGCCCCGAACGCCCACTGCGATGCCCGGCCGGCCACGTGGGCGCCGAGGCACCAGAACGCGAGCGCTGCGGGCAGCAGCTCCGATTGCGGCTCCTGGCGCCAGTCCCCGGCCAGGCCCTGGATCACCCAGGCGCCGAGGGCGACGGCCACGACCGGGATCGTTTGGCGCTGGGCGAACAGGAAGGGCGCCGTCATCGCCAACCCGACCGGCACGCTGAGGCCGAGGGGAACGTCCTGGTTGGTCGTGAGGACCTCGGAGAGCACGCTGACGACCAGGACCAGCACCAGGGCGTCCCAGGCTCGCGCGCGACGGGTGTTCACCACCCCAAGTTAGACGGGAATGAGTCCGGGGGGATCCATCGTCCGGTGGATGCCGAACCAGTCTCGCGGTCGATGCGCGCCGACGTACCGCGTCCCTAACGTCGGTGGCATGAACACTTCAACGAAATTCTTCCGCGTCTCCGCTGGCATCCTCGCCGCCGGAGGCTTCTGCTGGGTCGTCAAGTTCGTCGTGATCGCGGCGACCGACGGCGCAGTCTCGGGCACGGCCGATACGGTTACCTCGGTCTTCTACCTGGCCGCTGTCACGCTGATGGCCCTGGGGCTCGCCGCTCTGGGCGTCGCTGTGCTCGCCGGTCGCCACCCGGCGCTCCGTGTGCTCGGGGCGATCGCGGGCCTGGTGACCTGGGTGGCCAGCTACCTGGTGATCGAGGGGATTGCGCAAGGCATCGTCGGCGACACCGACCCGGTCTGGCTCGGCGACGAGATCGGCATCGTGCTCACCGGCGCGGTACTGATGACCGTCGGCCTGATGCTCGCCCGGCCCAAGGCCAACGACGAGGCTGTCCAGGCGGCCTGAACCCCGGTAGGAAAAGCCAGATCCCCCACGTACGGCGCCCTGTTCCCCCGAACCAGGTGCTGCACGTGGGGGGTGGCTGTCACCCCCGAGTTCTCCTACGGAGAGTCGAGGAGAAGCGGCAGCCGCAGCAGCGCTGCTGGCCTCACCCGCTTGGTCCTCATGCCCGGTTAACGACGGAGCACAGGATCAAGTCACGGCTCCGGGAGACATCCGAGAACGGGGGGCGCGGGTGCCGCTTACTGGTCCTTGAAGCGGATCAGGCCGGCCAGCGTCGGCATGTACGCCGCTCCGTCGGGTCCGAGGTAGATCGCGGCGTAGTGGTTGTTCCACTGGACTCCGTTGCCGGTCTTCTGCTTCCACTGGGTCGCGCCGGTCCGGACGTCGAACGCGGTGAAGTACCAGCTGTCGTCCAGCGGGTTCGATGCCGCCTTGGTGTAGGCGTAGAGCAGACCGTTGCCGAGGGAGACCTTCGGGACCGAGGTCGGTGCCGAGAGCGCGTTGGTCCAGGCGACCGAGCAGGTCCCGTCCTCGTGCAGGTCGACCTTGGCCAGGCCCGAGGAGGTGGTCTTGCCGAACATCGTGCTCGGGACGCCGGTGTACCCGTAGTTGTTCTCGACGATCACCGAGTGGTCGCCCCCGGAGCTGCCCGCGTAGACCAGGCTGTTCTCGGTGTCGGAGGTTCCGAGACCGAAGACGGGGGCCCGGCAGATCTCCCGGGCAGGCCGGTTGCCGTTGCGCTGGTAGAAGATCACGTTCATCCGCGGGTCGGCGTTGTCGGTGATCGCGACGATGTTCTTGCCGATCAGGGTCGGAGTCGTTCCGGAGCCCTGGGAGAGCTGGCCCGGCTTGACCACACTGCCGCGGTCGTAGACCTCCGACCAGCGGACCACCGGCTCGCCGGTCGTCTTGTCTACCTCGACGGCCGCGAGCCGGTGGGTGGTGACCAGGTAGATCGCTCCGGTCTCGTCGCCTGAGAAGGAGTTGAAGATCCCCTCGCCCGCGGGGAACTTCATCGACTTCACCGAACGCGTGGCCGGGTTGATCACGCCGACCCGGCCCTGCTGGGTGGCGAAGAAGATATTGCCGCTCCAGTCCGGGAGGGTGGCGACCATGCAGTCGTCGCCCGGTACGGCGGCGGAGGCGTCGTAGGAGTCGATCTTGGTGAAGCCGTCGACGTCGACCCGCACCTTCCAGACCTGCTTGGTGGTGGTCAGTACGTAGGCGACGTCGTCGTGGCCGAGCGCGAAGTAGGTGCCGCCGCAGATGTCGTTGAACGGGTTCTGCAGATTCAGCGGGTTCCGGGTCGACGTCGTGAGGTCACTACCGATGGTCTTGAGCGTGGTCGGGTCGATGAGCCGGAGTTTGAAGCCCTCCAGGCCGCCGCAGAGCCCGACGATCCGGCCGCGGGAGTCGAACGCCATCGTGGCGCACTCGGAGACGCCGTACGACGCCGAACGGACCTTCAGGTTCTGGCCCAGGGGCCCGCTGACCTCGTAGGCGTCGGAGGCGTACGCGTCGTTGTGCATCGAGTTGGTGCCGTTCGGGGAGAGGAACGGGTTTTGACCGATCGGCTCGTGCGGCAGCGGGTTGGCCGTCGCCGGCGTACCGCTGAACGGTTCGGTGAGGGCGTCCGTCGGCAGGGCCGGGATCGGCAGGTCGCCGTTGGCGTTGCCGACCTGGGCGGGCACCAGGACAGCGGCTGCAGCGACCAGGGCGACGGCAATAAGGCGTACGCGGTTCATGGAAACTCCAACGGGCGAGTAGGCGGGAGGGTACGGGTTTCTAACAAAGTCCGTTGATTGGTGGGGTATCAACCAGCGGGGAAGACGGTCAGTTCGTTGCTCCGGGGCGGGCGAGCGTTCACGATCGCGTCGGTGCCGCCGTCGACCAGGATCATCGTCCCGACGAGCAGGCTCGAATCCGGGGAGAGCAGGAAAGCGATCAGCGCCGCCACCTCCTCGGCTCGACCCGGACGACCGATGGCGTTGGGGTAGAGGTCGGCGAACGGTCCAAACACCGGGTCCTTGCGCAGGGTCTCGGTCATCGGGGTGGCGATCAGCCCGGGCGCGATCGCGTTGACCCGGATGCCCGCACCCGCCCACGCGGGCGTCACCCCCTCGCGCCGGGCCCAGGAGGCGAGGGCGAATTTGGAGGCGGGATAGGCGTCGACCGCGGCGCGTTCGGCAGCGACCGAGCGGGCGCGCGCCTCGTCACCTTCGAGGCAGGCGGCGACCGCGTCCTCCGGCCACCCGGGCTGGCAGGTAACCGAGTTGGAGGCGAGCAGGACGACCGAGGATGTTCCGCGGACGGCCAGCAGCTCGCGCAGGCCCTCGACCAGAGCGATCGCGCCGAAGTAGTTCACCGAGATCAGTAGGGCCGGGTCGCTGTCGCTGAAGCCGGCGATACCGGCGCACGGCACCAGCCCGTCGATGCCGTCGGGCGCGCTCTCGCGGACCGTGTCGATGGCAGCCTGGCGTCCGGCCGGTGTGCTGAGGTCGGCCTCGATCTCGGCGCCGCGGAGGTCGATCCCGATCACGGTGTGACCGTCGGCGCGGAGCCGCGCGGTCGTGGCAGCGCCGATGCCGGAGCCGGCGCCACTGATCACGAAGGTACTCACGCGCACTATTAAAACTGAAACAGGTTCTAGTGTCTAGCGCCGGTCTAGCGTCCCTCCTCAGACGGGATTCCGGTGGCGAAACGTCGGGCCCGTACGGCGACCGCGGCCCGCGGGTCCGAACCGAAGAGAGCCGCCAGCTCGTGCTCGAGAACGGCACCCAGGCGACGGCAGAACGCCTCGGGTTCATCAGCAGCGTCCGGCAGCTCCGGGATGATCCGGTCGACGACCCCGACCGCGCGCAGGTCGAGGGCCCGCACCTTCTGGGCTCGGGCCATCTCGGGGGCGTGCTCGGTGTCGCGGTGCACGATCGCGCTCGCACCCTCCGGGGGGAGCGGGGAGAGCCAAGCGTGCTGAGCAGCGATCACCCGGTCGGCCGGGAGCAGAGCGAGTGCCCCGCCGCCGTTCCCCTGGCCGAGCATCAGGCACAGGCTCGGGGCCTCCAGGGTGACCAGGTCCGCCAGGCTGCGGGCGATCTCGCCGGCCAGACCGCCTTCCTCCGCCTCCGGGCTCAACGCGGCACCGGGAGTGTCGATCACGGTCATCAGCGGCAGCCCCAGCTCGACCGCGAGCCGCATCCCGCGCCGAGCCTCGCGCAACGCACCCGGGCCCATCGGCCGGTCGGTCGTCTGGCCGCGGCGGTCCTGGCCCAGGAAGACACAAGGGGCGGTACCGAACCGCACCAGCGCGATCATCAGGCCCGGGTCCGCCTCGCCCTGGCCGGTGCCGTTCAGCGGGACGACCTCGCTGGCGGCGTACCGGAGCAGGCGTCGTACGCCGGGGCGGTCCGGCCGCCGCGACCGCACGACGGCGTCCCAGGTGTCGATGTCGGGGATCTCGGGCTGCTCGATCTCCTCGGTGGGGGCAGCCGGCTTCGCGAGCAGGATGCTGAGGGTGCGGTCCAACAGCCCGGCGACCTCGTCGGCCGGGACCACGCCGTCGATGATCCCGTGCGCGTAGAGGTTCTCCGAGGTCTGCACCTCGGCCGGGAATGGCTTGCCGTACAGCGCCTCGAAGACCCGCGGGCCGAGGAATCCGACCAGCGCACCGGGCTCGGCGATGGTGACGTGACCCAGTGATCCCCAGGACGCCATCACGCCGCCGGTGGTGGGGTTGCGCAGGTAGACGAGGTACGGCAGGCCGGCGCTCTTGTGGGCGGCGATTGCCGCGGAGATGCAGATCATGTGCACGAACGCGGGGGTGCCCTCCTGCATCCGCGTGCCGCCGCTGACCGGGGCGGCGACCAGGGGGATGCCCGCAGCGGTGGCGCGCTCGATCCCGGCCACGAGGCGGGTAGCGGCGGCTTGGCC
Organism: Marmoricola sp.; assembly: GCA_046598915.1. Taxonomy (GTDB): domain Bacteria; phylum Actinomycetota; class Actinomycetes; order Propionibacteriales; family Nocardioidaceae; genus Marmoricola. Next base: position 8,304 of record JBKJHO010000020.1, on the reverse strand, counting down.
GATCGAGCCGGCGAGGAAGCCGAACTCGCACGCGATCACTGCGACCCGGCGGCCCCGGACCGTGCCCTCGCCGGTGAGGACCGACTCGTCGACTCCGGACTTCTCGGCTGCGGCGGCCAGATCGGCGGCATACGCGGGGCTGAGGTCGCCGTACGCCGGAGGTGTGTCCCAGGAGACCCAGGAGCCGTCGTCGAGCACGAGCTCGATCAACTCGTGGGCGTTGAGGCGTGCCGAGGACGGGGGTGCACTCACGCGCGGATCGTACGCCAGAATGAGCGCGTGAGGACCCCGTGCTGATCGCCATCGAGGACCCCTCCGGCGCTGAGGTCGCGGCGTTCCTCGGCGAGCACCTGGCGGACATGCATGCCACCTCGCCTCCGGAAAGCGTGCACGCCCTCGACGTCGAGGCACTGCGGGTCGCGCCGGTCACGTTCTGGACGGCACGGACCGACGGGCAGTTGCTCGGCTGCGGTGCCCTCAAGGAGATCGACGCCGACCACGGCGAGATCAAGTCGATGCGAACCGCCGCGACCGCCCGTGGCCAGGGGGTGGCGAGCGCCCTGCTCGCGCACATCGTCCTGTCGGCCCAGGAGCGCGGGTACTCGCGGCTGAGCCTGGAGACCGGGACCCAGGAGTACTTCGCCCCCGCCCGCCGGCTCTACCTGCGGCACGGCTTCGTCGAGTGCGGCCCGTTCGCGGACTACGCCCTCGACCCGAACAGTGCCTACTTCACCTGCACGCTCTCGACCAGGTCCTTCTCCATGAGGCTGACCACGCGGTCGCCAGCCACCTTCCGGCCCACCTCGCGGTAGCCGCGGTTGCGGTGGAAGGCGAGCGACGGCTCGTTCGGCGGATCGAGGTTGACCTCGAGGAAGAGGACCGGGCCCATGGTCCGGGCGTGCGCCTCGAGGGCGTCGTACACCCGGGTGCCGAGGCCGGATCGTCGTACGGCGGCATCGATCACGATCCGGTCCAGGTAGAGGAAGGTCGATCGGCGCTCGGAGAACCACTGGTAGTACGGCGAGTCGTACGGCGCCCCGGCGGCGAAGGTGAGCACGAAGCCGACGTCGACGCCGTCGTCCCGGATGACGCACCCCCGGTGGCTCCAGCCCAGCAGCTCGACCAGGCGCGCGTCGTCCAGAGGGGAGAGCAGCTCGACGTGATGCTCGTTCCACGCCAGTACGGCGGCATGGTCTGCCGGCGCGATCGGTCGGAGCAGATCTTCGGGCAGATCTTCGGGTGGATTGTCGGGTGCGGGTCTCATGGGTACCTGATCCCGGTAGCCAGCTCGCTGATCTCCCAGAGCCGGGCCTGTGCCGCCCGGTCGTGGACGAACCGGCGTCGCGGCTTCACCACGGTCGGCAGACCGCCCATCTGCCCTGGGTTCGCCGGCCCCACGTACGTCGACCCGGGCAGGTCAGCGGTCGCGGCCATCAGCGTGGGAAGCGCGCCGAGCTCGGCGTGCTGGCCGAGCAGGGCGGTCGCGGCCGTCATGATCTGGCCGCCGATGCCACCGGTCTTGCCGACGAGCTCGGTGGAGGAGTAGCCCGGGTGGGCGACCAGTGCCTTGGCGGGCAGGCCGGCCTCGGAGAGGCGGCGGTCGAGCTCGAAGGTGAAAAGCAGGTTCGCCAGCTTCGACTCCCCGTAGGCGCCCCAGCGGGAGTACCGGCGGGTGGGTGTCCTGGGGTCGTCGAGGGGGACCCGGCGGGCGATCCGGTGCGCCTGCGAAGCGACCGTGACGATCCTTCCGTTGCCGGAAGCCAGCACCTGGGGCAGCAGCAGGCCGGTGAGCAGGAACGGCCCGAAGTGGTTGGTGCCGAGCTGCATCTCGAAGCCGTCGACGGTGCGTGCGTAGGGGAGTGCCATCACGCCGGCGTTGTTGACGAGGAGGTCCAGCGGGCCGAGCGCGGCGGCTTCGCCGGCACCCTGGCGCACCGAAGCCAGGTCGGCCAGGTCGACCCGGACGGTGTGCAGGTGGGCGTCGGTGACCTCGGCCCTGATTGAGGCGACGGTGGCCGCCAGCTTCTCCGGCGAACGTGCCACCAGGACGACCTCGGCCCCGGCGCGAGCCAGCTCGAGCGCGGTCTGGGCGCCCAGGCCGGCGGTGACCCCGGTGACCAGCGCGCGGGTGCCGGCCAGGTCGGGCATGTTCACCAGGGACCAGCTGCGGCGGTCCTTGACCGGGCTCACGGGGTGACCGCGAAGTTCGAGAGCAGGGCGACACCGAGCTCGGTGTCGCCCTGGTACGTCGGGCTGGTGGCGGCCAGCCCGCGCCGCCCGCCCGCCAGCACGACGAATTCCTCGGCGCTCAGGATGATCCGTACTGTCGCGTTCTCGAGCGGCTCGCAGGCAGCGGCCCTGCCGTCCTCGCCCACGGCAGCGCTCCAGGACGCCGCGGCCTCGGGTACGTCGACCCGGACGCTGGTCCCCGCGGGCGGGCGGACCCGCTTACCGAGGACCATTGGCAGCGCGTTTGCGAGCCGGTTCAGGACGTGCGCGGCCGTGGAGTTGTCATAGCCTCCCGGTCGGCCGATCGCGCGCCGGATGTCCTGCTCGTGCATCCAGACGTCGAGGGGCCGGTTGTTGAGCAGGGTGTCGGTGTTCCACGGGACGCCGCCCGGCGTACGCGACGGTGGGCTCGCGCCGTCGGTCGGCGGGTCCGCGAGCAGCTCGGCGTACCGGGTCTGGGTGGTTCGGACGATCTCGTCGGTGAGTGACGCCATGTCCCGGCCGCGTCGGGCCAGGACGCCCTGCTCGGTGTAGAACCCGGTCAGGTCCTTGATGTGCGGCGCCGGGTCGACGGGGACCGTCTCCTCGGGCTCACCGGCGAGCACCGCCTCGAGGTGGGCGGTGTGCGCGACGTTGTCCTTGACGCTCCACCCGTCGAGGTCGGTCGGCAGGTCCCACTGTTCCTCAGGGATCTCGCGGGCTAGCGCAACGAAGTCGGCCACAGCCGTGTGCCAGGTCTCGACCAGTCCGGCGAGGCGTGCTGCATCAGTCATGGTGGGCAGCCTAGAGCGTGCCCTACGCTGCCGGAATGCCTGTCGATCCCGATCTCGTTCCCATCCTCGCCCTCCTCGAGACCGGGACCCCGATGTCGCAGCAGACGCCCGGTGCGGCCCGGCACTCGTTTCGCACGCTGGCGGTCGACATGCGCGATCCGGCCACCGTCCCGGCGGTCGGGTCCGCTGTCACCACGACCATCCCGGGACCCCAGGGTCCGCGGCCTGCCCGGGTCTACCGGCCCGAGGGGGAGGGCCCCTTCCCCACCGTGGTGATGTTCCACGGCGGTGGCTTCGTGATCGGCGACCTGGATACCCATGACGTGATGGCGCGCTCGATCTGCGTCGGCGCCGAGGCGGTCGTCGTGTCCGTCGACTACCGGCTTGCCCCGGAGCGCCCGTTCCCGGCGGCGCCGCGGGACGCGATCGCCGCGACCGAGCACGTGCTCGCCAACCTGGACCAGTACGGCGGCAGCCCGGTTGCAGGCATCGCGGGCGACAGCGCCGGCGCGAACCTGTCGGCGATCGCGGCTCAGCACGTGCCGGGGCTCGCGGCCCAGCTGCTCGTCTACCCGCCCACCGACCTGGTGGACGACTACGCATCCCGGGTGGAGAACTCGCACGGCTACGCGCTCGACCTCCCGACCATGGGCTGGTTCACCCGGCACTACCTCAGCGTCGAGCACGCCGCCGAGGACCCACTGGTCTCACCGCTGCGCGGCGCCCTGGCCGGACTCCCGCCCGCGGTCGTGGTCACTGCCGAGTTCGACCCGCTGCGCGATGAGGGCGAGGCGTACGCCGCGGCGCTCGTCGATGCCGGCGTACCGGTCACTCTGCGCCGGTACGACGGCCTGGTCCACGGCTTCTTCGACCTGGGCGCTTGGTCGAAGTCCTCCCAGGCCGCGATCGACGAGAGCATCGGGCTCTTCGGGGACCTGTTGCGCCGCGACTGAGCCGGAGCCCGCCTGGGGAAAGCGGGTGCGCCGCTTGCCGGCCGCGGCTACCTTCGATGGCATGCCAGCCCAGTACCGCCGGTTCGTCGCCCTGGGCGACTCTCAGACCGAAGGACTCAACGACGGGGACGACCTCGTCGGTGTTCGCGGTTGGGCGGACCGTTTCGCCGAGGCGCTCGCCGCAACGACCAGTCCGGACCTGACCTACGCGAACCTCGCTGTCCGGGGGTGCCGTGCCCGGCACGTCCTCGACGTCCAGCTGCCGGCGGCTCTCGCCCTGGAGCCCGATCTGGCCGCTGTGGTGGTCGGCATGAACGACCTGCTCCGGCACGACTTCAACATGGAGGAGACCGTCGCCCAGGTCGAGCAGACCTTCGCTGCGCTCCGGGCGACGGGCTGCCGGGTCATCACGACCTCGTTCCCGGACGTCGCGCTGATGCTCCCGGTGATGAGCTGGCTCCGACCGCGGGAGGCGCGCTTGAACACGTTGCTGGCCGAAGCGGCGGCACGGCACCAGGTCGACGTCCTCGACCTCTTCGCCCTCGATCTCTGCGCCGACCCGGAGATGTGGAGCCACGACCGGATCCACGGCAGCACGCTGGGCCACATCCGGATCGCCGCCGGGATGGCAGAGCTGTTCGGTCTGCCGGGCAGCAATCACTCGTGGGTCGAGGCCACCGTGGTGACCCGCGGCCGCTTCCACGACGTACGGCGGGATGCCTGGTGGTTGGCCACTTTCGTGGTCCCTTTCCTGACCCGTCAGCTCCGCGGTCGGGGTCCCGCGTCGACGAACACGGCGAAGCGGCCCCGGCTCCTCCCGGTGCTGCCCCACAACGACGAAAGGGTTCCGACAAGCCCGACCAGTGTCGGGTGAGCTTGTCGGAACCCAGTGTCGTTGGGCTGAGCCTCAGATCAGAAGGCGCTTGATCAGAAGCTGGCTTCGTCGAGCTCCATCAGCGAGAGGTCGGTCGCCACGGCGATCGCCAGCTCGGCGGTGAGCTTGGGCAGGTTGTTGCGGGCGAAGAACTGTGCCGCCGCGACCTTGCCCTCGTAGAACGCCTTGTCGGCCGGGGAGACGTCGCCACCCAGCTTCTCCAGTGCGACCTCGGCGCCGCGCAGCAGCAGCCAGGCGCAGACGACGTCACCGAGCACCATCAGCAGGCGGGAGGTGTTCAGCCCGACCTTGTAGATGTTCTTGATGTTGCCGCCCTCGGCGGACTCGTCGGCACTCATCAGCGTCGCGATCATGTGCGAGGTGAGCGCACCGGCGTCTTCGAGCGCCTGGGCGAGCAGCTCGCGCTCGACCTTGAGGCGACCGTTCCCGGCCTCGCTCTTCACGAACGCGTCGATCTCGGTGTTCAGGTAGCCGAGCGCCTTCGCCTGGTCCTTGACGATCTTGCGGAAGAAGAAGTCCTGACCCTGGATTGCGGTGGTGCCTTCGTACAGGGTGTCGATCTTTGCGTCGCGGACGTACTGCTCGATCGGGTACTCCTGCAGGAAGCCGGAGCCACCGAGGGTCTGCAGCGACTCGGTGCCAAGGAGGACCCAGGAACGCTCGGATCCGTAGCCCTTGACGATCGGCAGCAACAGGTCGTTAATCCGCTCGGCCATCTCGTTGCGCTCGCCGGTGTGCTCGGCGATCTGGATCTGGTCCTGCCAGGAGGCGGTGTACAGCACCAGTGAGCGCATCGCCTCGGAGAAGGCTTTCTGCGTCATCAGCGAGCGGCGCACGTCGGGGTGGTGGGTGATGGTGACGCGCGGGGCGGCCTTGTTGGCCGACTCGGTGAGGTCAGCACCCTGCTCGCGGGTCTTCGCGTACTCGAGGGCGTTCAGGTAGCCGGTCGAGAGGGTGGCGATGGCCTTGGTGCCGACCATCATCCGCGCGTTCTCGATGACCTGGAACATCTGCGCGATGCCGTTGTGCACCTCACCGACGAGCCAGCCCTTGGCCGCTTCGCCGCCGCCGACCCCGGAGTCACCGAAGGTGACCTCGCAGGTGTTGGAGACCTTGATACCCATCTTGTGCTCGACGTTGGTGACGTAGGCACCGTTGCGCTCGCCGGTCAGCTCGCCGGTCTGGTGATCGAAATGCCACTCCGGGACGATGAACATGCTCAGGCCCTTGGTGCCCGGGCCGCCGACGCCGTCGATGCCCTGGGGGCGGGCGAGAACGAGGTGGATCACGTTCTCGGTCATGTCGTTGGCTGCCGAGGTGATGAAGCGCTTGACCCCGGTGATGTTCCAGGAGCCGTCGTCGTTCAGGGTCGCCTTGGAGCGACCGGCGCCGACGTCCGAGCCGGCGTCCGGCTCGGTGAGGACCATGGTCGCGCCCCACTGGTTCTCGACCATCAGGCGCGCGATCTGCTTGTCACGGTCGGTGCCGTTGTCGTAGAGGACGCCGGCGAAGGACGGGCCTGCGGCGTACATCCAGATCGGGGCGTTGGCGCCGAGGATGAGCTCGCCCATCGCCCAGTTCAGCGAGGACGGGGCCGGCGTGCCGCCGAGGTCCTCGTTGATCTGCAGGCGCCAGAACTCGGAGTCCATGTAGGCCTGGTAGCTCTTCTTGAAGGCCTCGGGAAGCGGGGCGGTGTTGGTCTTCGGGTCGAAGACCGGCGGGGTGCGGTCGGAGGCCTCGTACGACGCGGCCAGGTCCTCGCGGGATAGCCGGTCCATCTCGCTCAGGATCGTGCGAGCGGTGTCGCTGTCGACTGCCTCGAACGGGCCTTGGCCCAGGATCTCGTCACGGTTCAGGACCTCGAAGAGGTTGAACTCGATGTCGCGCATGTTGCTCTTGTAGTGGCTCACAACCCACCCTTTTCATTCGTGGACATCGCGGCAAGCTGTTTGCTACCGGCCAGTAACAACAAGTATGCGCCGGGTTTCGCGGCTGTGCAAGTGAAACCACGGGCGGCGTGACGAAGGTCAAATTCCCTTGCAGGGGTGCGATGTGACGCCAGGGGCGGTCGACCGGACCCATTTCGGTCCGGACCAGGCCCGAAGTGGCCCAGATCGGGGCGGTCTCAGTCGACCTTGGCGAGGAAGTCAGTCATCAGGGCGTTGATCCGGGCGGGATCCTCCAGGGCGCTCACGTGGCCAACGCCGGCCAGTACGTCGAGGCGGGACCCGGCGATCGCAGCGGCGATCCGCTCCGCCTTCGCGACCGGGGTGGCGGCGTCCTCCGAGCCGACGATGACCAGCGTCGGTGCCGTCACGGAGCGGATCTCCTCGTCGATCGGGGCCCGGTCGACCACCCCTCGGATCGCGCGCTTGACGCCCTTCCGATCCTGGGTGGTCAGCTCGGCGGCCCAGGTTGCGACGGTCGCTCTGCCCCGATCGGTCAGCAGAAACGCCGGGCTGAACATGATCGGAGCGACCTGACCGACGAGCGGTCTGAAACCGAGGAGGCCGAAGGCAGTGGCGAGTAGCCGGTACTTGCGGATCTTCTCCGGGTCCTCCGCACCGGCGCTGGTGTCGATCAGGATGAGCGATCGGACCAGGTCCGGTCTGCGGGCCGCTAGGCGCTGGCCGACGAACGCGCCCATCGAGAGCCCCGCGTAGTGCACCGGCCCGACGTCGAGGTACTCGATGAGGGCGACGAGGTCGGCGTACAAGGTGTCCATGTCGAAGCCGTCCGCGGGCGGCGGCGTGCCACCCTGGCCGCGCCAGTCGACCGCGACGCACCGGTACGACGACTTCAGCACCTCCACCTGGTGACGCCACATCGTCGTGCTGAAGAGGAGGCCGTGACCGAGGACGAGGACCGGCGCCCCGGGATTGCCCGCCGGCGCTCCCGAGTCGGTGATGTTCAGCTGGATCCCGTTGACCAAGACGAGCGTCATGCTCGCGAACGTAGCAGCCCTCGACCTCAGTCGCCGAGGCGTTCCTCGACCCACTCGACCAACGGACGGCACGCCTGCCAGTCCGCCCGAACGGCGTCGAGCAGGTCCGGCGTGTGGATCACCGGGGAGAAGCCGTAGTCGCGACCGACGGTCAGCGACTTGTGCCGGAGCAGGTCGATCCGCGGGTGGTCGGCGTCGTACCCGCGCGGGGTGGTCTTCACGCGCTCACCGCCGGTCGTGAAGCCAGCCTTCTCCAGTTTCGCGAGGATCCGTTGCAGCTGCCTGCCGGTGGCCTCGACGTCGATCGACGTACGGACCCGGGCCAGGTCGGAAGAGGTTGCGGCGTAGAAGCCGGCCCCGGTGCGCACCCCGCGAGCCGCGATCTCGACGTACCACCCGCACGACTGGCTGACGCCGACGAAGGCGCCCTGGTTCGTCTTGTACGGCGTCTTGTCCTTCGCGAAGCGGACATCACGGAACGGGCGGAAGACCTTGGCCTTCCCGAACTCC
>JBKJHO010000052.1:0-3814 GCA_046598915.1 Marmoricola sp. | reverse complement strand
CGGTGCACGTGCTCGCGCAGCAGCGCGATCGCGAAGATCACCGTGAAGGCCGGGTAGAGCGAGGTGATCACCGCCGCGATGCTGAGCAGACCGCGGCTGGTCGCAAGCAGGAAGAAGAGCACCGCGAGGCTCGCCAGGACTCCGGCGACCAACCCCCAGAAATCGCCGCGCTGTCGGGGGATCGGGTTGCCGCCGAGCGCCACCGCGGCGAACGCCAGGGCGAGGATCGAGACGGCTTGCGTGCCGACCAAGGGCCAGAGCCCGGCCTCGGCGGGCACTTGACCCAGCGCGGCGAAGAGGAGTCCAAACCCGAGGCCGGCCAGGACGCCGTCGACGAGCCCGGTTGAGCTGCTGAGGGACCCGGAGGCGTCATCGCGTGAAACGAACCAGATCCCGGGCAGGGCCAGCAGGATGCCGAGCCAGCCGATGATGGCGGGCCGCTCGCCGGTGCTGACGGCAACGACCAGGGGAACCAGGACCGCGCCGACTGCGGAGATCGGCGCTACCACCCCCATCCGTCCCGCTGCCAGGCCCCGGTAGAGGAAGGCCGTGCCCGATCCGGTGCCGACTCCGGCGATCAGCGCCCAGCCGACGTCAGCACGCGTCGGGTCGCCGCCGTTGAACGCGGCGATCACCACGGAGCCGGCCAGCGCGCCGACGCACGCGAGCAGTCCGACCGGCCACACAGAGGTACGCCGGGACGCGACGCCACCGAGGAAATCGGAGAGCCCGTAGAAGAACGCCGCGACCAGAGCGAGCAAAACCGTCACGTCAGGACGACTCCGACAGCCCAGGTCAGCGCTGCCAGGGTGGTGAAGCCGAGTTCGATCAGGATGCCGAGACCGACCGCCTTCAGGGCGCGCACGGTCGCGGGCCACGCCTGCGCACGGGAGAGCCGGCGCCACTCCGCGAGGTAGACACCGACGACGAACCCGAGCGGCAGCCCGATCACCGGGACCACGAAGAAACCGACGATGCCGGCCGCGGCGCCCAGGATCAGGGTCTGTGTGGGTACGCCGCTGCGTTGCAGCCGCCGTCCGGGGATCAGGTACTTCACGATCACGCCCGTACCGATCAGCGCGAGCGCGATCGTGAGGATCACCCAGCCGCCGGTTTCGCCGAAAGCAACCGCCCAGACGGCGATCGCCACCGCGACGACGAGGCTGCCGGGGAGGAGCGGGACCAGGATCCCGACCATCCCGAGAGCGATCGTCAGGGCGACGAGAATCACGACGAGAGTCATGGGCCGAGTCTTTCAGGTGACCGTCGCGGGAGGAAAATGCAAATGCCCCGGTCTCGGAGACCGGGGCATCTGGCAGAACGACTGGTGGGTCTCAGGCCTCGCTGTCGGCCTGCGCCGGCCTGTCGGCGAGCCTGCCGGTCTCGTCGTGCACGTGGGCCGCTATCTCACGGAGCTTGTCGCCGTGCTCGCGAGCGTGGTGGGCGCAGAAGAGAAGCTCGCCGCCGGCCTGGAGGGACACGCGCAGGTAGGCCTGGGCGCCACAACGGTCACAACGGTCGACCGCGGTCAACGGGGTCTCGCTCGGGGCTGTCGCAGTAGTCACGTTGGCCTCTCTCTCATCTGCCGGTGCCTGTTCAACTCGGGGGAGGGCGAAAAGGTTCCGCTTCTACCGGGTCTCATCGGGCTCAACATCAAATCATGGCATTTGCTTCCCGCCCGGCCCTTTTGTCATCCGCTGAGACGAGCCGTGGAATGAGTGTGACCCACCCCACTCGCAATCATCGGCAGCGGCACCCCGGTGTTGCGTGGATTTTGTGGGTACCTGACCTTGTAGTTTGGAGGTGAAATCGAGCCCGGCACGCGCCGCCTCGGCAGTTGTACGACGTAGTGAGGCAGACCGATCGACAACACTTACAACGCCCAGCACCTTCTCGTCCTGGAAGGGCTGGAGGCGGTCCGTAAACGGCCTGGCATGTACATCGGCTCGACCGACACGCGCGGTCTGGTGCACTGCCTGTGGGAGATCATCGATAACTCCGTCGACGAGGCGCTGGCCGGCCACTGCACCAAGGTCGAGGTGATCCTGCACGCCGACGGCTCCGCGGAGGTGCATGACAACGGGCGCGGTATCCCGGTCGACAAGGAGCCCAAGACCGGCCTCGCCGGCGTCGAGGTCGTCTTCACCAAGCTGCACGCCGGCGGCAAGTTCGGTGGCGGCTCGTACGCCGCGACCGGTGGTCTGCACGGTGTCGGTTCCTCGGTAGTCAACGCGCTCTCGGCGAGGCTCGACGTCGAGGTCGACCGGACGCCGAATACCCAGACGATGTCGTTCCGTCGCGGCGCCCCCGGGGTTTTCGCCGGCGATGGCGCCGACGCGGACTTCGTGCCGCAGTCGGGTCTCCATAAGGGCGCCCGGGTCAAGAAGGGCGTGACCGGCACCAGGGTCCGGTTCTGGCCGGACAAACAGATCTTCACCCGTGATGCGACCTTCCACTACGAGGACGTCGTCACCCGCCTGCGGCAGACGTCGTACATCGTGCCGGGACTCGAGCTGATCATCTCCGACCTGCGCGGAGCGGAGCCGGTCCACGACCGGTTCAAGCACGACGGCGGGATCTCGGAGTTCTGCGAGTTCCTCAGCCACGACGAGGCGGTCACCGATGTCCTGCGCTTGCAGGGCATGGACACCTTCACCGAGACGGTGCCGATGCTCGATGACAAGGGTCACATGACTCCGCAGGACGTCGAACGGGAGCTGACCGTCGACGTCGCGCTGCGCTGGGGGACCGGTTACGAGACGGAGCTCCGCTCGTACGTGAACGTGATCGCGACGCCCAAGGGCGGGACTCACGTGTCCGGGTTCGAGGCAGCGCTGACGAAGACGTTCAACGATTCGATGCGTACCTCCCGGGTTCTCAAGGTCAACGACGCCGACGTGATCAAGGACGACGTCATGGAAGGCATGACGGCCGTGGTCACGGTCCGGCTCTCCGAACCGCAGTTCGAGGGGCAGACGAAGGAGGTCCTCGGTACGCCGGCCGCGCGATCGGTCGTGCGAAAGGTCGTGGCGGGTGAACTCAAGAGTTTCTTGACCTCGACCAAGCGGGTCGAGAAGGCTCAGGCCAAGCTGGTGATGGAGAAGGTCGCCGGAGCTGCGAAGACTCGGCTGGTGGCTCGCCAGCAACGCGACACCCAACGCCGCAAGAACGCCTTGGAGTCCTCGGCGCTCCCGGCGAAGCTGGCCGACTGCCGTTCCAACGACGTCGAGAAGTCCGAGTTGTTCATCGTCGAGGGCGACTCCGCCCTCGGCACGGCGAAGCTGGCCCGGAACTCCGAGTTCCAGGCGCTGCTGCCAATCCGGGGCAAGATCCTCAACGTCCAGAAGGCCCAGGTCGCCGACGTTCTCAAAAACACCGAGTGCGCCTCGATCATCCAGGTCGTTGGCGCCGGTTCCGGGCGGACCTTCGACATCGACGCTGCGCGCTACGGCCGGATCATCTTCATGGCCGACGCCGACTCCGACGGCGCGCACATCCGGTGTCTGCTGGCGACGCTGTTCTTCAAGTACATGCCGGACCTGGTCACCCAGGGGCGGGTCTACACCGCCGTACCGCCGCTGCATCGGATCGAGCTGTCTAACCCGAAGAAGGGCATGGACAAGTACATCTACACCTACTCCGATCCGGAGCTGCAGCGGAAGCTGGCCGAGCTCACCAAGAAGGGCGTCCGCTGGAAGGACCCGGTGCAGCGCTACAAGGGCCTCGGGGAGATGGACGCCGACCAGCTGGCCGAGACCACCATGGACCCTCGGATGAGGATGCTCCGGCGGATCACGGCGGACGACGCCGCGCG
>JBKJHO010000050.1:0-3860 GCA_046598915.1 Marmoricola sp. | reverse complement strand
TCGGTGCGCGGACCGCGGAGCAGCTCAAGGCCTCGCTGCTGGTCGAGGAGTGCGAGCTCCCTGAGGAGATCGCCGCTGCGCTGGACGATGTCTCGGCCGCACCGGACCCGGGCCAGTTCGTCCAGCAGGGAGATCGATGAGCTCCGCCAAGCAGCGTGATCGTCGGGCCCTGCGTCCCGGGGTGGAGTACGAGTACGACCAGATGCTGTTGTCCCGGGAGTTCTCCCGGAACGTCGTGACCCGGATGCTCGCTCAACTGGCCGAGGCCGACGGTTGGGAGCTCGACCGGGTTCGGATCACCGCCGACGGCACCCGCCGGGTCGTGTTGCGCCGGAAGATCATCCGGCAGCAGCCGATGTGGTTCGCCTGGAGCTAGCCGCCCGAGGTCTGTTCACAGCTTCCCGAGGAAGGTGTCGAAGACCCGCGCGCCGAACTCCAACGAATCCACCGGCACTCGTTCGTCGACCCCGTGGAAGAGCGCGGTGAAGTCGAGGTCCTCGGGCAGGCGAAGCGGCGCGAAACCGAAGCAGGTCATCCCGAGGTCCGCCCAGTACTTGGCGTCGGTGCCGCCGCTCATCAGGTACGGCGCCACGATCGCGTCCGGGTCCTCGGCGAGCAGCGAGGCGGTCATCGCTGCAGCCACCGGTCCGTCGTACGGGTTCTCCAGGGCCCGCATGTGCACGTCCTTGGTGATCTCGATGTCCGGTCCGGCCAGTGCAGCGAGGGTGTCCCAGAACTCGTCCTCGTAGCCGGGCAGGAACCGGCCGTCGATCCGGGCGGTCGCCGTGCCGGGGACCACGTTCACCTTGTAGCCGGCCTCGAGCATCGTCGGGTTGCTGGTGTTCCGGATGACGGCACCGAGCATCCGGGCCGCAGAACCGAACTCCTCGACCAGGGTCTCGGCGTTCGCCGGTGTCGCCTCGGTCCCAGCGAGGTCTGCGACAGCGGCGAGCAGGATTTCCATTGTCGGGGTGAGCCGGACCGGCCACTGGTGCTGACCGATCCGGGCGACAGCGGCCGCCAACCGGGTGACGGCGTTGTCCGCGTGGACCATCGACCCGTGGCCCGCGTTCCCGCGGGCGGTGAGCCGGAGCCACGCCATCCCCTTCTCGGCTGCTTCGATCAGGTAGACCCGGCGGCCCCGGACCGTCGTACTGAAGCCGCCGACCTCGCCGACGGCGACCGAACAGTCGTCAATCAGGTCGCGGTGCTCGCGGGCCAGGAAGCCGGCTCCCTTGGCGCCGCCGGCTTCCTCGTCGGCGGTGAAGCAGAGCACCAGCGGGCGGCTCGGCACGGCCCCAGCCCGGGCACGTGCCCGCACGCTGGAGAGGAGCATCGCGTCGAAGTCCTTCATGTCGACCGCGCCCCGGCCCCAGACGCAGGGCCCGTCAGGACCGTCCCGGACCTCGCCGGCGAAGGGCGGGACCGACCAGTCGGCGGCGGCCGCCGGTACGACGTCCAGGTGGCCGTGGAGCAGGACGGGCTCGCCGACATCACCGCCCCAGCGACCGATCACGGAGGTACGTCCCGGCTCGGACTCGACGACCGTGACCGCGATACCGACCTCGTCCAGCAGGGCAGCGACGTGCTCGGCCGCCGTGCGCTCCCCCGGGCCTGACTGGTCACCGTAGTTCGTGGTGTCGATCGCGATCAGGTCGCTGCAGATGGCGACGACCTCGGCCGCGGGGTCGTAACCGGGGGTCTCTGCTGGCACCGTGTCAGTCTGCACCGTCTCAGTCTGCACGGTCTCAGTCGAACGCCGGGCCGGCGACCTCGTGCTGGCCGGCGTTGGCCACCAGAACGAACCGGTGCCGCACCGGCCGTCCGAGCGGTGGCGTGTACCAACGGGCGGCGTAGGTGTGTCCGCCGCGCTTGCGGCCGAGGTAGGTGACGCCGAGGCGCCAGCCCTGGTCGTCGACAAGACGCCCGTGGTACGACGCAGGGGACCAACCGGCAGCGGTCTCGGCCTCGACCCGGACCAAGGGTTGGTGCCAGTGCAGATCGCCGGGAGCCACGTCGGTCCAGATGAGTTCCCAGAAGGCGTCCTCGGTCGAGGTCGACTCAGCGAACCGGACGGTCCCGGGCACCCTCCCGACCGCAGTCCCGGTGGGTACCGGGAGATAGCGGTGCAGCCCGAAGTCGAATGACCGTGGCACCGGCACTGCCGGGGCGCCGTCGGCCAGGGCGTCCGCGACCTGGCGGGCCAGGCCGGCTACCCAGGCCTGCTGCCGGGGTCCGAACAGCGTGGACGCCCCTTCGTAGTACTGGGCGCTGTACTCCTCGGAGGTCGTCAGGTAGTCGCAGTGGTCGTTGACCAAGGAGGACACAAAGGCGGTCTCGACAGGTAGTCCCGAGGCCATCACAGCAGCACCGACCCGTCGTCCGGCCTCCACCGTGGTTTCGAACGGCAGCCCCACCACGGCCCTGTCCCCGAGCCTGAGCAGATGGACCGGCAGCACCCGGGGGAACTCCTCTGGCCTGCCCACCAGGAGCGGGTGGAGCAGTTCACTCCCGGCGATCCGCTTGTAGCCCTGGGGCCCCTTCGCACGGCGCTTGGCGGAGCCGGCCTTGAACGGAGGGATCAGGTGTAGCAGGAAGGTGGTGTTCTCACCGGCGCCCGCAGCCTTGGGCCAACCGATCCGCGGCGAGGCGAGGCTGATGCCGTCCACGACCGGATCGGTGCCGAGATCCACCTGCTCCAGCCTTGAGGCAACCGGGAACTCTTCTCGGAGGTCGTCGCCGAGCGATGCGTGCAGCGCAGCAGCCGCCGCCCCGATCCCTCGCCCGACCCGTTCGGCTTCGGGGAACACCAACATTCCCGGACGGACCGCCGGCGTCATGTCTCCGTGCGAGGCGACCACAGCAGCACTGATCGGTCGTCGGCCGGTCGCCGACGAGACCCGGTCAGCGAGCTCGCCGTTGATGTAGGCCCAGACGTCCGCGTTGTACGACGGGTCGTGGGGGCTGATCCCGGTGCCGTGGATCGAGAACCAGCCGAACGAGGCGAGCGGGCCCTGCGCATCGTCGATCCGGAGCAGGTGCAGCCGCGGGTCGACGGCCGCGTACTTGCGGTGGTCCTCGACCCGGTGGTCGGTAACGGCTTCATTGCGGACGAACGCGCCGAGTGACCTGTTCCGGGTCAGTCCCCAGACCTCGGTGCTCCCGATCGCCGCGGTGGCAGGCCGGCGGGTAGAGACAGCCTCCCGTAGGCCCCCAGCGATCTGGTCGACGAGAAAGGCGGTGTACCCGGGGTCGAAACCCGGCCGGTTGGAGGCCCAGTCGTTGTAGAACGCGCTTCCGCTGTACTGACCGGGACCGGCATGGGTGTGCGTCGCAGCCAGAAAGATTCCCGACAGCGGCACGTCGGTGTCGGCGACTGCCTTGGCGACAGCGTGCTGGAGGAGCGCTGAACCGGCCAGCAGGTCCAGTGCGACCAGCGCGACCGAGCTGGTGCCCTGGCGGAGATGGACGACCCGGACCTTCAGGCGGGTCCGGAAACCGGTCCCGTCCTGAGCGTTCTTGGAGTGACCCGCCTTGGGCATCCCCGGCGGTGGTGTGATGTCGACCTCCGCCGCGCCGGCGAGCAGCCCGTCGACGTGGGCCAAATCCGGCTCGGCGACAGCGGGGTAGGCGATCCGGAACCGCTTGGCGGTGATCGAGGCATCGGACCAGACATCGGACGGCGGTGGGCGTTCCATGGCGCGAGACTAGTGCTCTGGCGGCGACCCCGATTCGGAACCAGGGCACTTGCTTTGCTACTGTTGCGCCCGCTCGTCCGAGTGGCGGAATGGCAGACGCGCTAGCTTGAGGTGCTAGTGTCCTTTAACGGACGTGGGGGTTCAAGTCCCCCCTCGGACACC
>JBKJHO010000024.1:0-75382 GCA_046598915.1 Marmoricola sp. | reverse complement strand
TCACGGTGAGTCCGCGGTACTCGGTCAGCACAGCGCCGGCGGAATCGTTGAACGAATCGACGATCTCCGCAACAGCTGCTGCCTTGTCTGGCCGCGCCATGGGGACTCCTTCCAACTCATGCACGCATGTGTGCGCGGTCGTCGTACGGGTTGTACGCCGACCGATGAACGTCGGACCGGAGACATACAAACGCCCCGGTGCAGGGCACACGGGGCGGGGGGCGGCACGAGGCAGCCTCAGCTTCAGTGTCTCCTGCGCAGGCCGTCCGCTCTCGCGAACCTTCACGTCATCCCAGGATCAACCAGGGCGACGAACCGGCGGTCTTCGGTTACAAGGGGAAACTCTAAGGGGCAGGCACCGTTCGCGCCAAATCGAGCGCTGACCCGACGTGAACTACAGATCAAACAGAGCGACCCGGCGTGAAAGTGCGAACAGATTTGCACTTTCACGCCGGATCGGCTGAGTTTCTAGGCGTTCTCGTCCTCGCCCGCAACGTTGCGGGTCCGGTTCGGGTCGACCTGGACGCCGGGGCCCATGGTCGTCGAGACGGTGACCTTCTTGAGGTAACGGCCCTTGGAGCTGGACGGCTTCAAGCGGAGCACCTCTTCGAGCGCGGTGGCGTAGTTCTCCGCGAGCTGAATCTCGGAGAACGAGGCCTTACCGATGATGAAGTGCAGGTTCGCGTGCCGGTCGACCCGGAACTCGATCTTCCCGCCCTTGATGTCGTTGACCGCCTTGGCGACGTCCGGCGTGACGGTGCCGGTCTTCGGGTTCGGCATCAGACCACGAGGACCAAGGACCCGGCCCAGTCGACCGACCTTGCCCATCATGTCCGGGGTCGCAACGACGGCGTCGAAGTCGGTCCAGCCGCCGTTGACCTTCTCGATCAGCTCGTCGCCGCCGACGAAGTCGGCGCCGGCCTCACGGGCCGCCTCGGCCTTCTCCGCGTTCGCGAACACGAGGACGCGAGCGGTCTTGCCGGTTCCGTGCGGCAGGATCACGGTCCCGCGGACCATCTGGTCGGCCTTGCGCGGATCGACGCCGAGCCGCATGACGACGTCGACGGTCTCGTCGAACTTCTTCTTCGAGGTGGTCTTGGCGATCTTGATCGCCGAAAGCGGGGCGTGGAGCTCGTCCTTGTCGAACTGCTCGGCCGCCGCGCGGTACGTCTTGCTGCGCTGCATGGTTGTTCCTACTTTCAGAAGTTGTGGTGCGGACCAGCGCGGTCCTTCCACGTGATGCTGGTAGTTGCCGGAGTCGGCAGATCAGTCGGTCGTGACACCCATGGAGCGGGCGGTGCCCTCGACGATCTTCATCGCGGCTTCGATGTCATTGGCGTTCAGGTCGACCAGCTTCGTCTCGGCGATCTCGCGGACCTGGTCCTTGCTCAGCTTCCCGACCTTGTCCTTCTGCGGAACGCCCGAGCCCTTGGCGATGCCGGCGGCCTTCTTGATCAGCTCTGCGGCGGGGGGCGTCTTCGTGATGAACTCGAAGGACCGGTCCTCGTAGATCGTGATCTCGACGGGGATGACGTTTCCACGCATGGCTTCGGTCTGGGCGTTGTACGCCTTGCAGAATTCCATGATGTTCACGCCGTGCGGGCCGAGCGCGGTACCGACCGGCGGAGCCGGGGTGGCCGCACCAGCCTGGAGCTGCACCTTGACCAGTGCGGCGATCTTCTTCTTCGGAGGCATGCTCTTCTCTCTACTTTCTTCCCGTGGTCATGACGAGAAGCACGGCGTGCTTCTCTGCCACCTGTGTTGCGGTGAGCTTGCTCAGACCTTCTCGATCTGGTTGAAGCTCAACTCGACCGGTGTCTCCCGGCCGAAGATCTCGACGAGGGCCTTGACCCTCTGGGCTTCCGCGTTGATCTCGGTAATCGTCGCGTGCAGCGTGGCGAACGGGCCGTCGACGACCATCACCGAGTCGGAGACGTCGAAGTCGGCGACCGTGATCGGCGCACGGGTGCTCGGGCGAACCGGAGCGCCGCTGCTGGCAGCCTCGGCCACGGCGGCGGCCTCGGCCTCGGCCTGGACGGCCGGGGCCAGCATGTTCTCGACCTCTTCGAGGCTCAGCGGCACCGGCTGGTGGCTGTGGCCGACGAAGCCGGTGACGGACGGGGTGTGCCGGACGGCGCCCCACGACTCGTCGTTGAGGTCCATCCGGACCAGGACGTAGCCGGGAAGAACAGTGCGCTTGACGAGCTTACGCTGGCCGTTCTTGATCTCGGCGACCTCTTCGGTCGGGACGACGACCTCGTGGATGTAGTCCTCCATGTTGAGCGAGGTGATCCGGTTCTCGAGGTTCGCCTTAACGCGGTTCTCCATACCCGAGTAGGTGTGCACGACGAACCAGTCGCCGACCTTCTCGCGCAGCGCGGCACGGAACTCTGCGAGCGGGTCCGCGGCGGGAGCGTCGATGTCGGCGTCAGCCTCGTCGGTGGTCGGCTCGTCGGTGGTCGGCTCGTCGGTAGTCGGCTCGTCGGCGACTTCGGTCTCCTCGACCGGCACGGCTTCGCCGGGGGTCTCGTCGGCGGCATCCGCCGAGGTCTCCTCGGACGGGACGGCCTCGGCCTCGCGGGCCTCGATCTCTGACTCAGGTGCCTGCTCGACCTCTTGGTCGGGGGCCTGGCTTGCCTCGTCGTACTGCTCCGACACGTTCACTCCGTACTGATTGGTGTTGCTGTGGTGTGGTACTCGATCCGCCGAGCGGTCCTGGCCCGGCGGCTGCGCCCTCCTACTCCCCGAAGAGCGCGAACACAGCCTTTCCGAAGCCCAGGTCGAGCAACGAGACGTACGCGATCATGAAGAGCACGAAGACCATCACCACCAGGAAGTAGGTCACCAGCTGCTGCTGGCTCGGCCAGACGACCTTGCGCAGCTCCGCGATGATCTGGCGGTAGAACGTGACCGGGCTCGTGCGGCCGGACTTGCCCGATCGCGCCGAGTTGGATTCCGTCACGACTTCCTTCTTCCCTAGGTGTGATTCACGTTGGTCGGCGAACGCATTCGCAGGGCACGAGGGACTTGAACCCCCAACCTTCGGTTTTGGAGACCGATGCTCTGCCAGTTGAGCTAGTGCCCTACGGCATCGCTCCGGGCATGCCAAAGCATTGCCCGAGGACACCAAACGGAGAGTCTACGGGTCGGAACGAGCCAAAGTCGAACCGAGCCGACCGCTGTCCTCACCGAGCTCCCAGCCTCGCAGGTAACCGCCTCGCGCGACCCGGGGGCCCTCTGGAACGATGGGTCCCGTGAGCGAGTCGATCCAGCCCCCCGGGCGGCCCCTGTCCGAGCAGTCGCCGGAGGAGCTGTCGTCCTTCCTGGCCGAACAGCGCGCCGCGTACGACGCCCTGCTGGGCCGCGGGCTCAAGCTCGACCTGACGCGCGGCAAGCCTTCCCCGGCGCAACTCGACCTTTCCGACGCGCTGCTGTCCCTGCCGACCAGCCCGATCGACGCGAACGGCACGGACACGCGCAACTACGGTGGGCTCGAAGGGATCCCCGAGCTGCGCGCGATGTTCGCCGACCTGCTCTGGGTCGAGCCCGAGCAGGTCGTCGCCGGCGGCAACTCCAGCCTGGTGATGATGCGCGAGGTGCTCACCGATCTCTGGCTCAAGGGCGCCGTCGACGGGGAGCGACCGTGGAGCCAGGAGGACAAGGTCACGTTCATCTGCCCGGTCCCCGGGTACGACCGACACTTCACCCTTCTCGACTGGTTCGGCATCGAGACCGTCACCGTGCCGATGAACGACGACGGTCCGGACGCGGAGGCGGTCGCAGCGCTGGTAGCCGACGACCCGAGCATCAAGGGCATCTGGATCGTCCCGACGTACGCGAACCCGAGCGGCTCGATCACCAGCCTCGAGGTCGCGGAGCGGCTCGCTTCGATGCCCACCGCCGCTCCGGACTTCAAGATCTTCTGGGACAATGCCTACGCCTTCCACCACCTCACCGAGGACGAGGCGAAAAGCGCGGACATCCTCAGCCTGGCCGCCGCGGTCGGCAACCCGCACCGCCCGATCATGTTCGCCTCGACGTCGAAGATCACCTACGCCGGCGCCGGCGTCGCCTTCCTGGCGGGTTCGGTAGAGACGGTGAAGTGGTACACCACCCACCTTGGCAAGGGCGCGATCGGCCCCGACAAGCTCAACCAACTCAGGCACGCGCAGTTCTTCGGCTCGGCCCAGGGCGTGCGCGATCACATGGTCAAGCACCGCGAGCTGATCGGGCCGAAGTTCGACGAAGTCGAGCGGGTGCTCAGCTCCAGGCTGGGTGGTGCCGGGGTCGCGTCGTGGACCAGGCCCACCGGTGGCTACTTCGTCAGCCTCGACGTCCTCGACCGCACCGCCGCCCGGGTGGTAGCTCTGGCCAAAGAGGCGGGTATCGCCCTCACCCCGGCAGGTGCTTCGTTCCCGAACGGCGACGACCCCCGGGACCGCAACATCAGGCTCGCGCCCACCTTCCCGGGACTGCCCGAGGTGACCGAGGCCATGGAGGCCGTAGCGACCTGCGTCCTGCTCGCCGCGGCCGAAGCCCGGCAGGGCTGAGTACGGCACGCTGACCCGATGCCGCGACCGCTCTCGGACCTTCCCAAGGCGCACCTGCACCTGCACTTCACCGGGTCGATGCGGCACGGCACCCTCCTCGAGCTGGCCGAGCGCGACGGCATCCACCTCCCGGACGCGCTGGTCGAGGACTGGCCGCCGCAGCTCTCGGCGGCCGACGAAAAGGGTTGGTTCCGCTTCCAGCGGCTCTACGACGTGGCCCGTTCGGTGCTGCGGACGCCGGCCGACGTCCGCCGCCTGATCAGGGAGGCGGCCGAGGACGACAAGGCCGACGGCAGCCGCTGGCTCGAGATCCAGGTAGATCCGAGTGGCTACGCCACCAGGTTCGGCGGCATCACCGAGTTCACCGAGCTGGTCCTGGACGCGGTCGAGGTCACTGCCCGCGAAGTCGGCATCGGGATGGCGGTCGTGATCGCTGCCAACCGCACCCGGCACCCGCTGGACGCTCGCACCCTGGCCCGGCTGGCGGCGCACTACGCCGGCCGCGGAGTCGTCGGCTTCGGGCTCTCCAACGACGAGCGCCGCGGGCGTACCACGGACTTCGCGGGCGCCTTCGGCATCGCCGAGCGTGCCGGGCTGCTGCTCACCCCGCACGGCGGCGAGCTACTCGGGCCCGAATCGGTCCGAATCTGCGTCGAGGACCTGCACGCGGGTCGCCTGGGGCACGGCGTACGGGTCGTCGAGGACCCTGCGCTGCTGGAGAAGGTAGTTGCAGCCGGCGTCGCCCTCGAGATCTGCCCGGTCTCCAACGTGGCGCTCGGGGTCTACTCTGACCTCAGCTCGGTGCCGCTCCCCGAGCTGATGGCTGCCGGTGCCGAGATCGCTCTCGGTGCCGACGACCCGCTCCTCTTCGGCTCCCGGCTAGCAGCGCAGTACGCGACGATGAGGGCGGCCCACGAACTGACCGACGCCCAGCTCGCCGACCTCGCCCGGTCCTCGATCCGCGCCTCCCGCGCCGATGACGCCGCCAAGGCCGGGTACCTTGGCGAGATCGACAGCTGGATGGAGAAAGAACCCGAATGACCGCGAGTGACGACCAGACCTCCGAACCGACGCCGGAGCGCGCTTCTGGGCAGGGCCCTGAACAAGCCCCCGGCCAGACACCGGGGCATCCTGGCTATTGGGACAGCCCGAATCAGCCGCATTACCCGCAGCCGCCGTACGGGCAGCCGCCGTACGGGCAGAATCAGTACGGGCAGCCGCAGTACCCGCAGTACAACCTGCCGTACCCGACCTGGCCCCCCTACGGGCCACCGGATCACCCGAAGGCGAACCTGGCCTTCGTGCTCGGCCTGATCAGCGGACCAGGGGCGTTCGTGAGCTGCGGGCTCACCCTGCTCGCGGCGCCGTTCGCCTGGTACTTCGCCGCACTCGTCCGACGTGACGTCGCCGCATCGCCCGGGCGGTACAGCGCCGAGACTTCCAAGGTCACCGCGGGCCTGGTGCTCGGCATCATCGGCACCGCTCTGCTCGCACTGGCGTTCGTCCTGGTCGTGGTCGTGATCATCTTCGTCATCGCCGACCCGGGCGCGTTCGACTCCGGAACCACCGTCTAGGGATTCGACTCAGGCGGGGTCGAGGCTGGTCCCGACGAGCACCGGCTCGTTGACCAGGGTGATCCCGAAGCGGTTCCGTACGCCGTCGCGGACCTCGACTGCCAGAGCAACGAGGTCGGCTGCAGTGGCCTGGCCGCGATTCGTGAGAGCCAAGGTGTGCTTCGCCGAGAGCGCGGCGCGGTCGTTGCCGTGGCCGCGCGGGAATCCGGCGTTCTCGATCAACCAGGCAGCGCTCGTCTTCACGGCGCCGTCCGGCTGCGGCCAGGACGGGGCACCGTCGGGGACGTCGGCCGTGCTGATCACCGGGTTGGTGAAGAACGAGCCCGCGCTCCAGGTGTCGTGGTCGCTCGGGTCGAGCACCATCCCCTTGCTGCGGCGCAGGTCGAGGACGGCGTCGCGGACCTCGTGCGCCGGAGCTCGCCCGCCGACCTCGATGCCGAGGCGGTGGGCCAGTTCTGCGTACGTCACCGGAAGGCCCAGGTCGCCGAGCCGGAACTGGAAGACCACCTCGAGGACCAGCCAGCGGCCGGGCTCCTGCTTGAGCCGGCTGGTCCGGTAGCCGAAGCGACAGTCGCGGTTGAACAGCGTCCGCACCTCGTTGGTTCTCCGGTCCCAGCAGCGCACCGACGCGATCGTCTCGGCGACCTCCTGGCCGTAAGCGCCGACGTTCTGAATGGGAGTTGATCCGACCAGGCCCGGGATGCCGGAGAGCGCCTCGGCCCCCAGCCAACCCTCGGCAACTGCGCGGACCACCAGGGCGTCCCAGCTCTCGCCGGCAGCCGCCCGGACGACCGCCCCTCCGCACGCGTCGGCGTCGGCCGCGACACCGGAGGTCCGTACGGCGACCACCCGCCCGTCGAACCCGGCGTCGGCGATCAGCAGGTTGCTGCCCCCGCCCAGCACGAGCACGGGCGTGCCGGCCGCATCGGCGTCCCGGACCGCTCCGATCAGATCGCTCTCGGTCCGGGCCTCGACGAACTCGGCCGCCGGACCCCCGACCCGCAGCGTGGTGTGCCCAGAAAGTAACTCAGAAAGTGACTCAGAAAGTGACCCAGAAAGTGGCTCAGCCACGCAGCACCGCCCGCGGGTTGCCGAGCACCTTCTCCTCGCGGCAGGTGACGGTGAGGATGACGGTGCGTTGGTCGTCGCGGGTCTCGACCCTGCCGCTGATCGTCACTTCGGCGCCGTGCTCGGGGACGACCACAGGCTTGGTGAACTTTGCGCCCAGCTCGACGATCTGCCCGGGCTCGCCGACCCATTCGTCGACGTACCTGGCCGCCAGCGCGAGGGTGAACATGCCGTGCGCGATCACGCCGGGGAGTCCGACGCTGAGCGCAACTTCCTCGTCCTGGTGGATGGGGTTCGGGTCGCCGCTGGCGGCCGCGTAGGCCACCAGATCGGCCCGGGTTACCTGGTAGGTCTTCGTCTCGAGCTCGCCGTCCTGTCCCCCGGCCATCACGAACCCGCTTGGTGCACGAGCGTGGCCCGGGCGGTGCACACCAGGTCTCCGGAGGCACCGGTGATCACGCTGGTGGTGGAGATGATGTCCGCCCCACCGATCTGGCGCAGGCCGTCAACGGTGAGCTCGGCGCTGAGTCGGTCGCCGGCCACCACCGGGCGCTCGTGGGAGAACCGTTGCTCGCCGTGAACTACGTGGTGCAGCTCGATGCCGACCGACGGGTCGAGCATGAGGACCTGCATCGCCGCGAACGCCACCACGATCGGGTAGGTCGCCGGCGCGGGCCCCCCGGCTGCGTACGACGAGCCGGTGGCTGCCGCGAAGGCTGCCAGGCTCTCCTCGGTCACCTCACGCGGCGCCGTCTGCGGAAAGCTGCGTCCCACGAGGGACTGGTCAACAGGCACGGATCGACGCTACCAGTGCCGAGGGTGCCCAAAACGCAGTAGGGCGGTCACCCGGATCGGGGTGCCGCCCTGCGTCGGGATCCGCTGGATCAGCGGGTCTCGCGGTGGTCGGTATGAGTACGGCAACGCGGGCAGAACTTCTTCAGCTCCATGCGGTCCGGGTCGTTACGACGGTTCTTCTTGGTGATGTAGTTGCGTTCCTTGCAGTCCACGCAGGCCAAGGTGATCTTGGGGCGGACGTCGGAGCTCTTGCTGGCCACGGTGTGCCTTCTTCCTGCTTGCGAAACCTTCGGTGGTGCTGCTGACGCTGGTAGCGGGGGCGGGGCTCGATCCCGCGACCTCACGATTATGAGTCGTGCGCTCTAACCAGCTGAGCTACCCCGCCTCGGCAACAGTTGCTGGTGGGCAACCATTCCCAGAGCCCCTTTACGGAATCGAACCGTAGACCTTCTCCTTACCATGGAGACGCTCTGCCGACTGAGCTAAAGGGGCCTGCCTCACGGCCCCCGGTCTTGCGAGGGCATCAAGGCCGACGTGAAGGATACACACGGCGCGGCTCTCTAGTGAAATCGGTCAGCCCGCCGCGAACGGCCCTTCCCACCTGCTCGTGGCGCAGGTCACCGGGTCCCTGACCAGGCGTCGGTGATCCGCGCGAACCCGACCGCTTCCTCGAGCTCGTAGGCGACCTCGAGGAGCCGTGCCTCGTGCCCGTACCCGGTCGCCAACTGGACGCCGGTCGGCATCCCGTTGCTACCGATAGCGAGCGGGAGCGAGATGGCGGGATCTCCGGTCGCGTTCTGGAGCGGGGTGAAGTTCACCAGCTGGATCAGCCGGTCGATCAGCACCTCGTAGGGCTGGTGCGGGTCCAGCCAACCCAGCTCCGGGGTCGGCATCGCCAGTACCGGGGTCAGCACGGCGTCGTAGGTGCGGAAGAACCGAGCCGAGACCTGCTGGGATGCCGCCAGGCGACCCAGGCTCAGCGGGAGCCGCCAGGCGTTCCGCAACCCGTACCGGGCCAAGCCCTTGCTCAGGTTGTCGGTGAGGTTGCGGTCGAAATCCGCACCCAGGCTCCGTTTCCCGGTGGTCAGCAGGTACGAGGAGAACACGCTCCAGTAGCGGAGGAAGTCGTCGCGGAAGTACTCAGGGACCGGCATCGCGATCTCCTCGACGTGGTGACCGAGGGACTCCAACTGCTTGGCTGCCGCCCGGACCGTGTCCGCCACCTCGGGGTCGGACTTCAGGTCGCCGATCGAGTCGACCAGCAGCGCGATCCGCAGGCGCTTCTGCCCGGGACCGCGGATGTCCCCGACGGGCGCCAGCTTGAGGTTCCGGTAGTGCTTCTCGGACTCGCGGAGGAATGCCGCGGTGTCGCGCACGCTACGGGTCACGACGCCGTCCGCGACGATCCGCAGCGGCATCTCCCGGATCATCTTGTCCTGCGGAACCCGGCCCCGGGTGGGCTTCAGCCCGACCAGCCCGGTGCACGCGGCCGGGATCCGGATCGACCCGCCACCGTCGTTCGCATGAGCGATCGGAACCGCGCCGCTGGCCACCAGCGCCGCCGCGCCGGCCGAGGAAGCGCCCGAGGAGAACGCAGTGTTCCACGGGTTACGAACCGGGTCCAGGTCCCGGAACTCGGCGCTGGAGCTGAAGCCGAACTCGGAGAGCTGCGACTTGCCCAGGCCGATCAGGCCCTGACCGAAGAACATCGCGGCGAAGTCGCCGTCCTGCTTGGCCGGTGACGCCGTGTAAGCCGAACAACCATGCTGGGTCGGCAGTCCCTGCACATCGGAGTTGTCCTTGACGAAAGTCGGGACACCGGCGAAGAAGCCTTTGCCGGGCCGGGCCGCCCGCGCCCGCGCCCGGTCGAAGTCCGAGCACACCACCGGGTTCAGCTCGGGTTGCAACAGCCCGACCCGGGCGATCGCGGCGTCGACGGCCTCGAGTGCGGAGATCCGTCCCTCCCGGATCTCCGCGGCGAGGCCGACGGCGTCATGGTCGCCGAGCGCGTCGTCGGTGAACGCGTGGACCCGGGCGCGAGCGGAGGGTTGCGTCATGGCGACAAGGTAGCCGTCCCGGGGCCGCCTGGGATCCTCCCTGGGTCGGATCCCGCGAGGGTTCAGAGGATCAGGACCAGCAGCGGCACCAGGACGCTGGTCGCGACTGCGGTCAGCCCCATGCAGAGCGCGCTGAACGCGCCCTCGGTGCGGCTCTCCTGGAGCGCCCGCGCGGTGCCGATGCCGTGGGTGACGCTGCCCATCGCGATTCCGCGGGCCCGGAGGTCACGGACCCCGATCCGATCGAGCACCCATGGGCCGAGGATGGCGCCGGTGATCCCGGCGAGGATCGTCAACGCGGCGGTCAGGGCGGGAATCCCGCCGATCTGGCTGGAGAGGACGAGCGAGACCGGGGTGGTCGCCGCCTTGGGCGCCATCGTCAGCTGCAACTCTCGGGTCCCGCCAGCCACGTCGGTGACCAGGATCGCGCTACAGATCGAGACGACCGCTCCCACCAGGACGCCGGTGAGGACGGGCAGTGCCGCGCGTCGTACGAGGTGCCACTCACGGTGAAGCGGGAGCGCCAACGCTACCGTCGCCGCCCCAAGCCAGAACCCGACGTAGTCGGCCCCGATCAGGTAGTCGGCGTAGTCGATGTCGCCCGCCTTGAGGACGACCACGATCACCACGACGGCCACCAGGACCGGCTGGAAGACCGGGCTCGCGTAGCGCTGGTGCAGCCGACGGCCCAAGACGTACGCCGCGACGGTGAGCGTGATCCCGAAGAGCGGCGACGAGGTCAGCCACTGCGAGGTCTCCTCGCCGTGCAGACCGATCTCCGCCAAGATCATGGCCGCTCCTTGAGCCGGCCGAGCAGCGTGGAGGCGACCAGGGCGGTCGCCACGAAGCCAACGAGCCAGGAGACCCAGAGTCCAGCCGCCAGCGGCCAGGCGTCGTCCCGGATCTGCTCGAGGTAGACCACGATGCCGACGCCGGCCGGGATGAAGAGCAGGTGCAGGTGGCGCAGGAGCAGCTCGGGCGCTCTGACCAGCGCCGAGCGGTCCCCCGGCTTGCGGAGCCGAAGGAACACGAAGAACAACAGCATCCCGACCACCGGGCCGGGAAACTCGATCCCGGTCAGCCGGACCGCGGTCTCGCCCAGGAGCTGAGCGCCCAAGAGGACGAGGATTCCGGGCAGCACAGGGAGAAGGATGCCACGCCTGCTTGTTGCGACCATGGCCACGAGGGCGGTGGGGGCGGTCCTTCGATCCCGGTCGGCCCGGTCAGTCCGGCCAGCGCCCTGAGGCAGCCCGTCTGAAGCATCCGGTCAGATGGGTGTCGACGATGCCGGTCGCCTCCATCAGTGCGTACATCGTGGTCGGTCCGACGAAGCCGAACCCGCGCTTCTTCAAGGCCTTCGAGAGCGCGGCGGACTCGGGCGAGCTGGTCGGCAGCTGCGAGGTACGGGCGGGCTTCGGCGTACTGGACGGGGCGAAGCCCTCGATGTAGGCCTCGAGCCCCCCATCGGCTCGGAGGTCGACGACGGCGTGGGCGTTGCGTCGTACGGAGGCGACCTTGGCGCGGTTGCGGACGATCCCGGGATCGAGCATCAGGGCATCGAGATCGGCGTCGGTCATCGCAGCGACCTTGTCGACGTCGAAGCCCGCGAAGACCTCGCGGTAGCGGTCACGCTTGTTCAGGATGGTCAGCCAGGAAAGGCCGGCCTGGGCACCTTCGAGCGAGAGCCGTTCGAAGACTGCCGCCTCGCCGAGGACGGGGATCCCCCACTCGGTGTCGTGGTAGTCGCGCAGCACGCCCCTGACACTCCCCCACGCGCAGCGCGCGACGCCGTCCTCGCCGACGACCGCAGCTGTCACCGGACCCGCCTCATCCGCGTCGGACCATCCGCACGATCGGCAGCACAGGCGCAGGGATCGGCGGCGCCGGGTCGGCCGGCGGCAACGAGAACCGGCCAGCGGCGCCCTCCTCGATCAGTGCCTGCCACTCGGCCCGGTACGCCGCCACCTCGTCGTGGTCTCGGCCAATGAAGTTCCACCACATCACGATCTGCTCGTTGAACGGCGGACCACCGAGGAGCAGAAAAAGCGCATCCTGCTCGGCGACGAACGTGACGGCCTCCTGACCGGGCGGCAGGTAGCCGAGGTCGTTGGCCCTCAGCGGCTTGCCGTCAACGCTCAGGACACCGGAGTCGAGCAGGATCCCGAGCTCGTACGCCGCGTCCACCGGGACCAGCAGCGTCGTACCGGCGCTGATCCGGAGCTCGGCGCCGAGCAGCGGGGTGAAGGTCCGGACCGGCGAGGTCGAGCCGAGCAGCGAGCCGAGGAAGACCCGGGCCTCCCAGCCTGGACCGTGCGCCGGTTCCGGGGCGAAGTGCTCGAAGCTCGGCGCGGTGTGCCGGTCCGCTTCGGGAAGTGCCAACCAGAGCTGGGCGCCGTGCAGCGTCGTGGTCGACGAGGTGGAGTACTCCGAGTGGCTGATCCCATGGCCGGCAGTCATCAGGTTGACCTCTCCCGGGCGCACCAGCGCCTGGAACCCGGCCGAGTCGCGGTGCTCGATCTCGCCGTCGAAGAGCCAGCTCACGGTCTGCAACCCCGTGTGCGGGTGCGGCGGCACGACCATGCCGCCGGTCCCTCCGACCTGGTCCGGCCCGTAGTGGTCCACGAAGCACCAAGCTCCGATGAACGTGCGTTGCCGCTGGGGCAGCGTCCGGCGCACGTTCATCGCGCGCAGACCCCCCAGCGGCACCTCACGGGCACCCAGGATCTCCATGTTCCTAGCGTGCCATGCGCACGCCGGAGCACCGATCGGTCGGGAGGCGAATCAGCGCCCGCGGCGACCGCTGAAGCTCGCCGCGCTGTGGCCGCCGCTCGATCCGGCACCCGATCCCGCTCCGGCACCGGCCGGACGCCCGGACCGGTTACGACGCGGACGGCCCGAGGCATCACCGGTGGGGCTGGCGGCAGGGCCGCCGGAGCGTCCGCCGCTGCGAGCACCGTTCGTGGGGCCACCGCCGCGTGAGCTGTTCCGGCCGCTGCTATTGCCGCCGCCGCCACCGCCGCCGCCGCTGCGACGACCACGGGAACCGCCGCCGCCCTGCGAGGAGCCGGACTCTTCGTGGGAGGTACCGAGGCCACCGGCAACCAGGACCCGCTCACCCGGCGCGAGCTCGCGCAGGATCTCGTGGCCCGGCCCGGAGACCCGGGTCGTGGTCGGGGTGATCCCGGCAGCACGGGTCAGGGCGCGGACGTCCTTGGCCTGCTGATCGGTCATCAGGGTGATCACGGTCCCCGCGGCACCGGCGCGCGCCGTACGGCCCGAGCGGTGCAGGTACGCCTTGTGCTCCGACGGCGGGTCCGCGTGGATGACGAGCGCGACGTCGTCCACGTGGATGCCACGGGCGGCGATGTCGGTCGCGACCAAGGTGGTGGCCTTGCCGGAGTGGAACGCGTCCATGTTCCGGGTGCGGGCGCTCTGGCCGAGGTTGCCGTGCAGCTCGACAGCCGGGACGCCGCGCGCGTTGAGCTGGCGGGCGAGCGCCTTGGCGCCGTGCTTGGTCCGGGTGAAGACGACCGTCCGGCCCGGGGCGCTGGTCAGGTCCACCAGGACCGGGACGCGCTGGTCGTGCTGGAGGTGCAGGACGTGGTGGTCCATCTTGGCGACCGGCGACTGCGCCGAATCGGCCTCGTGGGTCTTGGGGTCGACCAGGAACCGCTTGACCAGCACGTTGACGCCGGCGTCGAGCGTGGCGGAGAACAGCATCCGCTGGCCGCCGGCCGGGGTCTTGTCGAGCAGGCGGCGGACGGCGGGCAGGAAGCCCAGATCAGCCATGTGGTCGGCCTCGTCGAGGATCGTGATCTCGATAGCGGAGAGGTCGCAGGCGCCCTGCTGGATCAGGTCCTCGAGGCGGCCCGGGCAGGCGACGAGGATGTCGACACCGGCCTTGAGCGCCTGGACCTGCGGGTGCTGGCCTACGCCGCCGAAGACGGTACGGGTCTTGAGCCCGGTCACCTCGGCGAGCGGGGCGAGCGCGGCATCGATCTGGGCAACCAGCTCGCGCGTCGGCGCCAGGATCAGCGCGCGCGGGCGTTTCGGCTGGCGGCGGCCGTTCTTCGACGCCGCGGACTCCGTCAGCCGGGCGACCAGCGGGAGGAGGAATGCGTAGGTCTTGCCGGAGCCAGTGCGGCCCCGACCGAGGACGTCACGACCCGCGAGCGAGTCGGGCAGCGTGGCTGCCTGGATGGGAGAGGGGACGGTGATGTCGAACTGCTTCAGGACCTGAACGAGGTCTCCGGGCACACCGAAATCTGCAAAAGCATTGGTAGACAAGGGTTATCGCTATCTCATGTGGTGTCTCACCACGGCCGCGACCCGGATGATCTCCGGAAAGTCACGTTGGTTGATCGCCGGCACGGAGCACCTTGCGGGGCTGCAACACGCCATCAGGACCGAGGTAAGACGGGACGATCCTTGTGCGGTCAGCCTACGGGACACCGCGGACAAACAAAGAATCCTGGTGGCGCCCGGACGTGTGACCTGCGACTCTCCGGGTGTGCCCGACCCGTACGACGAGACCGTCGCCGCCCTGCGAGCCGCCGGCTGCGTGTACGCCGAGGAGGAGGCGCGACTCCTGCTCGATGTCGGCGGCGATCCCGGGCCCTCGGTCGCCCGCCGGGTTGCCGGCGAACCACTGGAGTGGATCCTCGGCTGGGCGGACTTCCTCGACGAGGCCGGCGACGGCGTGCGGGTCGTCGTCAGACCGGGGGTCTTCGTGCCGCGCGGTCGCACCGTCGAGCTCGCCCTGGCTGCGGACGAGGTGCTCGGGGCCGAGGGGATTGCCGTCGATCTCTGCTGCGGCAGCGGAGCGATCGCCGCCTTCCTGCACGCCCGGAAACCTGATGTCCAGCTCTTCGCCGTCGATCTCGATCCGGTCGCGGTGAGCTGCGCCCGCGAGAACCTGCCGTTCGCGACCGTGGTCGAAGGCGATCTGTTCGCGCCACTGCCGCGGGGCTTGCGAGGGCGGGTCGACGTGATCGTTGCGAACACGCCGTACGTGCCGGGCGACAAGATCGGACTGCTCCCACCCGAGGCCCGTGACCACGAACCTCTGCACACGTTGGACGGTGGACCTGACGGACTGCGGTTGCTGCGCCGGATCGCGGCCGAGGCAGGTGGGTGGTTGCGGGCCGGCGGGATCGTGCTGATCGAGATCAACGAGAGCCAGTACGACGCCGCCCGGCTGGCGTTCGAGGGCGCCGGGTTGACCACGAGTGCGCGCATCGATCCGGACGGGACGACGGTGATCCTCGGACAGACATGAGAACGCGTGCCCCCGAGCACCCTCGCTCCGTGTCCACCCCTTGCCTCCCCGCTAGCGTGACCCCATGCCCGACCTGGCGGACCGCATCGACGACGTGCAACGACGACGACGCGTGCTCGGGATCCCGCTCGCCGTCACCTACAAGTTCTTCGACGACCAGGGCGGTTACCTCGCCTCCGTACTCACCTACTACGCGTTCGTCGCGATCTTCCCGATCCTGCTGATCGCCACCTCGGTGCTGGGCTTCGTGCTCCAGGGACAGCCCGAGCTGCAGGAGGAGATCCTGACGTCGGCGCTCGGGCAGTTCCCGATCGTGGGCGACCAGCTCGGCCGGCCGGAGGGGATCGAGGGCAGTCGATCCGCGGTCGTGATCGGCTCGATCGCCGCCCTGTACGGCATCGTCGGACTCGGGCAGGCCGCGCACAACGCGGTCAACGTCGTCTGGGCGATCCCCCGCAACAGCCGGCTGAACCCGATCGTGAGCCGCCTGCGGAGCCTGGTCTGGCTGGTGGTCGCCGGCCTCGCCCTCGTCTTCGCCACTGTGCTCACCAGCGTCGGCAGCCACCTAGAGATCTTCGGCACCGACGTCGGCGCCGAGCTGCGTTTGTTCGCCGTGGCCGCCGCGGTGCTCATCAACGCCGGCGTCCTGTCTCTGATGATGAAGCTCTCCACGCCGCAGCCGGACCGCATCCGGGACGTGTTCCCCGGGGCAGCCCTGATCGCCGTGCTCTGGCAGACGCTGCAGGTCCTCGGCGGGTTCTACGTCGATCGCGTGATCACGGGTGCCACCGAGATGAACGGCGTTTTCGCTCTCGTCCTCGGGCTGGTGGCACTCATCTACGCCGCCACCGTAATAGCGATGATCGGCCTTGAGCTGAACGTCGTGCTGACCAAGCGGCTCTACCCGCGGGCGCTGCTGACACCGTTCACCGACAACGTCCGGCTCACCGAGGCCGACAAGCGGGTCTACCGCGAGTCCGCTCAGGCGCAGCGGCACAAGGGGTTCGAGCGGGTGGAGGTCACCTTCGACGACCGGCCCGAGGGCTAGGGGCGCGCAGGCACTAGTCGCCCGTCGTACGGTCCTCGTACGCCGCCCGCGCCTCGTGGTCGTAGTCGAGGAACATGGAGCCCATCCCGGTCTTCTTGCTGAGCCAGCGCCTGGTCCGCTGCGGGTAGAGCGTCCACTGCGCCGCACTGAAGGCGAGACGCGGCGGGACGGTGGCCAGCGGACGGTACTTCTCGAGCAGGCTCACCACCGCTGCTGCGACGTCGGCGGGTTCGATCGCCGGGGTCAGCGCCGGTGCTGTCGTGCCGCTGATCAAGCCGGTGTTGGTGAACGAGGGCATCACCGCCGAGACCCGGACACCGTGTTCGGCCAGCTCGGCGTCCAGGGCATCGGTGAGTGCGAGCACCCCGGCCTTGGTCGCCGAGTACACCGCCGCTCCCGGGGTCGAGAACCGGCCAGCCAGCGAGGCGATGTTGACGATCTGCCCACCACCTCGGGTGATCAGCCGCGGCGCGATCGCATGGCAACCGAGGATCACCCCGCGCAGGTTGACGTCGAGCTGCTTGAGCTGGTGCTCGACCGGTACGTCGAGGTGTCGGCCGATCACCATGATCCCGGCGTTGTTCACCAGCGCGTCGATCCGCCCGTACTCGGCCTCGACCTTGTCCAGGAAGCCGGCGAAGGACTCGGCGGACGTCACGTCGAGCGGCAACCCGAGGCCACCGTAGGACTGCGCGGATAGCGCCGCGAGCTCCGCGTCCAGGTCACCGACCGCTACCCGGGCCCCGGCTTCAGCGAGCGCTCGCGCGGTCGCCTCCCCGATCCCGCGGGCGCCGCCGGTGACAGCGACGACCTTGCCCTTGACGTTCGACGCGACCTTCGGGGCCATCAGTTGTCCTTCCATGCCGACCGAACGGCGGTTATCCGGGCTTTGCGCTTGGCCACCTTGAGCTGGGCGAGCACGACCAGGCGGGTGGCCGCCAGGTAGAGCTTGGTGCTCGACGGGTAGGGGGTCGCGACCCGCTGCGTCGTGGTCGTCTGGGATTCGGTGAAGCGGAGGATCCCGTCGGAGGAGTGCCGGCGTCCCACCCCGCTCGCTTTCATCCCACCCATCGGGGCCGCGAGCGACGAGATCGCGGCGAGGTAGCCGTCGTTGATGTTCACGGCCCCGGCCTGGATCCGGGAGGCAACCGCCTGTGCTGCCGCCAGATCGCCGCTCCACACGCTGGCCGAGAGGCCGTACTCGGTCTCGTTCGCCCGGGTCACCGCGTCGTCGTCGTCCACCACCGGGTAGACCGAGACGACCGGGCCGAACGTCTCCTCGGTGTACACCTTCATCTCTGGCCGGACGCCGGTCAGCACGGTGGGCTCGAAGAAGTACGGGCCGAGCTCGGGCCGGGAACGACCGCCGACCACCGCCGTCGCGCCTCGGGCGAGCGCGTCCTTGACGTGCTCCTCGGTGACGGCGAGCTGCTCGGCCGAGGTGAGCGAACCGAGCTCGACGTCATGCTTGTACGACGCGCCGATCGTGATCTTCGCTGTCGCCGCGCAGAGCTGGGCGACGAACTCGGGGTAGCGGGTCTCGTGCACGTAGATCCGCTCGATGCCGATGCACATCTGGCCGGCGCTGGCGAAGCAGGCCTGGACGGCGCCCGTCACCGCTGCCTCGAGGTTCGCATCGGCCCGGATGATCATCGGGTTCTTGCCTCCGAGCTCGAGCGAGGTACCGATCAGCCGCTGCCCGGCAGCTGCCGCGAGCTTACGGCCGGTGGCGGTCGAACCGGTGAATGCCAGGTGGTCGACGGCATCGATGATGGCCGCGCCGAGCGCGCTGCCCGGACCGGCAACGACCAGCCAGATGTCCGCCGGGACTCCCGCGCGGACTGCGAGGTCGCGGGCAGCCAGCAGGGTGAGCGGCGCCTGCGAGTCGGCCTTGGAGAGCACCGCGTTGCCGGCGATCAGCGCCGGGATCACGTCCCCGACAGCCAGGAAGAGCGGGTAGTTCCACGGGGCGATAACGCCGACCAGGCCCTTGGGGTGCCGGGTCACCCGCGCCCGCACGACCCCCGGGAAACCGGAGCGCACCGCCGCCGCGGCCAGGTAGTGCCGCGACTCCGCACCGTAGTGCGCGGCGACGCTCGCCACTCCGATCAGCTCGATGCCGGCATGGATCCGGGACTTGCCGGTCTCCCACTGGACCAGGTCGGTGAGCCGTTCGCGATCGTCGAGCAGGAGCTCGCCGAACCGGACCGCGATCTGGGCGCGCTCGGAGACCGACCGAGCAGCCCAGTCGACCTGCGCCGCTCGCGCCCGGGTCGCGGCGAGCGCGACATCGGCGGCTGACGACTGCGGGACCTCCGGCAACGGCGTACCGGTGAACGGCGCGATGGCGTGGGCGGTCTCCGTGCCGGTGGTGAAGACCTGGGCGGCCCACCGCGAGAGGTCGGCCTGGCTCAGGTGCGGCGGCAGGCTGGTTTCGATCGGCTCGACCACCAGGGCATTCACGCGCGATGTCCTTCCCGGCGGAACGCCTGGAGGGCGATCGGGTGCAACCGGATCTTGCCGGGCAGTCTCGAGTACACCGGGTGCAGTGCTCGACTCGCCGCCGCGAACCGTTGGTAGCGACGCTCGCGCTTCTCATCCCAGGGCAGCCCGAGAATCTCGCGACCGCGGGGCGGCATCCCGCCGATCGTGATCGAGGAGCTGATCGCGTTGATCGGTCGCTCAACCACGGCCCAGAGCACAGCCGGGACCTGTTTCGGACGCGGCCATCCCCGGGTGGCGTAGCCGACGCCGTACGCCGCGGTCCGGTGGGCCACCAGCCGCTCGCTGAGCGCGTGGTCCCAGTACTCGATGAACTCCGCGTAGGTCTGGGGGGTCCCTGTGGTGCTGACGCCATACCGCTCGAACCAGGTGATCGACTCGCGGAAGAGCTGCTCCTTCTCGGCCTCGCTGAGCCGCTTGATGAAGGTGTCGGTCGCGGTGATCACGTGCTCGACGAAGGTCGCGTGCGCCCAGTAGTAGGTGCTCGGGTTCAGGGCGCTGTAGGGCTGCCCGTCGGGGAGCTTGCCCTTGATCGGCTGGTGGAAGTCGCGGACTTGCCGACCAACAGCCGACCCGTCTTCGGCGTACACGGTGTTGAAGATCGGCGGGATGCTCCGTTGCAGCCTGGCGAGGGTCTCGGCGAACCAGACCGAATGGTCCTGAACGCCCTGACCCAGCGAGGGCAGCATGTTCTGCAGGACCGCTGCCCGCGGCCCGAGCAGGGCCATCCGGTTGTCCGCGAAGTACTTCCAGACCAACGAGTCCGGTCCGAGCGGCAACCCGTTCGCAGGTATCGGTGGCGCGACGGCACGGTCTTCAGCGACGGACATGAACCACTCCTGGGGGGGCTTCCCGGGCCGAGAACCCGGTGATACATTGAAACAACT
Organism: Marmoricola sp.; assembly: GCA_046598915.1. Lineage (GTDB taxonomy): Bacteria > Actinomycetota > Actinomycetes > Propionibacteriales > Nocardioidaceae > Marmoricola. The sequence continues at coordinate 55,623 of JBKJHO010000024.1, read as the reverse complement.
TTGTTTCAACATACCTTAGCGACCATCTCACCGAAACCCCTGTGGAGAGAACCGTGACCGCGACCGCCGAGACCAACGCCAGCACTCTGCGAACAGTCCGCGGACCGGCCTTCGGGATCCCGCACCTGCTCAAGCTGCGGCGGAACCCGATCGGTCACAACGACGTGATCCGCGCCAAGTACGGCGAGGTGCTCAAGATCAACGTCTTCGGCACCACGCTCTACGCCTGCTACGGCATGGACGCCGCAGAGCAGATCTTGATCAACCGCGACCGGGTCTTCGCCAACGGTCCTGCCTGGTCGCACTTCATCGGCCCCTTCTTCCGCCGCGGGCTGATGCTGCTCGACTTCGACGAGCACCTGCACGACCGACGGATCATGCAGGCCGCGTTCACCAGCGACGCGATGCGCCGGTACCACGCGGTGATGGTGCCGCACATCCGTTCCGGACTGGCGCAGTGGGCCGACGTCACCGACCCCCGGATGTACGAGCTCTTCAAGGACCTCACCCTCGACCTGGCGCTCGAGACGTTCGTCGGCGTCGACCTGACCCGGTCCGAGAAGGACCGGCTCAACAAGGCGTTCATCGACGCCGTCCGCGCGGGTACGTCGATCTTGCGCGCCAACGTCCCCGGCACCCCGTGGGCCAGAGGACTCGCTGCCCGCCGCGTGCTGGAGGAGTTCTTCCACACCCACCTGCCGGCCAAGCGTCGCGACGGCGGCGACGACCTCTTCGCCCAGCTCTGCACCGCGAAGTCGGAGGAGGGCGACGAGTTCAGCGACGAGGACATCGTCAACCAGATGATCTTCCTGCTGATGGCGGCGCACGACACCACCACCATCACGATGAGCTCGATGGCCTACCACCTGGCACGCTTCCCCGAGTGGCAGGAGAAGGCGCGCGCGGAAGCGCTGGCCTCCGGCGACGACTACGACTCGATCACCCACCTCGACCTGCAGGACCGGGTGATGAAGGAGTCACTGCGACTCTGCAGCCCGGTCCCCTCACTCCCCCGGGTGGCGACGAAGGAGACCTCGGTCAATGGCTACCGGATCCCTGAGGGCGCCTTCGTCTCGGTCTCGCCGTTCTACAGCCACTTCGACCCGGAGTACTGGCCCGATCCGACCCACTTCGATCCGGACAGGTTCGCCGAACCGAGGCGCGAGGACCACGGTCATCGGATGGCGTTCCACGGCTTCGGCGGCGGGGTGCACAAGTGCATCGGGATGTACTTCGCCGGGGTCCAGGTCCGCGCGATCTTCCACGAGCTGTTGCGGACCTACCGCTGGTCGGTCCCTGAGGACTACCGCTGGCCGCTGGACCTGGTCGCGCTGCCGTACCCTCGTGACCGCCTCCCGGTGAAGCTGGAGCGCTTGTGAGCACTGGAGCCCGGACATGACCATCTCGATCCTCGACGCCGCCCAGCTCATCTTCGAGCAGTACGGCGCCCGCCGGGCCAACGTCGAGGACGTGGCGAAGGCGGCCGGCGTCAGCCGGAGCACGCTGTACCGGGCCTTCCCGAACAAGGAGGCCCTCCTCGACGCCGTACTCGCCCGACAGCTCGCCGAGTTCCTTGACCAGCTCGATGCGCACGCGTCCGGGAAGCCCCCTCGTGAGGCGGTCGTCGAGTGCTTCGTCAAAGGCATGGCGCTGACCCGGGAGATCCCGCTGCTCGCTCGGATGGTGCAGACGGAACCGGAGATCATCATCGGCGTCGGCGGCTCGTCGCACAGCGCGCTGGTTCTCGGCGCCGCCGACCAGGTCGCCCGGACCCTGCGCCGGAGCGGTGCCACCATGCCCGATGACGAGCTGCACGTCGTGGCCGAGCTGATGCTCCGCCTTGCGTACACCTACATGCTCAACCCGCACGGCGCGCTCGACCTCAGCGACGGCCCCGCCGTCCGCGAGTACGCCGCGCGCTACCTGGCTCCCCTCGTCTACTGACGGTGAACTGACCCTGAAGGCGCTCCGAGACGGGATCCAACCGGAGTGGCCGGATCCAACCGGAGTGGTTAGTGGCTGACGCCGAAGCGCGCGTGGAACCGGCGGAGCGGAGCCGGTGCCCACCAGTTCGCCTCGCCCAGCAGGCGCATCAACGAAGGCACCAGCAAGGCCCGGACGATCGTCGCGTCGATGATCACGCCGAGTGCCATCCCGACCGCGATCTGCTTCATGAAGAAGACCGGGCTGACTGCGAAGGCGGCGAAGACCACCGCGATCATGACGGCCGCGGCACTGATGATCCGGCCCGTGCGCGCCACGCCATGGGCGACGGCGTCCTCGTTGCTCATTCCCGAGTCCCGCAACTCCTTGATCCGGGCCATCACGAGGACGGCGTAGTCGGTTGCCAGTGCGAAAGCGACGGCGAAGAGGAAGACCATGCTGGTCACCTCCACGGCGTACGGTCCGGGGTAGTCGAGCATGTCGACGAGGAACTTCTTCTCGAAGACGATCACCAGGATCCCGAGCGACGCGGCCAGCGTCATGGTGTTCATGAGCAGCGTCTTGAGCGGCAGCAGGACCGAACCGGTGAGCAGGAAGAGCAGCACCAAGGTCAGCAGGGCGATCAGACCGACCGCCAACGGCGCGTTCTCGACCAGGCTGCTCTTCTCGTCGAGGAAACTCGCGGTGTTCCCGGCCACCAGGAGCCGAGCGCCGTCCGGGTCGTCGAGGGCCCGGATGGCGCGCAACGAGTCCTGAGCCTGGCCCGAGAGCGCGGGTACGTCGAGCGCAGCGGTGGAGAAGGCCACCTCGTCGTTCGCCGTCGTGAACGGCGCCACCAGGTCGACCCCGGGGACCGCGAGGATCCGGGTACGCAGGTCGTCGAGCGCCGCCGGCGACATGGCTCCGGCCACCGTTAGCGAAACACCCTCGATGACCTCGCGCCCGTAGTGCGACTCGAGATAGTTGTTGGCTTCGTAGGACTGCAGGCCCGGCGGAACCGCCTGGGCGCTGGGTCCGGTCAGGGTGGTCGCGAACAGCGGCGAAGCAAGCGCGAGCAGGACGGCCGTTGTGGTGGCCGCAACCAGGACGGGGCGACGCATCACGCCCCGGGCGATCTTCAGCCAGCGGGTCGAGGTGTCCGAGACTGCCGGGCCTTTCCGGATCGAGAGGGCGTTGATCCGAGGGCCGAGAACGGCAAGGAGCGCGGGGGCGACGACAACCGCCATCACGGCGGAGAGGACCCCGACCATCGCCCCGGCCGCGCCGACGGAGTACAGGAAGCGCTGCGGCATCACCATCAACGCCGCCATCGCGCCGGCGACAGTGAGGCCGGAAAAGAACGCAGTGCGCCCGGCCGTGGCCATCATCCGGCGGTGCGCCTCGAAGGTGAACCCTGCGACCGCTGTCTCCTCACGATGGCGTGAGACGAGTAGCAGCGCGTAGTCGACAGCGAGGCCGAGGCTCAGTGCCGTGCCGATGTTGAGGGCGAAAACCGAGGTGCCGACAAACTCAGCCATGATCCGCAGGAGCAGCAGGGTGCCGACGATCGAGAGCATCCCGATGACCAAGGGAACGGCTGCCGCGATCACACTGCGGAAGACGAGCAGGAGCAGGATCGCCAGCAACGGGAAGGCGATCAGCTCCGCGTTGGTCAGGTCTTTGCGGGTCTGGTCGTTGACCTCGTTGAAGCTCGGCGCATAGCCGCCGTACCCGACGTCGAGGAGGTCGGAGGTGACGTTCTCCCGGACCGACTCGTCGGCCAACCCACCCTTGTCCTCGAGGTCGTTGGTGGAGAGCTGGGCGGTGAGTGCGACGGACCCACCGTCGGCGGCAATCAGGTTCGCGGTGCCCGGGTCTCCGACGAGCGGGTTGACCACGTTGCCGACGTACTCCGAGTCGGCAAGGCGACCGGCGAGCCGGGCGACCTCGGCCTTGACGGCAGGATCGGTGACGTCGAGGTCACCGCCGTCCTTGTCGCGCACCAGCACCACGAGTCCGGGCTGCGCGGAGAAACCGAGCGCCTCGGAGAGGACTGCCCCGGCGCGCTCGCTCTCCGAGGCGGGGTCGGTGAAACCGGCAGCCTTGAGGTGGTGCTCGACGTCATGACCGAAGAACCCGGCGACGGCGGCGAAGAGGACCGCCCCGGCGAGGATCTTGCGGGGGTGATGCCAGGTGAGATGCGCGATTCGATCCAGCATGGGAGCACGCTAGCAGCGTAGGTTTCCTTTGGGAACTCACTCGCCTAGAGTGGGTGCCATGCAACGGACGACTTTCGGGGAGCAGAACTGCTCGGTTGCTCGCACCCTCGACATCGTCGGCGACCGCTGGACGCCGCTGGTGGTCCGCGACATCGCCCTCGGGATCTCCCGCTTCGACACCATCCAGCGTGATCTCGGCATCTCCCGAAAGGTACTGACCCAGCGGCTCGAGGCGCTTGTCGAGCACGACGTGGTCACCAGGGTCGCGTACCAGGAGAACCCGCCACGATTCGACTACCGGCTGACCTCGAAGGGCAACGACCTGGCGATGGTCGTCCTGGCACTGCAGCAGTTCGGGGACACGTGGTCGTTCGGGTCGCAGGGCCCGCCGATCCAGTGGCGCCACCTCGGCTGCGGTCAGATCAGCGCACCGGTCGCCTGCTGCGACTCGTGCGGCGAGCCGGTCCGGCCCGGCGACGCGATCCCGATGCGCGGGCCCAGTTTCGACGACGAGAAGTCCCCCGAGATCGCGGTGGCCCTGGACCGGATCGCAGCCGCCACCGTCACTGGAAGTCGCGAGACCCGTGACGCTTCTGCAGAGCCTGCGCCGCTGCCGGGCTGACGCTGTCCAGCGAGGAGATCTTGTCGGCGACCAAGTTGATGACGCCGTCGTTGCGTTCCAGGATGCCGCGGATAACCATGCCGGCAGCTGTCCGGGCCACCTTCCGGTAGCGCTGCCAGACGCCCGGGGTGCAGATGACGTTGAGCATCCCGCTCTCGTCCTCCAGGTTGAGGAAGGTGACACCCCCGGCGGTACTCGGTCGCTGGCGGTGGGTCACCAGCCCGGCCACGTGGATCCGGCGGCCGCTCTCCGCCTTCGCCAGAGAACTGACCGAGAGGATCCCGACCGTCTCCAGCATCGGGCGCAGGTGCGCCATCGGGTGCGAGTCCGGGGAGATCCGGGTCGCCCAGAGGTCGGAAAGCGTCTCCCCCACCGGGTCCAGGCCCGGCAGCATCGGGGCCGGCACCACCGCGCCCGCCCCTTCGAGCTGGTCCGCACGCTCGGTGAACCCTGCGTTCCACAGGGCCTCCCGCCGGGAGAGCTGCCAGCACTCGAAAACGCCAGCGGTGGCGAGCGCCTCAAGCTGACCCGAGTCCAGACCCGCCCTTCGGGACAGGTCGACCATGTCGGAGAACGGACGCTCTGCCCGGGCGGCGACGATCCGGGCTGCGACGTCGCCGCCGATGCCACGGACCTCGTCCAGACCGAGCCGGACCGCGAAGGCCGCATCACGCCGGTGGGTCAGCGTCGGGTCGGGCTGTGCGGCGTCGTACGGGGTGGGCTGGTGGTAGGGGTCCAGACACTCCGGCAGACCGGTGGCAGACCGTACGTCGGAGTCCATCGGCTCCAGCGCCGCCTGGACTCCGGAGGCCTCGATGTCCGGCCGCAGCACGACCACGCCGTGCCGACGGGCGTCCTGGACCAGTGACTGCGGCGAGTAGAACCCCATCGGCTGGGACCGGAGCAGCCCGGCCAGGAACGCCGCCGGGTAGTGCAGCTTGAACCACGAGCTCGCGTAGACGATCAGAGCGAAGCTGAGCGAATGGCTCTCCGCGAAACCGAAGCTCGCGAACGAGAGGATTTGCACATAGATCTGGTTGGCTTCCTCGCCGGTGAGGCCGCGGCGTGCCATCCCCTCGAAGAGCGTCCCTTTGATCGACTCGATCCGCTCGATCCCCCGCTTGGAGCCCATCGCCCGGCGGAGCAGATCAGCGTCGTCCCGAGTGCAGTCCCCGATCGCGACCGCCATCTCCATCAGCTGCTCCTGGAAGAGCGGTACGCCGAGCGTCCGCTCCAGGACCGGCACCAGGTCGGGGTGGGCGTAGCTGACCTCCTCTCGCCCGGTGGCACGCCGGATGTACGGGTGCACGGCACCGCCCTGGATCGGGCCAGGCCGGATCAACGCGATCTCGATCGCCAGGTCGTAGAAGCAGCGCGGACGCAAGCGCGGAAGCGTCCCGATCTGTGCCCGGCTCTCCACCTGGAAGACCCCGATCGAGTCAGCCCTGCAGAGCATGTCGTAGACCCCGGGCTCCTCCTTGGGAAGGTTCTGCAGGGTCCAGTGCTCGTCGAGGTCGGCGGCCACCATCACCATCATCTGGTTCAGCGCGCCGAGCATCCCCAGGCCGAGCAGGTCGAACTTGACCAGTCCCATCCACTCACAGGCGTCCTTGTCCCACTGCAGGATGGTCCGTTTCTCCATCCGCGCCCGTTCGATCGGGCACACCTCACCGATCGGCCGCTCGGTCAGGATCATCCCGCCGGAGTGGATGCCCAGGTGCCGGGGCGACTTCATCAGCAAGTTGGCGAGGTCGACGACCGGCTCGGGGACGTCGGTAGAGCCATCCAGCGAGCTCCAGCTGTCGATCTGCTTCGACCAGGCGTCCTGCTGTCCCGGCGAGTGGCCGAGCGCCTTGGCCGCATCCCGGACCGCCATCTTCGGGCGGTAGGTGATCACGTTCGCCACCTGCGCGGCGTTGTGCCGGCCGTAGCGGTCGTAGACCCACTGGATCACCTCCTCGCGCCGGTCGGAGTCGAAGTCGACGTCGATGTCCGGTTCCTCGTCCCGGTGCTGGGAGATGAACCGCTCGAACGGCAGGCCGTAGAGGACCGAGTCGATCGCGGTGATCCCCAGGGCGTAGCAGACCGCCGAGCTCGCAGCCGATCCCCGGCCCTGGCAGAGGATCCCCTGGCTACGGGCGAAGTCGACGATGTCGTGCACGATCACGAAGTAGCCGGCGAAGTCCTTCTGCTCGATCATGGTGAGCTCGTGCTCGACCCGGTCACGGGCACGCTGCTCGTGCGGCGTACCGGCGTAGAAGCGCTCGAAGCCACGCTCGGTCAGCACCCGCAACCAGGTGGGCGCGTCGTACCCCTCCGGGATGCCCTTCTTGGGCAGCCGCGGGGTCGCCTTCTGTAGGTCGAAGGCGAGTCGGTCTGCCAGTGTCACCGAGTAGGCGACCGACCCGGGGTAGCGGGCGAACCGTTCGACCATCTCTGCCCCTGACCTCAGGCTGGCCGCTCCCCAGGGCGGCAGCCAGCCGTCGATCTCAGCCAGGCTGCGACGAGCCCGGATCGCCGCCATCGCCGAGGCGAGTCGGTGGTCCTCGGGCGCCGCGTGGTGAACGTTGTTGGTGGCCACCACCGGGAGACCGTGCACCCGGGCGAGCCGGGCCAGCGCGTCGTTGGTCTCGTCGTCGCGGGGGCGGCCGTGGTCGATCAGCTCGACAACGACGCGGTCGTGCCCGAAGAGGGCCGTCAACCGGTCGAGCTCGACCGCCGCGGCGCTCACCCCGACAGCCGCCAACGCCGTCCGGACACTGCCCTTGCGGCACCCGGTCAGCACCGTCCAGTGACCACGCCCCTGCTCGGCGAGCTCGTCCAGGTCGTAGACCGGCCGACCCTTCTCGTCCCCGCGCAGCTGCGCGTCGGTGATCGCGGCAGCGAGCCGGTGATATCCCTCCACCCCCTCGGCGAGAACGAGCAAGTGGCTCCCCTCCGGGTCCGGTACGCCGTTCTGCGGGCCGCTCAACCCCAGGGAGAGCTCCGCGCCGAAGACGGTCTTCGGCGCCAGATCGCCGTACTGCTGGGCATATTTCTGAGCGATCTCGGCAAAGAGGGGCGCCCCGGCGAAGCCGTCATGATCTGTGATCGCCAGCCCGTGCAGCCCGAGCCGGACGGCTTCCTCGACCAACCGGTCCGGGCCGCTGGCACCGTCGAGGAAGCTGAAATTGCTGTGGCAGTGCAGCTCGGCGTACGGCGTGAGCGGGCCGTCCGGGCGACGCACCTCGTCCTGGGGGGCGTAGGGCTTGCGCTTCCGCGAGCCGGGCCCGTTGTCGGGAGCGCTGGAATAGTCTCCGCGTATCGGTCGGGCCTTGCTGGAGAGTCGCTTCTCGAGCTCGGACCAGGGGATCGGCGGGTTGCTCCAACCCATCAGCGGGACCCGTGACCACTGTTGGTCGGCTGAATCTGCCTAGTCATAGGAGGCTTCCGTCCACCACTGCCCCGCGTCGCAACGCATCAGCCAGGCCAGGCCGTCGGTACCGACGATCTGGAAGCGGGCGACCAGCCCGCGTCGGGGGTCGCGCTTCGTTGAGACCTCCCACCACTGCTCGTCGACCGGCCACGGTCCGGCCCAGGCGTCGACCGGCTGCCACCCCGGCGTGCTCCCGGTGTGACTCTGCTTGATCCAGAACCTGGTCGGCACACCGGTCAACAGTCCCCGCTCGGTGACGGCCACCGGCTGACCGTTCACGCCGACGACCTCGGCCGCCCAGGGCTCGACGAAGACCCGGCTCGGCGCCGGGGAAGGGAGCCCGCCCGGCCAGGGCAGGTCCGGCGCCCGCAGCCCCCAGGCCCGCTCGCCCCAGGGGACGAGCACCTGCCGGTCGGCGGGCGCCCGTCCGCCCTGCCGGACCGGGACCACGACGGCGTCGTACCCGAGCAGTGCCTGCACCTTCGCAACGCCGCGGTCGATGAGCTCGTCGGTCCCTCCTCCCCAGAGCCCGTCGGCATGGGCGGCCGCCGGCTCGACGGTCTCCGGCACGAACCTGACCAGACCGACCGGCGCCCCGACCATGCTGTACCCGACATCGTTGGCAGCAGGTGTCGCCTGCAGCTGCCAGTGCACCCGGTCGACCACGTCGACGGCCCCGAACCACCGGGAGTGCACCCAGGAACGTGACGAGAGCAGCGTGCGCTGGGCATCCTCACCCTCGGCCTCCACCCGGAGCGCCGTACAGACCAGGCCACGGTCCGCGAGCCTGGCCACGAACGCCTCCGCCGTACGCCGGACGCTGAAGCTGACCGCCTCGACCGAGACCAGCGCCGGCTCGAAGACCACCTCGCTGACCAGGTCTGGCGGCGGCGTCCGAGTGGCGGGCTCGACCGGGTCGACCCCCCTGGCCAGCCGGTGCACCTTGGCGCCGTACGCGCCGAAGCGGGTGAGGACGTCACGGGCCGGCAGCGCGGCGAGGTCACCGAGGGTGCTCAGCCCCAACCTGCGCAGCAACCCGACCAGGTCAGCGTCGTCGAGGACACCGATCGGCAGCCCGCTCAGGAACGTCCCCGCCCTCCCGGCCTCCACGACCTTCCAGCTCTGGACCTCGGCGAGCCGGGCTGCCTGCTCGGCGGTGAAGAGGTCGTCAGCGACGCCGATCCGGACGTCCCAGACCCCGATCTCGACCAGCCGCTGGGCGATGGTGGCGGCGGCTTGCTCCTCGCCGCCGTAGAACCGGCCGGGCGCGCGGATCGCCAACAGCCCCGGCCGCAGCGGCGCCACCCCCGGTCGGAGCGCCTCCACCGCGGCCAGCACCGGCTCGAAGGCCCGGACGTCACGGTCCGGATTGGCGTCGACGAGCAGCAGCTCAGGGCAGCGCGACTGGGCGTCCCTGCGGCGCATCCCCCGTCGGATCCCGTTGGACCGGGCACTGGAGTTGCAGGCGACCACAGCGCCCCGGGTGACCACGGCGCACGGCCGCCGGCCGGCCGCCTCGGCGGCGACCACCGGCCAGTCCGGGCACCAGACCACGAGCGTCCTCATGGGGTGCTCATGCCGAGGCACCGGTGATCGACGGCCGCACGGGCTCCGCTGTCGCACGCTCCACCCGACGCACGGGACCGTCCGAGGAGGGGAACCAGAGCTCGGCACGTCGTACCGGAGCGGTGCCGTGCCGGACCCCGAGCACCACCCGCCTGCTCAGCAGCCGGCCACGGCCCGCCTCGGCACCTGCCCAGACCGAGGACTCGACGCTGATCCGCGCCTCCGCTCCTGGCCAGCTTCCCCAGACGATCAACGCGGCAGAGCGCTTGCGCAGCCGGGCCGCGAGCCGGCTCGCGGCCCGCTCGCTCACCCGGTCCCGGATCTCGGGCGGCAGCCGGAGCAGCACCACGCCGACCACGTCCACCAGCGCAGCCGTCGCCTCCAGCCACTGGTCTCCCGGGTCCGGGACCAGAATTGTCCGGGTCAGGTCGACTCCCAGGTCGGCAGCTGCCTCGAGCCCGAAGTCGGCCGCACCGACGACGGCAGACCAGGCTCCCTCGGTCGACGGCGCAGCCAGCAGTGCCAGCGCCAGGCTTGCCCGGTCGACCTCGTAGGCACCGCCGGTCCGGAGCTGGAGCAGGTCGGACAGGGCCGGATGCGTCGGAACAGGCACCCGCGGGACACCGTCCTGCATCCCGCGGATCCGCTCACGCAGCTGGTCGACCGTCGCTTCCGGAGCGCTGATAACTGCCTCCGGGGCAGCGGAACCGGGCTCGGGGACGGTAACGTCCCCGGCCAGAGCGAGAAGACGGGCCATCCGTCCATGATCGAACATATGTTCGAGTCACGCAACACCGAGATGCATGGGGTTCACAGTGAAGATCGCAGTTGCCGGCGGTACCGGGATGATCGGGTCGGTCCTGGTCACCCAGCTCAAGATGGCTGGACACGAGCCGGTCGTGCTCGCCCGCGCCACCGGCGTCGACCTGATGGCAGCCCCAGGGAGTCAGCAGAGCGGGCTCGAGCACCAGCTCGACGGCGTCGAGGCCGTCGTCGACGTGACCAGCATCCGGACCACCTCGGCCAAGGAGGCGACCCGGTTCTTCACCACCACGACGAAGAACCTCCTCGACGCCGGGTACGCCGCCGGGGTCCGGCACCACGTGCTGCTCTCGATCGTAGGCATCGATGTGACCCCGTTCGGCTACTACCTCGGCAAGGTCGCGCAGGAGCAGGCGGTCGAGGACGGCAAGGTCCCCTCGACGATCATCCGGGCCACCCAGTTCCACGAGTTCGCGTCCCAGATGATCGAGCGCTCCAGCATCGGCCCCTTCGTCGTCGTACCGCAGATGCGGTCGGCGCCGATCGCCGCTCGTGAGGTGGCTTCAGCGCTGGTCGGAATCGCCAGCGGGGTACCCCAGGGACGGGTCGGCGACCTCCGCGGTCCGAACGAGGAGAGCGTCCCGGCGATGACCCGGCAACTGCTCCGGCAGCGCGGCTCGCACCGTCCGGTGATCACCGCGTTCCTCCCCGGCAAGGCCGGCAAGGCGATGCGCAGCGGTGCCCTGATACCGGAGGACCCCGGCACGATCGGGACCCAGTCGTACGCCGACTGGCTGGCCGGTCAGGAGGCGTGAGCACCTCGCCGGGGCGGCAGCCGACCTAGATCTCGCGTAGCCGCCCGGTCGCTGTCGTCTCGGCACGTCCGCGCAAGACCTGCTCGCCGTCCGGCTGCCAGTGCGGCGCCTCAGCAGCACCGGCCTCGCGGACCGATTCCCAGGAGACCAGCACGTGCCCGGGAACGGCTTTGGCGAGCTCGCAGAGCCGGGCCGCAGAGTTCACCGAGTCGCCGATGACGGTGTACTCGAACCGGGTCTCGTCACCGATGTTCCCGGCGACCGCCTCTCCAGTGGCGACGCCGATGCCGGCCTCGATCTCGGAGACCTCCGCACGCAACCGTTCGGCGATCCGGCGGGCCGCTGCCAGCGCTGCTGCGGCGTGCCCCGGTTGCTCGACCGGCGCCCCGAAGATCGCCAGCGCCGCGTCGCCCATGAACTTGTTGACGAAGCCGCCCTGACGGTCGACCTCCTCGACGACGACCCCGAGGAAGCCGTTCAGGGTGCTCACGACCTCTTGCGGTGTCCGCTCGGTGGCGTAGGTGGTCGAGCCGATCAGGTCGATGAAGAGCACCGAGACGACTCGGGTCTCGCCGCCCAGGCTGGCCTGGCCCAGGGCCGCTGCCTCGGCGACCTCCTTGCCGACGTGGCGACCGAACATGTCCCGGATGGCCTCGCGTTCGCGCAAGCCCTTGGCCATCTCGTTGAACCCGGCCTGCAACAAACCGAGCTCGGTGCCGTCGAAGACGGTGACCTCGACGTCGAAGTTGCCCTTGCCGACCCGGTCGAGCGCACTGCGCACCGACGCGAGCGGCGCGACCACGGAGCGCGCGTTGAGCACGGTGACCAGCAGACCGAAGACCAGGACGACGCCCGTGAGGGCGAGCGCGATGACCGCGAGCCGGTCCTTCGACATCTCCTCACCGGTCAGCGCGACGATCGCCGCGACGGCGAGCCCGACGATCGGGGTGGCGGTTCCGATCCCCCAGAACAGCAGCATCCGCGCCTGGACCCCGGTGACGCCGCGACGACGACGAGCCCTGCCGGTCAGGGCACGGGCTGCGATCGGTCGCAGCACGAACTCGGTCTCCAGGTAGGCGATCGTGCTGACCACCAGTCCGCTGATCAAGATCGCGAAGCCGGTCCCGAGGGTCCGCTCGGGCTGCATGATCAGCGCCTGGACGGTAAAGACGACGAACGCGACCCCCCAGAGCCCGCCCTGGATCAGGGTCAGCCGGAGCGGGGTCCGCAACGCCCGACGTCGCTCCTTCGGGGTGGGATCCCGGCCTTCGAGCGCCCAGCGCATCCCGCGAAGGCTGCTGAGCGTCCCCCAGAACCCGCCGACGAGGACCGCGGCCACGACGTACGTCGGCACCGTGATCGCCAGGCTGACCATGCTCGCGTCGTTGAGCTGGGTGGTCGGGAGCACGAAGACCGAGATCACGAAGACCACGGCGGCACCGATCAGGTGCGTGATCACCAGGCTGAAGGTGAGCAGGAGCTGGATCCGGACCCGGAGCTGCCTCGGCGACTGATCGGCCGAGCCCAGCAGGACGGACCCGAACGGAGCGCGCTGCTCCCGGGACGTCCTCGGACCCCTGCCCGGACCCCTGCCCGGACCTCTGTCCCGTCTACTCACGGCAGCATCCTCGCACTCCGGGTCCTCGCGGTGCGCGAACGGCTGCGAGTGATCGCCTAACCGGCGGCCGACGCGGCGAGCGAGTCCGCGAAGCGGACCAGCTGGGCAGCCACGAGATCAGGCCGCTGCACCTGGGAGCAGTGCCCGCAGTCGTCGAGGACGACCAGCTCGGCCCCCGGCGCCAGCGGCTGCAACCGCGCGGCACCCGAGACCTTGGTCAACCGGTCGTGGCGGCCCCAGATGATCAGGCACGGGACACCAATCGGGGTCCTCGCCGCCGACCGGATCTCGGCGAGCAGGTGCGGAGCGCTGCCGAGGATCCGTCTGACGTCGGCCCCGGACCGGAACTGTGCGGCCGCTGCGTGCGCGATCCCGGGGAGCAGGGGCGCCCGCCCTCCAGCGGCCCAGGTGTAGGCGGCGGCGGTGAGGCGGCGGAAGACCGACATCGGCACGACCGGGGTGAAGAGCAGCGGGTTGAGCCAGTGGAACCGCTCCAGCCCGTCGATGAACCAGACGTGCCCGTACCCGGCGGGCGAGACCGGGACGATCCCGCTCAACGGCGGCGAGCCCGACTGGGCCGACTTCTGGGTCGCTTTCTGGGCGGCCCGGATCGCCAGCACTCCACCGAGGGAGTTGCCCACGACGATCGGCGGGACCCCGTCGACGGTCCAGCGCTCGATCGCGGCGGTGAGGAACTCGTCGAGCTGGGGCAGCATCGGGCCCTCCCCGGTCGCCTCGGACTCGCCGTACCCGGGCAGGTCGAGGGCGACCGCCCGGTGGCCGGAGCGTGCGAGTTCGGCCAGCATCGGCGTCCAGGTGCCCGCGTGGTCGCCGAAGCCGTGCAGCAGCAGGAAGACCGGTCCGCCGTACGACGTCGCGCCCTCGAGCTCGAGTGCGCGGGTGCGCCAGCGGGCGAGGACCGGGCGGTGGACGACGACAGCCGACATTAGAACGGCTCGAGGCCGGCGACCTTCCAGGTCCCGTCCACCTTCTCCAGACGCACGTGCACCCGGGCAGCGGTGTAGGACTTGGCGGGTTTCTTCCCCTTGCTAGCGAGCAGGAACTGGTCGAGGTAGACCATGCAGGTCACCTTGTCGTCCTTGATCGCCGTGGTGACACCGGCCGCGCGGACGAGCGTGCTGGTGACCGCCTTCTCCGACGTCGCCCGCTGACGCGTGGTGCGGTTGAAGATGTCGCGGTACTCGGCACCGAAGGACCCGGTCATCAGTGCGGTCGCGCCCTCGAGCGACTTGTCCAGCGACCGGTAGTCGTAGGAGAGCGCGGCCGGTACGGCGTCAACAGCGGCCTGCAGGGCTGCCTTGGCCTCCGCGTCGGGGAGGCTTCCGACGACGTACACGCCGTCCTTGATGGTCGGTTCGCCCGCCTTACCCGCGTCACCCGCGGACGCGCTGGAGGGGGCGGGAGGGGCCGGGTCGTCGACGGCGAGCCAGCCGGTCAGCCCGGCCGCCGCCAGCACGAGCACCGTCAGTACGGCGATCAGGGTCCGCCGGGAAAGGGTCAGGCCCGCCATCAGCCCACCTCCTGGATGTTGGAGACGAGCCAGGAGCCGTCGACCATCGCCAGCGTGATCCGGGCCCGAGTCCGCTGGAGGACCGGCTCAGCCGTGTCCTGGGTCTTGGTGACGTCGACCGCGACCAGGACCTGCCCGGCGTTGTCGTTGGCGTACTCGACGGCCACGCCGTCGGTGGGCACCACGGCCTCGGTGACGAGCTTCTGCTTGGTCACGTCGGCGACCACGCCTCGACTCTGCTCGGCGTACTGGGTCTTGAAGTCCCCGGTCGCCAGCGCGATCACCCGGTCGACGTCCTCCTGGACGTGGCGATAGTCCAGCGAGAAGAAGTTGAGGGCGCCCTGTTTGGCAGCCACCACCATGCCCAGACTGGCCGCTCCCGGGGCTCCGACCGAGTCGTCCCTGCTGACCGAGTCGTCTCGACCGATCACCAGCACCGCCGAGGTCACCAGCAGCGCGAACAGCACCGCGCCGAGGACTGCCGGGGCCACCCACGGTCGCTTCCACGCAGGCGTCGACATCGCCTCTCCCTCGTGCGCATCCGTCATGACATCGGGTTGGTCAACAACCACGCGAGTCCGTTCTGCTCAGCAGGCGGCGCCTGGTTGTCGATGATCATGCTCCATGCCGGTGCGGTCCGGGGCGCATCCGCCGAGTAGTTGTGGGCGTTCTGCGCACCGCGGACGTTCGGCGTGTTGGGGTCGGTCGGCGGCGCGGAGCACCTGGCGTTCAGGTTGGGCGGGGAGTCCACCTTCTGCTTGGGGCCACCGTTCACCGGAACTCCGTTCGGCTGGTACTTCACCGTGCCCTCGTAGCCCTTGGTGCAGGGGAAGTACGGCGGAGCGCCCGGAGCTTCGGACAGCTGTTGGGCGAGGTACGCCGCGTAGATCGGTCGGCCCTGGTCGTCGTACCGGCAGGTCTCCTGAATCGGCTTGCCGGTCTTGGCGTCGTAGGAGCTGCAGTACCTGATACCGGTCGCGCCGAGCTCAAGGAGCCAGGGGAAGACCGTCAACGTCTTGCGGACAGCCGGGATCCGGTCGGCCGCGATCTCGTTGAGCGTGACCAGCCGGTTGAGCAGCACCGGCAGCGCCTGCTCGTTGTCCGCCAGGAACTTGCTGACCTCGGACCCTGCCGTGAGCCCGTTCTCGAAGAGCGAGGCGAACGAGCCGTTGGCGCTGCGCAGCTCGGTGCTCAGCTCGCCCAGTGCCTGGAGGTAGGTGGCCGTCTCCTGGCGCTTGTCGATCTGGGTGCCGAGGACGGTGCTCGCTCGTTCGATCAGCACGTTCAGCTCTCCGACGTTGGCCAGCGAGACCCGGGTGAGCCGGTCGCTGTTGTCGATCAGGTGGCTGATCGTCGGTCCGAGCCCGCCGAACGCGGCGGAGAGCTCGGTCAGCACCGTGCTGAGGTCGTCGGTGGGGATCGAGGCGGCCAAACCCTGGAGATCCTTGAGCAGCACCGCGACGTCGATCGGGGACTTGGTGTCGTCGAGTCCGATCAGGTCGCCGTCGCGCAGCCGGGGACCTCCGGAGCTCTGCGGAGCCAGTTCGACGTACTGCTCCCCGATCGCGGACTTGTTGCCGATCGTCGCCTTCACGTCGCGCGGGATCTTGACGCCCTTGTCGAGCGCGAGCACGACCGTGGTGGCTGTGCCCGGGCCGGGGATGATCTCGCGGACGCTGCCGACCCGGGTGCCGAGCAGGTCGACATCGGCACGTTCGTAGATGCCACCCGGGGTGGCGAACTGCGCGCGCACCTCGAACGGCGGCGAGAACACCGAGCCCACGTTGAAGTAGCTCACTGCTCCGTAGCTGACCGCGAGCACGGTAACGATCGTGAACACGATCAGCTGGATCCGGGTGAGCAGGGTAGTCATCGGCCACCTCCCAGCAGTCCGCCGAGGAGGTCCCCGAGGTCGCCCTGCTGACCGAGCTGGTCGCTGAGCAGAGGCAGGTCGTCGAGCGGGTTGGCCGGTTGCGGCAATGCGGCGGTGCCAGTCTTCTTCGGGGTCGGCATCGCTCCTGGTGGTGTGCCTGGGGCACCGAGGAGCCGGTTGAGGTAGTCGACGTCGAACTCGAAGGTGGCGTACAGGCCACCGAAGTCGCCCCTGATCGTGGCGAGCGAGTTGCTCGGGAACGGGAACGTGGCGATCCTGTTCAGCGTCAGGGCGAGCTCACCCCCTGCTTTCGACAGCTGGTTCAGGATGGGCGCGAGGTGCTCGAGGTCGGCCTTGGTGTTGGCGCGGGTCTGCGCGATCAGCGGCACTACGGTCCGGGACAGGTCGGAGAGCTTGGTCAGCGTCGCGACCAGCTTGGTGCGCTGACGGTCCAGGACCGCCAGTCCACCGGGGATCGAGTCGAGAGCATCGGCGAGCACGGTCCGCTGGCGGGCGAGCTGACCAGCGAGCCGGTCGATCGAGACCAGGGAGTCCGCGATCTCGGTGCGGTGGTCGTTGAAGGTGCCGACGGTCTTGCCGATCGCATCCAGGCCGGCGCCGAGGTCCGAGCCGCTGAGAGCCGTGTTGAGCTCGCGGGTGATCGTCTCGATGCTGCCCAGACTGCCCCCGTTGAGCACCTGGGAGAGCGCGCCGAAGACCATCTCGACGTTCGGGTCGGACCGGGTGCTGGCGATCGGGATGACGGCACCGCGGATCAGTTGCCCGGAAGGCTCCTGACCTTCGGCCGGGCCGAGGGCGACGAACCGCTCTCCCAGCAGGCTGGTCTCGCTGAGGGTCGCGACCGCGTTGGCCGGCAGCGTGACCGTGTCCTTGATCCGGCAGACCACCCGGGCCTTGAGGTCGGCGTCGAGCTCGACCGACTCGACGCTGCCGATCACGGTGTCGTTGCTGCGGCAGGTCTCCTTGGCAACCAGGTTGGTGGCGTCGTCGAAGACGATAGTGACCGGGTAGGTGCCCTTACCGCCGACCGCACCGGGCAGCGGCAGGCTGCTGGCACCCTCGTAGCCGCAACCGGCGAGCAGTGCCGCGGCGGTCAGAAGGAGGGCCAGGCGTTGGTCAAGCTTGTCGAAACCCCTCATCCGACACCCCCCATGAGTGTCCGGAGGCCGGCTGGCCCGGGTGCCGGGGCGGAGCCGGGGGAACCGGCAGCGCCCATCTCGATCGCCTTGCTCAGCAGACCGCCCAGGCTGCCGCCTGCGTCCGCGAGCGCCGAGCAGAACGGGGCGAGCTCGACCTGTTGCTCAGGCGGCAGTCCGGCACAGACCGCGCTGAAGGTGAAGCCGAGTTGGGTGTCCAGGTCCTGGAAGACCGCTGCACGCAGGTTGGCATTGCCCGCACGCCCGGCGACCGGGGTCAGCCAGGGTTTGCTCGGGTCCCAGTTCTTCGGGATGTAGATGTTTGCCAGACCGGTCAGGCCGACCGGCGCGATGTCGAGGAGCTGGGTCAGCTCCTTCGTCCGGCGCGAGAGCACCCCGGTGATGTCGGTCACTCCGGCGACCGTCTCCCGCAGCTCGGCACGGTTGTCCTTGGCGAACCGGGCCACCATCCCGAGGGCCTTCTGCAGTTCGGCGACCGAGCCGGTGATCTCGTTGCGCTGGCCGTTCAGCTCGGCGCCGACGGTGGCGAGGTTGTTCACCAGCGCCCTCAGCTCGGCGTCCTTGCCGGCCAGGGTGTCGGTCAACACCGCGAGGTTCTCGACGGTGTCGCTGGCGTCGCCGCTGCTGCCGGCCAAGGTGCTGATCGCACCGGCGAACTCGCGGATGGCGGTGTTGAACTCGCGGCCGTGACCAGTGATGTTCTTCGCCGTCGCAGTCACCAGGCGGGAGAACGCCCCGTCTTTGTTGGCCCCCTCCGGACCGAGCCCGGCGGCGAACTTGTCGAGTGCGTCGTAGGTATCGTCGAGTTCGACGGGTACGCCGGTCCGGTCCGGGCCGAGGCGGGCGTTGTTGGCCAGCTCCGCTCCACCCTCGTATGCCGGGGCCAGCTGGATGAACCGGTCTCCGACGATCGACGGCGGCACGATCAGGGCGTGCACGTCGGCGGGCACCTTCAGGTCGGCGTCGTAGGTGATCGTCACCTCGACCGCGGTACCGACGACCTTGATCTCCTCCACCTGGCCGACCGGTACGCCGAGCACCTTGACCTTGGCGCCGGCGTACAGGCTGGTGGTGCGCGGGAACGTTGCGGTCAGGGTGCGGTCATCGGCCCCGGCCGGGCGCAGCACAGCGAACCCGGCAAGCACCAGGAGCACCAGCACCAGTCCAGTCAGTGCGGTCAGCAGGCGGCGTGTCCCTAGGAACTTCATGGCGCCCCCGGGGTGGCTGGGCCGAGCGGGAGGCACGGCTTGTCGCTGTCGTTGACGTTCTGGTTGAGCTGGGAGAGCACCGAGTCCAGCAGGGTTCCGATGCCGGGAGGCAGGTCGCCGCCGGAAGTGTCGGTAGTGCAGACGGCGATGCCTTGCGGAGTCTTGATGCTGGAGTCGAAGAAGCGACCGGATCCGCCGACGTTCGCGAACTCACGACCGTAGACCGCGCCGACCTTGATCGCCTGGTCGATGTTGCTGCGGTTCTTCCGCAACACCGCGAGTACCCCGTTGAGCTTGGTCAGCGCCGGCTTGAGCTGGTCCTCGTTGTCGCTCACCAGCCCGCCGAGCTGACGCGCCAGGTTGCTGGTGCCGGCGATGATCCGGGTGATCGTCTCGCGCCGCCGGTCGAGCTCGGCGAGGACGGTGTTGGTGTCGGTGAGCAACCGGGCGATGTCGGCGTCCCGTTCGGCGACCACGCCGGAGACGAAGCTGGTGCGCGCGAAGAGCTCCCGGATCTCCTGGTCGCGGACCGAGACCGACCGCGAGATCCGGGAAAGGCCGCGCAGGGTCTCGGTCATCTCGGGGGCTGTCCGGGTCAGGGTCTCCGAGAGTGCGTCGAAGGCGGCCGCGACCTGCTCGGTGTCGATCTCCTGGGTCTGGGTGGTGAGTCGCTGGAAGGCGGGCACGATGTTCACCGGGGTCGAGGTCCGCGAGAGCGGTATCACCGCGTCATCGGCCAGCTTGCCGCTGCCGGCCGGATCGAGGCTGAGGAAGTGCTGGCCGAGCAGGGTCTTGACCTCGATGCCGGCCGTTGTGGCATTCCCGAGGTCGACACCCTTGATCCGGAAGCGGACCACGGCCCGGGCCTGGCCGAGCTCGATGGCGGTGACTTGGCCCACCTTGATGCCGGCGACCCGGACCTCCTCGCCCGGTACCAACCCGGAGGCGTCGGTGAACTCGGCCCGGTACTCCGCGCCGCCGCCGACCAGGGGCAGGCGCTGGAAGTTGATCGCCAGGGTGAACCCGATCGTGAGCACCGCGATGCCCAGGATCGCGATCCTGATCAGCTGGTTGTCGGTACGAGGGGTGCTCATTGCCTCACACCCCCAGCGCCGCAGACGGTCCCGCGCTCGTTGGAGGAAAAGCCGACACCGCCGAGATTGATCGTGCTCTCCAGCAGGGTCAGCCGGATGTCCAGGCCGCAGACGTAGAAGTTGAACCACGAGCCGTAGGAGCCCGTCCGGGCCAGCGTGCGCAAGGTGAACGGCAGATCGCCCAAGGCGTCGTCGAGCACCTGGCGGTCCTCGAAGACCTGCCCGGCGATCGACCGCAGGGAGCCGATGCTGGACTTGAGCGGCCGGCGGATGTCGGAGAGGGTCCCGGCCGTGGCGCTGAGCAGCTTGTCGAGGGACGGCAGGCTCGCGCCGATCACGTCGCTCTGGTCGGCCAGCCCGGCCATCAGGTTGCGGAACTGCACGATCAGGC
This sequence comes from Marmoricola sp., assembly GCA_046598915.1. Classification (GTDB taxonomy): domain Bacteria; phylum Actinomycetota; class Actinomycetes; order Propionibacteriales; family Nocardioidaceae; genus Marmoricola. The sequence goes on along the minus strand of JBKJHO010000024.1, from coordinate 35,408 downwards.
CGGTGAGCTTCTCGTCCCGGTCGCCGACGGTCGCCAGGACCGTGTTGAGGTTGGCGACGACGCTGCCGATCACGGCGTCGCGGTCGGCGATGGTGTTGGTCAGCTGCCCGGTGTCGCGCATCAGCTGCTGGATCGTGCCCGCCTCGCCCTGGAGCGCACGGACCAGCTCGAAGCTGAAGGTGTTCAGCCGGGACGGGTCGAGGGCCCGGAAGAGCGGCTGGAACCCGTTGAAGAGATCGGTCAGGTTCAGGGCCGGGGTGGTCTGCGCCGTCGGGAAAGTACTGCCCTTCCGCAAGGACGGGCCGGCCTGCGACTTCTCGACGATGTTGAGGTAGCGCTGACCGACGATGTTCTCGTAGCGCAGCTGCAGCTCGGCGTTGCCGTACACCGGGACGCTGTCGTCGACCTCGAACTCGATCTTGGCTACCTTGCGCCCTTCGTCGGTGACCAGCTCGGTGCCGGTGACCCGGCCGACCTCGACCCCGGCGACCCGGACCCGGTCGCCCTTGAAGACGCCGGTCGCGTCGGAGAACAGCCCGTAGTAGCTGCGCGCCGAGGTGAGGCTGACGTTGCCGATCAGGGTGCCGAGCAGCCCGATCAGGACGACGGTGATGATCGCGAAGGTGGAGACCTTGTAGACCGAGGACGGGATGCGTGCCTGCTGCTTGACCATCACGGCACACTCACCTCCCCTCCGGCGAGCATCGGGATGATCAGCAGGTCGGCGTACCCGGGGACCTGGTCCTGCGAAACGCCCAGCGCCTGCGCGGCGAGCACCCGGGCGAGCGCCAGCCGGGCCTCGGTGACCGACGCACTGGTCGGGCGGGTGCCGGCCTTCGGGGTCCCCGGCGGGTCGATCGCATTGCCCTGCGACGCGGCGTAGTAGGGCTTCACCGGCTTGAGTGCCAGCACCTCTGCGGAGAACTCGGGGCAGTGCGGTCCGAACCTCGGTACGTCGAACGGGAGGTTGGCGTTGTTGCCGTCGCTGCGGGGGTTGCTCGGCAGGTCGTCCGGGAAGGTGTAGGGCTTGTTAGCGGCTGCGATGTCGATAACCAGGTTCGCGTACGGACCCCGCCCGCCGATCGCGCGGTTGGCCAGGTTGTCCGCGATCCGAAGACCCTTGAGGAAGCAGGGCAGCGCTGTGGAGTACTCGTCGAGCAGTGCCAGCACCGGCCGGGACCGACCGCTGAGCCGGATCAGGTTGTCGGTGTTCTCGGCGAGCACCCGCTTGGTGTCTTCTCCGGTGGCGATCACCTGGTTGAGGAAGGCAGCGAAGTCGGTTTCCTTGGGGACCAGCAGGTCCTTGCTGATCCCGGCCGAGGCCGCGAGCAGGCGAAGCAGGTCCGGCGCGCTCGCGGCGTAGATCTCCGACACCTCCCCGAACTCGGTGATGTCGTCGACCAGGGTCTCGAGGTTCGGGTCGAGCTCGCCGAGGAAATCAGTCAGCTGGTTGAACGTCCGCGCGAGGGTCGTGCCCTGGCCGTCGAACGCCTGGGCCAGCGAGTTCAGCACCACCGAGAGCTGCTCAGGCTTGAGCGCGTCGAGGACCGGCACCAGGCTGCGGAACAGCGAGCCGATCTCCACCGAGGTCGTGGACTGCAGGATCCGTCCACCGGCGGCCAGTCGAGCGGCTTGCGGGGACGCGGGGAGTCGCAGGTCGACGAACTTCTCACCGAAGAGGGTCTTGGGCACGATCGCCGCGTCGACGTTCGCCGGAATCAGGTCGAGCTTCCCCTTGTCGAGCGCCAGCTCGATCGTGGCGCTGCGACCGTTCGAGGTGATTCGCCGGACCTCGCCGACGCGGAGGCCCTGGAACTTCACGTCGGACTGCTCGTTCAGCTCCAGACCGGGGGTGGTGGTCGAGATCGTGACCTTGGCCGCCGATTGCCAGGGCAGCGACTTGTTGAACGTCTTGATGCTGAACGTCAGCAGCAGCACGATCAGGGCCAGGTAGGCGATGCCGGCAAGCGGCTTGGAGTGTCGACGCATCCTCAGCCCGCGATCCGGACGGTCGTCGTCGAACCCCACAGCGCCAGGCTGAGGAAGAAGTCGGCGATGACGATGATCACCAGCGAGAGCCGGACCGCGCGGCCGACCGCGACGCCGACACCTGCGGGTCCACCCTTGGCGGTGAAGCCGTAGTAGCAGCAGATCATCGTCAAGATGACAGCGAAGACCAGCACCTTGGCGAAGGAGTACAGCACGTCGATCGGTGGCAGGAACAAGTTGAAGTAGTGGTCGTAGGTGCCGCCGGTCAGACCGTAGTAGTGGATCGAGACCGCCTGCGTCGCGGCGTACGTGCCGATCAGACCGACGAAGTAGAGCGGAATCACCGCGACGAACGAGGCGATCACCCGGGTGCTGACCAGGTACGGGATCGACGGGATCGCCATCACCTCGACGGCATCGATCTCCTCGGAGATGCGCATCGCGCCGAGCTGAGCGGTGAAGCCGGCACCAACGGTCGCGACCAGTGCGTTCGCCGCGACCAGGGGCGCAACTTCTCGGGTGTTGAAGTAGGCCGACAGGAAGCCGACGTACGGCTGGATGCCGACCTGCTTGAGCCCCTGGTAACCGACCAGACCGACGACGCTGCCGACAGCGAGCACCTCGAAGACGATGATGCCCAAGGTGCCGGCCACCAGGACCAGCGCACCCCGGCCGAGCGCCACCTCGGCGAGCAGCCGGAACACCTCGCGCCGGTAGCGGGTGAGCCCCTTGGGGATGCCGCCGAGCGCCTTGCCGTAAAACTGCACCTGGTCGCCCAGATCGCTGAGGACGCCGTACGACGTCCGGTAGGCGCGCACCGCGACATTTTCTTGTTTCACCGAGTGCTGGGGTTCTCGCAGAAGGGTCATCACAGCCCCTTCGGCGGGACGATCTGGTAGTACACCAGCGTCAGGATCGTGTTCACGACGAAGAGCAGTACGAAGGAGATGACCACCGACTGGTTGACCCCGTTGCCGACGCCCTGAGGTCCGCCACGGGCGTTGACCCCTTGGTGGCACGCGACGATGCCGGCGACCAGGCCGAAGACGAACGCCTTGACCTCGCCGATGTACAGGTCGGGCAGTTGGGCGAGCGCGGTGAAGGCGTTGACGTAGGCCCCGGGCGAACCGCCCTGGACCAGGACGTTGAAGGCGTAGCCGCCCATCACCCCGACCAGGGTGGCGACGCCGTTGAGGAGCACGGCGATGAAGGCGATGGCCAGCACTCGGGGCACCACCAGGCGCTGGATCACCGAGATGCCGAGCACCTCCATGGCGTCGAGCTCGTCGCGGATCTTCCGGGCGCCCAGGTCGGCAGCGATCGCCGTACCGGCTGCTCCGGCGACGATGGTCACCGTCGCGATCGGAGCTGCCTGCTGGACGATCCCGACCACCGCCACAGCGCCGGTGAACGAACGGGCGCCGAGCTGGTTGAAGAGCGAGCCGATCTGCAGGGAGAGCACTGCGCCGAACGGGATGGTGATCGCACAGATCGGGAGCAGCGAGACCCGGGTGACGAACCAGGACTGGTCGAAGAACTCGCGCCACTGGAACGGCCGCACGAAGAGTGCCCGAAGGACGTCAACCGCGAACGCGAAGAGGTCACCGATAGGGACGAGCGGGCGCGCCAGGGAGCGCAGCACAGCCTGCTGGGTCGCCATGGAGCCCCCACTTCTGACGATCGGTGACCGTGACCCGGATCACGTGGATCCGATTGTGGCATACTAAGTGAATCCTGACTAGCAATCGGGAAACACGTCGAGAGAGGCGATCGCGCATGGCTGTTCCAGCGCCGACCGCATCCCCTCGCGGCACCCGCCCCCGCAACCGCCGCGACCAGATCAGGACCGCCGCCGCGACCTTGTTCTACGAACGCGGCTACGAGCAGGTCTCGATCGCGGATGTCGCGCGCTCGGTCAACGTCGGGCCGTCGGCGCTCTACCGGCACTTCTCCGGGAAGGCCGACCTGCTCTACGAGGCGATCGACGAGATCATCGGCGCCTTCGGCGCGATGGTCGAAGAGCTGCCCGCAAGAGACCTGCCGGGCATCGCCGGGACAGCGGCGCGGACCGCCCTGTCCTACCGACCGCTCGGCGTCCTGTGGCAGCGGGAGGCCCGCAACCTGCCCGACGGGCTCCGCGAGACCCTCCGGCAGCGGCTCCGGGAGGCGATCGGGATCCTGGCCGGGACCCTGCGCGAGATCCGGCCCGAGCTCGAACCCGACCAGGCCGCGTTCCTGGCCGCCGCCGGGGTCAACGCGATGAGCAGCATCTCCTTCCACCGGTTGATGCTTCCTCCCGATCGCTTCGAGAGCCTCCTCGCCGAGCTGGCCGAGCGGGTACTGGCGTATCAGTTCCCTGATCGGGGCGACCTCGAGGTCGTCCCGCCCACGCCCCGGGTCGCCGCGTCCCGGCGGGAGGCGATCGCCGACGCCGCCGCCGCCCTGTTCGCGCAGTCCGGTTTCGACGCGGTCAGCATCGACGACATCGGCGCCGCGGTCGGCATCGCCGGCCCGAGCATCTACAACCACTTCACCAGCAAGCAGGACCTGTTGTTCGAGTCGATGGGACGCGGCTACGCACTGCTCCAGCATGCTCTCGCCGACGCGCTCGAGGAGGACCAGACACCGGAGCGGACCCTGCGTCTGGTCTCGGACTCGTACGTCGCGCTGACGCTCGACCACAGCGACATCATCACCAATCTGATCGCCGAGTCGCGTCACCTCGGACCCGAGCACCACGACCTGACCCGGCTCGCCCAGCTCGGCTACATCGGGCAGTGGGTCAGCCTGGTCCAGGCGATCCGGCCCGAGGAGGACCTCGCCGTGTCGCGGATCAAGGTGCAGTCCGCCCAGATGATGGCGAACTCGGTCGGTCGGACGTCGTACCTGCGTGACCGTCCCGGATTCGGCCGGGACGTCGCCGAGATCTGCTGGCTCCTCCAGCAGTGAGTTCGGCCGGGGAATGTCGGGACGGCGTTACCGGCTCCGTCCCTGCTGAACCCGACCAGAATGGGTCGCACCAGTACGAGGAGAAGACGATGGCCAAATACCTGTTGCTCAAGCACTACCGCGGCGCCCCGGCTCCGGCGAACGACATCGCGATGGACCGGTGGACGCCCGAGGAGGTCTCAGCCCATATCCAGTTCATGCGCGACTTCGGCGCGCGGCTCGAGGAGACCGGCGAGTTCGTCGATGCTCAGGCGCTCGCCCCCGAAGGCAGCTGGGTCCGGTACGACGGTGAGGGCCGCCCGCCGGTCACCGACGGTCCCTTCGCCGAGACCAAGGACCTGATTGCCGGCTGGATGGTGATCGACGTTGACAGCCACGAGCGCGCCCTCGAGCTGGCCGGCGAGCTGTCAGCCGCACCGGGCGCGGGCGGGGCACCGATCCACGAGTGGCTCGAGGTCCGCCCGTTCATGGCCGAACCGCCCACCATCACGGAGTAGCGCCGCGGTGGACTCGCTGCTGCTCCGGAGCCTGACGCCGCAGGTGATCGGCATCCTCGTCCGTCGCGGAGCTGACTTCGCGGCAGCCGAGGATGCCGTCCAGGATGCCTTGGTCGAGGCGGTCCGGGTCTGGCCCGACGACCCGCCGCGAGACCCGAAAGCCTGGCTGGTGACCGTCGCCTGGCGCAAGTTCGTCGACGCGACCCGGGCGAACGTCTCCCGTCGCCGGCGCGAGGATCGTGCCGAGGACGAGCCGGCCCCCGGCGGTGGCTCCACGAAGGACGACACGCTCCAGCTCTACTTCCTGTGCGCCCACCCTGCCCTGACCCCGTCGTCCGCAGTGGCGCTCACCCTGCGGGCCGTGGGCGGGCTGACCACCCGCCAGATCGCGGACGCATACCTGGTACCCGAGCCGACCATGTCGCAGCGCATCACCCGGGCCAAGCGCACCGTCTCCGGGGGGCGATTCGACCAATCCGGGGACGTCTCCACCGTGCTGCGCACCCTCTACCTGGTCTTCAACGAGGGTTACTCCGGGGACGTCGACCTCGCCGCCGAGGCAGTCCGCCTCACCCGGCAGCTCGCGTCCACGATCGATCACCCAGAGGCATCAGGACTGCTCGCCCTGATGCTGCTCACCCACGCGCGCCGCGCTGCGCGGACCACGCCCGAGGGGAGCCTGGTACCGCTTGCCGAGCAAGACCGTGCCGCCTGGGACCGGTCCTTGATCGGTGAGGGCGTGGTGATCCTGCAGGCGGCCCTCGCCCGCGACCGGCTGGGCGAGTTCCAGGCCCAGGCGGCGATCGCGGCCCTTCACGCCGACGCCGCGACCGCTGCCGAAACCGATTGGGTTCAGATCGTCGAGTGGTACGACGAGCTCGCCCGCTTGACCGACAACCCGGTCGTCCAACTCAACCGCGCGGTAGCCGTCGGCGAGGCTGACGGGCCGCGAGCGGGCCTGGCAGCACTCGGCGAGCTCGACCAGTCGCTGCCCCGCTACGCCGCGGTGGCGGCGTACCTCCACGAGCGTGATGGCGACCCGGTCGTCGCCGCACGGCTGTACGCCGAAGCTGCCCACCGGGCTGCCAACCTGTCCGAGCGCGAGCACCTGACTCGGCAGGCAGCCCGGCTCAACAGCCCGGGACGGTAGGGTCCGCGCCATGACTGCTGACTGGAGAGCCGAGACCGTCGAACGGCTCCGGGCCCTCATCGTCGAAGCCGACCCCGGTGTCGTCGAGGAAGCGAAGTGGCGCAAGGCCTCCAACCCGGACGGCGTGCCGACCTTCTCCGCCTCGGGGCTGATCTGCACTGTCGAGACATACAAGGACAAGGTAAAGGTCACCTTCGCCAAGGGCGCTGCGCTCACCGACCCGAGCACGCTGTTCAACGCCAGCCTCGATGCCGGGACGCGGCGGGCTCTCGACCTCTTCGAGGGCGACGTGCTCGACGAAGTCGCCTTCGTCGCACTGATCCGCGAGGCGATCGACCTCAACCAGGCCTGATGCCTCAGCAGGCCTACCGATACCCAGGTCTCCCCTCCTCGGGAGTGCGAGACTGCGCCGTGTGAGCCTGTCCGCCTCCCCTGCCGCCGCCGCCGTGGAGAACCGGCTGTTCGGGGCCGTCGCGGTGCTGCGCATCGTCGTCCTGATCAACGCCGTCGGGTTGAATCTCTACCGGCGCGGCAACTTTGAGCACCCGACAGCGGCAGCGGCGCTCGTCGGGGTCATGGTGCTGTGGACCGCGGTCGCTACCTGGGCCTACGCCCAGCCCCGGCGCCGTACGGTGCTGCTCCTGACGCTCGATCTCGTGCTGGCGGTCGCCCTCGTGCTCATCACCCCGGAGGTGAAGGGAGCAGATTTCCGTGCCACCGTGCCGGGCGCCTGGATCATCGGCGCGCTGCTGGCCTGGTCGATCCACTTCCGCTGGTGGGGAGGACTCGGTGCCGGCGTCCTCCTCGCGGCCGCCGACCTCGCTCGGCGCCAGGAACTACACCAGTCCGACTACGGCAACGCCTTCCTGCTGGTACTGGCCGGGACGATCGTCGGCTACTTGTGCGGATCGCTCCAACGGATGGCGGCCGAACGAGAGGTGGCAGAACGTGCGGCTGCGATGGCGGCGGAGCGAGCCCGCCTGGCCCGCGCGGTGCACGACGGCGTGCTCCAGGTACTCGCACTGGTCCAACGCCGCGGACGCGAGCTGGGCGGCGAGGCTGCAGAGCTCGGCCGACTGGCCGGGGAGCAGGAACGCGAGCTGCGCCGGCTGATCCAGGCCCAGGGCGCCGTCGCACTGAGCCGGGACGGCGCGGACACTGCGGACCTGGCCGCCGAGCTGCGCGGGCTCGAACGGGACCCGGGCGTCACGGTGTCGGCTCCAGGGTTTCCGGTCGAACTTCCGGCCGCCACAGCTTCCGAACTGGTCGCAGTTGCTCGGGCCTGCCTCGACAACGTCAAGCGTCACGTGGGCGACGACGCGCCGGCCTGGGTCCTGCTGCAGGCCCACCCCGATCGCGTCGAGCTCTCGATACGCGACGACGGACCCGGCATCGCGTCCGGACGGCTCGAGGATGCCACCGCGGCGGGGCGACTCGGTGTCAGCGAGTCGATCCGCGGCCGGATCGCCGACCTCGGCGGAACCTCAGAGCTCACGACCGGGTCGTTCGGCACCGAGTGGGAGTTCGTTGTCCCACGTACGGTGCCCGGTTCCGCCTAGGGTCGTCGTCATGAGCGAGACCGAGGCAGCCATTCCCCTACGCGTGATGGTGGTCGACGACCATCCGCTGTGGCGTGAAGCCGTCGAGCGCGACCTGGTGGCAGCCGGTCTCGAGGTGGTCGCCGTAGCTGCGAACGGGCGCGAGGCCCTCGCTCGGTTCCCCGCGGCACGCCCCGACGTGGTCGTGCTCGACCTGCAGATCCCTGCGCCCGACGGGATCGAGGTCACCCGGGAGTTCGTTCGCCAGAACCCGTCCGTCCGGGTCCTGGTGCTCTCTGCCTCCGGCGAGCACGCCGACGTCCTTTCGGCCGTGAAGGCAGGAGCCACCGGCTATCTGGTCAAGTCCGCATCGCGTGAGGAGCTGCTCGCCGCCGTGCACCGTGTCGCCCAGGGCGACCCGGTCTTCACCCCGGGCCTCGCCGGGATGGTGCTGGGCGAGTTCCAGCGACTCGCGGAAGCGCCGCTCCCGAACCCGGCCGAGCCGCGACTGACTGAACGGGAGACCGAGGTGCTGAAGATGGTCGCCAAGGGGCTCTCCTACCGGCAGATTGCCGAACGTCTCGTGCTCTCGCACCGCACGGTGCAGAACCACGTGCAGAGCACGCTCGGCAAGCTGCAGATGCACAACCGGGTCGAGCTGACCCGCTACGCCATCGAGCGCGGCCTGGATGTCGAATAGACCGGCCTAGCTGACGTAACCGACATCCCAGTCGAGGTCGGCCCAGAACAACGCGATGGTGAGCTGGGTCCGAGCATGCTGATCGTCGCCCCGACCTCGCTGGTGTCCAGAACAGTTCACTCTCGGGCAGTCATCAGCCCCCACCCCCGGGCGGTCGCAGACGGTGGGTCCCGGAGAACCGCACCCACCCCTACCGGCGCAGCATCTCCTTCGCCACGTGCGTGATCTGGACCTCGTTGCTGCCGGCGTAGATCATCAGCGACTTGGCGTCCCGGGCGAGCTGCTCGACCCGGTACTCGGCCATGTACCCGTTGCCACCGAAGAGCTGGACAGCATCCATCGCGACCTCGGTTGCTGCCTCCGAGGAGTACCACTTCATCGCGGACGCCTCACCGAGCGTCGGAGTCTTGCCGGCCCGAGCGTGCTCCAGGGTCGAGAACACCATGTTCTGCACGTTGATCCGGGCGACCTCCATCTTGGCGAGCTTGAGCTGGATCAGCTGCAGGTCACCGATCGGCTTGCCCCAGAGCTCGCGCGTCTTCGCGTAGTCCAGGCAGAGCCGCAGGCACTCATTGATGATTCCCAACGACAGGATCGCGATGCCCATCCGCTCGGCCACGAAGTTCGACCTGGCACTCTCCCGACCGTCTCCGGAACTGGTGTCCTCCGTCTCGCCGAGCAGGTTGTCCTGGGTGAGCCGGACGCCGTCGAAGGTCAGCTCGCCGGTCGGCGAGGACATCATCCCCATCTTCTTGAAGGGCTTGGACTGGATCAGCCCGGGCATGCCCTTCTCGAGCACGAAGGTGAGCACCTTCCGGTCGCGCGGCGGGGTGTCGCTGCCGTCGTCGAGCTTGGCGTAGACCACGATCACGTCGGCGTCGGGCCCGTTGGTGATGAAGGTCTTGTGGCCCTTGAGGATGTAGTCCTCGCCGTCGCGCTTCACCGAGGTCGTCATCCCGCCGAAGGCATCAGAACCGGCGGTGGGCTCGGTGATCGCCCAGGCCGCAACCTGCTCGAACGTGACCAGCTTCGGCAGCCAACGCTCCTTCTGCTTCAGCGTCCCCTTCGCTGCGATGGTGCCGACACCGAGGCCGAGGGAGACTCCGACGGCGGCAACCACGCCGAGGCTGACCCCGGCGATCTCACTGACGACGACGGCAGCCATCGACTCCATGCCGGTGGACTCGGCAGCCTTCGTCTCGCCGCTGCGTGGCTCCCGCGGCTCCCGCTCCCGGTCCAGCTGCTTCTTCAGCGCATCTGCCGCCATCGCGTCCATCCCGAACGCTGCGAAGAGCTTCCGGACGATGTCGTACGGCGGCATCGCGCCGGACTCGAGCTCGTCGACGTGCGGGCGGATCTCCTTGTCGATGAAGTCCCGCACGGCCTCGCGAACCGCCAGGTCGGCCTCGGACCACTCGATCATCGGATCAGCTCCTTCAGTTGTCGTTTGAGCACCTTGCCGGTGGGGTTGCGGGGCAGCTCGTCGAGAAACGTGATCGCGCGCGGCACCTTGAAACGAGCGAGGTTGTCGCGAACGTAGTCCTTCAGGTCGTCCTCGGTGAGAGCAGCGCCGCCCGAGGACGGCTCGCGTCGTACGACGAACGCGTGCAGTCGCATCCCGAACCTCTCGTCCGGTACGCCGATCGCGGAGGCTTCCATGACCCCGGGATGTCCGGCGAGCAGCTGCTCGACCTCGCCGGGAAAAAGGTTCTCCCCGCCGGAGACGATCATGTCGTCGTCGCGGCCGTCGATGAAGAGCAACCCGTTCGCGTCGAAGTGCCCGACGTCACCGGAGGACATCAGACCGTTGATGATCTCCTTGCCACCGCCACCGGTGTACCCGGAGAACTGGATGGAGTTGGCGACGAAGATCCGGCCGGTTTCCCCGATCGGCAGGTCCTGGCCGTCGTCGTCCAGGATCTTCACGACCGTGCCGGCCACGACGCTGCCGACCGATCCGGGCTCGATCGCGAGCTCGTCGGGAGTGCCGATCGTTGCGTAGGCGACCTCGGTGGACCCGTAAAGGTTGTAGACGACCGGGCCGAACGCCTCGGTGACCCGGGTGCAGAGGTCCGCGCCGAGCTGGGAACCGGCGACGAACGCGATCCGCAAGCAGCTCAGATCCAGGCCGGACCGCCCGGCGGGGCCGAGGTCGACCATCCGCTGCAGCATCACCGGGACCACGATCAGGGTGGTCACCCGGTGGCGGGCGATGCTCTCCAGGGTCGTCTGCGGGTCGAAGTACCGGCGGATCACCAGTGTGTGTCCCAGGGCGACGCCGAGCATGGCCTGGGCGAAGCCGAGGGCGTGAAACATCGGCGCGCAGCACTCCATCACCTCGCCGCTGCGGTACGGCACCTTGCCGAACAGGCCGCCGAATGCCATCAGTGACCGAGGATCGTCGCGTTGGGCCCCCTTGGGGGTACCGGTGGTTCCACTGGTCAGGATGACCACCTTCGCGCCGACCGACGGCCGCGGCGGCGAGGCGGGATCGCCGGTGCTGATCAGCTCCTCGATGCTGCCGTGGGTCGCTGACTCGGTCCAGGCGAGGTAGGTCCCCAGGGGCGCGACCACGTCGGCCACCATCGAGGCGTACTCCTCGTCGTGGACCAGGATGTCCACACCCTCGCGCGCCGCTACCTCGCGAATCTGCGGGCCGGCGAAATCCGTGTTGAGCAGGACGATCCGACCACCGCACTTCATCGCCGCGAAGGTGGCATCCAAGAACCCGCGGTGGTTGCGCGCCAGAACGGCGACCCCGCCTCCCGGCTTGAGGCCGCGGGCCCGCCAGGCGTTCGCCAGGGCGTTGGAGCGGCGGTCCAGGTCGGCATAGGTCAGCGACCCGAGCTCGTCCTGTACGGCGACCCGGTCCGGGTAGCGCGCCGCGGAGAGACCGATCGCGCCACCCATCGCACCGAACTTCGCGATCGCGGCCGCTCCGCGGGCCAGCACCCAGGGCGGATCGACGCGGAGCAGACCGACGTCGTAGCACGCCTTGAGGGACAGGGTCTCCCCGGCGGCCCGGCCGACCAGGTCACCGACGAGCGTTCGGGGACTGATCATGAGTGGCGGGCACGCTCCTCGTAGGCGTTGCGCTGGGCCTGGTCGACGTCGTCGAGGAAGACGGTGTCGCCGCCGAGCTTGCGAGACAGTCCTTCGGCCAGCCGACGAGGTACGAGCTGCTGCACCCGGGCGAGCCTGCCGGCCAGCTTGGGAACATAGACCCGGGCGCGCGGCTCGGCGAGCGCTTGCAGGATCCCCGCGGCGACATCTTCCGGCTCGACCGTCTTCATCCCGGGAACACCCTTGGTACCCGCGGTCAGGTCGGTATTCACAAAAGCCGGCAGAACGGCGGTGAACTCGACCCCCGAGGCCGCGTACTCGATCCGGGCCGTCTCGGTGAAGCCGAGGACGGCATGCTTGGTACCGACGTAGCTGGCTGCGCCTGGCGCGTAGAGGACACCAGCCATCGAGGCGACGTTGACGATGTGCCCGGAGCGCCGGGGCAGCATCGACTCCAGCGCCCGCTTGGTACCGGTGATCACGCCGAAGACGTTGATCTCGAACATCCGGCGGGCCACCGCCTCGGGCTCCTCGTGCAGATGACCCACCGGCATGATCCCGGCGTTGTTCACCAGGACGTCGACCGGGCCGAGCTCAGCCTCGACAGCATCGAGGAAGGCCCGGTAGCCCTCGGCGTCGGTAACGTCGAGGCGTCCGTAGTAGGCGACCCCGGTGCTGGTGGCCGCTTCCTTGAGGACCGCCTCGTCCAGGTCGCCGATCGCGACCTTCGCCCCGGCGCTCGCCAGCGCCTTCGCGGTCGCGAGTCCGATGCCGCGGGCGCCTCCGGTGACGACGGCGACCTTGCCGGTCAGGTTCGGGGTGTTCGATGTCGATGTCATAGGACGAACCTAGTCACATCCACGCCGAGAGCTGCTCCGGCAGGTCCTCGAGGTTCCACGGACCGGTGGTCTCGATGGTGTCGCCGATCGTCCAGCCGGTCAGCCGTTGGATCGCGCCGCCCTGGACGCCGAAGACCTGGCCGGTCAACGGACACTTCTCGCTGGCCAGGTAGCCGACGATCGGTGCGATGTTCTCGGGACCGAACATGTCGAACTCGCCCTCCGGGACCTCAGCGGCGAAGATCGCCCCCATCCCGGGTGTGGCGAGGGTCAGCCGGGTCCGGGCGATGGGCGCGATCGCGTTGACCCGGACGCCGTACCGGCCCAGCTCGTCGGCGGCGACCAGGGTCATCGCGGCGATGCCGGCCTTGGCAGCCCCGTAGTTGGCCTGGCCCGCGTTCGGCATGAAGGTTCCGGAGGCGGAGGCGGTGTTGATCACCGAAGCCGCGACCTGCTCTCCGGCCTTGGACTTCTCCTTCCAGTACGCCGCGGCGTGGTGCACCATCGCGAAGTGACCCTTGAGGTGTACGTCGATGACGGCGTCGTACTGCTCCTCGGTGATCGCGGCCACGAAGGCGTCGCGCAGGATGCCGGCGTTGTTGACCAGGATGTCGAGGCCACCGAACTCGGTGACCGCCTGGTCCACCAGCCCCTTCGCGCCGGACCAGCTCGCGACGTTGTCGGTGTTTGCGACCGCACGGCCGCCGAAGGCCAGGATCTCGTTCACGACCTCCTGAGCAGGACCGGTGTCGGAGCCCGAGCCGTCGTTGGCACCGCCGAGGTCGTTGACCACCACGGCCGCGCCCTCGCGGGCCATGAAGAGGGCGTGCTCACGGCCGATGCCGCGACCCGCGCCGGTGATGATCGCGACGCGGCCGTCGAGTGCCGCCATCATGCGGGGCTCCCGGCGAGCAGGGTGGCGAGGTTCTCAAGAGAGGCGACGACCTCCTTGTTGGCGGCCCGCTCGACCGCGGCACCGATCGCGCCGACGACCATCGTGCCGACGAACTCGGCGTCGATCTTCGCGACGCAGGAGTGCGCACCGGTCGCTTCGAGCGAGAGCACGAACGTGATCTGCGCGCCGGCCAGACCCTTGCCGCCGATGGTCAGGCTCTTCGGCGCGTCGAACGCCTCGACCGTCCACTCGATCTTGTTGGACATCCCCATGATCGTCGCCTGCTCGGTGAAGGTGGCACCGACCGCGATCTCGGTCGGCGGCTCGCCGTGGAACTTGTCGTGGATGGTCAGCCACTTGTCGAACGACGCCAGGTCGGAGAAGACCTTCCAGGTCTCCTCCTGGCTCGCGCTGATCTCCTGGGTCACATGTACTTCAGCCATTGCTGGGTGCTCCTTGGTTCTGGTTAGTGGGTCGGCAGTTCTGGATCAGCAACTCTGGATCAGCGCTGCGCGGACTGGTACGCCGTGACGACGACGGCGCCGCCGAGCCCGATGTTGTGCTGGAGCGCGACCCCGGTCTTCTCGGCCGCGCCGGCGACCTGGCGGGCGTCCGCTTCACCGCGCAGCTGCCAGGTCATCTCGGCGCACTGGGCGAGTCCGGTCGCCCCGAGCGGGTGGCCCTTGGAGATCAGCCCGCCGGACGGGTTCACCACCCAGCGGCCGCCGTACGTGGTGTCGTTGTTGTCCACGAGCTTGTGCGCCTCGCCCTCCGCGGCCAGACCCAACGCCTCGTAAGTGATCAGCTCGTTGGGCGCGAAGCAGTCGTGCAGCTCGATCACGTCGACGTCGCCAGGGGTCAGCCCGGACTGCTCGTAGACCTTGTCCGCGGCCTTCTTGCTCATGTCGGCGCCGACCAGGTTGATCGCGCTCCTGCTCTCGAACGTCGAACGCATGTCGGTGACCATGGCCTGACCGACGATCTCGACGGCCCGGTCCCCCAGTCCGTGCTTCTCCACGAAAGCCTCGCTGGCCAGCACGGCAGCACCGGAACCGTCGGAGGTCGGCGAGCACATCAACCGGGTCAAGCCGGCCTCGGCGTAGATCATCTTCGCGCTCTTGATGTCCTCGAGCTCGTAGACGTCCTGGAACTGCGCGTACGGGTTGTTCGCTGAGTGGCGGTGGTTCTTCTCGGCGATCTTGGCGAAGTGCTCCGGCGTGGAGCCGTACCGCTCGTTGTGCTCCAGACCGGCGGCGCCGAACATCCACGGAGCCGGCGGGAACGCGAACTCGCGCAGCTCGGCGAGCGCCTGGATGTGGTTCATCAGCGGCTGCTCCCGGTCCTCGTACGACGTCGCCAGCGACCCCGGCTGCATCTTCTCGAAGCCGAGGGCCAGCGTGCAGTCGGCGAGGCCGCCGCGGATCGCCTGCGCGGCGAGGTAGAGCGCCGTCGAGCCGGTCGAGCAGTTGTTGTTGACGTTGGTGATCGGGATGCCCGTCATCCCGAGCTCGTAGATCGCGCGCTGGCCCGACGTCGACTCGCCGTACATGAAGCCGACGTGCGCCTGCTCGATCGCCTCGAAGGCGATCCCCGCGTCCTCGAGAGCCTTGGTACCGGCCTCCTTGGCCATCACCGGGTAGTCGGCCGCTCCCTCGCGACCGGGCTTCTCGAACTTCGTCATGCCGACGCCGATGACGTAGACCCTGTTGCTCATGCGTTCTCCTTCTTAGGTGCACTGTGCTTGCTGGAAACGACGGCGAGGCCGTCCTTGATGATCGAGGCGCCTTCGTCGGACCCGGTCTCGAAGGCGTAGGTGGTATTGCCGTCAGCGTCCTCGCCGCTCTTCCACAGCGAGGTGGTGATCGCGTTCCGCGGGAAGGCCGTCGAGCTGAACCGGACAGCGAGGCGCTTGAGCCGACTAGGGTCCTCCGGGCAGGCGGTCTCGACCACCGCACGGGAGGTGAACGCCATCGTGCACAGGCCGTGGATGATGATCCCCGGCAGGCCCATCGCCTTGGCGAACTCCTCGTCGGTGTGGATCGGCATCGGGTCGCCGGAGGCCTCGGCGTAACGCCAGGTCTGGTCGGCGTCGTACTTCTGGATCACCTGGACGTCCGGCTCCCGGTCACGGAGCGCGGGGTCGAACGCGTGCGCCGGTGGCTCCTCGCCGTACCCGCCGTCGAGCTCACCGCCGCGGAAGAAGGCGGTGAAGTACTGGTCGTTGACCGGTTCGCCGGCCGAGGTGGTCTCGACCAGGGCGGTCACGACGACGCCGGACGACCGACCGTGGACGCCGGTCACCTGGGCGCGGCAATCCAGGGTCTCGCCGGGACGGATCGGACGATGGATGACGATGTCCTGCTCGCCGTGCAGCACCTTCATCATCAGCTCGTCCGGGACGGCAGCCATCGTGGTCGAGGCCAGGATCGGGAACGGCGGCACGACCGCGAAGACCGGGACGGCGTACTCACCGCTCGCATGCTGCGCGATGTCGTCGTTGGTCGCTTCGGCGTAGGCGATGATCCGGTCCGACTCGACCTCGAAGGCCATCGACTCGCTCCACTGGCCGATCACGTCGAGGTTGAAGCCGTGGTCCTGCTCGCTCATCCGGTAACTCCTCCTGCACGCGCGCTCGATCGCTCTGACCGACCCTCATCGTCGACGCTACGGACTTGTCAGCCGTGATCGAATGACCCCAGCTCGCGAGAAACATGACTCGGATGCGCACGAGAGGAGCAGGCCCGTTGGCGAAGGCAATGAACACCCAGCGCACCATCCCGGTCCGTTTCCTCCGTGCTGCGACCAGCACCGCCACCCTGCGTGGAGTCGACCTCGGGGAGTGGATGGAGCACCTCGACATCGATCCGGCCCTGCTCTTCGACGACCGGACCCGGATCACCCTGGACCAGGCGACGAAGCTGGTCCAGGAGCTGTGGAGGCTGACCGACGACGAGATGGTCGGCCTGGGCGTGGAACCTGCACCGCGCGGGACCTTCCGGATGATCTGCCTGGCCGTGATCAGCTCCCCCGATCTTGGCACGGTGCTGGCCAGGTTCGGCGAGTTCAGCCGGATCCTGCCGAGCATGCCGACGTTCACGATCGAGCACGGTCCCAGGACCACCCGGGTCACCTACCTGAACGACCCCGAGTACGACCCGGCGCACTTCATCACCGACATCATGATGTCGGTGGCGCTGCGGTTCTTCGGCTGGATGGCCGGCCGACGGTTGCCCATCGCGTCGGTCGAGCTCCCCTATCCGCTGCCTGAGGGCGCCGAGGACTATGACCTGGTCTTCGGAAGCCTGGTCACCTTCGACCGACCGGCCGCGGTGATCGAGTTCAACAACGAGATGCTGTCGCTCCCCGTGGTCCAGGACGAGGCCTCGCTGGAGGGGTGGTTGCGCAACTCCCCCGCGGACCTGCTGATGCTCCGCGACTACGGCACCACCGTCGCCGACCAGGTACGACGGATCCTCGAGCGCGGCCTGCGCGGCGAGTGGCCGACCCCGGACGAGGCCGCGAGCAGGCTCTCGATGAGTACCCAGAATATGCGGCGCCTGCTTCGGGAGGAGGGCACCTCGGTCACCAAGATCAAGGAAGACCTGCTCCGCGATGCTGCCGTCACCGCCCTGGTCCGCGGTGACGAGACCGTCGCGCAGCTGGCTGAGCGCCTCGGTTTCTCCGAGCCGAGCGCCTTCCACCGTGCGTTCCGCCGGTGGACCGGCAGCGCACCCGGTGCCTATCGGCCGCGTCCGGACGACGCGTAGCCGACGGGCGTCAGCCGGAATGCGTCGCAGCCGCCCGGACCAGCGCGTCGAACAACCCGCGGTCGGTCGAGATCTCCGGATGCCACTGCACGGCCAGCCGGAACGCCTCCCCCGGGGCCTCGATCGCTTCGAGCAGACCGTCCGCAGCCCAGGCCACCGCCGTGAACCCGGGGTGGGTGCGCACCGCTTGGTGGTGGTGGCAGCGGACCGGCGGACCGGCACCCACCGCCGCCGCCAGCCTGCTCCCCGACACGACCGTGATGACCGTGTCGCCGTACCTGTCGGCGCCCGGGTTGTGCTGCTCGTGCCCGACGACGTCGGGGACGTGCTGGTCGAGCTGACCTCCGGCGTGCACGGCCATCACCTGCATGCCCCGACAGATCCCCAGGGTGGGGAGGTCGCGCTCGGCCGCGGCATCGAGCAGGGCGAGTTCCCAGGCGTCCCGGTCCTCGCGCCACCGGGTCGTCGTCGGCAGTGGGTCCGCGCCGTACCGGTCCGGCGCGACGTCGGCTCCGCCGCTGATCACCAGGCCGTCCAGGCGCGCCAGCACCGCCTGCGCGCACCGGGTGTAGGGCAGCACCGGCGGTAGCAGTACCGGTACGCCGCCAGCGGCCGCGACGGACCGGGAGTAATCGCTGGGCAAAAGGTCGGCCACTGCGTCCCAGACCCCCCACTGCGCCTGCTCGCGGTAGGTGCTCAGCCCGATCAGCGGACGGGTCACGCCTGCCTCACAGGGGGGTCACGTAGGCACCCGAGATGCCGCCGTCGACGAGGAACGTGGTGGCGGTCATGAACGAGGACTCGTCGGAGGCCAGGAACAGCACGGCGTTCGCCATCTCCTCCGGCTCTCCGAACCTGCCCATCGGCACGTGCACCAGCCGCCGCGCGGCCCGCTCCTCGTCCTTGGCGAACAGCTCCTGCAGCAGGGGGGTATTGACCGGGCCCGGGCAGAGCGCGTTGACCCGCACGCCCTGCCGGGCGAACTGGACGCCGAGCTCACGGGTCATCGACAGCACCCCGCCCTTGCTCGCCGAGTAGGAGATCTGCGAGGTCGCAGCGCCCATCACCGCGACGAAGGACGCCGTGTTGATGATCGAGCCCTTGCCCTGGTCGAGCATGTAGGGCAGCGCCGCCTTGCAGCACAGGTAGACGCTGGTGAGGTTCACCTCTTGGACCCTGCGCCAGGCGTCGAGGTCGGTGTCCAGGATCGAATCATCCTCGGGCGGGCTGATCCCGGCGTTGTTGAACGCGATGTCGACCGACCCGTGGCTGTCCTGGGCGGTCCGGAAGAGCGCATCCACCTGGTCCTTGCTGGTGACGTCGACGTGCACATAGGTGACCCCCAGCTCGTCGACGAGCGCGCTGCCCCGGGCGTCGTCGAGGTCCCCGACCACGACCGTCGCACCCTCCTCCAAGAACCGCCGTACCGTAGCCAGTCCGATCCCGGAGCAGCCTCCGGTGATGACCGCGACCCGGCCGTCAAGACGCCCTGCCATGTCTGCCCCTTCCTCAGTCCTGTGCGATGAAGACGTTCTTTTCCTCGGTGAAGGCATTCGGTGCCTCCGGACCGAGCTCCCGGCCGAGGCCGGACTGCTTGAAGCCGCCGAACGGCGTCCAGTACCGCACCGAGGCGTGAGAGTTGACGCTCAGGTTGCCGGCCTCGACGCCCCGGGCGACCCGGAGCGCACGACCGACGTCGCGGGTGAAGATCGACCCGGACAGTCCGTACTCGGTGTCGTTGGCGAGCCGGACGGCATCGCTCTCGTCGTCGAACGCCATCACTGCGACCACCGGACCGAAGACCTCCTCACGCCAGACCGGCAGACTGGTGTCATCGGTGAGGACAACCGTCGGCGGCACCCAGAACCCGCCGAGATCGTCCGGCACCGGGCCGGTGAACGCAGTTTCAAGACCGGCGAGATAGCCGGAGACGGCCTGCTGCTGCTTGGCCGAGATCAGTGGCCCCATCTCGCTCGCCTCGTCACCGGGGTTGATCACCTTCATCGTCCCGACAGCGGTTTCGAAGCGGGTCAGGAACTCGTCGTACGCCGACCGCTGGACGAGGATCCGCGATCTCGCGCAGCAGTCCTGGCCGGCGTTGTCGAAGACCGCGTACGGCGCGGTGGCGGCGGCCTTCGCGATGTCGGCGTCCGCGAACACGATGTTCGCGCTCTTGCCGCCCAGCTCGAGGGTCACCTTCTTCACCTGGTCGGCGCAGCCGGCCATGATCCGCTTGCCGACCTCGGTCGACCCGGTGAAGCAGATCTTGGCCACCTGCGGATGCGTGACGAACCGTTCCCCGACCACCGAGCCCTTGCCGGGGATGACGGTGAAGACACCTTCGGGGATGCCGGCATCGAGGGCCAGCTCACCGAGCCGGATCGCGGTCAGCGGGGTGAGCTCAGCCGGTTTCAGGACCACCGTGTTCCCGGCGGCCAGTGCCGGGGCGAATCCCCAGCCGGCGATCGGCATCGGGAAGTTCCACGGCACGATCACCCCGATCACGCCGAGCGGTTCGTGGAAGGTGAGGTCGACGCCACCGGCGACCGGGATCTGTCGGCCGAAGAGCCGCTCGGGGGCCGCGGAGTAGTAGTTCAGCACGTCGCGGACGTTGCCGGCTTCCCAGCGAGCGTTGCCGATCGTGTGACCAGAGTTGCTGACCTCGAGCTGGGCCAGCTCCTCGAGGTGGGCGTCGACGACCGCGGCGAACGCCCGCAGTAACCGGGCGCGTTCGCCCGGGGCGACCTCGCGCCAGGCCGGGAACGCCGCGTGCGCGCGCTCGATCGCGGCGTCGGTCTGCTCGAGCGAGGCGAGCGCGACCTCGGTGAGCGGCGCCCCAGTTGTCGGGTCGATCACGGTGTAGCTGGCCATCCGGTCCCTCACATCCGTTCGAAGCTTCGCCGGAGCTCCCAGTCGGTGACGGTGGCGCCGAACGCGTCGAGCTCGACGGTCGCCATGTTGGCGTAGTGGTCGACGACCTCGTCCCCGAAGGCGGCTCGAGCGACCGCCGACGCTGCGAACGCGTCCCGGGCGTCCCGCAACGATCCAGGGACCTTCTGCCGCCCGGCGGCGGTGTAGGCGTTGCCCTCCAGCGGCGGCTCGAGGGCGAGCTCGCGCTCGATCCCGTGCAGTCCCCCGGCCAGCATCGCGGCCAGCGCCAGGTAGGGGTTCACATCCCCGCCCGGCACCCGGTTCTCCATCCGGGCTCCGGCGCCACGACCGACCAGCCGGACCGCACAGGTGCGGTTGTCCTCGCCCCAGGCGATGGTGGTCGGCGCGAACGAACCGTCCGCGAACCGCTTGTAGGAGTTGATGTTCGGCGCGTAGAGCAACGTCATCTCGGTCATGGTGGCGAGCACCCCGGCGACGAAGTGGTCGTAGAGGGCCGTGCGCTTCCCGGCCGCCTCGTCCCAGAAGACGATCTCGCCGCCGGCGCCGCGCAGCGACAGGTGGATGTGGCAGGAGTTGCCCTCCCGCTCGTTGTACTTCGCCATGAAGGTGAGCGACTGGCCGTGCTGCGCAGCGATCTCCTTGGCCACCGTCTTGTAGACCGCATGGTTGTCGGCGGTGACCAGCACGTCGTCGTAGAGGAAGCCGATCTCGTGCTGGCCGAAGTTGCACTCGCCCTTGGAGCCCTCGACGACCAGGCCGGCGTCATACATCGTGTTCCGGATCTCCCGGAGCAACGGCTCGACCCGGCTGCCACCGAGGATGGAGTAGTCGACGTTGTACTGGTTGGCCGGTGTCAGGTGCTGGTAGCCGAGCTCGTGCGCGTCCTCGTAGCTGTCCTCGAACACGATGAACTCCAGCTCGGTGCCGGCGACCGCGGTGAAGCCCAGGGCAGCCGCGCGATCGGTCTGCTGCGCCAGGATCGTCCGCGGTGACTGCGCCACCGGGCGGTGGTCGGGCCAAGCCAGGTCGCACTGGACCATCGCGGTGGCCGGCAGGTGGCTGAGCACCCGCAAGGTGTCCAGATCGAGCACGAACTCCATGTCGCCGTACCCGCGCTCCCAGGAGGTGATCGCGTACCCGGCAACGGTGTTCATCTCGATGTCGACGCCGAGCAGGTAGTTGCAGCCCTCGGTGCCGTGGTCGACGACGATGTCCAGGAAGTAGCGTCCGTGGAGCCGTTTGCCCTGGAGGCGGCCTTGCATGTCGGTGAACGCCACCACCACCGTGTCGATCCGGCCGGCGTCTATCTCGGCGGTCAGTCGTTCGAGCGTCAGGTGCCTGTCGTTGCGGGGCATACCAGTCCCTTTCTGGTCACGTCGTTCAGCCGAGCAGTCCCCGGAGCAGCGCTGCAGTGTCGTCGCAGTGCAGCTCCATCGCGCGCCGGGCCTTGGTGGCGTCGCCGGCGATGATGGCGCCGACGATCGCGCGGTGCTGCGCGCTGGAGTGTTCGATGTTGACCGCGAGGACCGGGATCGCGCTCAGCATGTCGTGCAGCCGGGACTGCACCACGGTGACTGCCTCGACGGTCATCCGCGACCCGGAGACGCTGGCGATGGCCAGGTGCAGCCGAGAGTCCGCCTGTCGGTGGGCGGCCGCGTCCGGGGCGAGCTCGACCTCGGTCAGGGACGTGGTCAGCAGCATCCTCTCGGTGGCGCTCAGGGTGCGGCCCGCAGCGACGTGGCATGCTCCCGGTTCGACTACCCGCCGGAAGACCAGCGAGTCGAGCAGCTCCTCGCGCCGGTCGGCGATCCCGGCGGTCCCGCCGGCCGCTGGGGTGGCCGGCTGGTACGCGACCACCGTGCCGCCTCCACGTCCTCGGGTGGTGCGCACCATCCCCGCGCTCCTGAGCCCGGCGATCGCTTCCCGCAACGTGGCCCGGGAGACTCCGAGTCGCTCGGCGAGCTCCCGCTCGGGCGGCAACGCTGCGCCGAGCGAGAAAGCGCCGAGCCGGATCGCGGTGGCCAGCTGTTCGACACAGCTCTCGAATGCGTGGTGCCCGCGAACCGGCCGGAGCAGGGCATCACCGAGAGGTTGGGCCGGGGAAGGACTCATGCGCTGAGTATCTAGGGAGTCGCCGCAGGTTCTTCAGGGGCATCGATCGTCCGGACCGGGCCCTTGAACCAGTTCTTCGCGGAGAGCTCCCACCAGACCGTGATCGCCAGGAGCGCGCCGACCGTCACGATCGGGGCGTAGTTCACGAACTTCCAGGAGAACAGCTCGTCGCCGGGCATACCGCCTCGGTAGCTCGGCACCATCAGGAACAACGAGACCACTACGATCTCGATGACGGCCAACGGATTCATCCACCTGTACTTCTCACCGTTGGTCCAGCTGCCCGCTTCGAAACGGTCGCCGTGCCGCCAGCGCAGGAAGATCGGGATGGCGAACGAGAGGTACAGCCCGATCACCGCGATCGAGGTCACCGCGAAGAACGCGATCGGCGCGATGATCGGCGCCTCCTCAGTTCCGATGTTGACCTCCTTCAGGGCCGGCAGGGTGACCAGGACCGCCAGCACCGCGACCAGCAGCACCGCGTTGGCAGGGACCCTGTTCGCCGAGAGGGCCGACCAGTACTTCGATCCGGGCACCGCCTGGTCCCGGCTGAACGCATAGGTCATCCGGGATGCCGAGGTCATGCAGGCGACCGCGCAGAACAATTGGCCGGCAGCGGAGATGAACAGCACCGTCCCGGCCCAGTTCGAACCGAGTGCGGCATTGAAGATCGGGGCCACCCCGCCGGCGCCGAGCGTGTTGTCCGGGTTGCCGTCGGCACCGTTCGGCACCGCGAACACGATTGAGAGCAGCAGGATGTAGCCGCCGATGGCCGAGTACAGGATCGATTGCCAGATTCCCTTGGCCGCAGCGTTGGAGGCAGATTGCGTCTCTTCCGAGAGGTGTGCGGAAGCGTCGAACCCGGTGATCGTGTACTGGGTCAGCAGGAAACCGAACGGGATCACCGCGAAGAAGAAGATGAAGCTGCCGGTGGAGCCGTCGGAGTAGCCGGAGTTGTTGATCCGCTCGGTGAAGACGTAGCGGAAGCTCTGGTGGTCGTTCGGGACGAGCAGCAGGATGCCGATGATCGCGGCCGCGCCGGCGACGTGCCACCAGACCGAGATGTTGTTCATGATCGCCATCAGGTGACCACTGAAGATGTTCAGCACCGAGGCGAGCCCCAGCACGATCAGGAAGATGACGAACACCCGGGTCAGCGAGTAGTCGGCGGCGAAACCTTCGGACCAGGAACTGAGGGTCAGGTCGATGAAGGTGGCGCAGCCGTAGGCGACACCGGCCGTGACCGCGACCAGTCCGATCAGGTTCAGCCAGCCGGTGTAGAAGCCCGCACGCGGACCGCCGAGCTTCGCCGCCCACCAGTAGATGCCACCGGAGGTCGGGTACGCCGAGACCAGCTCCGACATGGTGAACCCGATGATCAGGATCAGGACGCTGATGATCGGCCAGGACCAGGAGATGGAGACCGGTCCGCCGCTGTTCCACCCGGCGCCGAAGTTGGTCAGGCAGCCGGCCAGGATCGAGATGATCGAGAAGGAGATCGCGAAGTTCGAGAACCCCGACCAGTTCCGCGTCAGATCCTGCTTGTATCCCATCTCTGCCAGTCGCTGGGAGTCTGCATCGAGATTCGGGTCTTCGATCGTTGCCATGACACGTCCACTTTCGCCGGGGGCCGCTTGGCGACAAGTGTGGTGGCCGTCACATAATGCTGTCAATGGCATGACCTTAGACCTTTGATCTGCACCTCTGTCGGAAGGAAGGCGAAAGCATGGACCGGGGGCCGGTCAGGACACCACGCCGGACTCCACCCGGGCCACGGCATCGATGAGGCCCCAGTCGGTCAACGTGGCTACGACGTCACGACCAGCCGCGTCCGGGCCGACCGGGGTCGCTGCCGGGGTCCGGCTGAACCGTGGGGCAGGTGCCGGTTGGATGATCCCGTCGATCTCGACGAACGACCCCCGCGCCACGTGATGCGGGTGCTCGGGCGCCTCCCAGGGCGAGAGCACCGGCGTCACGCACGCATCCGAACCTTCGAAGTGGACGGCCCACTCGTCGCGGGTCCTGGTCAGGAACGCCTCGCCGATCACCTTGCGCCAGGCATCCCAGCCCGACGGGTCGATCTGGTGGGGCAGGTCCGGCTCATCGATGCCCAGCTTGGTGAGCATCTCGGCGAAGAAGTGGAACTCCACGCAGCCGACCGCGACGTACCGACCGTCGGCGCAGGGGTAGGTGTCGTAGAACGCCGCGGCGCCGTCGAGCACGTTGGTGCCCGGCTCCTCGATCCAGACCCCGGCGGCGTGCATCCCGCGCAGGAAGGCCGTGAACAACGAGGCCCCGTCGACCATGGCCGCATCAACAACCTGACCCTTGCCGGAGGTGTTCCGCTCGTGCAGCGCCGCCAGGATGCCGAGCGCCATCAACATCCCGCCGCCGGCGAAGTCCCCGAGCAGGTTCAGCGGCGCGAGCGGACGCTCTCCATGCCGGGCGATCGGCTCCAGCGCGCCTGCCACCGCGAGGTAGTTGATGTCGTGACCGGCCGCCTGGCTCAACGGACCCTCCTGGCCCCACCCGGTCATCCGGGCGTAGACCAGTCGTTCGTTGACCGCCGCGAGGTCCTCGGGACCGATCCCGATGCGTTCGGCGACCCCGGGCCGGAAGCCCTCCACGAAGACGTCAGCCCGGGCGACCAGGTCCTTGACCAGCGCGAGACCGTCAGGGGTCTTGAGGTCGACCGCGATCGTCGTACGGCCTCGGTCCAGCGGTCCCGGGGGCGGCACCAGAGCCGTGGCGCTGGCGGTGGCCCGGTCGACCCGGAGCACCTCGGCGCCGAGGTCGGCCAGGATCATGCAGCCGAACGGGGCCGGAGCCAGGCTGGCGATCTCCACCACGCGGACTCCGGCGAGAGGCCCAGCCGTTGACCTGCTCATGGGCTCTCCAAGCTTTCGGGGGGTGAAGTCGTCAGGCTAGGTCGGTGTACCGGCCCGCCCCATGACCTGGGCGCACGAGGTCCTTGACCCCTGCGCTCACGGCGTCGATCGACGCCGATCAACGCCGATCAACAGAGTCACCCGGTGCGCGCGCGGCGGTCATGGGCCTCAGCGCTCAACAGCCCTAGCGTCAGTGCCATGAGTGGCACCCGTAGTCCCCGCGTCGCCATCGTCGGGGCGGGCATGTCCGGGATCTGCATGGGCGCGATGCTGCTTCGGGCTGGCATCGACGCCTTCACCGTCTACGAGAAGTCGGATCGGGTCGGGGGCACCTGGCGGGAGAACACCTACCCGGGGATCGCCTGCGACGTACCATCCCGGTTCTACCAGTTCACCTTCGCGCCGAACCCCGAGTGGACCCACCTGATGTCGCCGGGAGCGGAGATCTGGGCGTACTTCGAGAAGGTCGCCGCCGACACTGGCGTCGCCGAACGGACCCGCTTCGGGACCACCATCACCGCGGCCCGCTGGACCGGTTCGGCGTGGTCGGTCGAGGCCGACGACGGATCAGTGGCCGAGTACGACTTCGTGATCTCGGCGACCGGGATCCTGCACCACCCGCGGTACCCGGACATCGAAGGCCTCGACTCCTTCGCCGGACCGGCGTTCCACTCGGCGCGATGGGACCACGACGTCGACCTGGCCGGCAAGCGCGTCGGTCTGATCGGGACCGGGTCGACCGGGGTCCAGATCCTCAGCGAGCTGGCGGGCAAGGTCGACCGCCTGCTGATGTTCCAGCGCACGCCGCACTGGGTGGTCCACCTGGACAACCCGGAGTTCTCCCGGCTGACCCAGGTGCTGCACCGCAGGTTCCCGGCGTACGACCGGTTCACCTACCACGTGAGTCGGAAGGTCATCGAGTCGTTGTCGCCCGCCCTGCTCCACCCGGGCAAGTCGCGCCGCCTCCTGACCTGGCACACCCGGCGCCAGCTCAAGCGGATCGCAGACCCCGGGCTGCGCGCCGCGCTGACCCCGGACTCGCAGCCGATGTGCCGACGCCTGATCATCTCGCCGAACTTCTACGAGGCGGTCCAGCGCGAGGACGTCGAGGTCGTCGCCGACGGCATCGCCCGGATCGAACCGACCGGCGTGGTCACCCAGGACGGCGTGCTGCACGCGTGCGACGTCCTGGTGCTCGCGACCGGTTTCGACGCGCACGCTTACCTGCGCCCGATGAACCTGATCGGGCCGGGCGGACGCACCCTGGAGGACGCCTGGGCCGACGGCCCCCGGGCCTACCAGACGGTGGCGTTGCCCGGCTTCCCGAACTTCTTCCTGCTGATGGGACCGAACTCCCCGGTCGGCAACTACTCCCTGACCGCCATCGCCGAGACCCAGGCCGGCTACGCCCTGGACTGGATCCAGCGCTGGCAGCGCGGCGAGATCGACTCCGCGATGCCGACCGCCGCGGCAACCGACGCGTTCTACGTCGAGGTCCGCGAAGCCATGCCCGACACCGTCTGGAGCACCGGCTGCACCAGCTGGTACCTGGGCCAGGACGGTACGCCCGAACTCTTCCCGTGGGCGCCCGAGCGACACCGGGAGCTGCTCGGAACGGTGCGCCTGGAGGACTTCACCGTCACCGGTGGCTGAGCCTGCCGAAACCTAGATCGCGTTCTTCCGGATCACGTCACCGAGCGCCGGACTGATCGACTCGGCGAAGCTGGCCCAGCCGGCGATCAGCGGAGTAACCCGCCGCGAACGGCTCACGGCCGCATCACAAACCACGGTGGCGGCCTGGTCCATGCTCAGCGCGGGCATCCGGTTGTAGAGCTTGGTCGGGGTGATCATCGGCGTCCGGACCAGCGGCATCCGCACGTTGGTGAAGACGACGCCCTCGTCGAGCACCTCGCCCTGGACGCAGTCCGACCAGGCCTCCAGAGCGGCCTTCGACGCGGTGTAGCCAGAGAAGCGCGAGGGCCGCAGCATGGCGGCCCAGCTGGAGATGTTGATGACCTGGCCGCTCTCGCGCTCGACCATCGTCGGCAGCAGACCCATGGTCAGCCGGACGGCCGCGAAGTAGTTGAGCTGCATCGGGCGCTCGAAGTCCTGGAAGCGGTCGACCGAGTGCCGGACCTTGCGGCGGATCGACATGCCGGCGTTGTTGACCAGGATGTCGACGTGCCCGTGCTGGTCCAGCACCTTGGTGACCAGGGCGTCGATCTGATCGAAGTCGGTGAGGTCGCAGCGGTAGGCGATCGCCAAGCCGCCGGCAACGGTGACCTCGGTAACGAGCTCCGCGAGCTGGTCCTCACTGCGGGCGACCACCAGCACCAGCGCATCGGCAGCGGCCAACCGGACCGCAGCAGCGCGACCGATCCCCGAGGAGGCGCCGGTGACCAGTACGACCTTGCCGCCGACGGCCTTGTGCAGCGCGGAGGAGCCGGTCGGATCGCTGAGTCGGCCGACGGCCCGGTTCAGCACGCCCCGGGGACTGACCGGGGTCGCTCCGAAGCTGTTCGCGCGCGAGACAGCGGAGCGTGCGGCGGAGCGGACGATGCCGCGACGAGGGCGTTCCATCTCGTTCTCCTTCGGCTGAGCAACCAGGTAGGCGGTCCTCGACGAACCATAGATGTAACCCCGCGTCACAGGTACCGAGTGTGACACATCAGACTCCTGAAGGCGGCTTCAAGACCTAGAACGTGTTCTCAAAACTCCTTCTCATCGTGCGCGCCAGCACCTAGCCTCGGGCGCATGAGTACACCGAAGCGGGTCGTGGTCTGGGGCACCGGAGTGGTCGGCACGATGGTCATCGCCGAGATCGTGAAGAGCCCGGTCTTCGACCTGGTCGGTGTCGGAGTGAGCAACCCCGACAAGGTCGGGAAGGACGCCGGCGAGATCTGCGGCATCGACGCCACCGGCGTGATCGCCACCGACTCGGTCGAGGAACTGGTGGCGTTGAAGCCGGACGCGCTGGTGCACTACGGCCCCACGGCCCAGTACGCCGACGAGAACATCCGGGTAATGACCTCGTTCCTGCGCGCCGGCATCGACGTGACGTCGACCGCGATGACGCCGTGGGTCTGGCCGGCCATGAAGCAGAACCCGCCGAACTGGATCGACCCGATCACCGAGGCCTGCGAGGCCGGCGGCTCCTCGTGCTTCACCACCGGCATCGACCCCGGCTTCGCTAACGACCTCTTCCCACTGACCCTGATGGGCCTGTGCGGCGAGGTCAGGTCCGTGCGCGCCTCCGAGCTACTCGACTACACCGAGTACCAAGGCGACTACGAGGACGAGATGGGCATCGGTCGCCCGCCCGAGTTCTCGCCCCTGCTGGAGATCCCGGACATCCTGATCATGGCTTGGGGCGCCACCGTGCCGATGATCGCGCACGCCGCCGGCATCGAGCTCGACGACATCACCACCACCTGGGAGAAGTGGGTGACCCCGGAGGACCGGAAGACGGCCAAGGGCATCGTGAAAGCCGGCGAGGTCGCGGCGATCCGGTTCACCATCAACGGCATCTACAACGGTCGCGAGGTCATCACGCTCGAGCACGTCAACCGGATCGGGCTCGATGCCGCGCCCCAGTGGCCGGCCGGCTCGGCGGACGACGTCTACCGGGTCGACATCGACGGCTCTCCCTCGATCAGCCAGGAGACCGCGTTCCGGTTCTCCGACGGGTCCGGTCGAGCTCCAGCGGTCGCCGGCTGCCTGGCTACCGGAATGCGCGCGCTCAACGCCGTACCGGCGGTCAACGATCTGCCTCCGGGCTGGGTCACCGCCCTGGACCTGCCGCTGGTCCCCGGGGCCGGGACCATCCGCTGAGCCCACCGCTCCGAATCACTGTCATGGAGCCGGACACCACCTTCGCCAGCAGTTCGGTGCGCGTGCACCTGCTCCGCGGTGCGCTCGGGCTGGCCCTCGCCGTCGCGGCGATCTCTCTGATCGGACCGCTGGGCCCGCTCTCGCTGCTGCTCCTGCTTCCGGCCGGCATCGCCTGGCGCGGCTGCGTCTCCTGTTGGGCGCTCGGCCTGGCGCAGACCCGGTCCCTGGAGCAGGCACGCTCCGCACCGTGCAGCCTTCGGTAGACCAAGCCCGGGAACCAGGAAGACCCCCGACACAAGTCAGGGGTCTTGCTGTGGCAGATGAAGGATTCGAACCTTCGGAGACATAAGTCGACGGATTTACAGTCCGCTCCCATTGGCCGCTCGGGCAATCTGCCGGATCGTGTCGGCGGACGTGACCGTCCGGACAACGACGGGAAGAATACCGCATCCCTGACCGCGGAACCCAATCAGGTCGAGCGTCGTGCGGCCACAGCGAGGTGCTTCCGCGGCGGCGTTCGGGTGCCGCTCCCGGGGTCGGACGCACTACGCTCGGACGAGCACCCGAACCAGCCCCGGAGCGGGCACTCGCGATCACCAGCAGAGGTAGTGGAATGGCCGACTCATCGTTCGACATCGTCAGCAAGATCGACCGGCAGGAAGTCGACAACGCGCTCTCCCAGGCCGCCAAGGAACTGGCCCAGCGCTACGACTTCAAGGGCACCGGCGCCGAGATCAAATGGTCCGGTGAGGTCATCGAGATCTCCGCGAACGCCGACGACCGCGCCACAGCCGTGCTCGAGGTCTTCAAGGAGAAGCTGATCAAGCGCCAGCAGTCGCTGAAGATCGTCGACGCATCCGAGCCGCGCGCCTCGGGCCGCGAGTCGAAGATCACCGTGACGCTGAAGGAGGGCATCTCGCAAGAGGATGCCAAGAAGGTCGGCAAGTTGATCCGCGACGAGGGCCCGAAGGGCGTCAAGGTCCAGGTCCAGGGCGACGAGCTCCGGGTGAGCAGCAAGAAGCGCGACGACCTGCAGGCCGTCCAGGCGCTGGTCAAGGAGCAGGACTACGACTTCGCGGTGCAGTTCGCCAACTACCGCTAAGGCGGCGAAGCACCCAGCAGAATTGAACGAGGCAGAACTGAACGAGCCGGCGACAGGTTGCCCTGTCGCCGGCTCGTTTCAGTTCTTACCGATCAGCTCCGCACCCTGCGGCGAGCGGCCAGGACCAGGCCCAGACCCGCAAGGAGCATCGCCAGACCCAGGGGCAGGAGCTCCTGGTTCGGGCCACCGGTGTTCGGGAGCGCGGACGGCGGCGGCGGGTCGACGATGACCACCGGCGGGAGCGGGGCCGGCGTGTGCGAGGTCGCACAGGCGTCCACCCTCACGCAGTGCCCGGTGGGCTGAACCGGTACGGCGACATTCGCGACGATGTTGATCACGTCCTCGTCGAGGGTCACCGAGTAGGTCAGCGTCGCCGACTCACCAGGTGCCAGGTTCGGCACGTTCCAGGTGAGCGTGGTCCCCTCGACCGACCAGAGCACCCCATCGGGAGTCTCGTTCAGCGTCGCGGTGTCCAGGACCTTGCTCAGGTCGTCGGTGACGGTCATGTTGTTCACCATCGCGTCGGAGATGTTCGTGACCGTGAGGGTGTAGGTGATCACGTCACCGGGGTCGACGATCGAGCCCGACTCCGGATCCGAGGTCTTCTCCAGCGTCCACTCCGGCGTCTGGTGCACGACGCTGCAGTCGTCCGGCTCGGTGACCGCGGCGCGAGCGTCCACGACCACAGGTGTCGGCGGGCAGTTCGACCCCGGGGCAGTGACGAGGTTGACCAGCTCCACGCCGATCGCGTCCTCGTTGACCGTGACCGTATAGCTGAGCGTCGCCACGTCGTCGAGCGAGTCGATGTGCCAGGTGAAGGTGTTGTCACCGTTCATCGTCACGTTCGGGTCGACGATGTTGACGGTGGAGGTCTTGCCGACCAGGCCGCTGTAGTCGTCGGTGATGTCGAGGTCGAGCGCAGGCACGCCAGCCAGCAGGGTCGCGGTCAGTGTGTAGGTGATCTCGTCACCCGGCTGGACCGTCCCGGACGCGGGGTCGCTGGACTTGACGATCTGCCAGACCGCGTCCTGCTGGTTAATGACCCTGCAGGTGATGTCGTCGCCGTAGCCGACGGTCACCACGTTGCCGTTCACCACTGCGTCGCCGCAGTCCCAGGCACCGACCTGCGAGTAGCCCTCGAGGCCGCTCTCGCTCAGCGTGTAGTCGCCGACCCGGACGGGCTCGTCCGAAACGCCGCCGTCGTTGGTCGGGTCACCGTTGCCGGTAACCGGGTCCTGACCGTCGATCTGCACCGGCGTAGCGGTGAGGTCCCAGTCGGCCGGGACGGCGTCGCCGCCCTTGCCGTTGACGACGTCCTTCTCCAGGGTCAGCGTCGGCAACTCAGTGCAGAGCTTGCCGTACGCCGTGTCGGTACCGAGGACGGCGTCCTGGTCACCGGTGATGGTGGCGGTGTTCGCCAGGACGTCGGAGCACCCGCCCGCCGGAGCGGACAGGTCGATCTCGTAGACGTCCGAGACGTTCTCGTCACCCTCAGCGCTCCAGGTGATCATCCAGGCGGGGTCGAAGGTGTACCTGTCATCGGTGACGGTGACCGTCTTGTCGACCGACGTGGTCTCCTCGCCGAAGGCGTAGTCCGCGGTCGGGCTGACCGTGTAGTCGCCGTCTGCGGTCTGGTCTGCGTCCACCTGCGGGTAGTCGGACTTGTCCCAGCTGACGGTGGCGGTGTTCGTGCCCTGGAGTTCGGCCGGTGTCCCCGCGAAGGCGCAGACGTAGTCATAGTCGGTCGGGACCTGGACGGCGGGGACGTCGACCGTGTGGGTCGCCTCGCCTTCCACCAAGCAGGTGGCACCCGGCAGCGAGTCGGAGATGTCAGCGTTGACGGCCTCGTCGTTCGGGTTCGTCACGCTGATCACACCGCTGACGGCGTACGCCGACGTGGTGCGTGCGCCCTCGGTGACCTTGACCCGGTAGAAGAGCGACGCGATGGTCGGGTCGTCGGTGGCCGGGATCGTCGTGATCAGCGGGGAGGCCTCGCTGGTCGAGGACGACCAAGGAGCGTCACCGGTGGCCGAGATCTCCTTGACGATCGACCAGTCATAGGACGCGGTGTAGGTCGCGTCGGCAGTTTTCGTCGCGGTCAGCGCAGCGAACTGCTTGCGGTCCACGAAGGTGAAGGTCACCGTGCTGCTCTCGCCGACCAACGTCGGGCCCTGAGACGCCGGGATCGGCAGCAGGTAGCCAGCCGGAGCACTGGTCTCGGTGACCGTGTACTCCTCGTTCGGATCCACCGGACTGATCGCGATGATGCCGTCGGCCGGGTTCTGGTCGTTGGCGTCGTTGTCGGTGATCGAGTACGGCGTCGCGTTGTCCGCTTCGGGGTCCGGGTTGGGGCTCACCGTGAAGGTTGCGCCACCCAGCGGGTTCCCCGCGGTGTCGTTCTTGTTGATGACGATCGAGCCACAGGTCGACGGCGTGTCCACCCCGAGCGGCGTGACGTAGTCCTTGAGAGCCGAGGTGTAGAACGATCCGCCGGTGACGGAGCGGACCTGGACGACGCCGAAGTTGCCGGAGCAGTTGCCGTCGCCGATCAGGAGCGAGATGTTGATCGCGCCCTCGAAGAAGGTCCCGTCCGAGTTAACCTGCTGGGCGAAGACGCCATCAGGGATAGCGATCGTGCACCAGCCTGCAGTGGCGGTGATGTCCTGGCAGTCGGCGCCGACCGCGGTGTACGCCGGGTCGGACATGAGCGTCCAACGCTTGGCATCGGTGAACTGGATCGGGTCGTTACCACTGCTGGAGAAACGGAAGAGCAGGTCGCCCGGGCTGCGGTTCGGGACCGAGATTCCGCCCTGGGAGATGTTGTCCAGCTGGTTGTACTCGAGGTCGTACTGGCTGGTGCCGCCCGCGGTCGAGTCGTTGGTCAGGGCGAAGTAGCCGTAGACGTCGCCGCCGGAGACCTGCGAGAAGGCCCAGAAGTCGCCGATGTCGGTCTTGCCGTTCGGAACGGGGCCGCCGCCAGCCCAGTCAGCCGGGTCGTCGCCCTCGGAGTTGCCGCCGGCGAACGCCGTCGAGTCCCCGAGCCCGTCCTCGACATACAGGCCGGTCGTGTCCCAGTCCAGGAAGCCCTGGGTGCAGATGTTGCCGTCGATCTCGAAGCCTCCGACGACCGTGTCCGGTCCACCGACACACGGAACCGTGATGGCGGCACCGGCTGCGTCCAGCGCGGCGAACGCCTTCTCGAGGATGGCGTTGGCGAGGGTCGGGTCGCTGGGCTTCTGCGGAGCGGCAGGGGCGGCGGGCGCGGCGGGGGCGGCCGGGCTCTCCGTCCCGGTGCCCTGGGTGGGCGCTGCCGGCTCGGTCGGGGTCTCACCGGAATCGGTGGGGGTGCTCGGGGCCGGGACGGAGGGCTCCTGCACCGGGGCGGGCGCGGGGTCAGCGGCGGGTTGCTCCACCGGGGCCGGCGGCGGCTGGGGTGCGGGGTCGGCCGGGGTGGTGGTGGCGTCGGTGGTAGCAGCCGGGGCGGTCTCGTCGGCGTACGCCGCACCGGGTCCCATGACCAGGAGCATGGCGACCATGCCCGCGAGGACGATCGAAAGGATTCGAGCGAAGGGGCTGCTGTGTCGGAAGCCGATCGGCTGACGAGCAGTTACCGTGCGACGCTGGTTCATGGTGGTGCCCCTAATTTGCTCTTGGCCCGACTTCAGTCCCGGCTTCCCGGCGTACTGCCAGAACTGTGTCCACTAGACTCCCGGATCAACGACCCAGGCAACAATTGGCTTGGGGGACAGGTCCCGACGGACTAGTCCAGTCCCCGGTTCGTTTGACCGTGCGGGCGCTCAGTCCGAACCGATACCCGAGCAAACAGGCGGAGCACGATGCCCGAGGCACGACCCGGTGCGACTACCGACATCGATGCGCCACTGGAGACCGTCTGGGCGGTGATGATGGACACCGCGGCGTACGGCGACTGGAACCCGTTCTGCTTCCGGGCGGACTGCCCGTCCCCGCCGCAACCGGGCGACCCGATCACCCTGCACGTGCGCTGGGCCAACGGGAAGACGACTACCTCACCCGAGCGGATCAGCGCTGTCGAGCCCCCCCACCAGGACGGCGGCACCCAGCGCGCCCTGCTCGCCTACGTCTACAAGGGGCTGCCCGCCCGGCTCGGCCTGGTCAGGGGCACCCGGCTCCAGCGCCTCAGCCAGGAGCCCGGCGGCCCGACGATCTACGACACGGTCGAGGAGTTCTCCGGACCCCTGGTGCCCTTCGCCGGACCCGACCGGGTCGCCGAGGGCTTCACCCGGCACGCGCTCGCCCTGAAGGCGCGGGCCGAGTCCCTGTCTAGCTGAATCCCGGCGCCGGCACCGCAGCCGCTGCGTGCGTCGGGGACAGCCAGACGTCGATACCGTCGCGCAAGCCCAACGAGCGCTGGTGCGCCCGGGTCACCGTGACGGTGATCTGGTCGTGCGCCTGGTCGAGCAGCTCGACGGTGAGCCGCACCTCGAAGCCGACGCGGAGCTCGCGCACGATCCGGGCCGGCAGCGCGCCCGGAACGCCTGGATGGGTGACGACCTCGATGTCGTGCGGCCGGTAGAGCTTGCCGTCGAGCAGCGTCGTCGGCCCGAGGAAGCTCATCACGAAGTCGTTCGCCGGTTCGTCGTACAACGCGTCCGGGGAGCCGACCTGCTCGACCCGGCCCTCGTTGATCACGACGATCTCGTCGGCGACCTCGAGAGCCTCCTCCTGGTCGTGGGTCACGAAAACCGTGGTCACGTGCACCTCGTCGTGGAGCCGGCGGAGCCACTCGCGCAGCTCCTTGCGGACCATGGCGTCGAGCGCACCGAACGGCTCGTCGAGAAGCAGCACCGTCGGCTCGACGGCCAAGGCCCGGGCCAATGCCATCCGCTGACGCTGTCCGCCGGAGAGCTGGGACGGCAGCCGGTGGCCGAACTGGGAGAGGTGCACGAGCTCGAGCAGCTCCTCGACGCGATGCTTGATCTCGTCCTTGGGACGCTTGCGGATCTCCAGGCCGAAGGCGACGTTCTTGGCCACGCTTAGGTGCTTGAAAGCGGCGTAGTGCTGAAAGACGAAGCCGACGTTGCGTTTCTGCACCGGCAGTCTGGTCGCGTCCACACCCTCGATCTCGACCGAGCCGGAGTCGGCGGAATCGAGCCCCGCGATGATCCTCAGCAGCGTGGTCTTGCCGCCGCCGCTAGGTCCGAGCAGGGCCGTCAG
>JBKJHO010000040.1:0-151161 GCA_046598915.1 Marmoricola sp. | reverse complement strand
GGTCGCGCCCGGCACCAACGAGCACACCAACCCGAACGCGATGAAGACCATCAACAAGGGCAACTCGGTCTTCACCAACGTCGCGCTCACCGAGGACGGCGACGTCTGGTGGGAGGGTCTGGAGAACCCGCCGGCCCAGGCGACCTCCTGGAAGGGCGACCCCTGGACGCCGGAGTCCACCGAGCTGAGCTCGCACCCGAACAGCCGCTACTGCACCCCGATCAAGCAGTGCGACATGCTCGCGGCCGAGTACGACGACCCACGCGGCGTCCCGATCGACGCGATCCTCTTCGGCGGTCGTCGCAAAACGACGATCCCGCTGGTCTCTGAGGCCCGCGACTGGACCCACGGCACCTTCCTCGGCGCCACCCTGTCGAGCGAGACCACCGCTGCCGCGGTCGGCCAGGTCGGCGTCGTACGGCGCGACCCGATGGCGATGATCCCGTTCATCGGTTACAACGCCGGTGACTACTTCAGCCACTGGATCAACATGGGCAAGGACAACGACGCATCCAAGATGCCCAAGATCTTCTACGTGAACTGGTTCCGGCTCGACGAGGACGGCAAGTTCCTGTGGCCCGGCTTCGGCGAGAACAGCCGGGTGCTCAAGTGGATCATCGAGCGCATCGACGGGCAGGCCGCCGCGATCGAGACCCCGATCGGCCATGTTCCCGCGCCGGGCTCCTTCGACATCGATGGCCTCGACATGACCGAGGAGCAGCTCGCTGAGGCGCTCAAGGTGGACGTCGAGGAGTGGAAGGCCGAGATCCCGCAGATCACCGAATGGTTCGAGAAGTTCGGCGACGACCTTCCGGGCGTTTTCTGGAGCGAGCTGGACGGTCTGAAGTCACGCCTCGGCGTCTGAGGTCTCCGCTGCTCGACCAGCCTCCATCGAGGGCCGCATCCATCCGTGGTGCGGCCCTCGTTGCCTGCCTGCCTCATGTCCGTTTCTGCACGTTCATGCGATTATCGGACGCGTGAACTCGGAATTCGATGCAGCGCAGCGGGAGCTCCTGCAACACGGCGCGGGCGACCTCTACCAGCGGTTCGTCGTCGAGGGGGCCGTCAAGAAGGGCGACGAGCGGATCGTCACCGGCGGACCGGAGCACACGTCGTTCACGCTGCTGCTCGACCTCGGTCTGATGGCCCTGGACCCGACGAGCGACACCTACCTCCCGGTGGATCCGGCGATCGTGCAATCGAGGGTCGTCGCCCCGATGGGGCAGCGGGCGGCCGAGCTGCTTGCCGAGTCGACCGGCTGGGCGACGACCTTCGCCGAGCTCGGCCTGGCCTTCCGTCGTACGGCACCGGGCGACGCAACGACCGTCGAGCTCCGCGGGATCTCCAACATCAACCGTTACCTCACCTCCGTCGTCGGCGACGCCGAGAGCGAGCTGCTGACCGCCCAGCCCGATGGCGCCCGGGCTGCGGCAGTCCTCGACGCCGCGCTGGAGCGGGACAAGAGCGCGCTGGCTCGCGGCGTACGGATGCGGACGCTCTACCAGCACTCGGCTCGGCGCAGCCTCGTCACCCGCGAGTACGTCGAGGAGGTCACCAAGGTCGGGGCCGAGGTTCGCACCCTCGACGAGTTCTTCAACAGACTGATCGTGGTGGACCGGCGGCTGGCCGTCGTACCGGGTTCGGAGGGCACCGACGTCGCGGTCGTGATCCACGACTCCAGCCTGGTCGCCTACCTGGCCGACATCTTCGAACGGTTCTGGGAGCGGGCGCACGCCTTCAGCGACCGGGAGAGCACCACCGAGCGAGAGATCGCGGAGGACGTGCACAAGATGACGGTACGGATGCTGGTCGAGGGCCACAGCGACAACGCGAGCGCGAAGCGGATCGGGGTCAGCACCCGCACTTACGCCGGCTACATCGCGGCGTTGAAAGCCGAGTACAACGTCGCGAGCCGCTTCCAGCTCGGCTACGCGATCGCTCAGACGGAGCTGCGCGGGAAAGCCCGCGATCGTCGCGACCCGCAGATCTGAGCGGGCCGGACCTCCGCCGGGCATGACAAGAACGGAGAGTGGGGGTCTCTCCGCTCTTAGTCACGAGACGGGCCTGTGCGGCATGACGGATGTCTGGGGTGACTACGCCCTCGTCTCGAGTCTTCCTCTGTGGCCCGAACTCAGCCCCAGCCGGTGTCCATCGCCCAACGGGCGGTGGACACCGATAGGTGGTTCTCCGGTGCCGCATTCGCCGGGCCCGGGCTCCCGGCGAAGATCCCGGTTGCAAGGATCACGGCCGCCGCAACACGGGCGACAATATTCCTCATTTATGTCCTTCACCTCAGCCGGCCGTTCAGGGGATGCGCCCGGATGACTCGATTCTCGTGGAGCATCGCGGGACCCGCTAGTAGACCAGTTGCCTCATGAAAATGCAGTGCACCTTCCTGCAAGATCATGCAACCGGCCGCAGGTTCCCGCTGCGATCACGGCGCCTCCCCCGGAGGCCGCCAGGGCTCCGACCGCCCACCCCGGATCCACGAGCAGGCTCAATGTTTCCGGATCGGACGATGCCAGTCTGAGCAGCACGAACTCGAGCGCGAGGACCGGCATCCACCAAGCCGACCCGCAGACCCCGACCGCCACCGCCACCGCGAGAAGCCAGAGCGACGCCCAGAACAGGTCCTGACCGCTCTGACCGATCAGGGCTGTTCCGGCGGCAACCAGGCAGACGCCGACAGTGGCGAGGAGTCGCGCCCCGGTCAGCTGCCCTGCAGGGCGGACGGACGCGACCCCGCACCCTGACCACCGGTCCTGCAACGTCCAGCCCAGCAGGATCGTCGTCACTCCCGGCACGAGGTACTGAACCAGAACCGGGTTGCGGATCATCGGCAAGCCCAGATTGGCGTCCCCGCCGAGGCGCAGCACGAGTCCGAGCAGGAAGGCGCCCGGGAAGGTCACCGAGAATCCGTTGCGCTGCAGGAACACCCTCAGCTCGCCGGGACTTCGATCGCCGTGGGGATTCTCAACGAGTCGAGATCACAGGCCTTCAGGTGCCGGTACGCCGGCGCTACCCAAGAACGCGCGGCGACGGACTGCAACCAGGTCCGTACCTGACCGGTCAGGCCCGGTGCTGGCTGTCCGTTGGCCACGGAGATCCAGCTCGCGACCAGGCTCTGCACCTCCAGCGCCCGCCCTGGCGGGGCTGTTCCGCGCAGGGCTGCGCACGGCGCCGGGGTCGCGAGGGAGATCGCTACGGCGTACGGATCCACCGACTCGCGGGTCTCGCCGCGATCAACGAACAGGAGTACCCCGGATCCAGGGTCGGGCTCACGACCGGGCACGTCCTGGACCCATCGCTCCGGGAGGTCGACTCCGAGGGATCGCAGTGGTGCCGCGGACATGACGACGGCGGCAGAGAGACGGCGCAACGGTCGGGTGGTGTCGGCGGACATGCACACGACCGGACTCCCGCCCACGCAACGCAGCGGCACCGACACGAAGGTGTAGCGACCGCCGTCGCCGAGTCCGCCGACGGCGCAGCCGACAGCGAGCGCCACGGCCGCGGCAGCAGTCAGGTAGGCCATCCGGACCCGGACCGCCCAGACCACGGCGAGGGTCGCGGCTGCAGCCACCGCGGCCACCGCGATTGCGACCGCGCTCTGCGCCAGGATCGAGCGGACGTCATACCCCTGCCCCGCGAGCGTCCCGGTCACGCCCCCGGGCCGGTAGGTGGCGGGGATCAAGCCGGCTGACGACAGCGCCCCGAGCCCGAAGACCCCGAGGGCAGCGATCGGTGCGGCCCACGGTCCCGGGAACCTCGTCCCGAGCCAGGCGCCGATCAGAACCTGGCTCGCCAGCACGGACGCCGAGAGCACGACCACAACGAGCTCGCCCGGGGCCGGGGCCGAGCCGTGCGTTGCCGCGATCGTGGTACTCACGGCTGCTGCGACAATCACCGCCCCCATCCCGATCGCCCACAGAGCGACAGTTGGGTGGAGCCAGGGCCAGGGACCTCGGCAGGACTGCCCGACCAGAACCTCCCAGTCGTGCATGCGCAAACGGCTGTAGACCGCCGCCGCCGCTCCAGCGACGACCGGCCCGACCAGCGCGAGTGATCCGCTGGCCCAGTCGAGTGCCATCTTCCACGAACCCGTCCAGGGCGTGCCACCGAAGAACATCGCCACGGCAGCAGCGACAAGGACGAGCCCGAGATAGGCCACTGTCTCGCGGCGCGTCCACCAGATCCACGCGGTCATCCGCGGGAGCTCCGGATCCTGGCCAGCAGGTGAAGCAGCCGTTCCTCGTCGCTGGCACCGGGGAGGTCTGCGAAAACCGCCATCGGTGCGTCGAAGATGACCCGACCCTGCTCGAGGACGACGAGATCACTCGCGAGGCTGGAGATGTCCTCCATCAGATGGCTGCTCACCACCGTGACAGATCGTCCGCCGGGTCGCCCGACGATCTCCCGGAGCGCTGCCCGTTGCTCCGGATCCAGACCCGTCGTCGGCTCGTCGAGCAACAACACCGGGGGGTCCGTCACTATCGCCTGTGCGAAAGCCAGGCGCCGTCGCATCCCGCCGGAGAGTTCTCGGACTCGCGCCTTGCGACGCTCTGCCAGACCGACCATCTCCATCGCATCCTCGGCCGCGTTGCGCGCTTGGCTTGCACTCAGCCCGCGCAACCAACCCAGATAGCTCACGACCTCGAGGACGGTGGCACCGGCCGGAGGTTCGAAGGACTGCGGCATGAAACCGACCTCGGCCAACGCGCGGCGGCGATCCGGCCCGTAGAGCCCGAACCCGCGCACCTCCGCCGATCCCGAGTGCGGTCGGAGGACCCCGGCGATCACT
The DNA here is from genome assembly GCA_046598915.1 of Marmoricola sp. GTDB lineage: Bacteria > Actinomycetota > Actinomycetes > Propionibacteriales > Nocardioidaceae > Marmoricola. The sequence goes on along the minus strand of JBKJHO010000040.1, from coordinate 146,360 downwards.
CCCAGCAAGGTCGACTTCCCGGCGCCGTTGATGCCGACGAGCCCCGTGACGCCGGATCGGAAGGAGAGGTCGATGGAGTCCAGCACCAAGGGGCCAGTCCCGTAGCGGTGGCTGCACTCGACTGACAGCGACATCGCAGTCAGTAGCTCAGTCTCTTGGTCGGGCGGATGCTGCAGGGGTCCCTGAGCCACGTGCCGTGGTCCTCGCAGACGTTGGTGTACATCCGGACGGATTCACAACATCCGTGGAGCGGATGCTGGTCGTACTGCGGGTACCAGCTTGAGCTGTCAGTCTTGGCGCTGGTGTCGGTCCCGACGTCGGACTTGAAGGTGCCTTCCGCGTCGTACCAGTGGTAGAAGGTCTCCTCGTAGACCATGTCGCCACCCGGGCGCGGATCTCGCTGGTGGGTGTTGTTCCGGGCGTAGGTGAGGTTCGAAATCGTGAAGTTCCCGTACATCTGCGCCTGAGCGGCGCCGTCCTGCCACGCACTGAGCGGCGCACTCGCGCTGTAGTAGTAGAAGGCCGCCGCTGCCGGGAACGCCGTACCCAGCACCAGCAGCCCGGCCGCAAGTGCCGCAGTCGGCAACGCCGTGATCCTCTTCATAGAGCCTCTCCTCGGACCGAGCCCCTGGGGTTCGATAAGGAACTTGAGGGCGTAGCAAGGATGATTAAGGCAGATCCACCACTGAGAGGACAAGGGCCGTCGCGGCGCCTGTGGAAAAACCCGCGACGCACAGAACCCCGCCCGGGAACGGGCGGGGTTCTACGCGTGCCAGCGGAGGTACTCAGCTGGCGGAGCAGGCTCCGCCCTGGTTACCCAGGGCGGAGGTACTCAGCTGGCGGAGGTGGAGGGATTTGAACCCTCGATGGGGTTGTAGCCCCAAACCCGCTTAGCAGGCGGGCGCCATAGACCGGACTAGGCGACACCTCCATGACAGCGAGGGACAGGTTACCCACCCGGACGCGGCTGCGGGAAATCGCCCTCCCCGGACGAGGCTCGGCCGGTGGCCTCAGCCGGTACGGCGACCCTGGCTGGCGCTCAGGCGGCGACGGAGCTCATCGACGAACTCTTCCTTGTCACCCTCGATCAGGTCGACCGGGATGGTGGTCGAGCCCCCGTTGCGCAGCCTCAGGACGACGCACTTCGCGCCGTGTACCTCGCTGGTCGCCAGGTCGGCGACGTCGACCCAGCGGGCCTTGGCCTGGCCGGCGCCGCGGACGAACCGGACCTGGTAGCCAAGGTCGTCAAGCCGGACGACGTACCAGCGCCGGCCGAGCAGGAAACCCAGCGTGAAGATCCCCATCACGGTCAGGATCACCAACCCGCTCAGAACATCGCCAGGCAGATCGAACGCGAAGACCACGATCGTGACGACCAGCAGCGAGATCCCGATGCAGGCCAGGAACGCGCCCATCAGGCGGGCGCGGAGCTGCGGAGCCAGGCCGTAGTCACGGGTCTCGGTCGTCTTCACCCCTCAATTAGATCCGGTCCCCGACGCTGGACACCAACCGGGTCCGGTCCTGGATCGGAACGCCTCGAGGACCGAGGTCCTCAATCTCGACCAAGGTCTTGTCACCGGGTGTGGCCTGAGTCACACTCAAAGCTCCCACTGTGCACGGACGACCTCGTGGAGGTGGTGGCTCATGACACTCGAGTCAGCAATCTCGGAACTGCAGCGCACGCTCAGCAGCAGCCGAACGGCTTCGAACTGGCGGATGATGACCCGGCAGCAGCTCACCGCTGTCCGTGAGGCCCTCAGTGATGAGCGCTTCTCGTCCTGGGACGGTTGGTTGGCTGCCCGCAGCGGCGCCAGCGACCGAGAACGCCAACAGCTGCTCGGCCGGATCGCGGCGCTCGGCACCGGTCTCCTCGACAGGCTCGACACCGAACGCGTCGCCGCAGAGGTACGGCGCCTGCTCAACGACGTCGAGCACTACCGGCAGAAGGTCCACGACCTGGTCTACGACTCGGTCTCGATGGAGATCGGCGGCTCGGAGTAGGTCAGTCCCGCAAGGCGCGTCCGTACCGACGCGTGATCAGGCGCTGCGCGATCCTTCCCACCGGTCCGACGGCGCGGGCCAGCGGCGAAACCGGTCGTGAGAATGCGATGATCCTCAGCCGCACTGTCCCGTCCGGTTCGATCCCGACCAGGAACAGCTCCTCGCCGGACTCGGGGTGTCCGGGCAGGGTCCCGTAAGCGAAGCCCCGGCAGCTCGGTTCGTCGACGACCTCGACCACCCGGACCGGCGCCCGGAGTGCGAGAGGGCCCCAGCCGAGCCGGACGATCGCAACCGCGCCGAGCTCGACGCTGGCAGCGGAGGCCGTCACCCGTAACCCGGCTCCACGCTGCACGCGCCAGTGCAGCAGCGCATCGACCGCGTCGTCGTACGCCGTCCGGCCCTGGCCGATCACGAAGGCCTCGGACACGTGGTGGTAACCGTCCGGGAGCCGACCCCTGGTCGCGCCCACCTCGTCGTAGGTCAGCGACGCGGTCCGTAGACGATCAGCCTCGAACGGGCGTAGACGTTGGTTCACCAGCACCTCATCGCGTCTCGACAAGCTTGACGACCGGCGAGCAGTCGCCAGGTCCTGCCTCGCAGCAGAGGGGGAGGGATTCGAACCCCCGGTAGGTTTCCCTACGATCGCTTTCAAGGCGATTCCGATCGGCTGCGGCGGCCTGCAACGGTCCTACTTCGGCCCGCGACGAGGTCACAGGTTTCTGCTGGTCAGAACCCACGCATGCATCTCCATCGGTAGATCTAGGCCCGAAATGGTGGCGACCCCGTTTGCCGCTGATGCCGGAGCGCCAGAGGAGCGCCGCGGAGGACAACAGCATGACCCACCGCACGGATCTGTCGAGAGCGGTCCTCGCCCTCGCCGTAAGCCTGTCCAACGGGGTGTCTCACAATCCGTGAACGACGCCGATTGTGAGACACCTATTTCGGACACGGATTGTGAGACGTTTCTGCCCGAATGAGCGGGCGATTGCGGGTTGTGCGACACAAAGGGCCAGTTGTGCGACACCGACTGGATCGCGGCATGAGCGGAGTGTTGAAAGACGCCTCAGAATGTTTGGGACGCCGACGGTCCGGACGGGCACCGACCTAGGTCGATACCGTTCACAGTGAGGGTCGCCCACCACGATGCGACCCCCCTCGCTCCGATCGCACCCAACTGATCGAGAGGGAACGTTCCTCGAAGAACGTCTTGAGATACTGCGGGCCTGCCGGGCAAGTTCGTCTGCTGTGCCGATGACTGGTCGAAAACGAAGTAAGCCGCGAGGGCTCCGTCGATGAACTTCATCCCGAGTTGTGCGCTGTTCTCGCCGCTTTGGTCGACGACCGTCACTGCGTAAAGCACGCTCCCTTCCTTGGGTACCGGCAATCCGTCGAACTCGGCGATCAAGGCGTCCTCAGTCGACTTGAGCGTGACCCGCTCCCCGGCCTCGCTGTCGAACTCGCACGACGAGCGCCTTGCCTGCGGGTTCGTGTTCTCCTGTGGTGTCGCATTCGGCGAGCCGTCGACCACTCGCTCGGAATCGTCACCGCAGCCGACTGCCAAGAGGAACAGCAGTGTCCAGACAATCACGCGCATGCCGTCAGCGTAGGTGAGGCGAGTCGGTCAGCGCACTACATGGCGGGGCGGGGTGCGCCCGACCTCGTAGAGGTCCTCTAATTCCGCCCACGCGCAGAAGAGACTTCCGGTGTGCGGCAGATCAACGTCGTCGAGAAGGTCGTTCCGGGACCAGCAGATCGCCTCGTAGGCAGCGTCAGGGTCAGCCGCTTCAAGGGCCGCGCGGGCCGCTGGGTCGGCCGCTGCGAGAAGCCGCCACTCTCGTTCTAGGGGCCCGGACGTCATCTCCCAAACCTAAGTGCAAGTGGATGGGGCCGCACTGTTCTCAGCAGATCCGGATGCTGCCTCACAATCGTCCGTTTGTGAGCACTATCGGTACTCGCCGGAACTTGACTCGCTTGCCACCTGGCCGACCATCCATGCCGCCACGGAAGCGGTCACGGCGCCGACGAGACCGATCCCGACGATCATGAGTGCGACGGCAATGAAGCGCCCCTCGGAGGTAACTGGGAACCGGTCTCCGTACCCTACGGTCGTGACTGTGGTTGCCGCCCACCAGAGCGCATCCCCAAAGCTCGTGATGTTCGCGCCATCGGCGTCTTGCTCCGCGTCAAGCCCAGCCAGGGCGCCGAGCCCGACGGCCATCACGGCCACACCGGCAGCGTAGGTCGAAACCTTCCCGACGAGAGTGCTGGTCGCGGTCCGGTTCATCACGCGGGCGAGCGCGAGAAGCCGCAGGAGCCGTAACGGGCGCAGCATCGGTAGGACGACTAGCGCGACGTCGTACCAGTGAGCGCGGGCATACGAGGCACGTTGTTCCGCGAGGTACAGCCGGGCTGCGAAGTCGATCCCAAACGCCGCCCAGACCGTCCATGACGTGACCGTCAAGAACGCCTCGATGTCACTGTCAACGCCCGTGTGGATCACGGGTAGGGCGTAGGCAACCAGGAACGCCACGGCGAGCAGAAGCAGCGGAATCTCGGAACGCCGTTCCCAGACCGCTACCCGTGAACTCTCGTCACCCGGAGCCGACCCCATCGAGTATCAGCAGGCCGTGTACCCGGAGCCGACTGAGGACCATGCGCAGGTGTCCACTGTGGTGCCGTTCGAGGTCTTCAGGTACGCGGTGTCTCCACTGTTGTTCCAGACGTAGTAGGACAGGCCCCAGTACCGCTTGGTGGAGCTGTTCGTGCCCTTGCCGGTGTAGAGGGTGACGCTTGCGCCAGGCACTAGCGCGAAGGTTCCGAACTTGTAGACGTGCCCGCTCTTGTCGCGGACGGTCCAGCCGGTCAGGTACTTCTTCGTCGTCGTGCTGTAGTTCTTGATCCGCACGTACTCAGCGTTGAGTGAGGTGTTGCTAGCGGAGTCCGCGCCAGGTGAGTCGTAGTAGACCTTGGAGAACCGAACCGGAGACGTCGCAGCCTCAGACGCGTTCATCGAAGCCATTGTGAGCATGCCAGCGACGAGAGTGATGACGGCAGCGATCACACCGCTCATACGGAGGTGAGTGAACATGAAGGGCCTTTCGTTGGCGGCATGCGCTCCGGGTCGGAACTATTCGGATGTTTGCACGGAGCTCACGGTCGTCTCCGGGGAATGGAAGAACTACTCGCAGACGATCCCGTCGCTGTCGCGGTCCGTGTACCAGTCGTACTCAGGATCTGAACCGCTGACATATGGGCCGTAGCCGGCGTCCTTGGCAGCCGCACAGGTTCCGAAATCCGGATCCGTGCCGCCGCCGCTCGGAGCGGGAGGCTTTGCCGGAGCAGGGGCAGGGACTGACCCGGGTGGCGGGCCTCCGGTGTTCGATGCAATCGTCGGCTGCGAACCGGGCTTGGGGAGTGGGGTGTTGGGGCAATTGTAGAGAACGCGGAGCATCGCGTCCCGTTCTGCTGAGCCGACCCAGACCTTGTACTTCGTCTTCACTGCGACCTGTCGTGCGACGTAGGCGCATCGGTAGGGCTTGTTCGGCGGAAGCCAGCTCGCGGTGTCCGAGTCGCCCTTCTGGCGATTCGCGGACGCATCGGTCGGCTGCAAGTTCAGCGGGTCGTTGGCGAACGCAACCCGCTTGGCATAGGTCCACCCCGCGGCCCCCTTCTGCCATGCATCGGACAACGCGACGAGGTGGTCGATGTCAACCTCGCTCGCACCGCCGCGAACGAAGCGGATCTTCGTGGCGGTGTAGGGGTCTGCGAGAGTGCCGGCCAGAACCTTGCAGCTCCCGGACATGTCCCGATTTGTCAGGTACTTGATGAGCATGTCGTTGCGGGTGTCACAGCCGTTGCGGTTGATGTCCACCCAAGACGGGCCGAACTTGTCGCGGTCATACCCGGTCTTGGCCGACCGACCCCTCACCTTGAGAGCCAGTACTGCTGCGACCGCTGGACTCTTGCGGGTCTCAGGTGCCTTCGAGGGCGTGGCACTCAGGCTTGTGGCCGGGATCAGCGTCGGAGTGGGCTCCGAGGTGACTGTCGGGGAAGCCAACTCCGACGTCGTGGGTTCAGAAGCGGCCTGATCCGTTTCCTCTGGGATCGTGCAGCCAGCCACAACGGAGAGGGTGAATGCCAGGATGATCGCAGACCATAGGGCCACAGACGTCGGCCTGCTATTCACTGTCTCTCGATTCGTTGAGGTTCGCAAACGCTACCGAGCGGACTGACCTGATACCGGCAAACAGGAAAGCCCCGCCTGCTGGTCTAGCCTCGGATGGAGGCCGACCCATCGGGTCGCGGTCGCGAAGATCTCTGGGTCTAGTCCAAGTAGGCGATGCGTTCCACAACCCGTTTGTGAGAACACGGCGCAGCATGCCGCCAGTTTTCGGGATGTGCCGAAATCCCGGCGGTTGCTATTCGACGAGATCGGAAGCTTGGATTCCGAGCGCGTCCGCGAGCGCGTAAATGTTCTCAAGACTGATGTTGCGGTCGCCCCGCTCCACGCTCGAAACGTAGGTCCGGTGAAGGTCAGCCTCGTGCGCTAGAGCCTCTTGGCTGAGACCGCGCTCCGTCCGCAGCGCACGGAGCCGGTCACCGAATGCTTGGCGCCTCCGCTCAGCCCACTCGCGATTCGCCACGCAGCAAACGGTGTCTGCAAGTCGACTATGAATCGACAGACTATAAGTAACATCGCTTCAACGTCCGCTTAGAGAGGCTCAATATGAATCGCAACCTGTTCGCTATCCCGTTCCTGCTTTCGATGACAGCGTTGGCCGGCTGCTCATCGTCTGCCGACGTGACCTCCGCAGAGGTGACGGACTTCTCTTCCGAGGTCCAAAAGCAGGTTCCATCCATGCAGCAGTACAAGGACGCAGGCGACCTGAAGAAGCTCGTCGAGTCCGTCTGCGAGAGCTTCTCTGGTGGTCAGAGTTACGGCAACGTCAGCGAGACGGTTGGGGCCTATATCGACAAGCCCGCGAGTTCAGCGGAGGTAGACGGCGTCATCGCTGTTGCGCTCGAAACCGCTTGCCCCGAGTTGAAGGACAAGGCGACCGGCTAGGGCCTCGTCTTGCACCACATCCGACCAGCACAGGTTTCCAGGCTTGCAGATACTGGCGTACCGTTCGCGGCTCGTTTGGTTGAACCGTCAACCATACCGAAGCGAGAGAAGGCTGCCATGCCTGAGAACCAACGCCATGCAGTTAGCCGAACGACCGGAGCGACCACCCTCGCCCGCAAGGTCGGAAACACCTGGATGATCGAGTGCCTGAACCACGCGGCCAAGACCGAGGCTCCGAGCCGGAGCATCGCCTGGACGACTGCGAGCCACCCCGCCAAGTTCTGTGCGAAGTGCAAGCAGATTCTGGCCGGCAAGACCGAGCGCATTTCCAGCGGCCTCGTTGAGCTTCCGCCCGAGACGGCCAAGAGCACCACCCGCAAGCAGGTTTACGTGACGAAGACCGGAGAGCGCCGAGTGCGCCAGACGAAGGCCCAAGGAGAGAACTGATGGTCACGATCAACCCGAAGAAGCGCTACGAAGAGATCACAGCGAAGAGGGAGGCCAGGCACGAGGACGTGCCTGCCGACCAGAAGTACATGTGCGTTGAGGTCCTCACCTGGAAGCAGGTCCAAACCGAGTTGAACTACTGGGCCCAACACGGCTGGCGCATGGCTGCACTGCGGGACGGCGCGAGGAACAACATGGAGATGGGCTATCGCATTGTCCTCGAACGGCTCTAGATCCTGGCTAACCCATCCGGCCCCGGCTACGGCTGGGGCCGGATCACATCGCGACGCTCCGCCCCTGGGCCGTAGGCGGATCGATGGTCCTGTCGCTGGGGCTACGCCCACTGTCCGCAGCGTCACAGCCTCAAACGTCGCGTGGTGCTACCGGCGACCTCAAAAAAGCGCTTAGATGGGTAGAAGCCCCACTCGGCTCGAGATGCTAATGACATCTCGGTCCCGCGTGGGGCTTCCTGCACGCCTGGAAGCTTCCCCTCCGTCAGCGCGCCCTATCCATCAGAGGCTCTTGCACTCCGAACAGAGCGGCTTGTTGCCGTTCCCGTTGCGCCGGTTCTCTGCCTCGATGTTGTTGCCGGTGTTGCATTTCGAGTCGTCGTGGTGAACGGACGACTTGATGGAGTGCCAAGGTGCCAACTTCATTGTTGTCTCCTTGTCCGCCGAACGCGCGACGGTGACGCCGGAGCGAATTGATTTCAACTCCTACGCATAACCATGCAGATCCGCGAGACAGAATTCACGTCGCCACGCCGACCGCAGGTGTTGGACTTGGAATTCCGACTATGCGAACATGCCCAATTTCATGTCTCAGTACGGCTCAGTACGGCTCAGTACGGCTCAGGCCGGGCGAAGGGCCACGACGTTCGAAGTCTCGATACCCCACATTCCCGCGCCAGCGTTTCGCTTGTCGACGTTTGGTTCGACGTGGACGTAACGGTCGAGGGTCATGTAGGTGCTGGCGTGGCCCATGCTCTCTGCAAGCTCTGCCAGGGTGAGCGCGCCCGGTTGCCCGAGACGCGCCGCGTGCCACGAGCCATAGAAGTGGCGCAGGTCGTAGAACACCACAGACTCGGGAACCCCTGCCTGCTCGCGGATTGCTGACCAGTAACGCTTCGTGAACCAGGCGTGACGCATTGCGATCGGCAAACCAGCGGCATCAACGAACTCCCAATGGTCGGCATCGGTCCCGTGGCGACGGTGCTCGCCCCGCGTGAGTGGGCCCTCCCCTGGAAATAGCGGGAGCGATGTCGGGTCGACGATCCGCCTGTCTGGCTCAGCATCGAAGAAGCGTTCCGACCGGTCCGCGTGGATCGAGAGGTACTCACGGAGCATTTGGGCGGTGAAGTCATCGAGGCGAAGAGTCCTCCGTGCCGCTGGGGTCTTGCCCGCATCTTCGTACACCCAAGCTCGCGCGAGATCGTCCTTCACCCAGACCCGTTTGATATGCAGCATCGCCGCGTCCGCAGCAATGTCTCGCAGTTGTAGTCCAGTCAGTTCCTCAGGCCTCATCCCAGTGGCGGCAGCGAGCCGTAGGTACATCGACCACGGTTCCGGTGTCGCCTTGATCAACGCCTGAACCTGGGCGGGGACGAGGGCGTATCGAACCGCTTGCTGCTCCTTGACCGTCATCTGCTCGGGAAGGCTGATGTCACAGGTGGGGTCACGCAGGATCAGGCTATTGGCGACGGCATAGCGAATCACGCGTCGAAACGTGTAGAAGTTGTGGCGCACGGTCGAGTCGGATCTGCTCCCGCTCACCTCGGCCAACCAGGCGGCGACCTCGCCGTGGGAGATGTCGCCGATCCGCCTTGCGCCCCACCGAGTGCGGACGAGCGACCTTTGGCCGTTGATGATGGCCGAGTGTTGCGCCCGGCCGCGTGCTTTCCCCGACTTCGAGACATAGGTCCCCAGCCACTCTTCGGCAACGCTTTGGAACGTCACGTCGCCGTTTGCCGCATCCACCCAGGGCTGCTTGGCGTTGGTTTTGGCTGCCGGGGACTCTTGATCACGCCATCGCTCGGCGTCTCCCTTGGAATGGAACCCGCCCTTGGTTCTCTTCTTGAAAGCGGGGGCGCTTGTCGGGTCCTCGTAGACCACCTCCCAGCGCCGCCGGTCGGCGGGGAATTTCCGCGTTCGATGCGATACCCGAACCCAGGCTCGCGGACCCACCTTGCGGCGCGCCATCAATCATCCTGACGGTTGAGGCGACGCACGATGCGGACCACGGAGGAGTGACACCAGTCCGATCCGCCACCGGGAGTCGGTACCCCTCTGCTCGTCAGTTCGGTCGCTATCGACCGGGCTGATCTGCCCGCCGCGTGCAGGTCGCTGATCGCAAGCTCGGCGGCCTCACTCACGGTTGGCCGCCGACCGAGTTGGACGCCCCCGGCTTTAGCAGCGACGAGTCCCTCCTTGGTGCGGCGCGAGATCCGCTTGCGCTCCGCAGCGGCGAAGGCGAGTTCCACGTCCGTCATCAGTTCGTGGTCCTCATCGATCGACGACTTGCCCGCCGTGTCGAGGATCGGCCAGCCCTTCCGCCGCGATCGGTCGAGTAGTTGTGCGCCGTCCAGCGTCGAACGGGTCACCCGGTCGTAGCGTAGGACGAGCAAGCCGTCGGCCAGCCCCGTCTCTACGAGCCGGATCGCGGCCTCGCGACCGTGAAGCTTGTCCGTCTTGATGCCGCTCATCACGTCGGGGATGACCCGGGTCACCGAGTGCCCGTTTCTGTCGGCCCATTCATGCAACGCGGCTTCCTGCCCGGCTAGCGAGTGGCCGTGCTGAGCCTGCTTGTCCGTACTCACTCTGACGTACCCCACGAGGTCCATCTGCTTCTCCTTCGGTCGACATACGAGCCGGAGTGCAATCGGTCGATAGCGCTCCGGAGCGTCGAAACGTACGGCTCTTTGGAAGTGCCGGAAAGGAGCGGAAATGCCGCTGTGAGAGCACCCGCTGGGGATAGCCCCAGGGTCGCGGCCGCGAGTCTGTGAGGTGCCCACTACTGGTCCGGCTCGTACCTAGGCGGGTCGTTCGGGTCAAGGTCCTTCGGCACCTCGTAGCGACCAACGACGACGCCAGTAACGGTGTGCTCGTCTCTTTCGATAAATGCGTCTTCAAATGCCTGGTCGTCCTCGGCGTCGTACTCGCGCCAGTTCTCCGAACGCATGTCGAGACCGATCTGCTGAGCCGCTGCGATCCGCGCGCCTTCGTAGTCGCCACCGCCAAGCTCGCGGTTGTCGACCATCTGCCCGGCGTCGAGCACTTTGGACCAGGCATCGCCCGTCTCGATCGCCACCACCAAACCTGGTCGGAACCCGGCCCTGTCGAGGATGCCCAAACTTGCTGACACCTTGACTCTGTCGCTGGTGTTTGGGTCGGCCAATATCGAGGCAAGTGTCGCCAGGGCGGGATCTACAAGCTCGAGAAGGCGTTCCTTTGCGACCTTCTTGTGAGCGGGGTGATTGCCGCCATGCTTGATGCACAGGTTCTGACCGGCGCGCGGGTTCGCACCGCAGGGCTTGCCCGTATTGGGTCCGTTCCGCGTATGACCCGCGCAGCGGCGGTGTTCTTGGCCGCATTTGTCACAAGCCGCCCGTTGCCCGGCCCCGGCGCCGTTCTCCCGCTCGCGACTCGCCGACGATGCCCCGGGATCGCTCTTAGCAACATCCGTTCTAGGCGCGTTCTTGCGCTGTCTGTTGTTCTTGGCGCTGGACTTGGTCATCCTTCTCTCCTCATCGTTGGTGTCCCTACGTCGGAGTCGGATCGGAGCGGGGCGCCCCTAAAGGGGCAGCGCCCCGGACCCGCTCCGCTCTCCATCGGTTCGTGAGCGGAGCGCTACTCCGGTTTCGCTCCGGTTCCGCTCCGCTCACTTCGGAGTCACCCGCAGCGGCTCGAACTGGCCCGTGGCTGCGTACTGAGCCTTTGACGCGGTGCCGCGGTTATCGAGGAAGCCCTCGGTGGCGAGTTGTTCGATCGCAGATCGGATCTCCGCATCGCCACCAGCGACGTTCGTGCGGATCGCGCGTCCGCTGCACCCGGCGTTGTCGCCGACGTACTTCCAGACCTCATGCATCCGGTTGCGAAACTTCATGGTCTGAGCGAGCGGTACTTCCTCAGCGGCTACTGGTGCAGCCGGCTCTGGAGTTTCGAGCCACGCCACTACTTGGTCGGGTGTTGACTCGCAGTGAAGTTCCGCGACGAGTCGTTGACGCTTCTGACCGTGCGGCGACCACTCCACGCCACCCGGACTGTCCTTCTCCAGGAACAACCGGGAGACCCCGTGCTTGTCCCGCCCGAACGGCCTGACCGCTGACACCTGATACGCCGAGCCCTTGATCCCGGCTTTCTTGTGTTGGGACCCGATCGACCAGCCGCCTCGACCTTCCTGTGACTTCACGACGTGATCGAGCTCGACGATCGCCGGGCCGGGGTAGTCGTCGGTTGGTTCGACTTGGAACTGCCGTGGGAAGCTTCTGAACCAGTTGGCGGAGTCCTCGGACGAGTTGATGTTGAGTCCGTTGAGCGCGAATGCCTCGGTCACTCCATCGAGCACGACCAACGTTGGCTTGTACTCGTCGGCGAGCGACCCGAGCCGCTTCACATCCGCGTCGTTGAGTTGGTCATCGGGTCGGAAGTAGTGGAAAGCGTCCTTGATCCGTCGAGGACTTACGCCGAGAAGTTGGAGTCGGTCCACGATCGACCGCGGGTTGGCCTCCATGTCCACGTAGAAGACATGCTGGCCCGCCTTCACCTCCTGTGCGGCTGCTAGAAGCAGGAGCCACGACTTCATCGACTCCGGTTCACCGAATACCGAGTGAACCTCGTTCGGGTAGAAGAGAGCGCGGGCGATCGATTCACCGTCAGAGTCGACATCCGACCAACGCCCCACTCTTGGACTTGGGGGTGGGTCTCCTGCGAGTGCAGGCCCGAGCTTGATCGGTGTCGACCAGCCCGTTCGCTTCCGAATCGATCCGTGGTCGGAACTAGCCTTAGTCATGAGGCCCACTCCTGGCTCGCTCGCGGTCGCAGGCGGCGTTGTCTGTTGGGGATGGGGCTGCCAGAGGGCCACCGGGATTCGTCTCGGTGGTCCTCGCCCCGTTTTGAGGGCTCATCGGCGGTCCCGCATGTAGCCGCTCGCAGCCTTAAGGGCTCCCTCGCTGTTTGCCCGCTTCTCGAGGTCGCCGAGCCCCACCGGCACCAGCGCAGATCCGCCTACGCCTGCTCGCCGAAACCGCTCCGTGATGTCGATTGCTCCGCCGCCTGGCTTCCATACACGGAGACGCCTTCGCGAAACTCCGGCCATCCTCAGCCGCTCGTATCGCAGCCAACCGCCGACGTATCCAGGATCATCACCGTCGATGACAACGTGAATCCTGGATCGGCCAGGAACGAACCACTCGGCTTGTTCGTCCGTGAAGGCCTTCGCGCCTTGGAAGCTTGTCGTCGCCGGAAGCTTGAGTAGCGACGAGACCGACTCGCAGTCACGCTCTCCCTCGACTAGAAAAGTGTCTTGGCCGTAGCGCAGGGCATCGAGCAGGACAGGAAGGTTGTAGAGCGCCCGGTCCCTCCAGTCAGGTTGATAGCGCTCCAGGCACCCGGGTCCTCCCTTCCAGTAGATCCGTTCGTTCCTGTAGAGCGCAGCCTCGACTCCGAACGACTTCGGCTCGCTTCGTAGTTTGCGGAAAACTGGCCGACCACGATGATCGGTGTAGACGTAAGCGGCTCTCAACGTCATCGCTGCGCCCCGCTCTTCTCATCCTGCATCCGTCGGACCGAATCAAAAGCGCGCCAGAACGCCCTGGGGGATGGGTGGGGGAGGCGCTCACCGGTGACGGTCAGCACCCCCTGTCGGTTCCGCGTATACATCCGTCCCCGCCAGTTCACGAACATGTCGACGTCGGAGCCGGGCTGACGATGGGGAGGTCGGTAACCCATCGCGTACGGCGTCTGCGGATGCCAGAGAGCCCAAGCCACCATGAGCACGGGTGGGCTCTCGCTCCAGCGGCGGCAGTAGTTCCAAACCTGCCTATATGGCGCACAGTTCGCACCGTCGAGGGCGCCAGCGAATAGCCACAACGCCTCGTCCGGCTCCCACCACCGCTCGGCGTCCTCGGTAAACGGCTCGACTGGATCGACTTGGAGCACATAGGCCTTCCCGACGCCGGGAGACTCGAACGGCAACGCCTTAGTCTTCATTCCGGCCCCCTCTTGGTGAAGGGGCTCGGCTCCTTGCCTTCCAAGTAGCGGTGGCTGAGCGTGCGGGACCAGCGAACCGACTTGAACCGAGAACTCATCTCACGCTGCTGTGCCTCGCCGTCGGTCTCGGCTCGCTCTTCCCAGCTGACGACCGCCTTCTCAAGCGATTCGCGCACCGCTAGGGCCTGCTGATGCTCGGCGCTCAGACGACCGAGTTCCTTGAGTCCGTCGTTGGGCGTGAGTCGGCCCGTGCGAACCTGGTGGGCAATCTCGGCAGCCTTACGACTGCCCTCATCGATCGCTTCCTCGTTCTTGGCGAAGTGATCGGCAATCACTTCACGGTCACGGTTCAGGCGATCCAAGAACCTGTGGCCCAGTTCCGTACGCCACTGCGCTACCGCTGCCTCCGCTCGACGACGAACCGCAGGCGATAGGAATGCCGACACCTCAAGCCAGGAGTCAATGTCGGAAGGTGCCTGAAACTCCAGGCCCATGAACTCAAGCTCGAAGTCCTTCATCGGTTCGACCCTCTCGGTGTTGGCTGCTGATGGGCCGACTCAATCGCCGCGTCGCGAGCAAGCGCCGACTGCGCCACCTCGATCGCGTCGTCGATCTCTGCCCTCCAGGCATCCAGCGCTTCGGCCTGTTGCTTAACGCTCGGCGGCCTCTTCGCTGGACCGTGTCTCGTCTGCTTCGTCGTCACTTGATTTCTCCTTCGTAGTTCGGCAACGGCTTGCTCATCTGCGAGCCGGATCTCGCGGTCCTCTCGCGATCGTTCAAGCGCCGCGCGGATCTGTAGGGCGTCGGGTTGGTTCCTCATGAGGCGGACCTCGTTCTGCGTTCACGTTCGAGTCGCTGTGTGCACGCAACGCGGATCCACTCAGACCGCGTGACGCCTGTGCTCGCGGCCGAGACCGCGATCTCAGCGGCCATCTCACCGGTCAACGCCACTTCCTGGCGCGGCCCATAGACCGGAACAGGGGATGCCATAGGAACTACTCCTTTCGGGTTGCCCGGTCGACTGGCCGGGCTACTAAAGCCTCGACTGCGCCGACCGGTGCGCTCCTGCGAAAGCACCTTCAGGCAGGTCGAATCGACGGTTCTGCAATGCGCAGTCCGTTGTGGTTTCGCGCTCCGAACGCTGCTAGTTGATGTCGTTAGGGGCTAGTTGCAAAGGCACTCCCCGCTGCCGATCGCGCGCGCGATGAAACAGGTGCCGCAGATGTTGCGTCGACGCAGGTACGGATCTGGCTTCTGCGGCGGACGGCGTGACCAGAACGGGAACGCGGGCCTGCTCCGGGGGTGATCTTCGGAGCATTCGCGACCTATCAACGGGTTGATCTGCGAAGCCCGAATGTGGTTGATAGTGCCCATGCGATCAACCCCGCTTGATCGCGTGAGTCGTGGTGCTCTCGATCAGCGCGTCCAACTCCGCTGAGATCAGGAAGCAGGGCCCATTCTGACCGGCTGGGTGAACATGACTGATCCGCTTCTCGACGACCCATCTCTTTTGCTGACGGGAGCCGAAGCCGTAAACGCGCTCCACGTCCGTGCCGCGCCGGATTAGAAGCGGACGTTGAATCTGATTGGCGCTCACTCTTGCCTCCGTTGCCCTGGGGCCAGGAGACAGAAATGGTCACCCGGCCCATCACTTGAATGGGCGAGGTGACCTGGGGGTTAGCCTGCCGAGAGGCGCGTCCTCCGCTCGACGGTCATTCGCTGGCTACGTTTCGAGTCGCTAGCCACGACTTGCCTTATTCGCTCAGCTGCCAACCAGACAGCCTCGATCGCTACTGACAATCACTCTATCTCCCGACAACTCACAGATCCAAGGTCGGCCTAGCCCACATTTGGCGCGGGTGGTCCGTAGCGGACCCCCGCAGGTCCGCAGCAGCGAAACGGCCCTCTTCCGCCGATGCCAGAGCGCCGAAGGAGCGCGGTATCACCGACCGGCCGCACCTGTGCGAAACGCCACCATCCGCGTTTCCCCAGGTCAGACGCGAATCATTCCGCAGAGGGGGAGGGATTCGAACCCCCGGTAGGTTTCCCTACGATCGCTTTCAAGGCGATTCCGATCGGCCACTCCGGCACCCCTCCCAGCGTGCGGACGAAGTCCGGACACCGAAGGCCGATTGTAGATGCCACTCCGACGAGCTCGGTACTAGCGGTGCTCCAGCACCAGGAGAACGTCACCCTCCTGGATGACGTCACCGGCTCCGACCCGGATCGCGCGCACGACACCGGCGGTCTCCACCAGCACCGGGATCTCCATCTTCATCGACTCCAGCAGCATCACGGTGTCGCCGGCATCGACCGGGTCGCCGACGGACACCGAGATCGACAGCACGCTCGCCACCATCTCCGCGAGGATCTCTGAGGTTGCCGTGCCAGACATGCTCGGGACCGTACCGCGCCGCGGGGGTTACCCGCAGGTTCGGGGCGGTCGTCAGCGCAACGGCTGAGTACGACGCGGCTCGGGGCGGTGCGCCTCGGCTTCCTCGTCACGTCGGGCGCGACGACCGTGCGTCCCGGTGAAAGACTGCTCCACCCGGATCACCAGGTAGCCGAGGACAAGACCGATCACCAGGCTGTAGAGGGCGCCGAGCGCGAGGCTGTTGACGTCGAGGTCGGCGGCCACCAGCCGCGAGGTCGCCGGCGCGGTCGCAGCGACGCCGAACGCACAGACCCACCACCCCTGCCGACGCCGAGCGCGCATGAACACGCCCCAGACCAGAGCCGGGTACCCGAGCAGGGCGACGATCGGGTGCGGGACCGCGCCGAAGGTCGACCGGGTCCCATCGCGAAGGTCGTCGACCATCCCGACGAGGTCCCGTGAGCCCCACTGGGCCACCGCCTCGCTGTAGGCCAGGGTGACGACCAGCATCAGCACGGCCCCACCGGCGACCGCGTAGCCGCGGCGTCCGAGTCCGTGCAGACCGGCGCCGAGCCGGTAGACCAGGGAGAAGGTGCCTGCCAGCGCCAGGCCGAAGACGACGTACCCGAAGCGGTCGACGTCGATGTCCAGGTCCTCCACCGGGCCGTACCCGATCACTCCGAGTGCGCCGACCCAGGCGAAGCCGGTGGCGATCAGCACCTCGCGGATCGCCAGGGCGAAGGTGGCCGCAGGGGTCGTCAACATCACTGCGAGGGTCGCGGCCAGGACGCCGGTCGCGAGAGCTGCTCCGGCCATCAGCGGTTGCCAGTCGGTCGCCACCGCGGTCGTCGCCAGGACGACGCTCAGGCCTGCGGCCCAGACCATCCGGCCGCCGGTACGGACGGCCAATCCCCAGGCGAGGGCACCGGAGACCAGGATCGCCGAGACGTGCCGGACCAGGTCCGGAAGGTCCGGAGCGAGGCTGCCCACCGCCACCCCGAGAGCACCGGCCACGAGTACGGCGAGCCAGCCGTCACGCTCACCGAACGTCGGCGGGGTCCAGTCCCGGGTCCGGGTGGCAGGCTGGCGCTTGGGCGCGGGCTTGGCCACCGACGGCTTGCCCGCCGAGGCTTTGCCCACCGAGGGCTGGCTCGTCGAAGGCTGGCTCGTCGACGAGCGTGACGTCGGAGAGGGCGCGGCGGTACGGGGCGTCCGGGTGGGAGGGCGGTTCGGCTGCCGGGTCTTCGGCTCATGGCGGCGTCGCGTCGTGGGTCCACCCTCCGTCGCCGGAGGCACCTCGGGTTCGGCGACCGGGGCCGGTGCCTGGTCAGCGACCACCGGCGCTTCCGTGGCTACCGGAGCCGGCGCAGCCGGCGAGGCCACCCGGCGTCCCGGTGGATGGGCAACCGGGACCTCAGCAACCGGTCCGACCCGATCGACCGGCGGATCGTCGACCCGCGAGTACGTCGGTGGTTCGCCGACCCGCCGGGAAGGCCGGGCGGGCGGCCGGTTGGTGGACGGGAGGGCCGACAGCGTGGAAGGGGCGGGCGGCCTGGACGCTGGCCGGGCGGCGGGCCGGGCGTGGGTCGGTGCCGGGACGGAGCCGGTCGCGCCGGTCGTACGCGCAGGCTTCTCCGGTGCGGCGCGACGCCGCCCCGGCGTGCTGTCCGGAGGCAGCTGCTCCGGATTGCCGTCAGAACCAGACACCTGTGCCCCCTTCGTCCGGAGTGCGCGCGAAACCGACTACCGAGATTAGCAACGCCTCACATCCGCCGGTTCCCCAGCGACGGGTTGCGTCGTCGGGCTTCGTGGACGGTGTCGAGGTCGAGGTCGGCGGAAATCCAGGCATCGTCCTCCCCAGCTCGGACGACGACCGCGCCGTCCGGCGTGACCACCATCGAGTTCCCGCAGTACCGAGGTCCTGGTTGCGCCGCGGCGACCACCCAACTGACGTTCTCGATCGCCCGCGCCCGCAGCAGTGTCTGCCACTGGTCGACCTTCCCCGGCCCGGCCACCCAGGCGGCCGGGACGACCATGACCTCGGCGCCGGCCTGCGAGAGAGCCCGCGCGAGCTCGGGGAAGCGCAGGTCGTAGCAGGTCATCATCCCGACCTTGATCCCGCATATCTCCACCACCATCGGCTCGACGGGCCCCGCGCTGACCAGGTCGGACTCGCACTGACCGAAGGAGTCGTAGAGATGGATCTTCCGGTAGCTGGCCAGTCCGCCGGGATGAACCAGCACCAGCGTGTTGAACGGCCGCTCCGGATCGGAAGACTCCTCGAACATGCCCGCGACCACGGCAGTCCGGGACCGGTCAGCGAGCTCCCGGATAGCGGTGACGAACGGGCCGTCGAGCGGCTCGGCGTACGGCGCGAGGACGGAGCCGGGCTCACCGAAGTCGCGCGCGAATGCCTCAGGCAGGACGATCAAGTCGGTCCCGACCGGTGGGCTCAGCTCGGCGAGGGCAGCGCGGTTGACGGCCGGATCGAGCGCGGCAGCGTGCTGCCAGACCGCCACCCGCATCACCGCACCCATACGGCAAGAGTGCCAGCACCCGGCGCCGGCGTTCAACGCGGCGACGTTCCGGCACGCCACATCGGTGGCAGACTGCGGGCGTGGAGAGCGACAGGATCGGTGCAGTTGTCCTCACCGGGGGCAGCGCCGTACGACTCGACGGTGCCGACAAGGCATCGATCGAGCTCGGAGGACTGACGCTGCTCGAGCACGCTCTCGGCGCGCTCCTCGATGTGCCCGAGGTGGTCGTCGTCGGCGATCACGTCCCCACCACCCGGCCGGTGACCTTCACCCGCGAGGACCCCGCCAACGGTGGGCCTGCGGCCGGCCTACTCGCCGGGCTCCGCGCTTTCCCTCGGCGCCCTGACCTGGTGGTCGCACTCGCGGTCGACATGCCCCTGGTCACCAGTACGACGGTCAGACGCCTGCTCGACGCGATCGAGAACGACGGCGCCGCTCTGGTCGACGACAGCGGTCGGCTCCAGTACCTCTGCGCGGCGTACTCGACCAGCGCACTGGACCGGACCCGGCCTTCCTACGAGAAGGAGCACGGGCTCTCCATGCGCAGCCTCGTCGGGCCCCTCCGGATCGTCCAAGTCCCGGCGTACAGCTCGGAGACCCAGGACCTCGACACCTGGGCCGACCTGCTCTCGCTGCGCGAAACATTTGGGGACTGAGGTCCCTTCGTCGGCGTAGGCCCTTGCGTCACGCCCTGCCCCTGGGTGATCGTGGAACGGTGAACCTGCACGACTGGATCGACGAACTCTGTGACGCGCTCGACGTCGAGGTCGACGTCGACGAAGCGATGATCCTGGACCTGGCCCGGGATGCCGCCCACAACGTGGCCCGGCCGGCCGCGCCGATCACCACTTTCCTGCTCGGCTACGCCGCAGCACGGTGCGACGGGGACCCGGACAAGGTCGAGCGACTGGCTGCCGCCGCCTCCGATCTCGCCCTGCGGTGGGACAAGCCGGCCGACGTGATCGCGCACGAGGACGACGATCCCGAGGTCGAGGAAGAGCTGGCCGCGGCCGACGCCTGAACGCGCGAGCCGCCCTAAGGTGGGCCCATGCGTGCTGTGATCGCCCCTGCCCCTGGTGGACCCGAGGCCCTGGTCGTTGCCGATCTGCCCGACCCTGAGCCCGGTGCCGGCGAGGTCGTCCTCGATGTCGTCGCCAGCGCGGTCAACCGTGCCGACCTGCTCCAGCGGATGGGCCACTACCCGCCGCCACCGGGCGCCACCGACGTCCTCGGCCTCGAGTGCTCCGGCCGGGTCCGGGCCGTCGGCGCGGACGTCACCGGCTGGTCGGTCGGCGACGAGGCCTGTGCCCTGCTCGCCGGTGGCGGGTACGCCGAGCAGGTCGTCGTACCGGCCGGGCAACTGATGCGAGTACCGGACGGCGTGCCGCTGGTCACCGCGGCTTCCCTGCCGGAGGTCGCCGCGACGGTCTGGTCGAACGTCTTCATGGTCGCGAACCTGCGGCCCGACGAGATCTTCCTGGTGCACGGTGGAGCGGGTGGGATCGGCACCTTCGCGATCCAGGTCGCCACCGCGCTCGGAGCCCGGGTCTTTGCGACGGCCGGTACCTCTGAGAAGCAGCAGCTCTGCCTGGACCTCGGCGCCGAGCGGGCGATCGACTACCGCGAGGAGGCCGCGTCGGGGATTCCACGCTGGGTCGAGATCCTCAGGGCCGAGGGCGGAGCCGGCGTCATCCTCGACAACATGGGGGCGAAGTACCTCGGCCCCAACGTGAAGGCACTCGCCACCGAGGGCCGTCTGGTGATCATCGGGATGCAGGGCGGGGTGAAGGGCGAGCTCGACATCGCCGGCCTGCTCGGCAAGCGCGGCGCCGTGATAGCGACCTCCCTGCGCGCCCGACCGACGTCCGAGAAGTCAGCGATCTGCAGGGCAGTCGAGGAGCACGTCTGGCCGCTGGTCGCCGACGGCAGCCTCCGCACCGTGGTCGGGGCCGAGTTCGCGCTGGACGACGTCGCGGACGCGCACGCCCTGATGGAGTCGGGCGCGCACACCGGCAAGATCCTGCTGCGGATTTGAGCTCCGCGACAGTCAGAGGTCGGACCCGGCCAGCCCTGGCCCGGTTGGCTAGAGTTTCGGACATGTCCAGCCAGCAGCCCGAAGAAGTACAGGACCCGCGGGTCATGATCGTCGACCCGCAGGGAGTCCCCGCCGCCGAGCTGGGCACCGATGCCGAGGACAGCGAGAACGTCACCGAGCTCATCGAGGAACCCGCCAAGGTGATGCGGATCGGCAGCATGATCCGGATGCTCCTCGACGAGGTGAAGGCAGCCCCGGTCGACGAGGCCGGCCGGACCCGGCTCGCCAGCGTGCTCGCTACGGCGATCAACGAGCTCAAGCAGGGCCTGGCCCCCGAGCTCGGCGACGAGCTCGACCGCCTGATCACGCCACTGAGCGGAGCCACCCCGTCGGAGTCGGAGCTGCGGATCGCGCAGGCCCAGCTGGTCGGCTGGCTCGAGGGCCTCTTCCACGGCATCCAGACGGCGATCTACGCCCAGCAGATGGCCGCCCGTGCGCAGCTCGAGCAGATGCGCAAGGCGCTGCCGCCCGGGATGGGCGGTGCCGAGTTCGGCGCCGAGGCCGTGGCCGATCGCAGCTCGGGCGGGATGTACCTCTAGCCGGTCAGGCTCGGCGACGTAGCCAGATCAAGCCACCAATGACGGCGGCGAGCACGAACGTCGTACCAACGACGGTGTACCAGGGAGTGCCCTCGATCGGGTCCTGGTCGATGGCACCGGTCTTCGGCGCGACGAGCTCGGTCGGCCCGGTCGGCGCACCGGTGATCGCCTCGATCTCCGCGGCCCGGACGGCGTCGTACGCCGAGCTGCCGTTGCAGAGATCGACACTCATGGTGCCCAGGTGCTGGCCCTTGATGAAGAACAGGTAGCGCTCGTCGGTAGCCAGCTCGCCCAACCCGCAGGCGGCGTCGCTGGCCTGGGTCAGTACCTTCTCGCGCTGGGCAGCCTTGCCCTTGAAGACCCGGTCGATCCGGAGGCCGTAGGTCCGCTCGATGCCGTTGGTCGAGGTCCACACCAGGGTGCCGTCGACGATCGTGTCCGCTCGTTCCACGTACTCGGCGGTCGACTGCCCCGCGCAGCTGCAGGCCCAGGAGGTCGTCGGGGTCAGCACCAGCATCCCGACTGTGACGGCCAGGACCAGGAGGAACCGCCTCAGTGTGGACATGGGTTCATCCTCGACCCGGCCCCGGGGAGGTGTCGAGGCCCCACCCGATCACCTGCTCTATGACCTGGGCCACACCGTCCTGGTCGTTCGTGGGGGCGAGGTTGCCGGCAACCTCGAGGACAGTCGGGTGGGCGTTCGCCATCGCGTACGACGTCCCGGCCCAGGCCAGCATCGCCAGGTCGTTGGGCATGTCGCCAAACGCGATGACTTCCTCTGCCCGGATCCCGCGCTCGGTGCAGAACGCCTCCAGGGTCGATGCCTTGGTGACGCCGTACCCGCTGATCTCGAGGAGGGCCGTCCCGGACGACCAGGTGACCTCGACCAGGTCGCCGACGGCACTCCGGGCGCGGTCCCAGAACTCCTGCGCCTCGAGCTCCTCGTGCCGGGCCAGCAGTTTGTACGCCGGCCGGTCGGCGATCTCGGCGAAGCTCCCCCGCCGGGCCCCGGGTGGTACCGGGTACCGCTCCAGGAACCCGTCCTCCAGAGCGATGCCTGCCAGGGTCTCGACCGCGTAGTGCGTGCCCGGCACGGCGACCCGCAACCGGTCGGCGACCTCCGCCAGGACCGGAACCGGGATCGCTCGTTCCGCGACCGGCGCCTTCGCGGCGACGTCCCAGAGCAGCGCGCCGTTCGAGACGATCGCAAGGCCGTGGCCACCCACGTGGTCGGAGACCTCGACGGCCCACCGAAGCGGCCGGCCGGTGACGAAGACGACCAGGAGGCCGGCTTGCTCGGCAGCGACCAGGGCAGCCGCGGTCCGTGGCGTGATGGTCCCGTCCGAGTGCAGCAGGGTGCCGTCGAGATCGGTGGCCACCAGCCGGACTGTCTGCACGGAACGACCCTAGCGAGAGACGTATTCAACCAAATGGTTTACAAAGGGGTCCGGGGTCGCTACGGTTCAGGAGCCACCGCGATCGAGGAGAGCCGATGTCCGAGAACCCCACCCCTGCCGACAACCATCGCGCCACCGCCGGAAACTTCGGCGCGCTGGTGAACAGCGCTGCACCGGAAGCCTGGGACCAGCAGTCGCCGGTCGCCGACTGGCGGGCCCGGGACGTGGTCGGCCACCTGGTCGAGTGGCTTCCCGGGTTCCTCGCGTCCGGTGCTGGGATCGCGCTGCCGTCAGGACCGTCGGCCGCCGACGACCCAGCCGGCGCCTGGGCCCACCATGCCGCCGCCGTCCAGGACCTCCTCGACGACCCGGCCACGGCGGCCGCCGTCCTGACCAACCCGCACCTCGGCGAGGTACCCCTCGACCAGGCGATCGAGCGGTTCTACACCGCCGACGTCTTCCTGCACACCTGGGACCTGGCTAAGGCAACCGGTCAGCCGGTCGCGCTGGAGGAGACCCGGTGCGCAGCGATGCTCGCAGGGATGGAGCCGCTCGACGAGATGCTCCGGCAGTCCGGTCAGTACGGCCCGAAGGTCGAGGTCGCCGCGGACGCGCCCACCCAGGACCGACTGATGGGATTCATCGGCCGGGACCCGGCCGCCTGGAGCTAGCCGCCGGGACGGACGCTGGGCGCCCCAGCGAAAGGCAGTGGCCGGGCCATCACCAGGTTGCCGTCCTCGTCGGCGCCGCGGAGCAGGGTGAAACCGCTTTTGGCCAGGACGCGCACACCTGCGGTGTTGTCCGGTCGCACCCGCGCGCGGACCCGGACCCGGCCGGCGTCCATCAGCTTCAGCAGCCCCTGCAACGCCTCGGTGGCGGCGCCGAACCCGCGGGCCTCCGCGACCAGCCCGTAGCCGACCTCCACCTCGGGAATCCCGTCCTCGGCGGCCTGAGGTGGTCCGAAGAACCCGATCGAGCCGACGACCAGGTCGTCGAACGCTCGGACGATGTGACGCGGTCCCCAGGTCCCGCCGTCGTCAGCGATCATCGCGGCTGCGTCCAGGTCGTCACGGCGCGGATAGTCCGGGTGCCAGAACGGACCGCGCCGTCCGGCGAGCATCGCGCGGGCGTCGTCGTACGAGATCAGCTCGAGGCGCAGCCGGAGGGTGGTGAGCACCGGCTCCAGGGCGGTCACGGCCACCAGCGTCGCAGCTCGACGGCAGCGCCGTCCTCCTGGACAGTGCCGGTGACGTGGTCCGCGGCCAGCCGGACGACCTCAGGTCCTTGTCCCATCGCCACCCCGCGACCAGCCCAGGTGAGCATCTCGATGTCGTTGCGCCCGTCGCCGATCGCGAGCACGTCGCGGGAGTCGACCCTCAGCTCCGTGCAGACCCACTCCAGGCCGCTCGCCTTGCTGACCCCTTCGGGCGCCAGGTCGAGCCAGGCGGTCCAGCCGATGAAGTAGTTGGTGCCGTGCAGACCGAGCTGGCGGGCGAGGTTCACGAAGTCCTCGGAGGTGGAGTCCGGGTCCCGGATGATCACTCGGCTGACCTCGGTCGAGATCATCTCGTCGAGGTCGCAGATGATCATCTCGCCGTCGAGCTCACCCGGTGGGAAGAGCCGGTTCACGCGATAGCCCAGGCCGTGCTCCTCGACCGCCACCGCTGCACCGGGCACGTGCTCGAGCACGGTCCGCACCGCCTCGCTCGCGTCGAAGAGGACCTCGTGGGCGACCTCCATCGGCGCGTGCCGGAAGACGACCGACCCGTTCGATGCGACGACGTGCAGCCGCTCTCCGGTCAGCTCCTGGACCAGCTGCGTCAAGCCGAGCCGGTCGGAGACCCCGGCCATGCTCAACGGTGCGCGGCCGGAGGCCAGGACGACGTGTGCTCCGGCGCGGGCAGCGGCCAGGACCGCCGCGGTCACCGGTCCGGTCACCGTCTCGGTGCTGAAACCGTGCTCGACGTCCGGGATGAGCAGGGTCCCGTCAATGTCGAGCGCGACCAGCTTCGGGATCCACCCGTCAGAAGGGCTCGACAAGCTCAACCACCATTCGTCGCGGCCGCGACCGGAGTCAGCACGTCCCGGCCCAACCACTTCTGCAGGGCCTTCGGTACCCGGACCGAACCGTCGGCCTGCTGGTGCGTCTCCAGGATCGCCACGATCGTCCGGGTCATCGCGCAGAGAGTGCCGTTGAGGGTCGAGATCGGCTTCACGTCACCGTCGATCCGGGCGCGGGTGTCGAGGCGACGGGTCTGGAACTCGGTGCAGTTCGAGGTCGAGGTGAGCTCGCGGTACTTGCCCTGGGTCGGGATCCACGCTTCACAGTCGAACTTGCGGATCGCCGAGAGCCCCAGGTCACCGGCCGCGACGTCGATCACCCGGTAGGCCAGCTCGAGCTTGTCGAGGAACTGCTTCTCCCACTCCAGCAGGCGCTGGTGCTCGGCGACCGCGTCCTCACTGGTGGTGTAGACGAACATCTCGACCTTGTCGAACCAGTGCACCCGGATGATGCCCTTGGTGTCCTTACCGTGCGAGCCGGCTTCCTTCCGGAAGCAGGGGCTGAACGAGGCGTACCGCAGCGGCAGCGAGGCGCCGTCGAGGATCTCGTGCGAGTGGTACGCCGCCATCGGGACCTCCGAGGTCCCGACGAGGTACAGGTCCTGGCCCTCGATACGGTAGACGTCGTCGGCCGCTTGACCGAGGAACCCGGTCCCGGCCATCGCCTCGGGCTTGACCAACGACGGTGCGATCACCTGGGTGAACCCGGCTTCACGGGCCTGCTCCATCGCCAGGTTGATCAGCGCGAACTCGAGCTCGGCACCCACGCCGGTGAGGAAGTAGAAGCGCGATCCGGAGACCTTGGCGCCGCGCTCGATGTCGATCGCCCCGAGGATCTTGCCCAGCTCGATGTGGTCGCGGGGCTCGAAGCCCTCGGCTTCGAAATCCCGGGGAGACCCCACGGTCTCCAGGACCACGAAGTCGTCCTCCCCGCCGGCCGGGGTCTCGGCGGCGGCTGGATTCGGGATCGAGAGGATCGCGTCCTGCCAGGCCCGCTCGGCCTCGTTCTGGGCGCCCTCGGCGACCTTGACCTGAGCCGAGAGCACCTTGGTCTTCTCCAGCAGTGCGCCCTTCTCCTCGCCCTGCGCCTGCGGGATTTGCTTGCTCAGCGCCTTCTGCTCGGCACGCAGCGACTCGAACGTCGCAATCGCGTGACGACGGGCTTCGTCGGCAGCGAGAGCGGAGTCGACCACATCCCCGGAGAGTCCGCGCTTCGCCTGGGCAGCACGGATCTGGTCGGGGTGGTCACGGAGTACGCGCGGATCGATCACCCGGTGAGGATATCCGGCGACAGCCCCGGGCCCGATAGGCACGGGTGGGACACAATGGCACGGTGACCAAGCGCCCCCCGGCCGACGACCCCGACGACTCAGCGCTCGAGGTCGGGAAGCCCAAGCACAGCGCCGCCGGCGTCGTGGCAGTGACCAAGGCGCTCCTGATGTCGAACGAGCAGATGGGCCTGCGTCGTACGGCGCTGACACTGGCGCGGGTCAACCAGAAAGACGGCTTCGACTGCCCCGGCTGCGCCTGGCCGGACCCGGACCACCGGGCCACGGCGGAGTTCTGCGAGAACGGCGCCAAGGCCGTCGCCGAGGAGGCGACCCTGCGGCGGGTGACGGCTGAGTTCTTCGCCGAGAACTCGATCGCAGACCTCGCTGAGCGCTCCGACTACTGGCTCGGGCAGCAGGGCCGGCTCGTCGAGCCGATGCACCGCCCACCGGGCGGTACCCACTACGAGCCGATCAGCTGGGACGACGCGTTCACCCTGATCGCCGACCGCCTCCGGGGGCTGCCCACGCCGGACGCGGCGTCGTTCTACACCTCCGGTCGCACCTCCAACGAGGCCGCGTTCCTCTACCAGCTGATGGTGCGGCGGTTCGGCACGAACAACCTGCCCGACTGCTCGAACATGTGCCACGAGTCCAGCGGGGCCGCGCTGGCGCACTCGATCGGGATCAGCAAGGGGTCGGTCAGCCTCGAGGACCTGTACGCCGCCGACCTGATCATGGTCGTCGGCCAGAACCCGGGGACGAACCACCCGCGGATGCTGAGCGCCCTGGAGAAGGCCAAAAAGGGAAAGGACGGGGCTCCCGGCGCCCACATCGTCACGGTGAACCCCCTCGACGAGGCCGGGCTGCGCCGCTTCCGCAACCCGCAGAACCCGGTCGGCCTCATCAAAGGAACCGAACTCACCGACGAGTTCCTGCAGATCCGGCTCGCCGGCGACCAGGCCCTCTTCGCCGCGCTCGGCCGGTTGACCATCGACGCCGGCGCGGTCGACCAGGAGTTCATCGACACGCACTGCTCCGAGTACGACGAGTACGTGGCCCATCTGGCCGACCTCGACTGGGACGAGGTAGTCGCCACCACGGGCCTGGCCCGCGAGCAGATCGAAGCGCTGGCCGAGCGCTACCGGAACTCCGAGCGGGTGATCGTCTGCTGGGCGATGGGGCTCACCCAGCACCGCGACGCGGTCGCCACGATCCAGGAGATCACCAACCTGATGCTGCTGCGCGGCAACATCGGCAAGCCCGGAGCCGGCCTCTGCCCGGTGCGTGGCCACTCCAACGTCCAGGGCGACCGGACGATGGGGATCTGGGAGAAGGCCCCCGACTCGTTCCTGGACGCGCTCGGCCGTGAGTTCGACTTCGCCCCGCGGACCGATCACGGGCTCGACGCCGTCGACACCATCCACGCGATGCGGACCGGCAAGGTCCGCGCCTTCTTCGGCCTCGGCGGCAACTTCGTCGCCTCGACCCCGGACACCGCGGTCACCTCGGCGGCAATGGCGGCCCTCGACCTGACCGTGCAGGTCAGCACCAAGCTGAACAAGTCGCACGTCGTCTGCGGGCAGGAGGCGCTGATCCTTCCCTGTCTCGGTCGCACCGAGCGTGACGACCAGGCGGCAGGTCCGCAGGTCGTCACCGTCGAGGACTCGATGGGGATGGTGCACCACTCGCGCGGCCGGCTCGACCCGGCCGGTCCGTCGCTGCTCTCCGAGGTCGCGATCGTGACCCGGTTGGCCGAAGCGCTGCTGCCCGCTGCCGAGTCCGGCAGTGTCGGCCCGGACTGGGCGGGGCTGCGCGGAGACTACGACCGGATCCGCGACCACATCGCCCGCGTCGTACCGGGCTTCGAGGACTTCAACGAGCGGGCGCACCGTCCGGGCGGGTTCGCGCTGCCGCACCCGCCACGGGACCGGCGCGAGTTCCCGACCAGCACCGGCCGTGCCCGGTTCACGGTCAACCCGTTGGACGCTCTCGTCGTACCGCCGGGCCACCTGCTGCTGCAGACGCTGCGCAGCCACGACCAGTTCAACACCACCATCTACGGACTCGACGACCGCTACCGCGGGATCAAGGCGGGGCGTCGGGTGGTCTTCGTGAACCCGGACGACGTCGCCGAGCTCGGCTTCGCCGACGGCCAGTACGTCGACCTGGTCAGCGTCTGGACCGACGGCGAGCGTCGGGCAGAGCGTTTTCGGATCGTCGCCTACGCCACCGCTCGCGGTTGTGCGGCGGCGTACTTCCCCGAGACGAACGTGCTGGTCCCCCTCGGCGCGGTGGCGACGGTGTCCAACAGCCCCGCCTCCAAGAGCGTCCTGATCCGGCTGGAGGCCTCCCCCGCGACGCCCGCAGGTGCCGACCCGGCGGGTAGCATCCGGCCGTGATCCTCGCTGCACTCGGTAACCTCGACCCGTGATCGAGACTTCCCGCCGACGACTGGCGGCCCAGCTCTCGGCGGTGCTCTGCGCCTTCACCTTCCTGGTCCTGGCCGCTCTGGTGGCCAAGTCAGCCGCCGGCATCCTCGAGATGGACACCGAGGTCGGCCGCTGGCCGTACGAGTTCACCTCGGAGAACGGGTGGGCCCGCCAGACGTTCATCTGGACGGGCCGGCTCACCGGCACTCTCGCGCTGACGGTTCTGACCGTCCTGGTGGCGGTCGCGCTATTCGCGAAGAACCACCGTCGGGCCGCGATCTGGTCGGTCCTGGTGATGGCGACAACCTCGGCCGCCACTACCGGGCTCAAGTTGCTCATCGGTCGCCAACGCCCCGAGCTGGACAACCCGATCGAGACCCTGCAGAGTTTTTCGTTCCCGTCCGGCCACTCCAGCGGGATTTCCGCCGCCGCCGGGGTTGCGATCGTGCTCGCGATGATGCTGCTCCGGCGCCGCGGTCTGCGTCGGGCCATCGCCGTCGCCGCGGTCACCGTCGCCCTGGTCGTCGGGGCCGACCGGATCTTCCTCGGGGTCCACAACCTCTCCGACGTGCTGGCCGGCTTCCTGCTGGGTGCAACGGTCGTGCTCACCTCCCTCTTCGTCTTCGACCCGCAGCCCCGGTCGATCGCCCTGGCCAACGACCCGCTCCCGGAGGCGATCCCGCGGGGCCAGCGCAAAGCCGCGGCGATCCTCAACCCGGTCAAGGTCGACGACCCGGCCGGTTTCCGCGCGATGGTGGAGAAGATGGCCGCCGAGTCCGGCTGGACGGAGGTGATGTGGTGGGAGACCACCGTCGAGGACACCGGGTACCGGATGGCTCACGAGGCAGCAGTCTCCGGCGCCGACCTGGTGATCGCGATCGGCGGTGACGGCACCGCGCGCGCGGTCTGCGAGGAGCTCGCCGGTACCGGTATCCCGGTCGCAATCATCCCGGCAGGCACGGGCAACCTGCTGGCTCGCAACCTC
The DNA here is from genome assembly GCA_046598915.1 of Marmoricola sp. GTDB lineage: Bacteria > Actinomycetota > Actinomycetes > Propionibacteriales > Nocardioidaceae > Marmoricola. The sequence continues at coordinate 116,953 of JBKJHO010000040.1, read as the reverse complement.
TCGATCCCGCTCTACCTCCGGGCCGCGATCGATGTCGGCCTCAACGGTCAGGACCGCGCGATTGACATGGTGCGGGTCTCCGGCGACGCCATGGAGGACGCGACCTTCCTGGTGATGGCGGGCATGGGCTTCGACGCCGCGATCATGGAAGGCGTCAACGAGGACTTCAAGAAGAAGGTCGGTTGGCTCGCCTACGTCTGGTCGGGGTTGAAGTCGCTGATGTTCCCGGCGATCAGGGTCGAGGTCTCCGTCGACGGGGCGCCGTTCACCAAGCACCGTGCCCGGACCGTGGTGATCGGCAACGTCGGCAACCTCCAGGCCGGGATGCCGTTGATCCCCGACGCGGCGATCGACGACGGCCAGCTCGACGTGGTGCTGCTCTACCCGCGTCGGTTCCTCTCCTGGCTCCCGATAGCGGCCCGGGTCCTGACCAAGGACAAACGCACCGACGAGACGATCGTCCGGATGACCGGGCGTTCGGTCGTCGTACGGACACCGGCGGCGACGCCGCGCCAGCTCGACGGCGACCTGATCCTCCCCGGCAAGGAGCTGCGCGCCGAGTGCGACCACGGCCGGCTCCTGGTCCGCGTCCCGCGCTGAGCAGGAACCGTAGACTCCGCGTCATGGGAATGCTGACGCCGCTGGCCATCAAGATCGGTGCGATCTCCTGGATGCCGCGTCTGCTGCCGCAGATCACCTGGCTCGACAAGCTGATCCAACGGATCACCGGTGGCCGCCTCTCGATCCTGCGGATCGCCGGGCTGCCCAACCTGATGCTGACCGTGGTCGGCCGGAAGTCGGGCGTTCCCCGCTCCACGCCACTCCTCTGCGTCCCGTACGCCGCCGGGCACCTGGTTGCCGGCTCCAACTTCGGCGGCCCGAAACCACCCGTGTGGGTGGTGAACGTCCGCGCGGCCGCGCAGACCGGCCAGACCGTCACAGTCGGCGTTCGGGGCGAGACCCACCCGGCGGTTCCGCGGGAACTCACCGGCGAGGAGCGCGACCGGATCTGGCAGCACATGATCAGGACCTGGCCGAACTACGCGAAGTACGCCGAGCGCACCGACCGGCTGATCCCGGTCTTCCTGCTCGAGCCTGCTGCCTAGCCCCGGGCCCGGGCGATGGCGTCGATCTCCTCGGGAGAGAGCGGCTGCTCGCAGGACCAGTCGATGAGCGACTTGGCGTAGGTACGAGCCTCGGTGCGACCGTGGATCGAGGTGATCACGGCTCCGTCCCCGTGGTCGTCGAGCAGCGCCAGCGACCAGGACAGCGCCCCGCCCGCCCTGCTCGACGGGTCGGTACCGAAGGCGTCGTACCGGACGACGGCGAGATTCTTCAAGGCGCTGGCCGCCTCTCCGCGCAGGGCGGCAACCTCGTGCCTCAGACCGAGGGCGTTTTCGGGAAGGTCGTCGAAGTCCGCCGGGTCCGCCGCGGCGGGCCGACGATGCTGGCGAAGCTGGATTCCGAGCGCCACCAGGGCGACCAGGAGCGCGAGGACCGAGAGCGCAGTGTTCACCTCGGCAGCGTAGGTTCCCGTCGGCCCGCGATCCGGCAGGCACTCCGGGACCGACCTCGCGACCCGGCTCCACCTGGCCGAGTCGACCGTCAAGGGCTACGTCTCAGAGGTCCTCACCCGTCACCAGCTGGGGGACCGGACCCCGTTGGTTGTGCTCGCCTACGAGTCGGGTCTGGTTCGCCCCGGCCGATGACTCCGGCCGTCCGCACCGCGGTCGGCGGAATCAACGCAGTGGAAGCGGCCTCGGCATGGGACCATCGCCCTTGTGACCGCACGACGCATCGCCTACCAGGGCGAACCCGGCGCCAACTCCCACCTGGTGTGCAAGCAGCACTACCCGGACTCGGAGCCGATCCCGTGCGCGTCCTTCGAGGACGTCTTCGCGGCGGTCGAGGGCGGCGAGGCCGACCTGGCGATGATCCCGATCGACAACTCGATCGCAGGGCGAGTCGCTGACATCCACCACTTCCTGCCGGCGTCCAGCCTGCACATCATCGCCGAGCACTTCCTGCGGATCCGCTTCGACCTGATGGCAGTGCCGGGCGCGAGCCTGGACACCATCAAGACCGTGCACAGCCACGTGCATGCGCTCGGCCAGTGCCGCCGGATCATCCGCGAGCACGGCCTCGCCCCAGTAATCTCGGGAGATACAGCAGGCGCAGCACGCGAGGTCTCCGAGGCCGCCGACCTTACCCAGGCGGCGATCGCACCACCCCTGGCCGCCGAGATCTACGGACTCAAGATCCTCGCTTCCGAGGTCGAGGACGAGGACCACAACACCACTCGCTTCGTGGTCCTCTCCCGCGACTATGTGGAGGCACCGCGGGACAACGGCCCGGTCGTCACCAGCTTCATCTTCAACGTTCGCAACCTGCCCGCAGCGCTCTACAAAGCGCTCGGCGGCTTCGCGACCAACGGCGTCAACATGACAAAGCTAGAGAGCTACATGGTCGGCGGTCACTTCTCTGCCACCCAGTTCCTCGCCGAGGTCGACGGTCACCCCCAGGACACGGCACTGATGAACGCCCTGGAGGAGCTCGCGTTCTTCACCACCGAGGTGAAGATCCTTGGGGTCTACCCCGCGGACACGTCCCGCGGCGACTGACCGACGTCCTCGACGTTGAAGTAGCTCCTTCACGGTGGTCGATCCTCGGTGTCCAGTCCTACTCCGGAGCACCGCCCATCACGAGAGCGGAAGCACCAGCCGAGGCGCCAGCTCGCCTCGCGTCGCCACCTCGTAGATTTGTCGGGTGGACATCGCCGTCATCGCCCTCAGCTTCGCGGCGATCTTCGTGGTCGAGCTGCCCGACAAGACTTTCATCGCGACGCTGGTGCTCTCGACCCGCTACCGCGGGATCCTGGTCTGGGTCGGCGTCGGTCTCGCCTTCCTCCTGCAGACGCTGATCGCGGTCTCGGTCGGCCAGGTGATCACCTTCCTCCCCGACAACGTGGTCCGCAGCGTGGCGGCCGTGATCTTCCTGGCCGGCGCGGTCCTGCTGATCCGGGAGGCACCGAAAGCCGGTGCCGAGGAGGCCGAGACGGAGGCCGACTACCTGGACAGGACCAGCGAGACGAAGGCCGGGGCCAAGACCGGTCTTGCTGCGGTCGTCTCGTCGTTCGTGGTCCTCTTCGCCGCCGAATGGGGGGACCTCTCCCAACTGCTCACCATCAGCCTCGTCGGCAAGTACGACGACCCGGTGAGCGTCTTTGTCGGCGCCTGGGCTGCGCTGCTGGCGGTCTCCGGACTCGCCGTCATCGCCGGCCGGTTCCTGCTGCAGCGCGTCCGGCTCTCGCTCGTCTTCTACGCGGGCGCCACCATCTGCCTGGTCCTGTCGGCACTCACCCTCTACGAGCTGATCAAGTAGCCGCTCTCCCGGGCCGTCGGCCAAGTACTGTCGAGCCATGTCCTGGGGCGCCAGCAGTGAAGTCGGTCGGCTGCGGACCGTCCTGCTGCACCGGCCCGGCCCCGAGCTGAAGCGCCTGACCCCTCGCAACAACGACAAGCTCCTCTTCGATGGGATCCCGTGGGTCAGCCGCGCCCAGGACGAGCACGATGCGTTCGCTGCAGCACTGCGCGGCCACGACGTCGAGGTGCTCTACCTGACCGACCTGCTGGTCGACGCGCTCGCCGTACCCGGTGCGCGCGACCGCGCCGTCACCGACGTACTGACCTCGCTGCACCTGGGGGACTCGCTCCGCGACTACCTGGCCGTGGCCCTCGCCGACCTGTCCCCTGAGGCCCTCGCGCTGGTACTGACCGCGGGCGTCCGCAACGACGAGGTCCGGGGAGGGTTCGGCCTGGTCACCTCGTTGCTGGCCCACGACGACTTCCTGATCGACCCGCTGCCGAACCTGCTCTTCACCCGGGACTCCAGCGTCTGGATCCGCGACCGGGTCGCGATCACCTCGCTGGCGATGCCCGCACGGGTGCGCGAGTCCCAGCTGACCGACCTGATCTACTCCACGCATCCCCGGTTCACCGGCGTGGAGCGGATCCACGGCGCCCGCTACGAGTACGTCGAAGGCGGCGACGTACTGCTGCTGGCTGCCGGGGTCGTCGCGGTCGGGGTCGGCGAACGGACCACACCGGCCGGGGCCGAGCGGCTCGCCCGTCAGATCTTCGCGAACGGACTGGCCCAGACGGTGCTGGTGGTCCCGATCGCCCAGGAGCGCGCGACGATGCACCTGGACACCGTCTGCACGATGGTCGACACCGACAAGATCGTGATGTACCCCAACGTCGCCGACCAGTTGCGCGCGTACGCCGTGACGCCTCGCGACGGCGGGCTCGCTGTCGCCGCCGCCGAGCCGTTCCTGATCGCGGCGGCGAAGGCGATGCAGATCGACACCCTGCATCAGATCGACACCGGTCTCGACTCCGTGACCGCCGAGCGCGAGCAGTGGGACGACGGCAACAACACCCTGGCGATCGCGCCGCGGCTTGCGGTCGCCTACGAGCGGAACCTCGAGACCAACAGCAGGTTGGAGGCTGCCGGCATCGAGGTGATCGCGATCGCGGGGTCCGAGCTCGGTTCCGGGCGTGGTGGTCCGCGCTGCATGAGCTGCCCGATCGCCCGCGACGAGATCGGCGCCTAGGGCCTCCCCGGCCAGCTGTTCGGGCACCTGTTCGGGCACCTGTCCGGAGGCCCGACGGTGGCCGCAGGCCCACCAGATCCGAAGACATGAGACCCGGCCGATGTTGACGGGGGATGCAACACCGACCGGGCAAATCAGACTCTAGAACACGCAGCCGGATTGCGCCAAGGATTCACGCACTTGGCCGCAGCGGTCGCGGCGACTACCGGATCGTGAGCTGTCGGCTGGCCAAACCGGCGCGCACCGAGCGCTCGTTCGTCTCCAGCGCCCGCGGATCGGCCAGCGTCGCGCTGACCTGCTCGGCGAAGGCGGCTACCGGCGCGACCAGTGCGTCCGCCCCGGTGCCCTGCGGCAGGTCCCAGACCGGGACCAGGACGCCGTGCGCTCGGAACATTCCGATCAGCCGACCTCCCTCGACCAGGTGGTCTGCTCCAGCGGCGTGCAGGCGCGCCAGCGCGTCGAGGAGCAGGTCCTCGTCCTCGGGGCGGACCCAGCGCAGGAACTCGCGCTCGCCCAGCGAGGTCCAGTACGCCGCGTCGACGCCGTCGAGGCGGACCGTCGGCGCGATCTCGCCATTGGCCTGCTCCAACAGTGCAGCCGTCGAGCCATCCGGATCTTCGTCGATCCAGAAGTCGAACCCGTCCTGGACGGTGACCTCGAGGTCACCCTCGACGAGGTCCTGGAGCTTGGGGCCTTCGCCCGGGCTTTCGGTCAGACCGATCATCGCACCCGGCTCTGCCGCGAGCGCAGCAGTGAGTACGGCGGCAAGGTCGCGGCTCGGGTCGCCATACCCGTGCTGGACCTGGAGGCCGAGCAGGATCGTGCCGTCCCGGCGGACGAGGGCCGGGGCCGCGCCCGGCAGGAGGGTGCAGAGCGTGACGGTGCGGTCCGAGCCGATCACCTTCAGCGGCGCAGTCGCAACCGGCACGAACTCCCGGAGCGCGATCAGATCCGTCTCACCGGGGAGCCCGGCGAAGGGGCGGGCCGAGAAGACAGCCGGCGGACCCGACGGGCTGCCGTGGCAGGACTTGTACTTGCGGCCGGAGCCGCACGGGCACGGTTGCCGCGGTCCGACCTCACCCTCGGCACTCTGACCGGCGGCGACCTGCGCTGCGGAGGACTGTGCTGCTGACGAGCGTGTCTTGACCCGTGACTTCTTACCCATGCGCCGAAGGCTAGCCGTACCCGGTCAGCGGTCAGCTCAGCGGCAGGTACACGTGCACCACGTGCACGCGCCGGGTGCGCTCGACCCACCAGCGGATGCTCAGGGCGTCGACGATGGACAGGCCCCGGCCGTGCTCGGATTCGGGCCCCACCGCCGCCAGCGCCGGGTCGTGGGCGCCGCCGCCGTCGCTGACGCTGAGCAGCAGACAGTCCTCGTCCCGACGCCACCGGATCAGGATGGTGCCGTTGTTCAGCGGCGCCGCGTGCCGAACCGCGTTGGCGACCAGCTCGGTCACGATTAGGCGGGCGTCCTCGACGACCGAGTCGTCGGCTTCCTGGTAGGTGAGCCAGCTCACCAGAGCCCGTCGGGCCTCGCCCGCGCTCGCAGGTGAAAACGGGACGCTCAGTGACACAGGGCCCTGCAGGGGGGCTGCGAGGGAACTAGTCAAAGGGAGCCTCCGGCAAAGACGACAGACGACGAGGTGGACGCTGCCCACCGGCCACGGGGTCGAAACCTCGAGTGATCGACGTCTCAGCTGGTGAGGTATCGGAGCGTCGGACCGGGGATGTCCGTGATCACCGCGGAGACCCCGTGCTCGACGCACAGATCGACGTCGGCGGGCTCGTTGACCGTCCAGACGTGCACCTCCGTCCCGGACTCCCGAATCTTGCGAATCAGCTCCGGATGCTTGCGCACGAGCTTGATCCCGGGGCCGGCGATCCAGTCGTTGTCGGCAAAAGGCCGGACTCGGACCCAGTCGGTCGGGCTGTCCATCAGGAAGACCACCCGCAGGTCCGGGGCCAGGCGTCGTACGCGGCGCAGCGCGATCCAGGAGAAGCTCATCACCCGGACCGGCGAGTCGGCACCCGCCCAGCCGAAGTCCTCGAGCAGCTCGACCAGGCGGCGCTCGACCAGGCCTGCGAACCGGGTCGGGTGCTTGGTCTCGATGGCCAGCTCAACCGTGCGCGGGTAGCTCGCGGCGGTCTCCAGGAGCCGACGCAGGGTGAGGACCTTGCCGAGCTCGGGGTCCATCTCCGGAGCCTCGTCGTCGAGCTCGGCCCACGGGTGCTTCCAGCTGGCGAAGTCGAGCTGCTCGAGCTCGTAGAGCTCCATCGAGGAGACCAGGCGCCGCTGCTGCGCGGTCCGCTTCAGGTCCCGGTCATGGACGCAGACCAGGTGCCCGTCGGCGGTCAGCCGCACGTCGCACTCGAGCGCTTCCGCACCCTCGTCGAGCGCGGCGACGTAGGCACCGAGCGTGTGCTCAGCATTGGCCGCGCTCGACCCGCGGTGTGCGACCACCTGGGGTCGTCCCTCGCCCATGGCTCCATTCTGCCCCGGCCTGCCCTTGCAATGACAAGGTTCCGGTGTACGCCGGACCCGCCGGTCGGTCCGATCATCCAGCACCCGGCCCCGGGTGCCGGGAGACCGCGCCGACGTAGGATTCGCCGGTGACCCACGACCCCGCCGACGGCATCGACCCCGCAGAGCTTGCGGTCGCCGTGCGGGTGCTGGAGCAGCTGCACCACCTGCCCGAGGAGCATCCCGACATCACCACGGTGAAGCGGGCCGCGTCGCACATGTACAAGGCACTCAAGAAGGAGCGCCGGATCCGCAAGCGCGAGGCCGAGCTTGCGGCCGACCGGGCTGTCACCGAGGCCACCGCGACCGGGTCCCGGATGCGGATCGACGACGAGACCCAGGGCATCCCGCTGGTCTCGAACACCCAGGGCGCGTTCGCCGGCGAGCTGATCAACCCGCGCGGCTGTTACATCTGCAAGAACGACTACACCCTGGTCGACGCGTTCTACCACTACCTCTGTCCGAGCTGCGCCGAGTTCAGCCACGCCAAGCGGAACCAACGGACCGACCTCACCGGCAAGCGCGCCCTGCTGACCGGTGGCCGCGCCAAGATTGGGATGTACATCGCGCTACGGCTCCTCCGCGACGGCGCGCACACGACCATCACGACCCGGTTCCCCAAGGACGCCGTACGACGGTTCGCCGCGATGGAGGACTCCGGGGACTGGTTGCACCGATTGAAGATTGTCGGCATCGATCTTCGCGACCCGACCCAAGTAATCGCGTTGTCCGACGACGTCGCCGCAGCAGGTCCTCTCGACATCCTGATCAACAACGCCTGCCAGACCGTACGACGCTCGCCGGGGGCTTACGCGAACCTGCTCGAACTGGAGAGGGCTCCCCTCCCGGACCTCCCCGGCCTCTCCGCCGGCCTTCCGGAGATGGTCGCCTTCGACCGGATCTCCGAGGCGCACCCGGCAGCCATCGCCGGAGCACTCCAAGCGCACGCGGTCGCGCACACGGTGACATCCGAGGGGGGCGAGGCCGAGGAGCACGCGCTCGCGATGCACAACGCGGCCTCGATGACCGCGCTGGCGCTGAAGGCCGGCAACGCCTCGTTGGAGGCGCACCTGGCCGGGACCGCGGTCGACGCGGGCGGGCTGCTGCCCGACACCCAGACCAACAACTCCTGGACCCAGGTCGTCGAGGAGGTCCATCCGCTGGAGCTCCTCGAGGTGCAGTTCTGCAACTCGATCGCACCGTTCCTGCTGGTCTCCCGGCTCCGGCCTGCGATGCGCGCTGCAGTTCGGGCCGGCGCCGAGCGGGCGTACGTGGTGAACGTCTCCGCGATGGAGGGCCAGTTCTCCCGCCGCTACAAGGGGCCCGGCCACCCGCACACCAACATGGCCAAGGCCGCGCTGAACATGATGACTCGGACCAGCGCCGGTGAGATGTTCGAGACCGACAAGATTCTGATGACCGCCGTGGACACCGGCTGGATCACCGATGAACGCCCGCACGCCGAGAAGCTCCGGATCGCTGCCGAGGGCTGGCACGCGCCGCTCGACCTGGTCGACGGAGCGGCCCGGGTCTACGACCCGATCGTGCGCGGTGAGGCCGGCGAGGACCTGTACGGCTGCTTCGTGAAGGACTTCAAGCCCAGTCCGTGGTGAGGGGTCGAAGACCGCCGCGCACCAGCTGCTCCGTCGCGCACCGTGGAGAACTCGAGCTCCGAGACAGCGCTGACATGGTCATCAGCTTCGGCCGGGCCGGCGCCTGGAGGTGGCGGTCGAGCCCCGCCATCAGCAATCGACCACGAGCAGGACTGCGGCCGCGATGATCGGCACGGCGATCGAGGTGTGGAAGAACGACGGGAGGACGAGCTCTCCGGACAACCGGTTCCCGAGACCCCTCGGCCGCACGCAGTCGGCTGGATCGGCCGATCAGCCCCGCTCTCGCAGGTACCGCCCGAAGTGCGGAACTGTGAACGCGATCCGGCCACGCTCACCGGAGTAGATCAGCCCCTTCTTCAGCAGTGCGTCGCGTGCGGGCGAGAGCGACTGGGTCTTCTTGTCCAGCGCGGACGCGACCTCCGCGGTAGAGACGGACTCGACTGCGTCGAGCTCCTCGCCGCCTTCGACGATCGTGACGGCGGCATCGGCCATCGCGCGCAGGTAGTCGCGCTCCCCCGGAGTCGCCCGCTCGTACCGGCTCCCGAAGAAGCCGACCGCGAGCTCGGTCTCGGCCTCGGGAGCGGCGACAGCCACATCGGCCGCAGTGACCGGCGAGGTCGGGGCGACATCCCAGACCGCCTTGCCGTAGGCCTGGATGAAGTAGGGGTACCCGCCGGTCGCGACGTACATCGCCTCCAGGGCGTCGGGCTCGAAGACCGCATCCTCGTCCAGCGCCGGTGCGGAGAGCGCCTGGTCGGCAGCATCGCGACCCAGCCGGTCGATCCGCTGGAAACGGAAGAGCCGTTCGGAGTACGACTTGCTCGCCGAGAGCACCGCCGGGAGGTGCGGCAACCCGGCGCCGACCACGATGATCGGCAACCCCGACTGGCTGATCTCGTGGCAGGCCGCGCAGAGCGCCGACACGTCGTCGGGACCCAGGTCCTGCATCTCGTCGATGAAGACCGCGACGCCCTTGCCGACGTCGGCCGCCAGCCCACCGACGTCGGTGAAGAGCTCGACCAGATCGATCTCGATGTCGCCCGAGTCGGCCCGCCCCTTGGCAGCCGGTACGTCGATGCCCGGGTTCCAGATGTCGCGAGGCTTGGTGCCCGGCGGGGTGTCCCGCTGGGCGAAGGCCCGGATCACACCGAGGACCGAAGCCACCTGGTCCGGCTCGGGGTGGCCGAGTTCGCGAACCGCCTGGTGCAGGGCGCTGGAGAGTGGCCGGCGCAGCCGTTGGTCGGGACGTGCTTCCAGCTTGCCGGTCCCCCACCCCCGTCGTACGGCGGCGGAGCGGAGCGCGTTGAGGAGCACCGTCTTGCCGACGCCACGAAGGCCGGTCAGCACCAGGGAACGTTCCGGACGGCCCTTGGCGACGCGCTCCAGCACGATGTCGAACGCGCCGAGCTGATCGTCGCGACCGGCCAGTTCCGGCGGCCGCTGACCGGCGCCGGGCGCGTAGGGGTTTCTGATCGGGTCCATGATCGGACGCTATCGGGGTGTATAGGGATTTCCTTAGATTGACCTAGCGAGTCGTATCACCAGGAGGACGGGGCAAACCGGACGCTCGGATGCACGTAGGATCGATCGCGATTGGGACCGACTTGGGAGAGGTCACATGGCAATCACGCTCGGGACCGTGGTACTCAGCGACGCTGAGGTCACCGACGGGATCGGCTTCGGCGACGTCGGCGCTGCCGCATGTTTGTGGGTCGGCCAATGGTCGATCGCGCTGAGCGCTGCCCGGACGTACGTCGAGCCCGACGAGGTCCCCGGCCTCGCCGCGGAGGCGCTGATCGCCACCATCGCTGCGATCGCTGTCGGCCGCGGACCCCGGGAGGACCTGACTGCCTTCGTGGTCGCCGCGGTGACCGAGCTCGGCGTCGGCGACGATCCGCCGCCGGCGTCCCGGTCGACGACCTCGCCGCCCGAGGTGTTCACCTCCCCGATGATGACCCGCGCGTTCGCCGATCTTCGCCCCGAAGACCAGGAGGTCCTCTGGCTGACGATCGCCGGCGAGCACACCGACCAGCTGATCGCCGAGGCGCTCAACGTCCCCCTCTCCGAGGCTGTCGAGGTCCGGCACAGCGCCCTGACCGCGTTGCAGCGTGACTACCTGGCCGCGCATACCGAGTACGCCGAGGACGCGGCCTGCCGAGCGGCCCACGGCGCGATGGCCGGCGCCGTCACCCGCTCGGCGTCGCTGTCGGGTGAGACCTGGGTCCACATGAGCGAGTGCGCCTGGTGCACCGAGGCGTTCCACGAGCTCGTGTTCAGCAACGTCGCCATCAACGCCCTGATCGACCGCGACGTGACGGCGCCCGCCGTACCGGTCCCGCTGGATGACGTGGTCGTCCCAGCGGTCCTGATCCCGGGGCTCCAGGACCCGGCGCCGTTCGAGCCGTTCGAGTCAGCCGCAGCCGTGAGCGAAGCCCCGGTCCCCGATACGCACCCCAGCGTGCGCCCCGTCGTCGCACCGACGCCGTCCGAACCCGGCGGTTTCCACGCCGCTCCAGCGGTCTCCCGCCTCGGGTTCCTCCGTGACCGCCGGGCGCGGATCGCTGCGGTCGCGGTCGCTGCGGTCGCAGCGACCGCCGTCGGCGTCCTCGTCATCTCGGGTTTGAACGGCCCGGACGGCACGCCAGCAGCGGCCACGGACCCGAGCCAGACCGCGACCGGGCTTCCGGACGTCTTCGAGTCAGTAACTCCTCCCTCGACCGGACCACAACCCAAGCCGCCGCCACGCCTGGCAGCCTCCACGACCCCGACGCCGTCCGCGAGCCCCACCGCGCCCTCAGCGGTCGCCCCGCTCCCCCTCGAGCCGTCAGTCACCCCACGCCCGAGCCCGACACCGCGCCCGAGCTCGACACCGCAGCCGAGCTCGACACCGACCACTGCGGCTCCCCAGCCGTCGCCGACGCCGACCCCCACGGCTCCGCCGTGCAGCCGGTTCGCGCACCTGTTCGGACTCTGCTGACCCTGCCGGGAAGTCGAGCACCATCACGTTCCCGCTCGGTGATCGTCGCTGTGCTCGTTCACGTACCGTGAGCCCATGCCCGAGCTGCCCGAGGTGGAAGCGCTCGCCCACGATCTGGCGAAGCGGCTCGACGGTCGCGCGATCGTCCGGGTCGACCTCGCGAACTTCAGCTGCCTGAAGACCTACGACCCCCCGATCTCGGCACTCGCCGGAGGCTTGGTCGACGGCGTCAGTCGACACGGTAAGTTCCTCGACCTCGACGTCTCCGGCACCCACCTGGTCCTGCACCTCGCGCTGGCGGGTTGGATCCGCTGGAAGGACGAGGTCCCGACACTTCCGGTGAAGCCGAACAACAAGTCGCCGCTCGCAGCACGGATCGTCCTCGACAACGGGAGCGGCCTGGACATCACCGAGGCCGGCACCCGCAAGAGCCTGGCCCTGTACGTCGTCCGGGACCCGCAAGACGTCGAAGGGATCGCCCGGCTGGGGCCGGACCCGCTGGCCGAGGCGTTCACCCCCGACGTACTGGCTGAGATCCTCACGGAGGCCGGACGGGCCCAGATCAAGGGCGTCCTCCGGCACCAGAGCACCATCGCCGGGATCGGGAACGCGTACTCCGACGAGATCCTGCACGCCGCGAAGATGTCGCCGTTCAAACCGGCCAACAGCCTCTCTGAGTTCGAGCTCACGCTTCTCTTCGACACCATCCGGACGGTGCTGACCGATGCGGTGAAGCGTGCCGACGGTCTGCCGGCCAGCGAGCTCAAGGGCGAGAAGAAGTCGAACATGGCGGTCCACGGGAGGACCGGTCAGCCGTGCCCGGTCTGCGGCGACACCGTCCGCGAGGTCTCCTTCGCCGACCGCAGCCTGCAGTACTGCGCCACCTGTCAGACCGGCGGCAAGCCGCTGGCCGACCGGCGGATGTCCAAGCTGCTGAAGTAGGTCAGGCAGCCCGCTCGGCGACCCGGCGTCGGCGGCGGTCGGACCGGCTCCCGACCCACTGCTGGATGGCGAGCGTTCCCGCTCCCGCAATCACCATCCCGGTGACGTTGATCCCGAGCTGGAGGGTGCTGCCCCTGACCTCGTCGAAGAGGCCGAAGGCGAGCCCGAGGGCTACGTTGCCGGCGGCCGGAATGGTGGTCAGCGAGATGAAGACCCCGGAGAGCCCCCCTACCTTCGCGGAAGTCAGCGAGAGCACCCCGGCCGCGGCTGCGATCACCGCGACGATGAAGGACCACTTGTCGGGCGCGTAGATGAACGCCGTCCCCGGGCGGTCGCGGGTCACGTCCTCGGTGACCACCCAGCCAACGGCGCGGGCGACCAGCACCAGCAGCGTGGTGATCCCGATCGCCACCAGGAACCCGATGACCAAGGTCCGCGACGCCAGCCCGAAGAGGTGCCAGCGGCCCCGTACGACGGCCAGGCCGAGGGCCGCGACCGCGACGAACTCGGGGCCGAGCACCATCGCTCCGATGACCAGGATCTGGGAGTCCAGGATGATCGCGATGCTGGCCAGCAGGGTCGCCAGCGTCATGAACGCCAGGTAGGTCCAGTTGAGCTCGGAGTCCTCGTACGCGCGCTGCGTCACCTCGGCCCACACCACCGCGTCGGAGCTGCTGCCCGGCGTACGGCGCTCGGCCTCGTACCCGGCCCGGGAGACCCAGGTCGTGATGGGCTCGACGTGGATGGTCCCGCGCTGCGGAAGGCCGATCGCATCGAGGCGCTCGACTATCGCGTTGGCACCTTCGCGAGCGACGTCGACGAGCACGAGGTCTCCCTCGGGCTCGATCGAGGCTCCGCGGAGCACCGCCACGTTGCTCACGGCTTCGTCGCCGTCCAGGACGGCGAGGACCTCGTCGGTCAGGTCGGCCGGTGTCGTGATCCTCAGGTGCAGCATCCCGCCAGTCTGCCGCAGCGGGCACGGCCGTGCTGGTCCAGTGGGGCTTCGGGCGGCAGCGAGTCCACCTAGACTTGGCGCATGAACGGCATCCCCACGGTCACCATCGATCAGGTCCCCGACCCGCTCCCCGAGGCACTGGTGGTCCTCGACGTCCGCGAGCCGGTCGAGTGGGCGCAGGGCCGCATCGACGGCGCGCTGCACATCCCGCTGGGCGAGCTGATCGAGCGCACCGCCGAGCTGCCGACCGAGTCCCAGGTGCTCGTGGTCTGCAAGGTCGGCGGGCGTTCGGGCCAGGCGACCGGGTACCTCGTGCAGCGCGGCATGGACGCGGTGAACCTGGACGGCGGGATGCTCGAATGGTCCGCTGCGGGCCGGCCGATGGTCAGCGACGCCGGCACCCCGATGGTGGTCTGAGGACGCCCGTTCCCGATCACGCGAAGACGGCCGGCAGCGGCAGCGAGAGCGCCGTACGCAGGCGTTCGAAGTACTCCTCGCGCGGGATCTCGATCACACCGAGGGTTTCCAGGTGGTCGGTCTGCCACTGGGTGTCGAGCACCCGGGACGCGGCGTGCTCGTCAGTCAGCAGGTCGACCAGGTGAACGAGGGCGACCTTCGAGGCGTCCGTGGCTCGCGAGAACATCGACTCCCCGGCGAAGAGCCCGTTGACCGCAAGCCCGTAGAGGCCGCCGACCAGTTCCCCGTCGGCCCAGGTCTCGACCGAGTGCGCCCAACCCAGCTCGTGCAGGCGCTGGTACGCCGAGGTGATCGAGTCGTCGATCCAAGCTCCGTCTCGGCCCGGGTCGGAGCAAGCCGCCAGGACGTCGGCGAACGCGGTGTCGACCCGCACCTCGTAACGACGTACCGAACGACGCAGGGACTTGGAGACTCGTAGCCCGTCGAGCGGCAGGATCCCGCGCTCGATGGGAGACCACCACCCGAGGTCGCCCCCGACCGGCATCGGAAAGAGCCCGGCCCGGTACGCCCCGAGCACCGTAGCCGGCTCGAGATCCGCACCGAGGGCGACCAGGTCGCCCGCATCCGAACGCGGCGTCGGCAGCTGCCAGCGCGTGGGTCCGGGGTCGAGGGGCACGACTCCATCCAACAGGGTTCCCGCGGACTCGACGAGCAGGAGGACACCCTGTCTAGGCTGGCTCCATGAGCTATGCCAAGCGCGTAGGTGCGGCCCTCGCTCCCCGGGTCACCCAGATCGCACCGAACCTGTCCGCGTCCTTCGTCCACCAGGCGCTCGCGAAGGCGATCTCCGGCGTCGGCCCGTTGCCGAGCGCTGCGTTAGCGGCGGACAAGCAGCTCGCCCAGAACGACGGCGACCTGGAGCGTGCCTCCCACGACGTTATCGAGAACCACGTCCGTTACGCCGGCCTGCAGGGCTTCGCGACGAACGTCGGGGGCCTGGTCACGATGCCGGTCACCGTCCCCGCCAACATCACCGGCCTGGCGCTGATCCAGTGCCGGATGGTGGCGGGCATGGTGCACCTGCGCGGCTACGACCTCGAGGACCCGCGCACCCGGGCCGCGATCCTGACCTGCCTGCTCGGCGAGGAGAAGATCCTCAAGCTCGTGAAGGCGCGATCGCTTCCCGGTACGCCGATGGAGCTGGCCAGTGCGGCGGTCTACGACAGCTCGCTCGACACCGAGCTCGCCAACGAGGTGGCCTCGGAGCTGATCGCCCGCGCCGCCGGCAAGCGGCTCGCGACCACGGTAGGGCGCCGGGTCCCCGTCGTCGGCGGCCTCGTCGGCGCCGGGACCGACGCCTTCGTCACCTGGAAGATCGGCCGGTACGTCGAGCGCGAGTTCCTGCCGCGCAAGGTACGCGAGCCGCGCAAGCGTCGCAACGGAGATGCCTCCTAGCCGAGCGCGGTGACCACCCGCGACGGACTCGGCCGGCCGAGCACCTCGGCCATCCAGAGGCTGGTCGCGACCAGCGCCTCCAGGTCGACCCCGGTCTCCACGCCGAGCCCACGGAACATCCAGACCAGGTCCTCGGTGGCGAGGTTGCCGGTGGCGCTCTCGGCGTACGGGCAACCGCCCAGTCCGCCGGCGCTGGCGTCGAAGGTACGGATCCCGTGCTGCCAGGCGGCGTACGCATTGGCGAGGGCCTGTCCGTAGGTGTCGTGGAAGTGCACCGCGAGGACGTCGTCCGGCAGGCCGGCTGCGTTGAACGCATCGAGCAGGGTGCCGACCGCCCCGGCAGTGCCGACGCCGATGGTGTCGCCCAGGGAGAGCTGGCTGGCACCGAGGTCGAAGAGTCGCTTGCCGACGCTGACGACCTGGTCGACCGGCACCTCGCCCTCCCAGGGATCGCCGAAGCACATGCTGATGTAGGCCCGGACGTCCAGCCCGGCGGCCCGCGCTCGGGTGACCGTCGGCTCGAACATGGCGAACTGCTCGTCCAGGCTGCGGTTCAGGTTCTTGTGCGCGAAGGTCTCGGTGGCGCTACCGAAGATGGCGATGTGCTCGCAGCCGAGCTCCAGCGCCCGGTCCAGGCCGCGCTCGTTGGGGACGAGCACCGGGTGCTTCCGGCCGGCGGGACCGAGGAGCTCCAGCAGCTCGCCGGCATCGGCCAGCTGCGGGACCCAGCTGGGGTGAACGAAGGAGGTGGCCTCGACGACCGGCAGCCCGGCCGCAACCAGGCGGTGGATGAACTCGACCTTGGCCTCGACCGGGACGAGACCCTGCTCGTTCTGCAGGCCGTCGCGAGGACCGACCTCGTAGATGGTGACGTCGCGGGTCATCCGGCGGCCTCCACGACGAACAACTCCGCCTTGAGCTGAACCTGGCTCCCGACCTCGGCGCCGACCAGCGTCACGGTGCCGGCGTACGGCGCCTTGAGCGCGAGCTCCATCTTCATCGCCTCGATGACACCCAGCCGCTGGCCCTCCTCGACCTGGTCGCCGACGGCGACGTCGATCGCGAGGACGGTGCCGGGCATCGGTGCCAGCACGGAGCTGTCCCGGACCCCGGAGCCCGACCCGGGGGTGAACGGGTCCGGCCGCTGGAAGGTGAAGGTGTTGCCGAGGAAGACCACATCGACAGCTCGGGCGCTGACCCGGACGGCGGCTTCGCGGATGCGGCCGTCGATCTCGATCCGGAGCTGGCCGGGCTCGCGGGCGATCAGCCGGGTCGACGATTCCCCGTGCGGTCCGACGATGCGCTTCCAGGAGACCGACCAGCGGGACTCCTCGCCGCCGACGACGAGCGACACGGTGGCGGGGGCGGCCGGGCCGGAGAGCCGCCAGCCGTCGGCGGTCCCGAACGGGTCTCCCGGCTGCTGCCCGATTTCGTGGTCGGCGACCGCCCAAGCAGCGAAGACCGCGGCGACCCGGGCGCCGGCCGGGGCGATCTCGTCCGGATGCCGGTCCAACCAAGCCGTGTCGATCTCGCAGTCCCGGAAGGCGGGGCTGGCAGCAAGACCGCGCAGGAACCCGACGTTGGTGGTCAGGCCGAGGATCGCGGTGCCGTCGAGGGCACTGATCAGCAGGCGCCGGGCCGACTCGCGGTCAGGGCCGTGCACGATCACCTTGCCGAGCATCGGGTCGTAGGAGCTGCTGACGACCTGACCGGACTCGAGGGCCACGTCGTTGCGCGACCGCGGGGACCAACGCACCAGCTCGGCTGTTCCGGCCTGCGGCAGGAAGCCGCCGAAGGCATCCTCGGCGTACACCCGGGCCTCGATGGCGTGCCCGTTGAGCGCGACGTCGTCCTGGGTCATCGGCAACGCCTCGCCCATCGCAACCCGGAGCTGGAGCTCGACCAGGTCGAGAGCCTGACCCTTGATCTGGACGGCCAGCTCGGTGACCGGATGCTCGACCTGGAGCCGGGTGTTCATCTCCAGGAAGTACGCCGCCTCGGAGCCCGCTGCGTCATCGACGAGGAACTCGACGGTGCCTGCGTTGACGTAGCCGACCTGGCGGGCGAGCGCGACCGCCGAGTCGGTCAGCAGCGTGCGTAGCTGAGGGCTGATCGTCGGCGCCGGAGCCTCCTCCAGCACCTTCTGGTGGCGGCGCTGGGTGGAGCAGTCCCGTTCGAAGAGGTGCAGCACGGTGCCCTGGTCATCACCGAGCACCTGGACCTCGACGTGGCGGCCACGCTCGACGTACTTCTCGATCAGGATGGTGTCGTCACCGAAGGCACTGGCTGCTTCGCGCTTCGCGGCGGCGATGGCCGGCTCAAGGTCCTCGGCAGCGTGCACGATCCGCATGCCCTTGCCGCCACCGCCGGCCGCGGCTTTGACCAGGACCGGGAAGTCGACCATGGTCTCGCCAGGCTCCACCAGCGAATGCGACGGGACGACCGGGACCCCGGCTGCGACGGCGATCTCACGGGCGTGGTCCTTGCGGCCCATCCGGTCCATCACATCAGCGGAGGGGCCGACGAAGACCAAGCCGGCCTCGACGACCGCGCGGGCGAACTCGGCCCGCTCGGAGAGGAAGCCGTAGCCGGGGTGGATCGCCTCGGCGCCGGTGTCGGCTGCCGCCTTCAGGATCGCCGGGATCGAGAGGTAGGACTCCGACGCCGGCGTCGGCCCGATCAGCACCGCCGCGTCGGCGTACTGGACGTGCGGAGACTGGCGGTCGCCCTCGGAGTAGACCGCGACGGTGCGCAGCCCCATGGCCCGAGCGGTACGCATCACCCTGATCGCGATCTCGCCGCGGTTCGCGACCAGCAGCGTGCCGAAGGGGCGGCCGGTGGGTTTGTCGGGAGCAGTCATCGGGCCGGTCACATCCTGAAGATGCCGTAGGAGGGCGGCGGGATCGGGACGTTCGCGGCGACCGCGAGACCCATGCCGAGAACCCGACGGGTGTCGATCGGGTCGATCACGCCGTCGTCCCAGAGCCTGGCGGTGGAGTAGTAGGGCGATCCCTGGCGCTCGTACTGGTCGCGGATCGGGGCCTTGAAGGCCTCCTCCTCCTCGGCAGACCAGGCACCGCCACCACCCTCGATGCCGTCGCGCTTGACGGTGGCGAGGACGCCGGCGGCCTGCTCGCCGCCCATCACCGAGATCCGTGCGTTCGGCCACATCCAGAGGAACCGAGGCTCGTAGGCCCGGCCGCACATGCCGTAGTTGCCCGCGCCGAACGAGCCGCCGATCACGACCGTGAACTTCGGCACCACCGAGCAGGCGACCGCGGTCACCAGCTTGGCGCCGTCGCGGGCGATGCCTCGGTTCTCGTACTCGCGGCCGACCATGAAGCCGTTGATGTTCTGCAGGAAGACCAACGGGATCCCGCGCTGGTTGCAGAGCTCGATGAAGTGCGCGCCCTTGAGCGCGGACTCCGAGAACAGGATGCCGTTGTTGGCCACGATGCCGACCCGGTGACCCCAGATGCGGGCGAACCCACAGACCAGGGTCTCGCCGTACAGCTCTTTGAACTCGTGGAACCGGGAGCCGTCGACGATCCGGGAAATCACCTCGCGGACGTCGTACGGCGTCCGGGTGTCGGTCGGTACGACGTCGTACAAGTCGGTGGGGTCGACGGCTGGCTCGTCGAAAGCCTCGGTGACGGGAGCCTCGGGTACCGGCAGCGTGTCGATGATCGAACGGATGATCGCGAGCGCGTGCGCGTCGTCCTCTGCCAGGTGGTCGACGACGCCGCTCTGCTTGGCGTGCACCTCACCGCCGCCGAGGTCCTCGGCAGTGACGACCTCGCCGGTGGCGGCCTTCACCAGCGGCGGGCCACCGAGGAAGATGGTGCCCTGGTTCCGGACGATCACGCTCTCGTCGGCCATCGCCGGTACGTATGCGCCGCCGGCGGTGCAAGACCCCATCACGGCGGCGATCTGCGGGATGCCCTCGCCGGACATGCCGGCCTGGTTGAAGAAGATCCGGCCGAAGTGCTCCTTGTCCGGGAAGACGTCGTCCTGCATCGGCAGGAACGCTCCCCCGGAGTCGACCAGGTAGATGCACGGCAGCTTGTTCGCCCGGGCGACCTCCTGGGCGCGCAGGTGCTTCTTGACCGTGATCGGGTAGTAGGTGCCGCCCTTCACGGTGGCGTCATTCGCCACGATCAGGCAGGCGCGGCCGGAGACCCGGCCGATCCCGGTGACGATGCTGGCACTCGGGACCGCGTTGTCGTCGCCCTGCTCGCCGTACATCCCGTACGCCGCCAGCGGGCTGAGCTCGAGGAATGGCGAGCCCGGGTCGAGCAGGACGTCGATCCGGTCCCGGGCGAGCAGCTTGCCGCGGTCGGTGTGCTTGCGACGGGCTGCTTCAGAACCTCCCTGGCGTACGACGGAGAGGCGTTGGCGAAGCTCGTCGACGAGCTCCTTCATGTCCGGTGCCACGGCTACCCTCTACTCAAGTTAATGATCGTTAACCTCCAGCGTATGGTGCCATGCGAACGCGCGTCCAGACAACCACAGGTGACCGGGCCCGGCACACCCTCCTGCGAGCCGGACGGGCGACAGGCTGGCGACCCGGCCTCCGGGGCACGGGCCGCCAGCCTGAGCGGTCTGCTGCTAGCTCAATGCTTTCGCCGTCACCACGAGATTGTTGGCGTAGTGAAAGGTGCCGTCGGCCAGTCGGACCCGGTCGGTGCAGGTGATCAACCGGAGGACGTGCGGCCCGTCGGTCCGGAAGATCGCGGCGGGCAAGGCCTCGGCTCGCGAGTACTTGCGCACCGCACCGACCACAAACCGGTGGACGCTCCCGCGCGCATCGGTCCAGGTGGCCGTCATTCCCGGCCGGGCATGTGCCAGCTCCGTCAAAGCGCCCGGTCGGCCCGAGGTGGAGGTGATGTGCCCGGCGACCACGCTCGACCCGACGACGTCCTCCGCGGTCGCGGTCTGGCGCAACCAGCCGAGCAGCGAGGGATCCCGCGGGATCGCCATTGCGCCACCGCTCGCACCGACCTTGGTCACCGGGGCGCTGATCCCCAGGTCGCCCAGCCACACCCGGCCGGCGTACGTCTCGGTCCGTAGCGGGGCCGCGGCAAGGCGGTACCCGCTGGGGACGACAGGGACCTGGGTCACCGGAGGACGGGTGAACAGCGCGGTCTCGACCGCGATCCCCGGGGGATTACTCGTCGCCACCGTGGTGGCAGTCGCGGCCACCTTCTCGCTGAACGTGTAGCAACCGGGCCGGGTCACCGTGAACGCTCGGGTGCTGGCAGTACCGGCTTTGGTCGCGACGAACGAACCCTGGGCCGCCACCGGGGCGGCCCGCCAGGTCGCGACCGGGATCTGATCACATCCCTCGGGTCCGACGGTGAGCGGCGCGATCGGCCCGTGCGCGGTCCACTGGACCACAACGCGGTCCGGCCCGCTGATGCAGCCGACCGAGACCCGGTCGTAGAGCTCCGTACCGATCAGCCCGTTCTGCCGGGACGCGACCGTGCGCACGCAGGGATTGCTCTTCGGGCGCACCACCAGCACGGTCTCCTTCACGAGGCCGGGCGGCGTTGTCACCGGGTGGGTCGTAGTGGTCCCTTCCAGCTGCTCGACGTAGGTCAGGCAACCGATGTCCGCGCGTCGTACGGCATAGCCCGGCGTCTTGTAGACCCCGTCGCCGGGCGCAGTCACCGAGCCGGAGACGATCACCTGAGCTTCCCGCCAAGCGGCAGCCCCGACTCCGGGACAACTCCCGTCCGCGTGCGCTCCGACCGGCCCGAGCAGCGACCAGCGGAACGAGGTCGATACGCCCCGGGTCCCGGAGAGGACGACGGTGTCGTGGATCTTGGAGCCCGGCTCGACCCGTTCGGAGGAGGCGACGGTGGTCACGACAGGTGTCACCTTCACGATCGTGGTGGTCGCCGTGGCGCGTGCGACCACCGGGCCCTGGCGAACGATCAGACCTCGCTGCGTCATCGAGGACGCCTGTCCCGGTCGGCGGTTCACCGACCAGTTCATCGGCACGATCACGAACGGGTGCGCGTTGGGAGCGGCGTCGATCCGGGCCGTGACCGATCCCGTCGAAGGACGCCCGGGTGCGGTCAGCACCACTCGCGCGACCCCGTCCGCGCCGAGGCGCACGGCGGCCGGACCGGTGAAGGACCGGTAGCCGAACCGCACCGTCGCGTCCTGGGGCAGGCCGGCCGCAGACCGGGCCCGGACCACGGCCGTCACGCGCTCGCCCAGGGTCACCTGGTGATCGGCTCCACGCTTGAGCGTCACGCTCAGATCCCACGGGCCCCGGTGGTCCCGAGCCTCGTCCCATAGGTCCTGCGCCCGCAGGATCACCGACTCCGGGACGAAGGGGACGTCACGGACCAGACCGCCAACCGTGAGCCCGCCGGGGATCACTTGTACGGCGCCGCGACGAACGTCGCCCATCACCTCGCGGATCACCAGGCTGATCGCCGCCGCGTTCGTGTCATCAGTTCGGTCTGCAGGATGACGCGTGACCAGGTAGCTCAGGGCAGCCACCGTCGCGGGTGCGACCTTCGCTCCCAGACTGGACATCAGACTGCCCGAGACCAGCGTCGTCCGGTGCTCGACCCCCCAGCGGGTCGCGTACTGGTAGTCGATGCAGTAGAGCTCGACCCCGTCGTACCCGAGGCGTGTCCCGAGCCAGTACGTCTCGCCGTGGGAGTCACCGACGCAGATCCCGGAGCCGAGGTCCCGACCTCCGCACCGGGCATCCGCAAGGGTCGTTGCATGAGCCGGCGCACCCGCTGACACGAGCCCCAGACCGGAGAGGATCAACGCGAGGAGGAGAAAAAGGGTGCTCCAGCGGCGGGAGAGGACCCCTCCGGGTGGAGGTAAGTCGACACGGACATGAGAGTCAGAAGGTTTCAACATGAGTTGGTTCTAGAGGCTCGCTGCGCCTGTCCGACGCTTGCGCTGGACACACTGTGGACGACCACGGCAACGCAGTAGTTGGGGACGCCACGGCCACCGTCCATCCCATCGGCGAATACGCCCGAGCCGGCGACTAGAATCCCCCGGTGACTACCCGCCGCGAGCAGATCATCGACATCGCGGCTGCGCTGTTCGCCCAACACGGCTACCACGGCGTCTCGATCGCCGACCTCGGTGCCGCCTGCGGATTCTCGGGCCCGGCGATCTACAAGCACTTCCGTGGCAAGCAGGCGATCCTCTCCGAGATGCTGGTCTCGATCAGCGAGGAGCTGCTCCGCGAAGGACGGCTCCGGGTCCGGGCCGCCGAGGACGACCAGGCTGCCTTACGGTCGTTGATCTCCTGGCACGTCGACTTCGCGTTGAGCCACAAACCGCTCATCGTCGTCCAGGACCGCGACTGGGCGGCCCTCCCGCTCGAGGCCCGCGAGAAGGTCCGCGAGACCCAGCGCAAGTATGTCGAGGTGTGGGTCAAGGTGCTTCGCGGCCTGCGCCCCGAGCTCGCGCCGGCCCAGGCGCGCGCCCGCGTGCACGCGGCATTTGGCCTGATCAACTCCACCCCGCACAGCGCGCTCGTCTCCGACGACGCGATGCGGGAGATCTTGAACGGAATGGCGGAGGCTGCGTTCGCGGGTTGAGGCCGGGACCGGCTCCGCTAGGTCAAGCGACGCTACGACCCCAGCAATGTCCTCCGCTACAACTCCAACATCACTGCCTCATGACGTCGTCGTGACTCCCTGACCCGTTCCTGGGCCGGCGCGACGGTCAGCAGCGGGGCACACCGCCCCGAAACCACCCCTACAGCAGCCGGCTGACCTCTTCGTCGTACGCCGCCACCGCAGTGTCTGCGAGCCCGTGACCGGGCGGGGCGTCCTCGGCCAAGGCAAGGATGGTCGCCGCGCGCGCTGCCGCCTCGCCGGTCTCGCCGGTCAGAAAGAGCTCCGGCTCCTGGACCTGCTCCCGGGTCCGACCGCGGAGCAGCAGCAGCGCGTACGGGTCCTCGTCGATGTGCCAGGACAGCTGGTAGAGCAAGGCCAGGGCGTGGAGGCAGGGTTGAGCCCAGGAGTCGCACTCACAGGCGGTGTCCAGGTCGCCCGGCCCGGGCACCATCTCGACGCCGGCCTCGTCGGCGTGCTCGATCAGCTCGACCGGAAGGTCACCGGTCTCCAGGGCAGCCAGGTGCCCCGCCTCGCGCGCGACCTCCGCGACGAAGGTCTCCCACTGGGCGTCATCGAGGCGGCGAACCCGGATCTGGGCGATGACCGCGGTCGGGCTGCCGGGATCCATCACCGCGGAAGCCATCCCGGAGATCACCATCACCGCACCCAGGCGGCCGGACCTGGCCAACGCCCGAGCGGTGATCAGGTCACTCGCCTCGAGAACGGTCTCCTCGAAGCTGCGCACCCAGGCCTTCCCCCACCAGGTGCTGCTCCGCGCCGACGGACCACGGACCCGTCCACGGCGCGGGAAGACCATCGGGTCACCCATGGGGAGTCCGCAGACTGCGTCCGGGCTTCAGAGCCACCAGGTCGCGGAGCTCGTCGTCCGACAGCTCGGTCAGGGCGACCTCGCCGGAGCCGAGGACCGCGTCGGCGAGACCGCGCTTGCGGGTAAGCAGCTCGCCGATCTTCTGCTCGATGGTCCCCTCGGTCACCAGCCGGTGCACCTGGACCGGGCGCGTCTGCCCGATCCGGTACGCGCGGTCGGTGGCCTGGTCCTCGACAGCCGGGTTCCACCAGCGGTCGATGTGGATGACGTGGTCGGCCCGGGTCAGGTTGAGCCCGGTGCCGCCGGCCTTCAAGGAGAGCAGGAACACCGGGATCTGCCCATCCTGGAAGGTGTCGACCATCTGCTCGCGCTGCCGGACCGGCGTGCCGCCGTGCAGGAACAGCGTCGGTACGCCGGCCGCGGCGAGGTGACGCTCCAGCAGTCTGGCCATCGCGACGTACTGGGTGAAGAGCAGCACCGAGCCACCCTCGGCGAGGATGGTGCCGAGGAGCTCGTCGAGGAGATCGATCTTCTCCGAGCGCCCCTTGATCCGGCCGTTCGGCTGCCGCAGGTAGTGCGCCGGGTGGTTGCAGATCTGCTTCAGCCCGGTCAGGAGTGCCAGCACCAGCCCGCGCCGGGCATCCTCGTCGGCCGACTCGATCCGCTCCATCGACTCCCGAACCAGCGTCTCGTAGAGGACCACCTGCTCACTCGTGAGACCGACGATCTGATCGGTCTCGGTCTTCGGTGGCAGCTCCGGGGCGATGCCGGGATCGGACTTCCGTCGTCGCAGGAGGAACGGCTCGACGAGCTGGGCGAACCGGCGCGCGATCGCCGGGTCGACGCCGCTCTCGATCGGCGCGGCCCAGACCTTGCGGAACGCGTTGCGCGAGCCGAGGAGCCCGGGCGTCGTCCAGTCCAGGATCGCCCACAGCTCAGTCAGGTTGTTCTCCACCGGGGTGCCGGTGAGCGCGACCCGGCACTGCGAACCGATCAGCCGCAGGTTGCGCGCGGTCGACGATCCGGGGTTCTTGATGTGTTGGGCCTCGTCAGCCACCACCAGGTCCCAGGGCACTCCTCCGAGCAGGGCGTGGTCGACCCGCATCGTCCCGTACGTCGTGAAGACGAAGCCGTCCTCCAGACCGGCGAGGTCCCGCTCGGAGCCGTGGAAGCGACGAACCGGTACGCCCGGGGCGAACCGCTGGACCTCGCGCTCCCAGTTGCCCAGCAGCGAGGCCGGGCAGACCACCAGGGTCGGGCCGTTCGCCAGCCCACGATCGCGGCGGTGCAGGTGCAGGGCGATCAGGGTGATGGTCTTGCCCAGGCCCATGTCATCGGCCAGACAGGCGCCCAGACCGATCCCGGTAAGCTCTGCGAGCCAGGTGAAGCCCTGCCGCTGGTAGTCGCGCAGGGTTGCGTCGAGACCGACCGGCGTCGCCAGCGGACTGACGGTCGCAGCGTCGACGATCCGGTCACGGACCTTTTCCAGCGTCGCCCCCGGATGTACCTCGACGGTGGCGCCGTCGATGTCGATCGAGCCGGTGAGGGCCGCCCGTAGGGCAACTGCCGGGGTGATCAGACGACCGTCGCCGTCCTTGTTCTGGCGAGCCTTGCCCAGCGCCACCTTCGCCTTGCGCGCCAGCGCCGGGTCGATCACCAGCCAGTTGTTGCGCAGCTTGATCACCGGCGTAGTCGCGGCCGCCAGGTCAGCCATCTCCTGGTCGGTGAGCGGGTCGTTCCCGAGCGCCAGCTTCCAGTCAAAGGAGAACAGCGCGTCCGGTCCGAAGAGGCCGGTCATCAAGGCGTCGTCGCGTACGCCGCCCGAGGCGGTCCGTGCTTCGACCCGCGCCTGCGGGACCAATTCCTGGCGCAACCCGCGCGGCCAGTACACCTCGACCCCGATCTTTGCGAGTGCCTCCAGCCCCTGCTCGAGGAGATCAGCGAGCTCGTCGGCATGGAGCACCAACCGGTCCGGGACCTGGCGGCGGAGCAACCTGTCCAGCACCGGCCACGCGGTCGCGGCCTGGCGCAGCGCGACACTGGCGTTGACCCGGGCCTTCCGGGAGAACCCGTGGCCACCCTCACCGCCCTGCTCAGCGAGCCAGAGGTCGGCGGCGTCGGCGATGTGGGAGGCGACATCGAGCTCGTGTACCTGCGGTACGACGCTCAGGCTGCCGGCAGCGAGCAGCTCGTCAGGCGCCTCGATCCGCAGGCTCAGGTAGACCTCGGCCGGCAGCTGCTCCTCGCCGGCCCGCTCTGCGAGCCGGTCCGCCAACGAAGGGCGCGCCAAGGTCGAGGTGATCGACGGCGCGGTCGAGGGGAGGGATCCCGGAGCAACGGCCCGCGCCGGCTGCCGAGTCATCGTGTCGGCGACCGCGTCGAGCAGGCACCGGATGATCTCCTCGGCCTCGTTGGCATCGACCTCGTCATGGGCACGCGCGCTCGCCAAGGTCCGGACCCGGTCGTCGTCCTCGAACGGGAGCGGGCCGACCCGCCAGGCACCGCCGTCGTCTGAGCGGTGCAACCGCCCGGCCGCCACCAGCTTCATCGCGAGCATCGTCGCCGAGCTGAGCAGGGTCACCGACGCGTGCGCATCTTCGGCGCGCATCGCCCGGGTCAGGACCGGGATCGCGCCCCGGATCGGGAGCCGGACCACCCGTTGGGGTCCGGTGAACTCGATCTCGCTGTCCCGAGGCGGGTCGGCGCGCAGCAGGGTCGCCTGGCCTTGCAACGGAACGAAGCTCACGCAGCAGCCTTCCAGGGGCGATCGCGGGGGGAACACGAATCTAACGCCGTGCGGGGACAGTGCGTTCCCGCCGACCGATTCGTCCTCGGGTCGTCGCTCACCAGCACGCCTGGTCGGGGCCTGGTCCCCCCACGGGAGCGACCGACCCGCCATGATGACCAGGTGAGCGGAACCGACGAAGCCAGCCTGCCCGAGGCCCACGGTGACCCGGTGCACCGTGCGGTCCAGGCCTACGCCGAACTGCACCCGCACCTGGAGTCGGTCACCGAGCACTACCTCGGCCTGGTGACCGGCATGCTCGACGACGCCGGCATCAACTACCTCAGCGTCACCGGACGCACCAAGAGCGTCGCGTCCTTCGCCTCGAAGGCGGACCGGGCGACCGGCGGCACCCTGGCCCACGAGGACCCCCTCTTCGGGATCACCGACCAGGTCGGTGTCCGGGTGATCACGTACCTGCTCAGCGACGTCGCAGCAGTGGCGGACCTGCTCGCCGACCAGCTCACCGTGCTGGACGACCGGGACATGGGGCGCGAGACCGCCAGCGAGGGCCGGTTCGGTTACTCCAGCCGGCACCTTCTCCTCACCGACGGCAGCGCCGCGCCGGACGGCCGGCCCGAGCGGCCGGCCTCGATCCAGGTGCGCACGATCCTCCAGCACGCGTGGGCGGAGTTCGAGCACGACATCCGCTACAAGGGCACGGTCCCGGAGGAATACGCACCCGACCTCGACCGCCGGTTCACCCTCGCTGCCGGCCTGCTCGAGCTCGCGGACCGCGAGTTCTCCGAGATCCGCGCCAGCCTGCAGGCCGCCGTACCGGCGTCCGGGGACGACGACCCGAACGACCCACGGATCGGCTCCCAGGACTTGGCCACCTTCCTCACCAGCCAGTACGCCGACGCCGGCTGGTCGCGCAACGACCACTACTCGTGGATCTCCGGTCTGCTGCTCGAGCTCGGGATCACCTCGCTCGACGAGCTCGCCGGGCTGCTCGTCTCGGTCGACAGCGCGGTCATCAACGCGCGCCTCGGCTACCGCTACCCGCCGGGCGCGGTCCGACGCCTGGACGACGCTCTGCTCGCGGTGTTCGGTACCCAGTACGTCGAGCTGCACGGCAACGCCCACCGGGTGGACCTGCTCGCCACCCGGCTGGAGAAGCTCCGCACCGAAGCAGAGTGATCCGAGACAGAACGATCCGCAGCAGAGCGATCGCCTTCTTCATCACCTCGGCCGCCGTGGCGGTGACGCCGGCCACACGCGCACGTCGGCTGAGAGTCAGGTCTCCGACCCGAGCGCCAGCGGCAGCACGGCCTCTGCGCCCGCCTCCCGCAGCCAGTACGACGCCAACGCCATCGACCAGCCGGTGCCGATCAGATCGTCGATGAGGAGCACCCGCTTGCCGGCGACGCCCTCGGTGCGGAGCTCGTAACGCCGTGAAACCGCAGCGATCCGCTGCGCCGAGTTGGTCGCACCCTGGCCGGTGGCGACCGAGTCGTCACGGATCGCGATCTGACCCACGACCGGGAGCTTCAGGTAGCGGGACAGGCCGTCGACCAGGCTGTCGACGAGGAGCGGGTGCGACCGGGACTCGAAGCCGACGAGCGCGTCCGCACCGGGTCTCCAGTCGCCCAAGGTTGCGATCACCCCCTGGACCAGGGCCGCCGGAACCTCCTGATCAGGCGTTCCGGGACGGAAGACCTCGCGCAGTGCCTGGCCGAGGCCGAGGTCGGTCAGCCGCGCGACCACCCGGCCCTCCTCGGCTCCCTGGGTGATCTTTCCCTTCAGCGCGATGCCGAGGTTCGCCAGCGCCGTCGGCCACATCTTCCGCGGCTGCACCGCGACCCCCGGACGAGCCAGCCGGTCCCCGGCTCCTTCGACGGCCGCCTCGGAGATCGAGGTCGGCAGCGCCAGACCGGCGCAGTTGTCACAGCGACCGCAGTCCTTCGCACCCGGGTCGTCCAGCGCCTCGCGCAGGAAGCGCATCCGACAGCTGTCGGTGCTGACGTACTCGAGCATCAGCGCCTGCTCGTCGCGCCGTGCTGCGGCGACCCGGTCGTACCGGTCCTGCTCGTAGACCCACGGCTGCCCGGTCGCGGTCCAGCCGCCCTGAACCCGGCGTACGGCGCCGTCGACGTCGAGCACCTTCAGCATCATCTCCAGCCGGCCGCGACTGAGGTCGACGTACGTCTCCAGGGTGGCGGTCGACATCGCGCCGCCGCCGTCGGCAGCGCTCCGCTCCAGCGCGGAGAGCGCGGTGCGGACGTGCTGCTCGGGAGGGAACGCGAGCGAGGCGAAGTACCGCCAGATGTCGCGGTCCTCGTACGCCGGCAGCAGCAGCACGGTCGCCTGACCCTTGCCCTCCATGCCGCGCCCGGCTCGACCCACCTGCTGGTAGTAGGCGACCGGGGACGCGGGCGCCCCGACGTTGATGACGAACCCGAGCGTCGCGTCGAAGCCCATCCCCAGGGCGCTGGTCGCGACCAGGGCCTTGAGGCGGCCGGCCAGGAGGTCCTGCTCCAGGGCCTGCCGCTCGGTCGGCTCGGTCTGCCCGGAGTACGCCGCCACGTTGTAGCCGCGGTCGCGAAGGAATCCGGCGATCTCCTGGGAGGCCGCGACGGTGAGCGTATAGATGATGCCGCAGCCGTCGAGCTCACCGAGATGGTCGGCCAGCCAACCGAGCCGCTCCTCGGGACGCTTCAGGTTCAAGACGGCGAGGCTCAGGGACTCGCGGTCGAGCTCGCCACGCAGGACGACGACCTCGGCAGGGGTCTCGCCAGGCTCGACCAGCGAGGGGTGGTCGTGATCGGTCGGGGCCTTCAGCTGCTCGGCCACGTCCGCGGTCACCCGGGCGTTCGCGGTCGCAGTCGTGGCGAGCACCGGGATGCCGCTGGGTAGGTCGGTCAGCATCTGCCGGATCCGGCGGTAGTCCGGTCGAAAGTCATGGCCCCAGTCGGAGATGCAGTGCGCCTCGTCGATCACCAGCAGGCCGGCGGTCTCGGTCAGGCGTGGCAACACCTCGTCGCGGAAGCCCGGGTTGTTGAGGCGTTCCGGGCTGACCAGCAACACGTCGACCTCGCCAGCGGCGATCTTCGCGTGCACTTCCTGCCACTGCTCGTTGTTCGTGGAGTTGATCGTGACCGCGCTGATCCCGGCGCGGTCAGCGGCCTCGATCTGGTTGCGCATCAGCGCGAGCAGCGGGGAGATGATCACCGTCGGCCCGGCACCCCGGGCCCGCAGCAGGGCGGTGGCCACGAAGTACACCGCGGACTTGCCCCAGCCGGTGCGCTGCACGACCAGTGCCCGGCGGCGGTCGACCGCTAGCGCCTCGATCGCGGCCCACTGGTCGTCGTACAAGGTGGCGGGGGGGTGCCCAGCTCGGGTGCCGACCAGCGCCCGAAGATGGTGCTCGGCTTCGGCGCGCATCTCGGCTCGGTCCATGGCACCTGTCTACCGCAGGTCGCCGACAGCGGCCTCACCAGACGCCGGGGTCGCTGCGGACCGAGGGCCGCGCCCTACTCCCGACGGGCGAAGACCCCACCGGTGTTGGTGATCACGCCGATCAGGTCGTCGGTCACCATGAGCTGATAGGGCCAGTACGTCGTACTGACACCGTCGACCGGGAGCCGTTCCTCGACGGCGTCACCGGTGGTCAGGTCGAGGACCTGCAGCGAGCTCGTCGTCGGCAGCAGCATGTGGTTATCGTCCAGAGACGGCATCTGGCTGACGGTGAACCCGTACGGGAAGTAGGTGCGATCGGTCGGGGTCGGGAAGCGCCAGCGCTCGGCGCCCGAGCGGGCGTCGTACCCGACCAGGCCGGCAGGCGACTTCGTCACCACCACCGCACCACGCAGGGTCGCCTCGAACGCGCCGCCGCTCGTCCGCACCTGCCAGAGCACGGTGCCGTCCTCGTCGTCCAGCGCGACAAGCTCGACCCCGGATGCAGAGCGGACCACGGCGATCACCCTGCCGTCCGCCACCCCGACCACGTGCGCGGCCGAACCCGCGCCGGGATCCCACGACCAGACGGAGCGACCGTCCTCGACCGAGAACGCCGTCACAGCGTCGCCGGCCGCACCCGGGTCGGCCTGCTCGGCAAGTCGGAACTCCTCGACTCCGCCAGCGATCGCAATCTCGTCGGAGAGGGTGCCCAGGAAATCGGCGCGGTCCACCCCGGTCATCCGGCGCTCCCAGACCTGGCTGCCGTCCTTGCCCGAGAGCCGGGTGACGGCGACCGCGCCGCCAGCGGACAGTGCGGTCAGGACATCGCCGCCCTCGACGAACGTGGTCGAGACCGGATCACCGTCGTTGTGCGACGCCCCGAGCACCGAGCACCACTTCCGGCTCCCGTCGTCCAGGTCGTAGGAGGCCACCGCTGTCGGCTTCTTCGCATCCAGGTCGAGCAGCAGGAACCGGTCCTCGGAGGCGTCCCAGGCCGATCGATTGCCCGCCGGGCGCAGCGACCAGCGCGGCTCCAGGGTCCCGGAGTCGAGCAGCGTGACCGGCGCGTTGTTCTTGGTCCAGGTCAGGACACCGCCGGGTACGCCGTATGCGCGCAACCACTGGTCGTAGTCGTAGCCGACCCCGGCCACCACCTCACCGATCGGGGCTTCCATCTTCTGGACCGCTGCGGTCAGCTCGTCCAAGCGTTCGTCGGGCTGCTCCCCCATCCCGTTGATGTCGAGCAGCGGCGAGCTCGCCTCGATTCGGGCGTCGTTGCAGGCGGCGTCGTCGTCGTCGTTCCTGACCACGAGCAGCACCACGATTGCCCCGACCACCACCACGACGGCCGCCACCAACGCGGCCAGCCAGCGGGACGGCAGGGTCAAGGACGGAGCAGCCATCGACGCACCCTCACCAGATCCGGACGCGGTCCTCGGGGTCCAGCCACAGTCCGTCGCCCGGCTGGGTGTCGAAGGCGACGTGGAACTCCTCGAGGTTCCGGGCGATGTTCGCGCGGAACTCCGGGGGACTGTGCGGGTCGGTGGTGAGGTACTGCTGCTCGAGCTCCTTGCGACGCTTGGTGCGCCACACGTAGCTCCAGTTGAGGAAGAGACGTTGGAAGCCGGTCAGACCGTCACGCTCCGGGACGGCGCCGGCACCGAGGGAGATCTCGTAGGCCTTGTGGGCGATCGTCAGGCCACCAAGGTCGCCGATGTTCTCGCCGACGGTCAGCGAGCCGTTGACGTGCTCGCCCGGTAGGTTGCGCGGCTCGAAGGCGTCGTACTGCTCGATCAGGGCCTTCGACTTCAGCTCGAACGCGGCCTTGTCGTCGCTGGTCCACCAGTCGTTGAGGTTGCCGTGGCCGTCGTACTGGGCGCCCTGGTCGTCGAAGCCGTGGCCGACCTCGTGGCCGATCACCGCGCCGATGCCACCGTAGTTCTCGGCCGGGTCGGCGTCCGGGTCGAAGAAGGGCTTCTGCAGGATCCCCGCCGGGAAGCAGATCTCGTTGGTCCCGGGGTTGTAGTACGCGTTGACCGTCTGCGGGAGCATGAACCACTCGTCCCGGTCGACCGGCGCCCCGATCTTCGCGAGCTGGCGGTCGGTCTCGTACGCCGCGATCCCGGTGATGTTGCCGACCAGGTCGCCCGCGTCGACGTGCAGCTCGGAGTAGTCGCGGAACTTCACCGGGTAGCCGATCTTGGGCCGGAAGGTGTCGAGCTTCTCGAACGCGCGCTGCTTGGTCTCTTCGCTCATCCAGTCGAGCGTGGTGATGCTCTGCCGGTAGGCCTCCAACAGGTTGGCCACCAGGTCGTCCATCAGCTCCTTGGAGCGCGGCGGGAAGTGCCGGGCGACGTACTCGCGCCCGACCGCCTCGCCGAGGCCGCCCTCGACCAGGCCGACGCCGCGCTTCCAGCGGGCCCGGAGCTCGGGGGTGCCGGAGAGGGTGCGGCCGTAGAAGTCGAAGTTCGCCTGCACGAACGCATCCGGCAGGTACGCCGCCGCGGACCGGATCACCCGGACCTCTAGGAACGCACGCCACGCCTCGACGGGGGTCTCGGCGAACACCTTCTCCAGGTGGGTCAGGAACGACGGCTGCCGTACGACGCTCTCCGCGAGCGTCTGGTCGGTGCCGCCCAGGTTGCGGACGTAGACCTCGAAGTCGAACGACGGCAGCGCCGTCCGGAGCTCAGCGAAGGAGGTGAGGTTGTAGGTCTTGATCACGTCGCGGGTCTCCGAGCGCTCCCAGTGACCCTCTGCGATCCGCTTCTCCAACGCGAAGACGGTCTCGGCGGTCTTCCGCGGGGACGGGCGCTCGGCGAGGGCGAGGATCGTCTCCAGGTAGTCGACGTACTTGACCCGGATCTCCTCGAACTTCTCCTCGCGGTAGTACGACTCGTCAGGGAGACCGATGCCGCCCTGGGTGATGTTGACCAGGTAGCGGTCCGAGTCCCGGTCGTCGGTGTCGACGAACGAGCCGAAGACGCCGCCGCCGCCGGTGCGCTCGAACTCACCCAGGAAAGAGGCCAGGTCGAGCAGGCTGTCCAGGTTCTCGATCGCGCGCAGACTGCCGAGGATCGGGGTGATGCCGAGCTCGTCGACCCGGGCCTCATCCATGAAGCTGGCGAAGAGGTCGCCGATCTTCTTGGCCTCGGCCGCTTGCTCGCTGGTTGAGCCTGTCGAAACCCCGCTCGCGCAGTCCTCGATGATCACCCGGACGTGCTCTTCGGCAGCGTCGGCGAGCATCACGAACGGTCCCCATGAGGAGCGGTCCGAGGGGATCTCCGACTCCTTGAGCCAGGTCCCGTTCACGTGACCGAAGAGGTCGTCCTGCGGTCGGATGCTGAAGTCCATGCCCTCACGGGCGTCATCGAGGATCGTCACGCGGGCAACACTAACCGGCGACCTGTGGCGAGACCCGCTCTGGAAGGTTCTTCGTCCCGGTCCGGGTGCCGGCGAGCCGGCGTCAGCGGGCGTCAGCGGGCCGGTCAGCGAACGCGCAGGACGGTCTTCCCGAGCGTCTTCCGCTCGTCCATCTCCTTCAGGGCGCGACCGAAGTCCTCGAGCTCGTACGTCGCTCCCCCGAACTGGGTGCTCAACGGCGGAGCTACCACTCCGGACACCATCATCGGCTCGAGCTCGCGCCACTGCTGCGCCAGATAGCCCGGGCGGACCATCGCGTAGGCACCCCAACCGACTCCGCGTACGTCCACGTTATTGAGCAGCAGGCGGTTCACCTTCACCTCGGGAATGGCGCCGTCGACGAAACCGACGACGAGCAGCCGGCCCAGGGGAGCGAGCGAGCGGAGCGAGTCGGTGAACAGCGACCCCCCCACCACGTCCATCACGATGTCGACCCCGACGCCTCCGGTGAGCTCCTTGACCGCTGCCAGGAAGCCATCGACGCTGACTGTCTCGTCGGCACCGGCGGCCGTGGCCACGCCCGCCTTCTCCTCGGTGGAGACCACGGCGATCACCCGGGCGCCGTACCCCTTGGCGACCTGGATGGTCGCGGTGCCGACACCGCCGGCGGCGCCGTGCACCAGCACGGTCTCGCCCTCACCGAGGTTGCCCCGCTCCTTGAGGGCGAACTGGGCGGTCAGGTAGTTCATCGGCAGTGCGGCACCCTGCTCGAAGGAGAGGTTGTCCGGGAGTGGGAAGACGCTGTCGGGGCCGAGGGCGACCGTCTCCGCGCCGCCCCCGTGCGGGAGGCAGCCGGCGACCCGGTCCCCGGGAGCGAAGCCGGTCCCGTCCGGCGCGCTGCGGACGACGCCGGCGAAGTCGACGCCGAGGGTGAACGGCGGCTCGGGCTTGAGCTGGTACTCCCCCCTGCTCAGCAGCAGGTCCGGGAAGGACACCCCGACCGCGTGCACGTCGACCAGGACCTGAGGCCCCCACGGCCCGTCGGCACTCGGCTCGTCGATCTCGTTGACCTCGACGGCCTGCGGTCCGTCGAGCCGGGTCACCTGGGCTGCACGCATGGCCGCACGTTACCTGGCACCGACAGCACCGCGGTGCCCGAGCGTGGCGGGGTGCTCCTCGCTGCGCTCGTCAACGAGCTCTCGGCCACTCGACCTCGAGCAAGCTCGGGCGCTCGGTAGCCTCGGCTCGTGAGCATTGATCCAGGCTGGCCGGTCGCCGTCGCGCTGGCAGTGCTGCTGCTGCTGTCGCTGGGGGCTCATCGGATAGCCGGGTACGGCCTCGCCCCGCGCGCGTTCGTCGCTGCCGCTCGCGCGGTCGTCCAGCTCGGCGTCGCGGCACTGCTGATCGCAGCGGTCATCGACGACCCGGTCCTCTCCTGCGCGCTGGTGACGGTGATGTTCTCGATGGCGGTGCTGACCACCTCCCGGCGTACCGGTGCGACCGGCGCCTGGGCCTGGGCAGCGCTGGCGATCGCCTCCGGGGTGGTGCCCGTGCTGGCGGTGGTGCTGCTCAGCGGCGCGATCCCGTTCGAGGGGGTGGCGATCATCCCGGTCGCAGGCATCGTCATCGGCAACGCGATGACCGCGAACACCCTGGTCGGCCGACGAGCCTTCGCGGCGCTGCAGGAGGAGCACACCCAGTACGAGGCCTGCATCTCGCTCGGGATGACCCCGGCCCAGGCGATCGAGGTGATCATCCACCGCAGGTCGCCCGAGGCGCTCTTCCCCGGCCTCGACCAGATCAGTACGACGGGCGTCGTCACTCTCCCCGGAGCGTTCATCGGCGTCATGCTCGGCGGCGGTACGCCGGTCCAGGCTGCGACCACCCAGGTGCTGGTGCTGTTCGGGATCATGGCCGCCCAGACGATCACGGTGCTGGTCGCGGAGAAGCTGATCGCGCGGCGGACGCTGCTGACGAACGAGCTGCGCGCCTCCCTGATCGACTGAGCCCGATCGACTGGGCCCGATCGACTGAGCAGCCTGGTCGCCGGCGCGCGGTGGGGTGCGCGGCGGCACCGCTACCTTGGCTTCGTGTCCACCGCGCTCACCACCTCCCGCAACGGCATCGGCCCGATCATCGGCGTACATGCGGCGCTGCTCGCGGGCGGCGCGGTCGCCCTGTCCCTCGACCCGCCGGCGCAAGGCTGGGGCGTCCTGGTCTGCGTCGTGGCGTACGTCGCCGCACTGCTCGCGGTGTGCCACGCAGGCGGTCACACCGATCTGTTCGCGCTCGCCGGTTTCCTCACCCTCGTCTCGGTCTTCCAGGTGTTGCCGGACTGGGTGCTGGCCGACCTGATCGGCACACTGCGCTTCCCTGAAAGGGGAGGCCCCCGTATCGACGACGTGATCCCCCTCGCGATGGCCGCGATGTGGGTCGCCCCGCTGTTCGCCGCTGTTGCCCTGGCCGGCGGGCGACCGGGTCGAGCAGCGCTGCTCGCCGGTGCGATCTTCCTCGGCACCGAGCTTCTCGCCCCCACGCTCGGCCTCTGGGAGCCTGTCGGCGACACCCAGCGCCTAGTCGGTGCGGCGATCTACGTCCTCCCGGCGGAGATGGCCCTGGGGTGGGCGGCGGCAACTGCGTTCGCGCTGGTCCGTCGCCGCGCGCCGGCATTCCGGGTCACGGCCGCGCTCGCTGTCTCGACGTTCTACCTAGGGGCGCTCGTCCTTGCCCACTTCCTGATCGACGTCGCGGGCTGGCGCCTCACCGTCTGAGCGGGACGGCCGGACGGCGAGCTGGTGCGCTCGAACTGCTGGTGCTCGTGACGCGGTGCTCCGCGGGATCGACGGCCCATCGACCCGTGGACGCCGTACCGTGGTCCTGGTCTCCGCGCTCGCGATCGGGGACGAAGTTGCGCGGGTACACCGACGTGGGCGACGGCGACGATCGCCCCGGGATGAGGAACAACGGCTGTGATCACGACATCGGGTGGGACGCTCGGCGACCGGTACCGGCTGATCCGGCCGATCGGGCACGGCGGCATGGCCGACGTGTACCTGGCCGACGACGAGCGCCTGGGGCGGCCGGTCGCTGTGAAGGTCCTGCGCGAACAGGCCGACGGGGCGGCCGCCGAGGAACGGTTCGCCGCCGAGGCGGTGACCCTCGCGAAGCTGAGCCACCCGGCTCTGGTGACCCTGCTCGACACCGGGGTCACCGACGACCGGCCCTACATCGTCTTCGAGTACGTCGACGGGCAGGACCTCGGTCAGCTCCTCAAGGCAGGGGCGATGCCGTCCCGGGCGGTCCGGCTAGCGCTCCGCGACGTGGCGGACGCACTTTCCTACGCGCACAGCCTCGGCATCGTCCACCGCGACGTGAAGCCGGCGAACATCCTGATCCGGACCGACGGACGCGCGCAGCTGGCCGACTTCGGCATCGCCCGGCTGCTCGACCAGACGGTCCACCACACCAGTGCCAGCCAGCTCGTCGGGTCGCCCGCGTACCTCTCGCCCGAGCAGTACAGCGGGGACCCGGTCACGGCATCGACCGACGTCTTCTCGCTTGGACTGGTCGTCCTCGAGGCCCTCACCGGGCAGCGCCCGACCCCGGGTACTCCGGCGGAGGTCGCCGCTGCGCGGTTCTCGACACCAGTCCGGTTCCCCGACGACCTCACCGTGCCGTGGCGGGTACTGATCGAGGAGATGACCGGACGCGATCCCGAGTCCCGGCCGAGCGCCGAGGATGTCACCCGTCGCCTGGATGCACTCCCGGACGAAGCGTTCGGCTCCGCCGATCCGACCGCAATCCTCCACCTCGACCACCCCACGGTCGTGCTCGCGCACCGAGAACCGCTCGGCGGTCAGCTCCGCCGGCAGGCGGACCGCATGCACGACGCCGTCGTTCCGCTCCTTGCTGGGGTCGGCAAGCGTGCCCGTACCGTGAGCCCGCCGCGTACCCGCACCGCGATCGCCCTGACGGCCGGCGTCCTCGTCGCCTTCCTGCTCCTCATCGCCGTCCTGGCCGGAGGCTCGGACCAGACCGAGCCACCGTCCGGACCGGCAGTGCCGGCGGAGTACCAGCAACCGTTCACCGACCTCCGCGACGCCATCTACGGGAGCAGTCGATGATGCGCCCCCGTCTCGCTGCGACCGTCCTCGTCTGCGCGATCGCCCTGTCCGCGTGCGGTGGGGACCCCAACCCGAACGACCGGGTGCCGCAGCTCGGGACCACGCTCAGCAAGGTCCAGAACAGCCTGGCCGAGGGCGAGACCGAACGGGCACAGGCCCACCTGCGGGCCCTGGTCGACCAGACGACCGCAGCCCGCGAAGCGGGTGACTTGACCGAGCTCCAAGCCCACACGGTGCTCGCCGCAGCCGCGAGCCTGCTGTCCGCCCTCCCCGAACAGGCCCCGGAACCCTCCGCGCCGGTGACCACGGCACCCCCGAACGAGGACCAGCCTGGTGGTTCCGGTGACGAGGACGAGAAGCCGGGCAAGGGGCGCAAGAGCGAGGACCCCAAGAGCGTGGGCGACTGAGCCGGTCCCGCACGACCTCAGTTTGCAAGGGGCGGCTGAGTGTCGGCTCGCCTGAGGTGCCCAGAGAGGTGGCTCAGAGAGGTGGCCCAGCGAGGTGGGCCCAGCGAGGTGGCTCAGCGGGTGGCGACGATCCGCGCCAGCTCGAAGTGCATCGGGTCGGTGTAGCGCCAGGTGCCGCCCCAGCTGAAGCCCCACTTGATGAAGATCTTCACGACCTCGCGGTCGATCAGGCCGACGGTGCCGCGCTGGTTGCCGGGAACGTTGAGGTCGATCGCGGTGCCCCAGGTGTGGAACGAGAGGCCCTTGCTCGGATCGCTAGCGATGAACCGGGGCACGTAGCAGCCGCCGTACTGAGCACGAATGATCTTGCTCGACAGGCCACGCTCGACGACCTCCTTCAGAGCTGCGCGAAGCTGGGGGAGCATGGCCTTGTTGCAGGTCACCGATCCCAGGATCGGCACCGACTCGTTGCGGATGTACTGCGAGACCCAGCGGCCGTCGGGATTCACGCTGCCGTTGCTGTTGCTCGTGTAGGTGAACGACCCGACCGCGCGGGCGATCGAGCCACCCGTCAGCACCGCCGCCTGGACGTTGCCGCCGAGACCGAGCGCGAGGCGCTGGACCGACGTGCCCCTGCCGGCCCGTTTGCGCACCGCCTTGACCACGGCGTCGGGATTTCTGTTCCCGGTCGAGATCAGCATCGCGTTGCCCACCGGCATCCCGAGTTTGGCGGCCCAGCGGTCGTTGATCAGCGCGCCGATCTGCGAGCGCAGGACCAGCTCGGCGTACGAGCCGACGTGTGCCCGGAGCGCACCCTGGTCGTTGCCGATGGTGACGTAGTCGTTCTTCAGCGGGAGACTCTTGCGCAGCTCCGGGGTCAGCGCGATCTCGCCGTCAGCGATCCGGTCCCAGATCTCCTGGAAGGTCGCCGTCGAACCGGAGGTGAACCGGCGGAAGGTCCGCGGGTTCACGGCCGCGTAGACCACCGGCTGCTCCTCGGCGTAGAAGTTCGCCATCGAGAACTGCTCGGTCGCGACCACACTGCGCAGCTTCTTGACCGACGCGATCACCTGGGGGGTGAGCGTCTTCGAACCGAAGACCAGGATGTCGGCGGAGCGCAGCGGCGGCTTGAAGGCACCCGGGCGGGCGAGCGCGACCTCGCGCAGCTCCGCCGGCAGGTCGGCCCGTACGGCGACCGGCGTCTGGCTCGACGAGGTACGCGGCGTCTTCGGCTCGGGATCGGCCTTGATCGCCGATCCCCCACAACCGGACAGGACGAGGGCGACCACGGTGCAGAGCGCGGGCAGGTGCCAACCCCCCGACCTGGAACCCATGCCCACCCTCACGCTGCTAGCCCTCACCCCGTTGACCTGAAACACCATGGTAGCCAGGGCAGGACAAACCGGACGGTGGTTCCGAGTCCTCGACGACCCGGCGAGAACCTCAGGAGCGGGCGAGCACCTGCTGCGCGATCCAAGCGATGTCGTCGCCGGTCCTCTCCGGCGACCCGCTCGGCGAGGTGACGTGGCTGAGAACCAACCGGATCACCATGTCGACGAGGGCGTCGATCCGCTCCTCGGGTACCGGGACGTCGTACTCCTCGAGGTGCCCACGGATCAGGACGCCAGCAGCGCTGATGATCGGCTCGACCTGGGTGGTCAGCAGCGGCAGGAGCGCGCTCTCCGCGCCGTGGCTGGCCGAGAGAACGGCGTGCAGCAGCGGGTTGGTCCGGGCGTCACGGAGCACTCCGGTCGCCGCCGCCCGGATCGAGGAGACCAGGTCACCAGGGTGTGCCGAGAATGCCGCATCGACGTCGCGGAGGAAGACCTCGAGCTCGCGCATGATCATCGCCTCGGCGAGCTGCTGCTTGGAGCCGATCTCGTTGTAGACGGTCTGCCGACTGACCCCGACCCGGTCTGCGAGCTTGGCCATCGTGATGGCCTGCCAGCCGCCGGCGCGGGTCAACTCGGCCGCCTCGACGACAAGGCGCTCCCGCCAGGTACTGCTACCCGGGTTGGCGGTGCCGCCGGTGCTCTGGCCACCAGTGCCGTGACCACCAGCGAAGGCAGGCAGCAGAGCGGTCAGCCCTGCGCGCGGTGTCACTTCGCTCGTCATCACTGTCTCCCGGGTAGGCGGTGTCGTCAGTCTTGCAGGGTCAGCGCCAACGCCGGGCAGGCCTGGATCGCCGCGTGCACCTTGGCGCGATCCTGCTCGGGTGGACTCGGGTCGAGAACAGTCAGGATCTCGTCGTCGTCGAGCTCGAAGTACTCGTGGGCCATTGCCTCGCACATGCCGTGCCCGTCGCAGAGGTCACGGTCGACAACGATCTTCATGGCAGGGTCCTCATCGGTCCCGTCCTCAGACCTTGGCCGGGTCGACGGCCACGAAGTCGATCTTCTCGCGCACGCCGCAGTCCGGGCAGCACCAGTCGGCGGGGATATCCGCCCACGCCGTACCGGCGGCGAAGCCTTCGTGCTCGTCGCCGGCCGCAACCTCGTAGGTGTAGCCGCAGCCGGGGCAGCGGGCTGCCAGGACCTCGGCAGCGATCTTCGCGGCGACAGCCGCCGCGTCGGCGGCAACGATGTCGGCCTTGCGCACGGCCTCCCGTGCGGTCAGCCCGTACTTCGCGAGAATCTTGTCGCGCTTGCTGGGCTGAATGTTCGCCAGCGTCAGGTCTCCGCCGAAGTGGGCCAGGACCCGGGGGTCCATCACCCGGCGGTAGATCGGCGGGATCAGGGCGAGCACGATCA
This sequence comes from Marmoricola sp., assembly GCA_046598915.1. Lineage (GTDB taxonomy): Bacteria > Actinomycetota > Actinomycetes > Propionibacteriales > Nocardioidaceae > Marmoricola. The sequence continues at coordinate 76,197 of JBKJHO010000040.1, read as the reverse complement.
TCCCGGCGTACCCGGTCGGCAGCACCGGCGATTCCTCGAAGTCGCGCAGGGTCTGGTAGCGACGGGTCGGGTTCGCGTGGTGGTCGCTGTGCCGCTGCAGGTGGTAGAGCAGGACGTTCGTCGCGATGTTGTTCGAGTTCCAGCTGTGGCTCGGGTCGACCCGCTCGTAGCGCTGCCGGTCACCGACACCGACCTTCTGACGCAACATGCCGTAGTGCTCCATGTAGTTGACGACCTCGAGGAGGGAGAAACCGATGACCGCCTGGATCACCAGGTACGGCGTGATGCCCCACCCGAAGGCCGCGATCATCGCGCCGAACAGCACGGCCGACATCACCCAGGCATTCAGGACGTCGTTGCCGATCCGGAACGGGTGCTGGTTCTTGCGGGCGTAGCGCTTCTTCTCCAGGTTCCAGGCCGATTTCAGGGAGCCGGCGACGGTACGGGGCCAGAAGGCGTAGAAGGTCTCGCCCATCCGGCTCGACGCCGGGTCCTCGGGGGTCGCCACCCGGACGTGGTGGCCGCGGTTGTGCTCGATGTAGAAGTGGCCGTAGAAGCTCTGGGCCAAGGCGATCTTGGAGAGCCAACGCTCGTTCTCCTCGCGCTTGTGGCCGAGCTCGTGAGCGGTGTTGATGCCGATGCCGCCGATCATGCCGATCGAAAGGGCGAGACCGATCTTGTCGACGACGTTCAGCGGCAGGCTCTCAGCCATGAGTCGGTCCGCGAACGGGAGGCCCATCCCCCAGTCATGCAGGCCGAGGGTGTTGACCAGCCAACCGGCCGGGTTCTCCCCGGCTATAACAGCCATCGCGCCGACGAAGCCGAGGTACTGGATCGGCAGGAACAGGTAGGTGATCCACCGGTAGTACTTGTCCTTCTCGAGCGCCTCGATGGCATCGTCCGGGGGATTGGCCTTGTCCAGGCCGACGAAGAGATCAAAGGCGGGAACGACACCGAGCACGATGACCGGACCGATCCAGAGGAAGGCTGCCCAGCCGCTCACGATGTAGGCGCCTGCAGCGATGAAGGCCAAACTGGGGACGATCAGTCCGATCAACCACAGGTAGCGCTTGCTGTCCTTCCAGACCTCAGTGGACCCTGACGGGACCGTCGAGTTCGCCACGGTGTCGCTGCGCTGTCCTGGATCGGCCATCGATCTCTCCTTCTGCCGTGGACCGTGCCGGTGAGTGCGCGATCACTTGACACCACCGTATGAAATGTAAAGCCATTTGACAAGACCCTAGGAGATGTAAAATTTCGTGGTGGGGGTCACAGGCCAACTGGACGGGGTCGGGGATCCGGCATGTCTCCCGGGTTCCGCCGTCGGTACCAGGTCAGCACGCCGATCAGCACCAGGACTACGTCTGCGGTGATCGCGATGACGGTGAACAGCGAGCTCGCGACCAGGCCCTCCGGGCGGTTCGCACCGGGGTCGCCCGGCACCACCCGGACGGTGATCAGCTCGTCGCTCTCCGCGCGGTCGAAGGTCGCGGCATCGACGCTGGCCGAGAACCGGATCTGGCTCGGGTCCTGCTCCTCCGGGAGTACGTAGTCGACCAGGTAGCGGCCGTCGGAGCCGCGCGCGTCGAGAACCGTGGCCGCGACATCGCGGCCCTTGGTCGCGACCTCGTGGTCGGTCCAGCGTTCGTGCAGCACCGGCAGGTTGACCAGCACGACGACGAGCATCACCAGAAGTCCGCGCACCCCGCCAATCTAGGCGCTGACCGCTCCCTCCCCCAGCAGGAGCCGGTGCGATCCGCCCCGTAGGTTGAAGCCATGAATGAGGTCGAGGTTTCCAACAACACCGAGCTGGGTCGCTACGAAGCGCACATCGACGGCGAGCTTGCCGGGTACGCCGAGTACCACACACGATCGTCATCGGTCGTGTTCACCCACACCGAGGTCGCGATCGAGGGCAAGGGCGTCGGGTCGGCACTCGTGCGGACCTCACTCGACCAGATCCGCACCGCCGGTGTGTACGACGTGATCCCGCTGTGCCGCTTCTACAAGAGCTGGATTGAGAAGCACCCGGACTACGCCGACCTGGTCCACGAGCGACCCGAGGGTGCGGTCGACGGAACTCCGGAGGGCGACGTATGAGCTTCAAGCCGTCCGACCTCCCCGACCTGAACGGCACCACCGCCGTCGTCACCGGCGCCAACTCGGGGATCGGCTTCCACACTGCCCGCGAGCTCTCCCGGCACGGGGCGACCGTCGTCCTCGCCTGCCGGGACACCCGGTCCGGCGATCAGGCCGCGTCGAAGATGCCCGGAGCCACCCGGGTCGAGGCGCTCGACCTCGCGTCGCAGTCCTCCATTCAGCAGTTCGTCGACCGGTGGGAGGGGCCGCTCGACCTGCTCGTGAACAACGCCGGCGTGATGCGTCCACCGGCGTACCGGGAGACCGAGGACGGCCACGAGCTGATGTTCGGCACCAACCATCTCGGCCACTACGCGCTGACGGGCCGACTGCTGCCAGCCCTGCTGGCCGCGCCCAACCCGCGAGTGGTGACCGTTGCCTCGATCGCCCACCTCGGCGGCAACCCGAAAGTGGTCCAGGGCAATCCGGCGGCGACCTACGACCCGAACCGGGACTACGCCCAGTCGAAGCTCGCCAACGTCCTGTTCATGAAGGAGCTGCACCGGCGCGCTGCCGGCAGGCTGGTCTCCACCGGAGCACACCCGGGCGTCTCGGCGACCGGACTGGTCTCCGACCCGAACGGGATGGGCGCGAACCCGCTCGTCCGGGCCGTCACGCCGTACGTGCTGCCGATCATCTTCCAGTCCGCTGCAGCCGGCGCCAACCCGAGCCTGTACGCCGCCACGCTCGCTGAGCCCGGGTCCTACTCGGGTCCGCAGTGGCTGGGGGAGAGCCGCGGGCCGATCGGCCCCGCCAAGCTCAGCAGGCACGCGCAGAACACCGAGCTCGGCGCCCAGCTGTGGGCGGTCAGCGAGGAGAGGACCGGGATCTCCTTCGCGTTGTAGAGGTTCTCGGCTTCCGGGGGTTTTCGACAGGCTCGACCACCGTCGGTTGAGCGCGTCGAAACCAATATTCGCTCGCCCTCGTTCGTCCTCCCGGCGATAGTGAGGACCAGGGAGGCGCCGTGACAGACCCGCTCACCGGCGAGGTGGCCGACACCGTCGGAGATCAGCAGCAGGGCCGCGCTTTGCCGCGCGCTCTGACGCCGTTTCGGCACGCGCCCTACCGGAAGCTCGCCCTGGCGCTGGTGCTGAGCACCTTCGCCAGCGGCGTCTGGATCGTCGGGCTGGTCTGGGAGGTGATCCGAATCGGAGGGGGTCCCGGCCAGCTTTCGGTGGTCTCGACCTGCTCCGCGATCGGCGTGCTGCTGCCGGCCCTGCTGGGCGGGGTGATCGCCGATCGGGTCCCGCAGAAGTCGATCCTGCTCTGCGTGGCCACCGTCGAGCTGGCCGGCATGTCCCTGGTGGCGCTGCTCTCCATCGCCGACCTCACCTTGCTCTGGCACCTCGGCACCGTCTCTTTCATCACCGGCATGGGGATGGCGTTCTACTACCCGGCCTACTCCGCCTGGCTGCCGGCACTGGTCCCCGACGAAGACCTGATGGCGGTCAACGGTTTCGAGGGCATGGTCCGGCCGACGATCGGCCAGGCGGTCGGCCCCGGCGTCGCCGGCGTGGTCGTCGCTGCGCTCTCCCCCGGTGCTGCCATCACCGTCGCTGCCGGCGCTTCGGCGCTCGGGCTCTTCGCCCTGGCCCTGGTGCCCAAGACCCCCGTACGACGCGAGCTGGACCCGACAGACCACCCGGTGACCTCAGCACTGCGCGACATGGCCGAGGGCTTCCGGTACATGGTCAGAACCCCGTGGCTGCTCGCCACGCTGCTCTTCGCCTCGCTGATGATCCTGGTGATGATGGGCCCGCTCGAGGTGCTCATCCCGTTCCTGATCAAGGACGAGCTCGGTGGCGGGCCAGGAGACCACGCCTGGGTGCTCGGCGCCTTCGGGATCGGCGGAGCAGTCGGGTCGCTGATCATGGCCTCACGGCCGATGCCGCGGCGCTACCTCACCGTGATGAACCTGCTCTGGGGCTTCGGCTGCCTGCCCTTCGTGGTGATGGGCCAGACCTCGCACATCTCGGTGGTGATCGCGTCCGCGTTCTTCCTCGGCGCGTTCTTCTCGGCGCCGATGGTCATCTGGGGCACTCTGCTGCAACGCCGGGTCCCGCCCGAGCTGCTCGGCCGGGTCGCCTCGCTGGACTTCTTCGTCTCGGTCAGCCTGATGCCGGTCTCGATGGCGGTGGCCGGTCCGGTCTCCGACTCGATCGGGCTCGAGAGGACGTTCCTGATCGCCGGGGTGGCCCCGGGGCTGTTCGCGATCGCGGCGACCCTGATCTGGAAGCTGCACCACGACGAGCTGGCAAACCCGCTCAACTGACCAGGTGCAGGACCTGAGTCAGACCTTGGCCTCGACGGCTGGGACGGTCGGCCGCTCCTCGTGCAGCACCGAGGGCTGCACCCGCAGCACCTTCGCGACCCAGTCGGGCAGGTACCAGTTCCACTCGCCGAACAGGGAGACCAGGGACGGGACCAGCAAAGACCGGACCACCGTCGCGTCGAGCAGGATGCCGAAGCCGAGCGCTGTCGCCAGGATCTTCAGATCGGTACCGGGCCCGGAGGCCAGCGCCGCGAAGGCAAGGAAGAGGATCAGCGCGGCACTCGTGACCAGCCGACCGGTCCGCCCGATGCCCTCGATCACCGCCTCGTCGGTCGAGTGGCCGGCGTCGTACTCCTCGCGGATCCGGGCGAGGATGAAGACCTCGTAGTCCATCGAGAGCCCGAACAGGAACGCGAAGACCATCAGCGGGACCCAGAACGTGACCGCACCGGTCTGCTGGATTCCGAAGAGGGCTTCGGAGCCGAGACCGTCCTGCCAGAAGAGCCGCATCGCGCCGTAGACCGCGGCCAGCGAGACCAGGTTGAGGAGCACCGCCTTGAGCGGGAGAAGCAGCGATCGGAAAGCACGCACCAGGAGGACGTAGGTGAGCAGCGCGATAATCGTCAGCATCAGCGGGAAGTTTCCGTAGACACCGTGCAGGAAGTCGACCTGGGCGGTGCCCAGTCCAGCCACTCCCTCAACGCCGTCCAGATCGTCGGCCAATGCCTTGACGGCCTTGACCGGGGCGACGGTCTGGTTGTTGACCGTCTCGGTCTCCGGGATCACCAGGATCACGGTCTTGCCGTCGGCGTTGCTGCTCTTGCTGTCCGAGACCAGCACGCGATCGATCCCCTCGACAGCTGCCAACTTCTTGGCCGCCGCGGGTGCCTTCTCGGCATCGGCGAGGACTTCGATGGGAGTCAGCACGCCGGTAGTGACTCCGCCTTCTTCGAGCGTGTGCAGAGCTTCGTAGGCCGCGCCGTTCTTCGCCAGCGAGTCCGAGGCCGGGGCACCGATCTTGATGCCGGTGAACGCGATGAACAGGGCCCCGAGCATCAGGAAAGCGGCGCCGGCGGCGACCCACCGGTTGCGTACGACGAGCCGCGCCCAACGACTCCAACCGGCGCTGGCAGTGCTCTCGTGGCGCACCTTCGGCCAGTCGATCTTCGGGCCGATGCTGCCCAGGATCGCCGGGGTCAGCGAGAGCGTGACCGCGACGCTGGCGAACGGGATCAGGGCTCCGCCCATGCCGATGCTGCGCATGAAGGGGACCGGCAACACGATAAGCGCGAGCAGACCGATCGCGACCGTGATGCCGCTGAACAGCACGGCATGGCCGGCGGTCTTCATCGCGGCTACGACGGCGTCGTGGTTGTCCCGGCCGTGGTCGCGCTCCTCCCGCCACCGGGTGACCAGGATCAGCGAGTAGTCGATCGCGACACCGAGACCGATCAGGGCGACCAAGAACTGAACGATGAACGAGACGTCGGTCGCGTAGGTCAGGGGCAGCAACAACAGGAATGTCGTCATGATCGAGACGGCCGCGATCACCAGCGGCAGGAAGGCCAGCATCGACGCGAAGACGAACGCCAGCACGGCAAGCGCTCCCACCGCACCGGCGAGGGTCTCGACCAGGACGCTCGCCCCAGCTTCTTCGTCGCCGATCGACAGCGCATCGATGCCGGTCACGCCTGCCGTGGCCCCGTTCTCCAACGATTTCTCCAGCGAAGCGTCCAGCGACTCCTGCAGCTTGTCGGTCGGCGCCAGCTCCGCCTGCGAGGTCGGGAACGGGTAGAAGACGTAGGCAAACGCCGTCCGGTGGTCAGCGGTCTGGAAGGCCGGGTCGCCTTGCGGGTGCTGCGCGTCGACCGTGCTGAGCTGATCCACGATGCGGGTCCGCGGAACGTCGGCGGTGAGCTTGGTGAAGGCTTCGTGGATCGCCCCGGCGTTCTTGTCGACCGTGCTGCCCTCCGGGAGGGTAATCGTCACGAGCGCAGGGCTGGTGTGCCCGCCGTTGCCGAAGGTCGCGACGATCTTGTCCGCAGCCTGGGTGCCAGGTTCGCCGGGAAGCTTGAAGTCGATGGTCAGGCGTTCGTTGACCGTCGACGCTGCGGCGCCGCCGCCGACCAGCGCGGCCAACCAGAACAGGGCGACCCACAACCGGTGGCGCAGTACGAACTCAGCCCAGCGTTCCATGGCAGTACTCCTTGACCGGCGGCGGTTACGGCGGACTCAGTCTTGCGCGTCGACCGCTTCCGCGACCACCGAATATAGGCAGGAGCCAAATCTGGTCCAGTCAGGCGGTGCGGCCCGGTTGCTCCCCACGGAGCCGGGCGACGCCAGGACCGACGAGGTCCTCGCAGGCGGTAGTGCGGCCGGTCATCGCCATCAGCAGCGAGACCATCGGCCCGGAGACCTCCTTCCCCTCGCCGTGCGACCAGCTGGTGTCGGTCGCGTGCAAGGAGAGTCCCGCGATCCTGCTCTTGGTGCCGATCAAGGTGTTCGATCCCTTGTAGAAATCGGCCACCTGGCGAACCGCCTCGAGGTCGTAGCTGTGCGAGATCCCGAGCGGACGACGGATGTCCTCGCCGTGGACGATCGCCTCGCCGAGCCAGGAGTCCCTCGGACCCGGAGGGGCGCTGGTGGAGTGCTGGATCGCGCGGAAGTTCGCCAGCGTCTCAGCGTCGTCGGCTCCCAGGTGCTTGTCGATCTGGCCGGAAGCGAACTTGTCGAAGCTGAAGCCCGCTTTCACGAAGCTCCCGAAGAACGATGTCGGCGTGAGCGAACCGGTGCTGGTCATGTGCGCGACCACGTGCGCGACGCTCCAGTTCTTGCACAGCGAGCGGGACTTCCACTGCTCGGCGCTGAGGCCGGCGAGATCCTCGGCCAGAGCGCCGCGCTCGTCGGCGACCGTGCTCCACAGGTCGATCATGGCAACTCCTCAGGGCACCGGGACGACGTACTCGGGACGAGCCTTCTCCTGCGCCACCCCGGGCGCAAGCCCTGGGAGCCGGGACCGGTCGCGCGATGTGCTGGGGGTCACGCCGACAGCTCCGTAACACCGGCAAGCGGCCCTCGTTGACCCTCACAACACACCGAGTCCGCGCCACTCCCTCCCTCCCGGCGCACTCGGAGAGCCCGCCCGGCACCTCCCTCGCCGCGGCGGGCGATGTGTTTCCCGGTGATCTGCGGTGCTAGTCGGCCTCGCGCAGGAGACCAGAGGTCATCGCGCCAGCTCCGCCAACGCGTCGGCGAGTACCTCGAGCCCGGCGAGGCAGTCGGCTGGCTCGGCGTACTCGGCCGCTGAGTGCGAGACTCCGGTCGGGTTGCGCACGAGAAGCATCGCCGACGGGATCCCGGCCGTCGCGAAGACACCGGCGTCGTGGCCTGCCGCGGCCGGGACGGCCGGTCGGTCGACACCCCCGAGACGGGCCAGCCGGGTGGTCAGCTCCAGGTCGAAGTGCACCGCGGCCAGGACCGACTCAGCGGTGACCACCAACGCGGTACCGTCCCGCTCGGCGCGGTCGCGCCCCTGTTTCTCGATCACCGCGACCAGCGCTGCGAGGGCCTCCTCGGACTCGCCGCTCGCAGCCAACCAACCGGTGACCCGGCCCGGGACGGTGGTGGTCGCGTTCGGGCTCACCTCGAGCCGGCCGAAAGTGGCCCGCCCGACCTCACCCGCCCCCGTGGTGGTCAACCGGCTCTGCTTGTTCGCCGCCAGCGCGGTCATGGCATAGGTCAGCATCGGGTCGTGCCGGTCCTCCAGCGCAGTCGTCCCGGCATGGTTTGCCTCACCGGTGAAGTCGAACCGGTAGCGCCCCCGCGGCCAGATTAGTGACGCCACCCCCACCGGCGCCTCGCGGTGAACGAGGTCACGCCCCTGCTCGACGTGGAGCTCGAGGAAGCAGCCGACGGAGCTCAACCAAGAGCTCGGACCCAGGTCGGGCCGGAGCCCGGCGGCGACCATCGCATCGAGGAGGTGGACACTGTCGCGGTCGGTGAGCTGCCGGGCCTGGTCGGGGGTCACGGCCCCCGTTGCCAGTCGCGAACCGAGGCAGGAGGTCGTGAACCGGGACCCCTCCTTCGCGGCGAAGGCGGCGATCCCGACCGTTCGTACCGGTGCGAAGCCGCGGTCGGCCAGCAGGTCAACCGCTGCCAAAGCAGAAACGATGCCGAGCGGTCCGTCGTACGCGCCGCCGTCGAGGACGGAGTCCAGGTGCGATCCGGTCAGCACCCTCGGCAACGTGCTGCCGGCTCCCGGCTCCCACCAGCCCACGGTGTTGCCGTTGCCGTCGGTCTCGACCCTCAGGCCGCGGCTGCGGCACTGTTCGACGAACCAGGCGTGGCACTCGCGCTCCGCGCTGGCGAACGGCTGCCGGATATACCCGGTCGTCGACCCTGACCGCCCGATCGGCGCCAGGGCCGACCACATCTGGTCGAACGTCTCAGGCATATCCGGACGCTACTGCTCGGGAGCCGGGAGCAGTATCGCTCCGCACCGGAAGACCCACGTCGGCGACGGCACCTGGATCGCGGCAGATACCCGTTCGGCCCTGATCGTCGACTGGCATCTGCTCGAACACGAATCCGGGAACCGACCCGCGACCGGTTGAGCAGACCTGCCCCGGGTAGCCGAAAGGCCCCGAATGACCGGGGCCTTTCACACGTGCGCGAGGGGGGATTTGAACCCCCACGCCCTTTCGGACACTGGCACCTGAAGCCAGCGCGTCTGCCGTTCCGCCACTCGCGCGTGAAGCGGAAGACAGGTTATCCCAGAGCCGACGCGCGGCCCAAACCGGGAGGTGACTCGCGAACGGCGCGGCCCTATACGATCGATCCGAAACGCGGTACAAACCGCGCACCGAGGGCTGGGCAAAGGAGGTGATCGTCCTGAGCGGGCTGCAACGCTTCGAGCAACGGCTCGAGCAGATGATCTCTGGGGCCTTCGCGCGCACCTTCCGCAGCGCCGTACAACCGGTGGAGATCTCTGCCGCCCTCGCTCGCGAGGTCGACAACTCGGCCCAGATCCTCAGCCGGGACCGGCGGCTGGCGCCAAACGACTTCACCGTCGAGCTCTCCGAGCCGGATCATGCCCGTTTGCTGAGCCTGGGTGTCACGCTGGTCAACGAGCTGATCGCGATGCTCAAGGAGCACGCGGCCGCCCAGTCGTACGTCTTCACCGGCCCCGTCGGGATCACCCTGGAGATCGCCGACGACCTCACGACCGGTCGATTCCGGGTCCGCAGCCGGGCGATGGCGAAGGTCAGCCAGACCGGGGCCGAGGCCAGCGAGACCGCCGTACGACGAGCCACCGCGCTCATCGAGGTCAACGGCGAGCGGCTCCCCCTCGCACCGCCCGGCATCGTCGTCGGCCGCGGCAACGACGCCGATCTCCGGGTCAACGATCCGGGCGTCTCCCGTCGGCACGCTGAGTTCCGGGTGACCCAGGACGCCCAGGGACCGCGGGTCAGCGTGCACGACCTCGGCTCGACCAACGGCGTCCTGGTCAACGGCAAGCGGGTGGAAAACGCCACCCTCGCGGACGGCGCCGTGATCCGGATCGGCAACACCACGATGACCCTTCACCAGAGGCACGGTGAGACATGAGTGAACTGACCCTGGTGCTGATCCGCTTTGGCTACCTGGCCGTGCTGTGGATCTTCGTGCTCGCCACCCTCTCGGTGATCCGCTCGGACATGTTCGGCGCCCGGGCCGCCCGCGAGGCGAGCCGTACCCAGGAGCGCCGAGCCGCCAAGTCGGCCGGCAAGGCCCGCTCGACCCCGAAGCCGCGCCGCGGTGATCCGACCTCGGTGGCGATCCTCGAGGGCGGCAACAAGGGCGAGGTGATCCCGCTCGCGCAAGCGCCGCTGCTGATCGGCCGCGGCAATGACGCCGCCATCCGTCTCGACGACGACTACGTCTCCACCCGGCACGCGCGGATCGCGAGCAACGGCGACCAGTGGTACGTCGAGGACCTCGGCTCCACCAACGGCACCTACGTCGGCCCGAGCCGGATCACCCAGCCGACCGCGATCTCGCTCGGCGCCCAGATCCGCATCGGGAAGACCATCCTGGAGCTGCGGAAGTGAGCTGCTTCCTCCGCTACGCAGCCCTTTCCGACGTGGGTCGGGTACGCCGCGACAACCAGGACTCCGGGTACGCCGGGCAGCACCTTCTGGTCGTGGCCGACGGCGTCGGCGGAGCCGCACGCGGCGACATCGCCAGCAGCGCCACCATCGAGGCCATCCGGAAGCTCGACGTACCGCCGGGCAACGACGCCTTGAGCACGCTCGCCGCGACCATCCACCTGGCGCACGACCGGCTCGCCGAGATAGCCGAGGCGCACCCCGACCTCGACGGCACCAGTACGACGGTCACGGCCGCGATCTTCGACGGCTCCCAGCTGCTGATGGGCCATGTCGGCGATTCCCGGGCCTACCTCCTCCGCGACGGCGTGCTCAAGCAGCTCACCTCCGACCACACCCTGGTGCAGAGCCTCGTCGACGAAGGCCGGATCACCGAGGACGAGGCCCGGGTGCACCCGCACCGGAACCTCATCCTGCGCGCGGTCGACGGGGTCCACGAGCCCGAGCCTGACCTCTTCGGTGTACCGGTGCAGGCTGGTGACCGGCTGCTGTTCTGCTCCGACGGGTGCGCCGGAGTCCTGGATGCCGCGGCGCTGACCGTCGGGCTCGCCGGCGACCCGCTGACCGACGTCGCCGCCCGGCTGATCAACGCGTCGCTCGACGCCGGTAGCTCCGACAACGTCACCGTGATCGTCGCCGACGTGGTCGACGAGGCCAGCGCCTCGGTCGACACCCTGGTCGTCGGTGCCGCCGCGTCCAGCCCGCACCGGCAGATCGTCAGCGACCGGACCGGCAACCTGACCGAGTCCGATGTCGCCGTACTCAGCGCGGAACCGTACGACCCCGAAGAGATCCGCTACGCCCCGCAGCCGCCCCCGAGCCGGGGCTGGATCAGCCGGGTCGTGGTCCTCGGCCTCTTTTTCGGACTCCTCGCGGGAGGTCTCTGGGGGGCCTACCAGTACTCCCAGACCCGCTATTTCGTGACCTCTGACGGCGGCCCGGTCACGATCTACCGCGGAGTCGACTTCGACGTACCGGGCCTGAGGTTGAACCACGTCGTGAAGCAGACCGCCTACTCCCTGGAGTCGATGGGCGCGTTCTCCGACGAGGTGCTGGACGGCAAGGACGTCGACAGCCTGGCCATCGCGGAGCAGTTCATCCTGCGCGCCGTGTGCTCGGGCGTTACGAAGACCTCCGCGAAGGCCGACCCGGTCGGACCCTTGACCGGGCTCGGCCTCCGACTGGTCGACCGCCGTCCTCGCGGCATCGACAAGCTGTTCCCGCCACCGGACTACTTCCCGCGGATGACCGGTGCGCCGGTGCCCCCGGACTGTTCCGAGGCGCCGTGAACCGATCCCGGACAGCAGAGAAGCGGGCCTCCCGAGCGGGCCCGCTGATGGAGTTCGTCCACCGTCGGCGCCGCGGCGCCGAGCTCTTCCTGCTCGCGCTCAGCCTGATCGTCGGGATCGGCGCGTACGCCGCAGTCGGCCTCGGCGTCGACGGGGAGATCCCCGCGAACCTCTACACCTACGGCGGCTGGCTGACCGCCCTGGTCATCGCCGCGCACCTAACCATCCGCTTCAAGGCCGAGTACGCCGACCCGATCCTGCTTCCGATCGTCGCCGCGCTGAACGGTCTCGGCCTCGCGATGATCCACCGGATCGACCTGGCCCGTCAGGCCGCCGACCCGGAGGCGCGCGCCTTCGCTCCCACCCAGCTGATCTGGATGAGCCTGGGCGTCCTGCTCTTCATCATCGTCCTCGTCGCCCTGCGCGACCACCGCCGCCTGCAGGGGTTCACCTACACCGCGGGCCTGGGCGCGCTGGTGCTGCTGCTGCTGCCACTGGTCCCCGGGCTCGGCAGGAACATCCGCGGCGCCCGGATCTGGATCAACCTCGGTCCGCTGAGCTTCCAGCCCGGAGAGATCGCGAAGGTGCTCTTGGTGGTTGCCTTCGCCGGCTACCTGGTGCTGCACCGCGACGCCCTCGCGCTGGCCGGCCGCCGGGTGCTCTTCGTCGACCTTCCTCGCGGCCGGGACCTGGGTCCGATCCTCGGGATGTGGCTGGTCAGCCTCGGCATCCTGGTCTTCCAGAACGACCTCGGCTCCTCCCTGCTCTTCTTCGGCATGTTCCTGGTGATGCTGTACGTCGCCACCGAGCGCCCCGGTTGGCTGGTGGTGGGCGGAGGTCTCTTCGCCGTCGGCGGGTACTTCGGCTACCTCACCGCGAGCCACGTCCAGGAGCGCGTCGAGTACTGGCTCGACCCGTTCGGCAACCCGGACGGCGCCGGCCAGATCATCAACGGCATGTACGGGATGGCCTGGGGTGGCCTGACCGGGCGCGGCCTGGGCCAGGGCCAGCCGCAGATGACCCCGTTCTCCTACTCCGACTTCATCATCCCTTCGTTCGGCGAGGAGCTGGGGCTGACCGGGCTGCTCGCGATCGTGCTCCTCTACGGCCTGCTCGTGGAGCGCGGCCTCCGTACGGCGCTGATCTGCCGTGACAACTTCGGCAAGCTGATCGCGGCCGGCCTCGCCGCCGTCCTGGCGTTGCAGGTCTTCGTCGTCATCGGCGGGGTCACCAAGCTGATCCCGCTCACCGGGCTCACCACCCCGTTCCTCTCCCAGGGCGGCTCGAGCCTGGTAGCCAACTGGGTCGTCGTGGCACTGCTGCTCCGCGTCTCCGACCAGGCCCGGCGGCCACCGCCGGAGTTCGGTGACAGCAGTGAGGACTCGGACCTGCCCGGGTTCACCGACGGGGCCACCCAGGTGGTGAACATGCGATGAACCGCCCGATCCGCAACCTCGCGATCGCCTGCCTGGCGCTGTTCCTGATGCTGATGCTGAACATCACCTACCTGCAGTACTGGCAGGCGGACGAGCTCAGCTCGCTGAGCGCGCACGGCACCAACAACCGGGTCAAGGACGCGGCCTTCTCCGAACCACGCGGCTCGATCCTGGTCGGCGACCGGAAGATCGCCAGCAGCAAGAAGTCGAGCGACCGGTTCAAGTACCAGCGGTTCTACGCCAGCGGCCCGGAGTACGCGCACCTGACCGGCTACTTCTCCCGACAGCGGTTCGGCGGGGTCGAGAGCACCCAGAACGAGGTGTTGACCGGCGACGCCCCCGGCCTCTTCGTGAACCGGCTCGTCGACGTCCTCGGGAACAAGGCGCCCCAGGGTGGAAACGTCGTCCTGACCGTCGACCCGATGGCCCAGAAGGCGGCGTACGACGGTCTCCGCGCGCTCGGCGCTCGGATCAAGGGATCCGTGGTGGCGATCGAGCCGCGCACCGGACGCATCCTGGCGATGGTCTCCAGCCCGACGTTCAACCCGAACCCGCTGGCTGACCACAGCCTCAGCGAGTCCGACGCGGTGTACACCCGGCTGGTGGCCGATGCGGCCTCGCCGCTGAACAACCGCGCCATCGAGGAGCGCCTCCCGCCGGGGTCGACGTTCAAGCTCGTCACCGCCGCAGCTGCGCTGTCCAGCGGGAAGTACCAGCCGGACACGATGGTCCCCGGCGGTGCGAGCCTCGATCTGCCTCAGACCACCTCGACGATCCGCAACGAGAGCAGGGGCGACTGCGGTGGGTCCAAGATCACCCTGACCCGCGCCCTCCAGGTCTCCTGCAACGTCGCCTTCGGAGCGATCGGACTCGACCTGGGCGGCGACGCTCTGCGCGAGCAGGCCGAGAAGTTCGGTTTCAACTCCGAGCGCTACTTCACCGATCTGGACGACCCCTTGACCCGGCAGACGGCCAGCGTCTTCCCGACCGACATCAACCAGCCCCAGGCGGCCCAATCCGCAATCGGCCAGTTCGACGTCGCCGCGACGCCGCTGCAGATGGCGATGGTCGCGGCCGGGATCGCGAACAACGGCGACGTGATGAAGCCGTACCTGGTCGACGAGACCCAGTCCGCCGACCTCGACGTGATCAAGCCGGTGGCCCCTCAGGCGCTCACCGAGAACGCAGTCTCAGCGGCCACCGCCCGGAAGCTGACTCAGATGATGGTCGCGGTCGTCGACAACGGCACCGGTACCAATGCGCAGATCCCGGGGGTCGAGGTCGCCGGAAAGACCGGTACGGCGCAGAGCGCCAGCGCGCGCGACCCCTACGCCTGGTTCGTTTCCTTCGCACCGTCGGAGAACGCCCAGGTCGCTGTGGCCGTGCTGATCCAGGACGCCGGTGTCGACCGGGACGCGATCTCCGGCGGCGGGCTCGCCGCACCGATAGCCAAAGCCGTGATGGAAGCGGTGTTGCGGCCGTGACCGATCGATCCGCCCGGCTCTCGGGCAACATCAGCACTGGACGAATGAGGAGAAACCTCGATGGTTGAGCAGCACCGCATCGGCGGACGCTACGAGATCGGCGAACTGCTCGGCAGGGGCGGGATGGCCGAGGTCCGCAAGGGCACCGACATCCGGCTCGGCCGGACCGTCGCCGTGAAGCGACTCCGCACCGACCTCGCCAGCGATGCCACCTTCCAGGCACGGTTCCGACGCGAGGCGCAGTCAGCGGCCTCGCTCAACCACCCGGCGATCGTCTCGGTCTATGACACCGGCGAGGAGCTCTCCACCGACGGCTCCAACGTCTCCCAGCCCTACATCGTGATGGAGTACGTCGCCGGCCGCACGCTGCGCGACATCCTCCGCGAGGGCCGGAAGATCCTTCCGGAGCGAGCCATGGAGATTACCTCCGGGACCCTCGGCGCCCTCGACTACAGCCACCGCGCCGGGATCATCCACCGCGACATCAAGCCGGGCAACGTCATGCTCACCCCGGCCGGTGACGTCAAGGTGATGGACTTCGGCATCGCCCGGGCGATCTCCGACGCGCAGAGCACGATGACCCAGACGGCTGCCGTCGTCGGGACTGCGCAGTACCTCTCTCCGGAGCAGGCGCGCGGCGAGACCGTGGACTCGCGCTCCGACGTCTACTCCACCGGGTGCCTGCTGTTCGAGCTGCTTACCGGCCGCCCGCCGTTCGTGGGCGACAGCCCCATCGCGGTGGCCTACCAGCACGTCCGCGAGCCGGCACCGACGCCGTCGTCCCTCGACGCCGACCTTCCCGGCGAGGTCGACGCGATCGTGATGAAGGCCCTGGCGAAACGTCTCGAGGACCGTTACCAGAGCGCCGCCGCGATGAAGGAGGACGTCGACCGCTTCCTGGCCGGCCGGCCGGTCCAGGCACCGGCGGTCGTCGCCGATCCGGTGACCGCCTTCGTTCCGGTGGTCCCGGCGTACGGCGACACGGCGGTCACCGCCGTGGTTCCCGCCTCCGGCGAGTTGCAGGAAGACGCCGACCGGCGACGCAACCGGACGCTGCTCATCCTCGGCGCGCTCCTGGTGCTGCTCCTGATCGGCGCCTTACTGCTGATCCCGAAGCTGATCGGCACCGCGCCTGAACAGACTTCCGTCCCGCGGGTCACCGGCCTCTCGGAGGCCAAGGCCAAGGCCGCCATCACGGACGCCGGCCTCGTCGTCGGGGAGGTCGGGTCGGAGGCCAGCGAGAACGTGGCGAAGGGTCTGGTCATCTCCCAGGACCCAGCGGGCGGCGTCAACAGCCTGGTCGACCCCGGAACGTCGGTGGACCTGGTGGTCTCCACCGGTCGGCCCGAGGTGACCATCCCCGACGTCATCGGCGACGCCAGCGCCACCGCTACTGCGGAACTCGAGGACCTCGGACTCCGGGTCGCCTACAAGTCCGAGTTCAACGACGAGGCCAAGGGCAACGTCCTCGCGGTCAGCCCCGACGTCGGCGAAGCCGTCACCAAGGGCTCCCGGGTCGTGCTGACCCTCTCGAAGGGCCCGAAGGAGGTTCCCAACGTGGTCGGCAAGACCGAGGCCGAGGCCATCCGGATCCTCAACGACGCCGGCTGGGAGGTGAACTCGATCCCGGACACCGCCTCGACCAAGCCGAAGGGGACCGTCACCTTCCAGACCCCGGAGCCAGGAACGCCGCAACGCTCCGACAACCCGATCACGATCGGGGTCTCGCAGTTCGAGGAGCCGACCCCGACTCCGACCCCGACCCCGACCCCGGTGCCGGATCCGACCCCGACCCCGCTCGTCCCCTAGCTCCTCTGCGGCCCGCGAGCAACCCCGACCCGGGAGGGCCCGCCACGGTGGGCGTGCGCGTGCGAATGGCTTATCGGCGGTCAGTCGCGGGCGGGTTGCTCGGGCGACGAGGTCGCGAACTTCAGCGCCGACGAGCCGTCGTAACCCGCGAACTGCAGCGCGATGCTCGGCTGGACCTCGTACCCGAGTCCGTAGGCATCCACAAAGGTCAGGTACGCCCCGACGTACTCGCTGGAGTCGAGGTTGGCTTGCAGCGTCACCAGGTCGCCGATCGCCGCGATCCGGTATGGCGGGGAGTACGGAACACCGTGCAGGACCACGGTGTTGCCCACGCACTTGATGCCCGTCGTCGAGATCACCCGCTGGCCCTGGATCGTCATGGCCTCGGCACCGCCGGCCCACAGCGCGTTCACGACTGCCTGGATGTCCTGCTGGTGCACCACCAGCTCGTCCTCGGTGACTCCACCCGGTTCCCTTGCCGCGTCGATCGCGCTCTTCGGGGCATCGGTGAGGACCACCGTCAGCCCGGGGCCGCTGACCGGGCGGAAACCGGCCGGGCCGCGGAGCGCGTCGACCTGCCTCTGGAGATCCTCGACCTGGTCGTTGCTGACCAGGCGGCTCAGGCTGCTGACCTCGGTGTTGAGCGAGGAGACCCGGTCCGCCAGCTCGTTCGCGTGCGAGCGCTCCTGCCGTACGACGGAACCGAGGTCGGTGATGCTGGCGGCGCGCAGGTCCAGGCCCTTGGAATTCACCGAGGTCGTGACGAAGAGGGCGCCCGCGAGCACGAACATCGCGACCGACGCCGGCCGCCAGCGTCCGCTCAGCCGGATCCGGAGCAGGTCCCGCCACCGCTCCAGGGACTCCGTGCGATCGGACCTCACTGGTCCCCCTCCCGGTGCGTCACCCGCCTGCACTCCGCCCGAATGCGTGGCCGCTACCCCCGACCGGAGCAGCGGTGACTACGCTAACCGACGAACTCCAATCTCTTGCCTCGATCCTGGGAGCCCTGTCGTGTCCAAGCCCGCCGCCCGAACCCCCACCGCGTCCGCCACCGGGCACGAGACGTCCTGGGTGCGTACCGGCATCGCGCTCGCGCTCGTCGTCGTTGGCATCGCGTGGCTGGTCGTCTACACCCAGCTCGCGCTCGACCCGGCCGAATTCGCGCGCGAGCTGCAGTTCGAGAAGCCGAAGAACCCGCTCCCGTGGATGGCCGACCTGTACAAGTGGAATTACGCGATCGGCTTCGGCGCAATCCTCCTCGGCCTGATCGTCTCGGCTCACCCCAAGACCCCGCTCGGCCGCGGGCAGGGCGTGGTGATCGGCATGCTCGGGTGCTTCCTGATCGGTCTGATCTGGATCGTGACGTACTACTTCGTGGGCCAGGAGACGTCCTTCCACATCCCGGTGATGGACAAGCTCGAGCAGCTGAACTTGATCGTCGGAGTCGGGTTCATGGCGGTCGGCTTCACCTTCGCCACCAAGTGGGAGTAATAACACCGGTGTAGTTCTCCACAGACTTGTCCCCAGGCTGGGGATAACTTTCGTCGGAAGTCACGTCGAAGAGTCGACGCCACCACCCTCGTGGAGTCTGGTTACCCGAGCGCCGCTGCCCTGAGGGCAACCAGCGCGACCGACACCAGCGCGACCGCGACGATGCCGCTCCACTGGAACACCTGTCGGCGTTCCTTCGGGCTGTAGACGATCACCGCGGCGATCACCGCCCCGCCGATCAGCCCGCCGAAGTGGCCCTGCCAGGAGACGTTGCTGCCGACGAAGGTGTAGACGACGTTGATGCCGAGCCAGACGAAGAGCTGCTGGACGTCACCACGGATCTTGATGGCCACCACGATCAGCGCACCGAGGAGGCCGAAGATGGCGCCGGAGGCTCCCAGGGTCGGGGTGTTCTCGCTCGAGAGGAGCAGTACGGCGACACTGCCGGTCAGGGCCGACACCAGGTAGAGCGCGAGGAAGCGCGCCCGGCCGAGGACAAGCTCGAGCTGGGGACCCAGAAAATAGAGCGCCACCATGTTGAAGGCCACGTGCAGGGTGTCGATGTGCGCGAACGCCGAGGTGATCACCTGCCAGTAGTCACCCCCGGCGACCGAGTCGTAGGGTCGCGAACCGGCGCCGCCCTCCGGGGACTGCGGCAGCAGCCAGAGAGCCTGCACCAGGTCGCCGGAAACCCCTCCGGGTCGCTCGGTGGCCCGGATCATCACCCAGACGAGAAGGTTGATCGCGATCAGGACGAAGCTGGTGAGCGCCGGGTTGGCGCTGCGCTCACCGCCGTACGGCAGCCGCCCGGTGCGTGTCGACTTCGCGCCGTCCTTGACGCAGGACGGGCACTGGAAACCCACCGAGGCGGGTTTCATGCAGTCGGGGCAGATGGGTCGGTCGCACCGCTGGCACCGGATGTACGTCTCGCGGTCGGTGTGGCGGTAGCAGGCCGGGGCGGCCGCCGTCGGCTCGATCACGGAGGGGTCACCCGCGTCAGCCGCGGGTGATCTCCACGGACTCGACGATCACGGGATCGATCGGCCGGTCGCCCGCGCCGGTCGGGGTGGTGCCGATGGCGTCGATGACGTCGCGGCTCTCCTGGTCAGCAGCCTCACCGAAGATCGTGTGGCGGTTGTTCAGCCAGGTGGTCGCCGCGGTGGTGAGGAAGAACTGCGAGCCGTTGGTGCCCGGGCCGGCGTTCGCCATCGCCAGCAGGTACGGCTTGGTGAAGGCGAGCTCGGGGTGGAACTCGTCCTTGAAGGTGTAGCCCGGACCGCCGGTGCCGGTGCCGAGGGGGCAACCGCCCTGGATCATGAAGTTCTCGATCACCCGGTGGAAGCCGAGGCCGTCGTAGAACTTCCCGGTCTTGCCGCCATCGGCCTGGTAGTCCTTGGTGCCCTCAGCGAGGCCGACGAAGTTCTCGACCGTCGCCGGAGCGTGGTTCGGGAACAGGTTCAGAACGATGTCGCCGCGGTTGGTGTGCAGCGTGGCCTTCAGGTCCGACATGGGTCGCCTTCCAAATGATGAGTCAAGAATGGTGGTGCAGGGCAGATCCTCCCACGGGCGCCAAGGTTTCCCTTCCTGCGGGGCGGGGGCATGATCGTCCTTGGGCGTGGAAGGACCACGACGCTGGGAGGGAACATCATGGGTCGCACGTCGAAGAAGAGCACCTTGGCTGAGAAGGTCGTCGAGGCGGGCGGCCAGGCCCTGCCCCGGATCGAGGCCGCCCGCGATGCCGTGGTCGCCGAGCTCGCACCGCAGGTGGCCGGCGCCGGACGCAAGGCCCGCAAGCAGCTCGCCGCCACCACCGCGCGAGCGAGCGCCTCGGTGGACGCCGCACGGCAGGCGCTGGCCCCGGCTCCCAAGCCCCGCCGCGGCAAGAAGCTGGCGCTGGTGCTGGCGATCGCCGGGATCGGGGCGCTGGCGTTCAAGAACCTGCGCCAGAGAACCACAGGAACCACGGCGTCGTACCAGCCGCCGGTGACCACGCCGCCGGTGACCCAGCCGTCGGTGACCCAGCCGTCGGTGACCCCGCCGCCGCCCGCTGCCCCCGTGGTCGTCGACACCGACGAGGAGCCGGCCGCACCTGACGACGAGACGGCTGAGGCCCCCGCCGAGACCCCGACCACGTTCTTCGACGAGGTCATGACCGAGGCCAAGGCGGCAAAGAAGGACAAGCGCTGAGCCGACTCAGACGAGCTCGGCCGCGAACTCCTGCTCAACCTTGCCGGTCGCGCGCTTCTCGGACCAGAACGACAGGATCGGCACGGTGCCGCAGACCAGGGTGGTGACGGTGAAGGCGATCGGCCACTTCGCCCGGCGCGAGAGCGCGAACGCGGTGAACAGGAAGATCATGTAGAGCCAGCCGTGCGCGATGCCGAGGTTGGTCGAGATCCAGCCGCCGACCTGCTGGGCGTCGCTGCCCTCGGTGAACCAGGCTTCGTTGACCCGGTGCAGCTCGTTGAGCGGGAGACCGATCAGGACCAGGACGATCAGCAGGACACCGACGATGTTCGCCATCGTCCGGTACGCGAGCAGGTTGTTCTTCACGAGTCGACGGTACTGGCACGGCCCTCAGCCCCGCCGCAGCAGGTAGGTGTCCATCACCCAGCCGGCTGCTTGCTTGACCTCCTCGCGTCGGGCGCGGAGCACGTCGGCGACCTCGGCCAGCGGTCCGGCCACCAGCACCTCATCCGCCGAGCCCAGGTTCGCGCCCCACCAGATCCACCAGCCCTCGAGCGGCAGGTCGAGACAGGTCAGCCCGCCGTCCAGCATCACGACGACGTTCTGGTGGCCGGCGTCAACAGCCTCCGCCAGCCGACGCCCGGTGGCAACCAGGATCGGCTCGCCGACCCGGTGCAGCACGACCCGGTGCCGGGCCGCCAGCAGTTGCGGGCTGGAGACACCCGGCAGCACGTCGTACTCGAAGGAGACCCGGCCGCGCTCGACCAGGCTCTCCACGATCCGCAAGGTGGAGTCGTAGAAGGCGGGGTCGCCCCAGACCAGGAACGCGACGTCGCCGGGGCGAGCGAGCAGGACCTCCTCGTACGCCGCCACCCGCGCCTCGTGCCAGTCCTGGACCGAGCCCAGGTACCCGGCTCCGGTCGCGGTCGCGACCGTGTCCCGGTCCCGCTCGGGGTCGACGACCGGGACCAGCTCAACGCCGTACCGGTCGCAGAGCGCCTTCCGTACGCCGAGCAGCGGGTCCTCCGCGCGCTCCGGCGTTGATCCCGGTGTCGATTTCTGGGCTGACTTCTGTACTGATTTTTGGGCGGCGATCACGTACGCGACCGAGCGCAGTGCATCAGCTGCCTCAGCGGTGAGCTGCTCGGGGTCGCCCGAGCCAATCCCGATCACCCGGATGCGGCGCGAGGTTCCGACAGGCCCGACCCCGGCTGGTTGAGCCTGTCGAAACCCTGGCCGGTCACTCATGCTTGTCCTCGAGCTCGCCCTCGAAGTCCAGGTACACCGCACGCATCTGCGCCAGCACCTCGGCGTCGGGTTCGCTCCAGAGGCCGCGTTCGGCGGCCTCGTGGAGCCGTTCGACGATGCCGCGCAACGCCCACGGGTTCGCCTCACGCAGGAACGCCTGGTTGGTCTCGTCGAGGACGTACTCCTGGGCGAGGGTGTCGTACATCCAGTCGTGCACGACCCCCGCGGTCGCGTCGAAGCCGAAGAGGTAGTCGACCGTCGCGGCCAGCTCGAAGGCGCCCTTATACCCGTGCCGCTGCATCGCGGCGATCCAGCGCGGGTTGACCACGCGGGCACGGAAGACCCGGTTGGTCTCCTCCTGCAGCGACCGGGTCCGCACCGCTTCCGGCGTGGTCGAGTCACCGACGTAGGCGCGGGGCGCCTTGCCGGTGAGCGCCCGGATGGTGGCGACCATGCCGCCGTGGAACTGGAAGTAGTCGTCGGAGTCGGCGATGTCGTGCTCGCGGGTGTCGATGTTCTTCGCGGCCACGGCGATGCGCTTGTAGTTGGTACGCAGGTCCTCGGACGCACTCACGCCGTCGAGACCGCGGCCGTAGGCGTACCCGCCCCACTGGGTGTAGACCTCGGCCAGGTCGTTGTCGTCGCGCCAGTTGCCGGCCTCGATCACCTGCAGGATCCCGGCGCCGTACGTGCCTGGGCGCGAGCCGAAGATCCGGGTCGTGGCACGGCGCTCGTCCCCGTGCTCGGCCAGGTCCGTCCGGGCGTGCGCTCGGAGGTAGTTCTGCTCGTCGGTCTCGTCGAGGTCGGCCACCAGCCGGATCGCGTCATCGAGTAGCGCAACCACGTGCGGGAACGCGTCCCGGAAGAACCCGGAGATCCGCAAGGTCACGTCGATCCGCGGGCGGCCGAGCTCCTCGAGATCGATCACCTCCAGTCCGTTGACCCTGCGCGACGCCTCGTCCCAGGTAGGGCGTACGCCGATCAGCGCGAGCACCTCGGCGACGTCGTCCCCGCTGGTCCGCATCGCGCTGGTGCCCCAGGCGCTCAACCCGACCGACGGCGGGTAGGTGCCGGTCTCGGCGAGGTGCCGCTCGAGCAGCGAGTCGGCCATCCGTACGCCGGTCTCCCAGGCCAGCCGGGACGGCACTGCCTTCGGGTCGACGGTGTAAAAGTTCCGGCCGGTCGGAAGCACGTTGACCAGTCCGCGCAGCGGTGAGCCGCTCGGGCCTGCCGGCACGAAGCCGCCTTCAAGCGCGTGCAGCACCGCATCCAGCTCGTCAGTGGTCCGGGCCAGCCGCGGCACGACCTCGGTGGCGGCGAACGCCAGCACCTGTGCCAGGGCTGGGTCGACCTCCCCGTGGTTGCGGCCCTCACGCCCGGCGATCACGCCGGCGACCGCAGCGGGATCCCACCCGGCGGCCTCCATGTCCTCGACCAGCCCGCGGGCCCGGGCCTCGATGGCGTCGACGTCCTTGCTCGCCACCTGGCCGGAGCTCGTCGAAGGGTCCTTCAGTCCCAACGCTGCGCGCAGGCCCGGTACGGCGGCCTGGTCGCCGCCCCAGATCTGGGTCGCGCGCAGGATCGCGAGCACCAGGTTGATCCGCGCCTCGCCGACCGGCGCCTGGCCGAGGACGTGCAGTCCGTCGCGGATCTGGGCGTCCTTGACCTCGCAGAGCCAGCCGTCGACGTGCAGCAGGAAGTCGTCGAACTCCTCGTCGCCCGGACGCTGTTCGAGACCGAGGTCGTGGTGCATCTGCGCGGCCTGCATCAGGGTCCAGATCTGCGCGCGCATTGCGGGCAGCTTCGGTGGGTCCATCGCCGCGATGTTCCCGTACTCGTCGAGCAGCTGCTCGAGGCGCGCGATATCGCCGTACGACTCGGCCCGGGCCATCGGCGGGACCAGGTGGTCGACGATGGTGGCGTGTGCCCGGCGCTTGGCCTGCGCGCCTTCGCCCGGGTCGTTGACCAGGAACGGATAGATCAGCGGCAGACTCGCGATCGCGGCGTCGCTCGCGCAGCTCGCCGAGAGCCCGGCGTTCTTGCCCGGCAGCCACTCCATCGAGCCGTGCTTGCCGAGGTGGACGACAGCGTGGGCGCCGAAGCCCTTCGCCACCCACCGGTAGGCCGCCAGGTAGTGGTGGCTGGGAGCCAGGTCGGGGTCGTGGTAGATCGCGACCGGGTTCTCGCCGAACCCACGCGGCGGCTGGATCAGCAGAACGACGTTGCCCGCCCGGAGGGTCGCGAGCACGATCTCGCCTCGCCCGTCCGATCCGCCGTCGGCGACGAAGAGGGTGCCCGGCGCAGCGCCCCAGGCATCGACCATCCGGGCCCGGAGGTCCTCCGGCAGATCGGCGGTCCAGCGCTCGTACTCCTCGGCGCTGATCCGGACGTGGGAGTCGGTGAGCTGCGCGCTGGTGAGCCACTCCTCGTCCTGGCCGCCGGCAGCGATCAGCGCGTGGATCAGTCCGTTGCCGGCCGCCGTCAGGGAGGCGTCGTCATCCTCGGTGTCCAGGAACCGGGTGATCTCACCGCCCGGCTCACCGAGGTCGTACCCGGCATCGCGCAGCCGGCGCAGCAGCCGGATCGCGGAGACCGGGGTGTCCAGGCCGACCGCGTTGCCGACCCGGCTGTGCTTCGTCGGGTACGCCGAGAGCATCAGCGCGATCCGTCGTTCGGCCGGTGCGAGCCGCCGCAGCCGGGCATGGCCGACCGCGATCTCGGCGACCCTGACGGCACGCTCGGGGTCTGCGACGTAGCGAGGCAGGGCAGCAGGATCAGCGGGGTCGATCTCCTTGAACGAGAACGGCACGGTGATGATCCGGCCGTCGAACTCTGGGATCGCGATCTGGTTTGCGGAGTCCAACGGCGTGACGCCGTCGTCGCTGGCGGCCCACTCCTCGCGGCTCGAGGTCAGGCACAGGCCCTGCAGGACAGGTATGTCGAGGGCGGCGATCCGGGCCACGTCCCAGGCCTCGTCGTCACCGCCGGCGCTGACCGCACCCGGCGTGCTGCCACCGGCGGCGAGGACGGTGACGATCAACGCATCCAGGGTGCCGAGCGCGTCGAAGAGCTCGTCCGGCGCGGAGCGCAGGCTGGAGGAGAAGATCGGCAGGCCCACCGCCTCGCCGCCGGCGTCGATCGCGTCGGCGAGCACGTGCGCGAAGCCGGCGTTTCCACTGGCCTCGTGAGCGCGGTAGAAAAGAATCCCGATGCGCAGCGGGGCCGCGACAGGCCCGGCCAGCGCTGGTTGAGCCTGCCGAGACCCAGGCCGTTCGCTCCAGCCCCAGACCGGCACCGCTGCGGGCGCCTCGAAGACGTCCCCGGTGAGCAGCACCGTGTCGGAGCAGAAGGCGTGCAGATTCGCGAGGTTCTCCGGTCCGCCCTGCGCCAGGTACGCGTGAGCCTGGGCGGCGGTGCCGACCGGAACCGTCGAGAGTTCCATCAACGAGGCGTCCGGTGTCTGCTCACCACCCAGGACGATCACCGGTACGTCGAGCCCGAGGACGGTGTCGAAGCCGTGCTGCCAGGACCGCGGTGTGCCGAGCAGTCGGACGATCACCAGGTCGACCCCGGACAGCAGGCCGGGGAGCCGCTCGACGTCGAGGCGGGCCGGGTTGGCCAGGAGCCAGTCGGCGCCGGAGGCACGGGCGCTGAGCAGGTCGGTATCGGACGTGGAGAGCAGAGCGAGACGCGCCATCGGAGGCCTCCTGAAGGGTTCTCGCCCCTCGTTGTAGGTCGTCCCGTGGCCAGTGTCTGGCTGAGCGGGGCCCGAGGGCCCGGCGTCACAGTGGCGGAACCGCCCCGGACTCGCACCGGGTTCCTGTTCCACGAGACGTGAGCGGTCAGACTACCGAATCTCCTGCCCGGCCTCGGCCCGGCGTCGGCCGCTCCGACCCCGTGCTGGCGCGACGACGTAGCCGGTGATCAGCGACCGGGATCCCCCCGAGGAGGTGCTCGGTGACAATCCGACCGGCCGCTGCCGCATCGACGTCGCCGTACCAGACGTCGTCCGGCTGAATACAGACCACGGGAGCCTGGTTGCACGGGAACTGGCAGCCGGTGTGGGTGATCAGGACGTCGTCGTCCCCGAGGCCGGAGGCCATCAGCCCGAGGATCATGGCCTCGGCGGTCAGGTCCGATCCGAGCGCCGTACAGCGCGGGCCACGGCAGACCAGCACCTGGTGCCGGTGGGCCGGGACGTCCTCCCAGGCAGCGGACGACAGCGCCGCCTCGGTGCCGGTGACCGGCCGGAGCACCTGCCGCGCGCGCTCGAGATCGGCAGACGTCGTACCGGTCGCAAGCACCGTTGCCACCTCGATAACCGGAGCCGCGCTGCCACGCTCCCGCCACCAGTACGACGCGATCCGGCGCAGCCAGGTCACCACCGGCGCCATCGTGCCGAGGCTGACACCGACCAGCACGATCCGTGGGTGCCCGGCGTCGGCGAGCCTGCTGAGCTCACGCCCGAGTGCGGGGTCAGCACCCTGCAGGAAGGCTGTCGAAGCGTCCGCGGACCGGGCAAGCGCAGCCAGTTCGTCGCGCGCGGCGACCTCCCGCAGCGACATCCCGACCAGCACCAGCGCGTCCTCCATGGGCGCGGACGCTAACAGGCGTGGCATTCCGCTCTCCTGTTCGCGAGGGGGGAGAATGCTCAAAACCTCGGTGCGAAGCACTCTCTCGGGCGAAGATCGTGGGTGAAAGAAACCGGCAATTGCTAGGGAACCGATGAAAAAGCTGCTCGCGGGGATCCCCCTCGCCCTCCTCGTGGTGCTCGCCGTGCCCACGAGCGCCTACGCAGGTCAGTACGACCCGTCGTTCAGCGTTCCGTCGACCAGCTACTCGGGCCAGCCCAGCAAGTTCAGCGTCAACGTCGTGAACAACCTCGCCGGCACCAAGCCGATCGTGACGGCCACCAACACCCCCGGGCTCAGCGGAAGCTCGCTCGGCTGCACGGACCTCGACTCCACCGACAACGGCCTCGGCACCTGGCGGTGCACCCTGAGCGGCACCAAGCGGCTGAGCCCCGGCACCATCAAGGTCACCGCCTACAGCAGCGGCAAGCCCGGCACGTCGGTGACCCACAGCGGCACGGTCTCGAGCCGCTTCGCGATCACCAGCGCAACCTCCCCGACCGAGGGCGAGGGCTTCTCGGTCCGCGGTCGCAACGACGACATCGCAGGGATCGACGACGTGACCGTCCGCGCCCGGGTCACCTCGGGCGGCACCGTGGTCGCCGGCCAGGCCTCGGTCGCCTGCACCTCCACCTCCGGTTCCTTCAGCTGCCCCCTCCGCACGACCGTCGGTGCCGGGTCGTCGTACTCGGTCCGGGTCACCGAGACGCTGAAGTCCGGGTACTCGCGCAGCTCCACGCGCACCGTCCCGGTCACGGTCATCGCGGCCCCGGCGACGCCGACGTTCAGCGGCCAGAGCGTGTACGTCGTCACCGACCAGCCGCGCTCGATCAGCGGTGACACGAACCGGTCCGGCCTCCGGATCCAGGTCCTCGTCGACCCGGTCGGTACCCGCAACTGGAGCAACCCGACGACCTCCTGCACTTCCAGTAGCGGCGGGCTCTGGTCCTGCCCGCTCGCCGGCAACCTCCCCGCCGGCAATCACACTTTCGAGGCTCGCGCTGTCGACCCGAGCGACGCTTCGAAGGTCTCCGGGGTAGCAGTCCGACGGGCCACCTTCACCCAGGTGCCCACCCCCACCCCCACCCCCACGCCGAAACCGACGCCCACGCCCACGCCGACGCCGACCGCCGAGCCAGAAGTGCAAGCGATCCCGGAGCCGGCTCAAGAAATCCCGATCACTCCGGTGACGAAGGTGGATCTGTCGTTCGAAGGACTGACCTCGCCGTTCTCCCAGCTGCTGCTGCTGCTGGTGCTCGGACTCGCGGTGGTCACGCTGGCCCGCCCCGGCCCGCTCTCCCTGGTGCTCGGCGGGAACTCGGTCCCCTTCGCCGAACCGGAGGACGAGCTCGCCGGGCGCGAGCTCGCTCTGCGCCGCGGGATCGGTATCGGTGACAACTCGCCGACCTGGCGGGCCTTCGGCCACGAAGCGACGGACTTCTGGAGCCGGACCATGCCCGTCCTGCTCGCCCGGCACAGCCCGTTCCTGGCCCGACTCTCCGCCGACGGCGTCGACCTGCGCGCGGTCTTCGGCTCCCTCTGGTGGCTCTTCCCGGTTTCCGCGGGCGGTCTCGCGCTCGGTGCCGCAGGCAGCGTGGGCGCGGGTGGGGTCCCAACCGCCGCGCTGGTGGTCTCGATTATGGCGATCTCCTGCTTCGACGCGGTCGCTGGTTTCGTCGCCACGCTGCTCTTCGGCCTGACCACGATGGGCGACATCTTCACCGACAAGAACGCCGCGCTGGTCTGGCTGGCTCTCGGGTTCCTCTGGACCTCGCTGCCGTTGGTGGCCACCGCGATCCGGCCGATCCGCCGACCTGGCGTGGTCTCGGTGAAGTACGGCTGGGACCGGGCCGCCGACCTGGTGATCACGGCAGCGCTCTGCGGCCTGATCGCCCGACTGCTGGCCTCGACCATGGACGTCTTCGCCGGCACCGAGACCGCTCTCCCTGCCCATGCGAACCTCGTCGGGGTGGTCGCCTTCGCCTGCATCGCGGGCCGGGTGCTGCTGGCCAACGCGGTCGACATCTGGTGGCCGGAGCGGCTGCGGAGCACGGGGATCGCGGAGGACCTGCCAGCCCCGAGCACGTGGGCGATCCTCGGCGGCGTCGTCGTCCGCACCTCGGTCTTCGCCTTCATCGGATACGCGTTCGTCGGCAACTGCTGGCAGTGGTGGCTGGCCGTGCTGCTCTTCCTGCTGCCCGACCTGCTGGTGATGGCTCGCGACTGGTTCGACCTGCAGTGGCAGATCAAGCTCCCGCTCCCGGTCGGGGTCACCGAGATCTTCATCCTGGTGGTGGCCTGCACCCTGCTCATCGCGGTGGCCGTCACCAACGCGAGCAACCAGCTCGAGGCGCTCCGGTACGGCCTGGTGGCGGCGGCCCTGGCTCCCGCCCTGGTGGCCGGCGCGCAGGCGTTCGAGGACGACAGCAAGCGGCAGACCGGATCCACCTGGGACCGCCAGCTCGCCGGTGCCGGGATCCTGCTGACGACGGTCATCCTGGCACTCAACGGCTGGGGTTTCTGAGGGCGACCGAGCAGGCCGCGCAAGAATGGCGCGGTGAGCTCGTCCGAATCGCCGTCCCGTACCCGCGGTGACCTCTGCCCCGGCGTACGGCGACCGTGGCCCGCCGAGGACGGTGCGCTGGTCCGGCTCCGCCTCATCGGCGGCGAGGTCACCGTGGCCGAACTGCGGAGTCTCGCCGCCGTCGCCAGCGCTCACGGCGACGGGAACCTGCACCTGACCGCTCGCGCCAACCTCCAGCTCCGCGGCCTGCCCCACGTCGACGGCGCCCTGCCCGCCGAGGTGAGCGACGCACTCGACGCGACCGGGCTGGTCCCGCACCCGACCCACGAGCTGATCCGGAACGTGATGCTCTCGCCGCTCTCCGGGCTCAGCGGAGGGGTCGCGGACCTGCGACCGGTGGCGCACGCCTTCGATGACCTGCTGTGCGCCGACCCGGCGCTCGCGCGCCTTCCTGGTCGGTTCCTGGTGGTCCTGGACGACGGTCGCGGCGACCTCCAGGGGCGAACCCTCGACCTCGGTGCGATGGCCGTCGACGAGAAGCACTGCCAGCTCCGGGCCGGCGCGCTCGGCTGGGGTGACCTGGTGGCACTCGTGGACGCGCCCGTCGCCCTGATCGGCCTCGCCCACACGTTCCTGGCCGTCCGGGGCAACGGGCCGACGGCGGCCTGGCACGTCGACGAGCTCGGCGACGGCCTGCTCGACGGCGCCCGCGACGCCCGGACCCTGCGCAACTCGGGACCGGTCCCCTACGGTCGGTTCGACGGCGGCGAGCACCTCAGGGTGCCGGAAGGGATCCTCGGCCCCGGCCTACTCGGCTCGTTCGAGGACCTGGCTGAATCGGACCGGCTGATCGTCACCCCGTGGAACGGGATCGTCGTACCGACGCGGTAGCGCTTAGTCTGACCGCTTCCGACACGTGGTGCAGGAACCCGGCGCAACTCCGGGGCGGTTCCGCCACTGTGACGTCGGCCCTCGGGCCGACGCAGCCAGACACTGGCCACGCGTCGACGTCAGACGACAGGGGCGCGAACCCCGAGGAGACCGATGGACCCGTTGCCCGCCGTGCCCGCCCGGCCCCCGAAGCGCTACCCGTACGTCGACGACGGGCCCGAGATCTACCTGGACTCGTTCGCCACGATCCGGCGCGAGGCCGATCTGGCGCACCTGCCGGCCGACGCCGAGAAGGTCGCCGTCCGGATGGTGCACGGGAGTGGTCAGACCGACCTTGCCGGCGACCTGGAGATCCATCCGCTCCTGGTCGGTGCCGCGCGCGCCGCGCTCGCCGCGGGCGCGCCGATCCTCACCGACGCGCACATGGTCGCTGCGGGCGTGACCCGGGCACGACTGCCGCGCGACAACGACGTGATCTGCACCCTGCGTGAACCGGCCGTCCTCGGGCTCGCCGCGGCGTTCGGAACCACCCGTTCCGCCGCCGCGTTGGCGCTCTGGGGCGGCCGGCTCGACGGAGCGGTGGTCGCGATCGGCAACGCGCCGACTGCCCTCTTCCACCTGCTCGAGATGCTCCTGGACGGCGCCCCGCGGCCCGCCGCGATCGTCGGCGTACCGGTGGGCTTCATCGGCGCAGCGGAGTCGAAGCGAGCGCTTGCCGGTTTCGCTGGTGAGCACGGGATCGACGT
The DNA here is from genome assembly GCA_046598915.1 of Marmoricola sp. Lineage (GTDB taxonomy): Bacteria > Actinomycetota > Actinomycetes > Propionibacteriales > Nocardioidaceae > Marmoricola. The sequence goes on along the minus strand of JBKJHO010000040.1, from coordinate 45,904 downwards.
ACCGTTCCTGACGGTGCACGGACGTCGTGGCGGCTCGGCGATCGCCGCGTCGGCGCTCAACGCACTGGCCCAGGAGGCGGAGTGACGACGACCGCGGGCCGCTTCTACGGCGTCGGCGTCGGACCGGGCGACCCGGAGCTGACCACCCTGAAGGCTGCCCGGCTGATCGCCGCGGCCGACGTGATCGCCTTCCACTCCGGGGTCGGCAAGCAGTCGAACGCCCGGCGCATCGCCGCGGACCTGATCCCGGCCGACGTCATCGAGGAAGACCTCGTGTACCCGGTGACTACCGGACTCACCGAGCACCCGGGTGGCTACGCCGGCGCGATGACCGAGTTCTACGAGGCCAGCGCGGACCGGCTCGCCGTGCATCTGGCGCACGGGAGGTCCGTCGTCCTGCTCGCCGAGGGCGACCCGCTCTTCTACGGCTCCTACATGTACATGCACGACCGGCTCAGCGAGCGGTTCGAGACCGAGATCGTGCCCGGCGTCCCGGCCTTCGCCGCGGCCACCGCGAGCGTCGCGACCCCGCTGGTCCGGCAGACCGACGTACTGACGATCCTGCCCGGCACCCTGCCCGAGCCCGAGCTCGCCCGTCGGCTCGCGGACACCCAGGGGGCGATCATCATGAAGCTCGGCCGGACGTTCCCGAAGGTCCGCTCCGCCCTTGAGCAGGCCGGCCGTCTCGACCATGCCTTGTACGTCGAACGAGCCTCGATGCCTGAGCAGCGCTGGCTCCCGGTCCGCGATGTCGACCCGGAGACGGTGCCGTACTTCTCGCTGATCGTGGTCCCGGGCGACTCGGTAGCGAGCTCCCCGGGCGGTCGGCGCACCTCGCCCGCGCGGTCCGGGCTGGTTGAGCCTGTCGAAACCGTCGCGGCCGTCCCCGCCGAGGTCACCGTCGTAGGCCTCGGCCCCGGCCCGGCCGCCTGGCTCACCCCCGAGGCGAGCGGCGTCCTCGCCGAGGTCGACCACATCGTCGGCTACGCGCCGTACGTCGACCGGGTGCCCCAGCGCCGCGGTCTGACCCGGCACTCCTCCGGCAACACGGTCGAGGTCGACCGGGCCCGGTTCGCCCTCGACCTGGCCCTGGCCGGCGAGCGGGTCGCCGTCGTCTCCGGCGGGGACGCCGGGGTCTTCGGGATGGCCTCCGCGGTCTTCGAGGCAGCCGAGGACCCGAGGTACGCCGCGGTCGGCATCCGAGTTCTGCCCGGTGTCAGCGCGGTCCAGGCGGTGGCCGCTCGTGCGGGGGCCCCGATCGGCGGCGACTTCGCGGTGATCAGCCTCTCCGACCGGCTCAAACCCTGGCCGGTGATCGAGCACCGCCTGCGGGCGATCGCCGAGGCCGACCTGGTGCTGGCGATCTACAACCCGGCTTCGCGGTCGCGCACCACCCAGGTCTCCGAGGCCCAGAAACTGCTCCTGGAGAGCCGGTCCGCCGACACGGTCGTGGTCGTCGGCCGCGACGTCGGACGTGCCGAGGAGTCGCTGACGGTGACCACCCTCGCCGGGCTGGACGCGCACAGCATCGACATGAAGTGCCTGCTCCTGATCGGCTCCAGCCGAACCCGGGTGACTCCAGCCGGCCGGGTCTGGACCTCGCGCTCGGTCGATCACCCGTAAACCGAAGGTCCAGGTGCTGAAAAGGCTTGACGGCCTAGTTCAACGTTTGCTGGAACGGTCGCGGGTGGCGGCGTACAGGTAGGACTCCGCGACCTCCTCCGGATCGAGGACCCGGCCGACGAGGATGATCGCCGCCTGACGCAGTCCGGCCTCCTCGACCTGGTCCGCGATCGTGGTCAAGGTGCCGCGGAGGATCTCCTGGCCGGGCTGGCTCGCGCGGTACACGACCACGACCGGACAGTCCGCGCCGTACTCGCCCTCCAGCTCGGCGGCGAGCTCGCGAACCCGGGTAATCGCCAGGTGCAGGGCGAGCGTCGCCCCGGTCGCGGCGAACGCCGCCAGCGACTCCGACTCCGGCATCGCGGTTGACCGGGCCTGCATCCGGGTGAGCACCACCGACTGGCTGAGCAGCGGGACCGTCAGCTCGCGCCCGACCAGCGCGGCGGCAGCGGCGTACGCCGGTACGCCTGGCGTCACGTCCCAGGGCACCTCGGCGGCGTCGAGACGGGCGGTCTGCTCGGCGAGGGCCGAGTAGAGCGACGGGTCCCCGGAGCAGAGCCGGACGACCTCCTTGCCCGCCAGGTGCGCGGTCACGAGCTCCGCGGTGACCTGGTCGAGCGTCAGGTCGCCGGAGTCGACCAGTCGGACGTCCGCCCGGCAGTGACCGAGCACGTCTTCGTCCAGGTAGGTGCCGGCGTAGACGACGACATCGGCCTGCCCGAGCAGTGCTGCGCCCCGGAGCGTGATCAGGTCGGCGGCTCCGGGCCCGCCTCCTACGAAGTGGATCGTCATACCTCTGCCTTCGTCCAGCTCCACTGGGTGATGGCGCGGCTCGGCGTCCACCCGCTGAAGGATCCGATCGGCGACGCCGTCTCGACCTGCAGCCGGGTTAGCTCCCCACCGCGGGCGGCGTACTGCCCGAGAAGAAGGGCCTCGGTCTGGTGGGTGACGCCGTGCACCACGAGGCGCCCACCTGGACGGAGCGCGTCGATCGCACCGTCCAGGACGCCAGCCGCAGTCGCGCCACCGCCGATGAAGACGGCGTCCGGAACAGGCAGACCGGCGTACGCGGCGGGTGCGGGTCCGGTGACGACCCGGAGCCGCGGCACCCCCAGGCAGCGTGCGTTCCGGCCGATCCGAGCAGCGCGCTCAGGATGGGTCTCGATGGCTACGGCGTGCACCGTCTGGTGCACCCGCAGCCACTCGATCCCGATCGAGCCGGCGCCGGCGCCGACGTCCCAGAGGACCTGCCCGGGCAACGGCGCGAGCCGCGCGAGCGCGGAAGCCCGGACGTCGCGACGGGTCAGCTGACCGTCGTGTTCGAAGGCCTCGTCCGGCAGTCCGACCGTCCAGCCGAGAGCAGTACCGGGCCCTGCACCGACGATCGCGATCAGGTTCAGTGCCGGGGCCTCGCCGGACCAGTCCTTCGCGGCCGACTCCTGCCGGCTCTCGTGCTGCGCACCCAGGTCGCCGAAGACCGTCATGGTGCTGTCGCCGAAGCCCGCCCGGGTCAGCATCGCGGCCACGACGGCCGGGGTGGTCGCGTCCGAGGAGAGCACCAGCAACCGATGACCGGGCGCACAGGAACGCAGCAGCGCGTCCGGGTCGCGTCCCACCAACGTGACCACCTCGGTGCTCTCGGCCGACCAGCCGAGGCGTGCGCGGGCCAGCGCGACCGAGGAGAGCCCCGGCACGATCCGGACGTTCGCTGCGCCGAGCAGCTCGACCAGGGTGCTCCCGATCCCGGAGAGGAGCGGGTCCCCGGAGGCCAGCACAGCGACCCGGCGGCCGGCGTACGCGTCGAGGACCGCCGGAAGCCTCTCCAGCAGCGGCGCGGGCCAGGGGACCCGTGTCTGGCCGGGCGCGTCGGGGATCAGCTCCAGGTGGCGGGACCCGCCGAGAACTACGTCGGCGGCGAGAATCTCGCGCTGGGCAGGGGAATTGAGGCTCACCCAGCCGTCGGCGCCGATGCCGTAGACGGCGAGCGAGGGGTCCATGACGGGAGACGATATCGTTGCGGCTCCAAGCACGAGGTGCCCCCGAAGCAACGCAGTCCAGTTCCGGTCATTGAAACCGGGCCGCGCCGCCGACGGGGAGAATCTGGGAAGCCGGTGAGATTCCGGCACAGGGCCCGCTGCGGTGACCGGGGAGTCGTACGAAGCGTCGTACGACGACTCCGGAAGTCCGAAGACCGGCCTCGTGCGTCCGAATGTTCGTTGGCTGAAGCGCGGGAGCCCCCATGCCACTGCAGTTCCCTTTCACCGCCGTCGTCGGTTCCGACCCTGGGTCCGATTCCCACGACATGGCACTGGCCCTGATCCTCACCACCATCTCGCCCGCTGTCGGCGGTGTCCTGGTCCGCGGCGAAAAAGGCACCGCGAAGTCCACGATGGTCCGGGCGCTCGCGGCCGTGCTCCCGCCGATCGAGGTGGTCTCCGGCGACCGGTTCTCCTCGGACCCGGCCGAGCGCGACCCGCTCTCCCCCGACGGTCCGTTCGGGCCGGACCCCGAGACCGAGACCCGCCCGGTCCGACTCGTCGAGCTCCCCGTCGGGGCCGGGGAGGACCGCGTCCTCGGTTCACTGGACCTCGAGCGCGCACTCTCGGACGGCAAAGCGGAGTACGAGCCCGGCCTGCTGGCGCGCGCCCACCGCGGGATCCTTTACGTCGACGAGGTGAACCTGCTCCACGACCACCTGGTCGACCTGCTTCTCGACGCTGCCGCGATGGGCCGGGCAACGGTCGAGCGGGACGGCATCTCCGTTTCGCACGCGGCCCGTTTCGTCCTCGTGGGCACCATGAATCCCGAGGAGGGCGAGCTCCGACCGCAGCTGTTGGACCGGTTCGGTCTGACGGTCGAGGTAGCCGCACCGCGGGATCCGGCGGTGCGGGTCGAGGTGGTCCGTCGGCGGATGGCGTACGACGCCGACCCGGCTGCCTTCGTCGCGTCGTACGCCGAGGACGAGCGTGCCTGCACCGACCGGATCCTGGCCGCCCAGAAGCTGCTCGGCGACGTGGTGCTCGACGACGTCTCGCTGTTGAAGATCGCCGAGGTCTGCGCCGTGTTCGACGTCGACGGGATGCGCGCCGACCTGGTCACCGCCCGTGCCGCGATCGCGCACGCCGCCTGGCACGGCCGGACCTGGCTCACCCGCGCCGATATCCGGGCCGCCGCACGCCTGGCCCTCCCGCACCGCCGTCGCCGCAACCCGTTCGACGCCCCTGGACTCGATGAGGCTCTGCTCGACCGGATCCTGGGTGAGGATGAACCGGAGCCCCCGACGGACGGTCCGGAGAACGGATCGCACCCCACCTCGGCCGAACCCGAGCAACCCGAACAACCCTCGTCGGCCGGGCCCGCCGGACCCGAACAAACGTCGTCGGCCGGACCCGCGGAGACCTCGCCGGACCAAACCGAACCCCCGCCGGTTGAGCCCGTCGAAACCTCCGACGATCACGCCCCGGCCGGATCGGCCAGCACCACCGTCGCCGCGGAAACCCCCTACCGCCCCCGCCTGTTCGCGGTCGACGGTCTCGGTACCGGTGAGCCCGGCCGTCGCAGCCGTGCGATCACGTCGTCCGGGCACCGGATCGGCGCACGCCCGGCGGCCGGCGCGGGCGGCAGCATCGATCTGGTCGAAACCATCCGCGCCGCCGCGCCACACCAGGGCGTACGCCGCCGGGACGGCAGCACCCGGCTAGTCCTGCGTTCCGAGGATCTCCGGGTCGCGGTCCGCGCGGGCCAGGAGTCCAACCTGATCCTGTTCTGCGTGGACGCCTCCGGCTCGATGGCAGCACGAACCCGGATGCAACAGGTCAAGACCGCCGTCCTCTCGCTACTCCTCGATGCCTACCGGCGCCGGGACAAGGTCGGCCTGGTCACCTTCCGCGGCGCCGACGCCGTCCTCGCGCTGCCGCCCACCTCGTCGGTCGAGGTCGCCGCGGCCCGGCTCGAGGAGCTGCCGGCGGGAGGCCGCACGCCCCTGGCGGAGGGACTGCTCACCGCGATGAAGGCGTTGCGCAGCGAGGCGGTCCGCGACCCGAACCGCCGTCCGCTCCTGGTCGTCGTGACCGACGGACGGGCAACGTCCGGCGTCGACGCCGTCGGCCGCTCCCGCGTCCTGGCCCGCCAGATCGCCGAGCGCGGCATCGCGACCCTGGTCATCGACTGCGAGACCGGCCGCTTCCGGATGGGCCTGGCCCACGATCTCGCCGCCGACCTCCGCGCCGAGCACGTCCCGCTGGAGGAGGTCAGTGCCTCGGCCCTGACCGGTGCGGTGCGGAGCCGGGTGCCCGGTCACGGCCCGTACGTCGAAGGCGGGGCCGCCTGATGCCCCAGGGTCAGCCGGAGGTCGTCCCCGACGACGGCCTGTCCACGCGTCAGCGTCGCAACCGCCCGCTGCTCGCGGTCCACACCGGGGACGGGAAGGGCAAGTCCACGGCCGCCTTCGGCCTGGCGTTGCGTGCCTGGAACCAGGGCTGGAGCCTGGGGGTCTTCCAGTTCGTGAAGTCGGCGAAATGGCGACTCGGCGAGCAGACCGTCTTCGAGCAGCTCGGTGACCTGCACCGCAGCACCGGCGTCGGCGGTCCGGTCGACTGGCAAAAGATGGGCTCCGGGTGGTCGTGGTCGAAGAAGGTCGGCACCGAGGACGACCACGCCGCCGCAGCCGTCGAGGGCTGGATCGAGATCAAGCGGCGGATCGCCGCGGAAGAGCACGACTTCTACCTCCTCGACGAGTTCACCTACCCGATCAACTGGGGCTGGATCGACCTCGACGATGTCCTGACGACGCTGACCGAGCGCCCCGGTCACCAGCACGTGGTCATCACCGGCCGTCGTGCCGACCCCCGGCTGGTCGCGGCCGCCGACCTGGTCACCGAGATGGCGAAGGTCAAGCACCCGATGGACGCCGGCCAGAAAGGCCAGCGCGGCATCGAATGGTGAGCACCCCTTGAGATCGAGCCTGCCCCGGCTGATGATCGCCGCGCCTGCCTCCGGGCACGGCAAGACCACCATCGCCACCGGGCTGATGGCAGCGCTCTCCCGCCGCGGGGTCGCAGTCAGCGGCCACAAGGTCGGACCGGACTACATCGACCCCGGCTACCACGCCCTCGCCACCGGCCGTCCGGGTCGCAACCTCGACCCGCACCTCGTCGGCGAGGAACGGATGATCCCGCTCCTGCTGCACGGAGCCACCGGCGCCGAGATCGCCGTCGTCGAGGGCGTGATGGGTCTCTACGACGGCCAGCTCGGCGGGGACGGGTTCGCCTCGACGGCACACGTGGCGGCGGTGACTCGAACCCCGGTGGTCCTGGTCGTGGACATCTCGCATGCGTCCCGCTCGATCGCCGCCACCGTGCACGGCCTGCGCACCTGGCCCTCCGAATCCAACGGGTCGTCGGTGAACGTGGTGGGAGTGATCCTCAACAAGGCCGGCTCGGTCCGCCACGCCGACGAGGTGGTCCGAGCTCTGGCTCAGGCGGCTGACCCGCTCCCGGTGCTCGGCATCCTGCAGCGCGACGACGGGGTCTCCGCGCCGTCCCGTCACCTCGGCCTGGTACCGGCCGCCGAACGCGCCGAGGCGGCCGCGTCGTTGGACCGGCTGGCAGCCCAGGTGCAGGATCGGATCGACCTGGAGGCCGTCGTACGACTGGCGCGGAGCGCCCCGGACCTGGACGGCGAGCCCTGGGATCCGGCAGCGGCACTGTCGCTGGTCGAGGAGGGCGCGTCCCGACGGTCAGCGTCCGAGCGACCGGTTGTCGCGATCGCTGGCGGCCGCGCCTTCACCTTCGCGTACGCCGAGACCACCGAGCTGCTCCGGGCCGCCGGCTGCGACCCGGTCGTCTTCGACCCGACCACCGAGCCCGAGCTGCCTGCCGGCACTCGCGCGCTCTACCTCGGTGGCGGCTTCCCGGAGCTGCACGCCGCTGACCTGACCGGCAACGAGAGCCTCCGTGAGCAGGTCCGCGCCGCGATCGCCGCCGGTCTGCCGACGGTCGCTGAGTGCGCGGGCCTGCTCTACCTGTGTCGCAGCGTCGACGGTGCCGCAATGGTCGGCGCCCTCCCGTACGACGCCGCGATGGCGCCTCGACTGACCCTCGCCTATCGGACTGCGTACGCCCCGGCAGCGAACCTCCTGGCCCGCCCCGACGAGACCGTCACCGGACACGAGTTCCACCGGACCCGGCTGTTGACCCCGACCGGTGCGCCGGCTGATCCGCCGGCTGATCCGCCAGCCTGGGCGTTCGCGAGAACCGACCTGGTCGACGGCGTCGCGACCCCGACCCTGCACGCGTCGTACCTGCACACCCACTGGGCCGGTCACCCGCAGCTGGCCGCCAGGTTCGCTGCCGCGGCGCACGCCGCGACCCCGGTGCCCGCAGCCGTGGGCCGGCGACCGCATCGCAACCAGACCAGCGACAACGTCGCCGACCAGCCCCGCGACCAGCTCGACGACCGCGAGGCCGCTGATCCCCTGCGCCACCACGGCGACCGGGAAGCCACTGCGGGCCTGAGCAACTTCGCCGTCAACGTGTACGACGGCCCGCGTCCCGACTGGCTCGAGAAGGCTCTGACCACCGCGGAGCTCGGCACCTACCCGGACCCGGCTCCGGCCCGGGCCGCTATCGCCCTGCTGCATCGCCGACCGGGCGCTGAGGTCCTCCCGACCGCAGGTGCTGCCGAGGCGTTCGGTTTGGTGGCGCGGCTTCGCCCGTGGCGCCGGGCGGTCGTGGTCCATCCTCAGTTCACCGAGCCGGAGGTCGCGCTGCGCGCCGTCGGAGTGACTCCCCACCGGGTCCTGCTCCGGCACGAGGACGGGTTCGTCCTGGACCCGGTCCGCGTCCCGACCGACGCCGACCTGGTCATCGTCGGCAACCCGACCAACCCGACCGGGGTCCGGCACCCGGCCGCCACCCTTCGGGCGCTGCTCTCGCCGGGCCGCCTGGTCGTCGTCGACGAGGCCTTCCTGGACGACGGCGAGGAGTCCCTGACAGGCGAGTCGCTGTCCGGCCTGCTGGTCGTCCGGAGCCTGACCAAGCTGTGGTCGATCCCCGGAGTCCGCGCCGGTTACGTCGTCGGTGACGCTGACGTGGTCGCTGCTCTGGCCGCCCTGCAGCCACCGTGGTCGGTCTCCGCGACGGCGGTCGCTGCGCTGCTCGCGTGCAGCAGTGACGAAGCCCTGGAGGAGGGCGCGCGGAGGGTCGGCGCCATCGCCGCGAGCCGGGCCCACCTGATCGCCGGGCTGGCCCGGATTGGCGTCGACCACGTCGCCTCGACAGCCGCCTTCGTCCTCGCCCGACCCGGCGCCGGAGTACACGGATCCCTACGCAGCAAGGGATTCGCCGTACGACGGGCCGACACCTTCCCCGGTCTGGACTCGTCCTGGGTCCGGATAGCTGTCCGCGACCCGGCCCGTACCGACGCACTCCTCGAAGCCCTGCGGGTGGCGAGAGAAGCCCCACGTCCTCGCCGCGTTGACGGCGCCCGGAGCTGACCCCCTAGGATCACTGCATCAGGCTCGAGGAAGCCGGTGGGAATCCGGCACAGTCGCGCTACTGTGACATCGCTTCGGCGATGGAGTCAGACCCAACAGCCTGGTGAGCCCCGCACGGGGAAATCCAACTACCTGGGACGCATCATCCCGAAGGAGTCACCATGGCTATCGCCATTCCGGCTGCGCCGACCGCAGAGATCATCGCCATCCCGGTCCGCGAGCTTCTCCCCTGGCTGCTGATGGCCGCACTGCTCGCCGCCCTCACGGTCTTCTTCGTGAGCGCCGACCAGGGCGCGTTCTCCATCCCCGCCGGCAACGCGATCCACGAGTGGGTCCACGACGGGCGCCACCTGCTCGGCTACCCCTGCCACTGAGCAAGGCCGGTACGCGCGCTGCCTCAGGCAGCCGCGCCCTGCGTCGGGGTTTCGACAGGCTCAACCAGCGCTGGCCGAGCCTGTCGAAACCCGACGGCCCGCACACCTCCCGTACTGAACGGACCCCGCATGAACCCCCGCAGCTTCCTGGTCGCCGGCCTCCTCGCCGGCCTGGTCGCCGGCCTCGTTGCCTTCGCCGTCGCGCACCAGTTCGGTGAGCCCAGCCTCAACGCCGCCATCGCGCTCGAGGAGTCGGCCACGACCGCCGAGACTCACCCCGGTTCCGACCAGAACCCCAGCCACCCCCACGGCGAGGACGACGCCGGCAGCACCGTCTCCCGGGAGGTCCAGTCCACCTGGGGCCTGGCCACCGGCACGATCGCGATCGGTACGGCGTTCGGCGGCCTGGTCGCTCTGGTCGCCGCCGGTGCGGTCGGCCGGCTCGGCCGCCTCAAGCCGTCGCAGTCCACCGCGGTCGTAGCCGCGCTCGGCTTCGTCTCGATCGCCCTGGTGCCGTTCCTGAAGTACCCAGCCACCCCCCCTGCGGTCGGCAACCCGGAGACCATCGGGGACCGGACGTCGTACTACTTCCTCTTCCTGGCGATCTCGGTGCTCGCTGCGTTCGCAGCCACGGTGCTGGCGAGCCGGCTGCTGGCCAGGCTCGGCGCGTACCGCTCGGTGCTGATCGGCCTCGGCTCCTACCTGCTGGTCATCGTGCTCACCGCCGACCTGCTCCCGAGTGTCAACGAGGTCGGCGCCTTCCCCGCGGACGTGCTCTGGAACTTCCGACGCTCCGCGCTCACCACGCTGACCGCGCTCTGGCTGACCCTCGGCGTCGTCCTGGTCGGCCTCGTCGGACGCAGCCAGGAGCGGCTCGCGGTCGAGACCGCGCGCCGCGAGCTGGCAGCGAGCCTGTGATGCCGTCCCAGGACAGCGGGACACTGGCCCCGCCCTCCGCGGGTGCCCGGACCCAGGCAGCAGAGCGCCTGGCCGGGCTGGCAACCCCGGTCGGAGCGCTCGGTCGTCTCGGCGAGCTCGGTGTCTGGCTCGCCGCCTGCCAGGGGCAGTGCCCGCCGGTGGTGCCGAGGCAGGTGCACGCGGTGATCTTCGCCGGCGACCACGGCGTCGCCGAGTACGGCGTCTCCGCCTACCCGGCCGCCGTCACTCCCGCGATGGTGCGGACCTTCGTGACGGGTCGCGCCGGGGTCTCGGCGCTCGCTGCGGCACACGACGTCCAGGTCCGGGTCCTCGACATCGCGGTCGACGACGACCTCGACGGCATCGACCCCGCGGTGCAGGCCTACAAGGTCCGCCGCTCCAGCGAGCCGCTGCACCTGCGCGACGCGCTCACCCTCGAGGAGACCCGGGCGGCCCTCGACGCCGGCGCGCTGGTCGCGGCGGAGGAGATCGCGGCGGGTGCCGAGCTGCTGATCAGTGGCGACATGGGGATCGGGAACACCACCCCGGCGACCGCCCTGATCGCCGCCAGCCTCGGCCTCCCGGCCGCCGAGCTGACCGGCCGCGGGACCGGCATCGACGACGCGGCACTCGTCGCGAAGCAGGAGCTGGTCCAGCAGGCTCTCGACCGGGTGCGCGCCCGCGAACTCGAGCACGGTGATCTCGGACCGGTCGAGACCCTCGCAGCTCTCGGTGGCGCCGACCTGGCGGCCTCGACGGGCTATCTCCTCGCAGCCGCCCGGGCCGGCGTACCGGTGCTGCTCGACGGGGTCATCGCGGTCGCGTGCGCGGTGATGGCGGACCGGATCGACCCCGGTGCCGCGGCCTGGTTCGCCGCCGGGCACCGCTCCACCGAGCCGGCCCAGTCCCTCGCGCTCGACAAGCTCGGCCTGGTCCCGCTGCTCGACCTCGGGATGAGGCTCGGCGAAGGCAGCGGCGCGGTGGCCGCCGTCCCGCTGGTGCGTTCCGCTGCAGCGCTCCTGCGCGACGTCGCGCTCCTCTCCGAGCTCGCGCTCTGAGCCGGTGACGTCGTGACACGGATCCTGGTCACCGGCGGGGTCCGCTCCGGCAAGTCAGCCCACGCAGAGGCACTGCTGGCCGATCGGGAGTCGGTTGCGTACCTCGCCCCGGGCCCGGTCCCGAGCGTCGCCGACCCGGAGTGGGCCGAGCGGGTGGCCCGGCACCGGGGTCGGCGCCCTGAGCACTGGACGACGATCGAGAGCACCGACCTGAGCGTGATCCCACGGGTAGGCGGTGTCCTGGTCGACTGCCTCGGCACCTGGCTGACCGCACAGCTCGACGAGCTCGGCGCCTGGGAGACCCCACCACCGCCGATCGAGCTTGTCGAAACCTTCTGGCAAGAGGCCTTCCACCAACGTCTCACCGCAGCAGTCGCCGCGATCGCCTGCTCCGAGGACCTCGTGATCGTCACCAACGAGGTCGGCCTCGGCGTCGTCCCCGAGCACGCATCCGGGCGGCTCTTCCGCGACCTCCTCGGCACCGTGAACCAGACCGTCGCGGCCGCGTGCGACGAGGTGCACCTGGTCGTCGCCGGCCGGGTCCTGCGGTTGTGAGCCGGCGGTGGTGAGCCGGACGACGCGAGCCCTCGGCCTCGCCCTCGGGTTTGCCGCCGACCAGCTGTTCGGCGACCCCGCTCGTTTCCACCCGGTCGCCGGTTTCGGCCGGGCCGCCGGGCACCTGGAGACGGCGATGTACGCCGACAGCAAGGCCCGCGGGACGTCGTACTGGCTCATCCTCCTCGGTACGACGACCGCGGCTGGTGTCCTGCTTGAGCGCAGCACCCGCAACCACCCGCTGGCGCACACGCTCGCCACTGCCGCAGCGACCTGGACCGTCCTCGGCGGCCGGTCCCTGGACGCCGAAGCGGCCGCCGTCGAGGAGCTGCTCGCCGTCGATCTGGTGGCGGCGCGGCAACGACTCACCCATCTGGTCGGACGTGACACCCGGACCCTCGATGAGGCCGGGGTGGCCCGGGCGGTGGTCGAGTCGGTAGCCGAGAACACCTCCGACGCCGTGGTGTCCTCATTGGTGCTCGGCGCGGTCGCCGGCATCCCCGCGTTGCTGGGGCACCGGGCAGCGAACACGTTGGACGCGATGGTCGGCCACCGGAGCACGCGCTACCGGGACTTCGGCTGGGCGAGCGCACGGACCGACGACCTCCTCAACCTGCCGGGGTCACGACTTGCTGCAGCGCTCGCCGTCGCTCTCGGCGGCGACCCGCAAGCGGCCGCAGCTGCTTGGCGCCGCGACGCCGCGGCTCATCCGAGTCCCAACGCCGGCCCCCTCGAGGCGACGTTCGCGGGCTCGCTCGGCATCCGGCTCGGCGGCACGAACGTGTACGGCGACCGGATGGAGGATCGGGTGCTCCTGGGAGACGGCCGACCGGCGGTCGCAGCCGACATCGGACGGGCTCGGAAGCTCGCTCGACACGTGGACCTCGGCGCGCTCGCCGTCGTTGTCATCGCGCTCAGCGGTCAGGCTCGGTCCCCACTCGGACCAGTCCGGATTCGTAGCCGAAGACGACTGCCTGGGTGCGACTGGTGAGCCCGAGCTTGGCGAGGAGCCGGTTGACGTGGCTCTTGACGGTTCCTTCGCTCATCACCAGTGCCCGGGCGATGTCGGCGTTGGAGTAGCCGAGAGCCAACGCGCGGAGCACCTCCAGCTCGCGAGGGGTGAGGCGGTCGATCCGCGGGTCGCTTCTGAGTGGTTGCTCCGGCGCAAAGCGCTCGACCAGCCTCTGGGTGACCGTCGGATCGAGCAACGACACTCCCTCGTTGACGGTCCGGATCGCAGCAGTGAGCTGGTCCTCGGGGGCGTCTTTGAGCAGGAACCCGCTGGCGCCCGCGCGCAGTGCCTCGTAGACGTACTCGTCGAGGTTGAACATCGTGAGGATCAGGATCTTCGGAGGATCCTCGCTCGCAAGGATCCTCTTGGAGGCCTCGATGCCATTGGTGCGCGGCATCCGGACGTCCATCAACACCACGTCCGGCCGACAGTCCTGGCACGCAGCCACCGCGGCGTCTCCATCTTCTGCGTCTCCGACGACCTCGATGTCGGCTTCCCCGGCCAGCACCATCCGGATGCCGGCCCGTACTAGAGGTTGATCGTCAACGATCAGCACCCGGATCATGTGGCCTCCATCGGGAACCAGGCGCGGACTCCGAAGCCACCATCTGAGCGGGGTCCGAGCGTCAGGGTGCCGCCAAAGAGGGCGACCCGCTCACGCATCCCGGCGATCCCGTAGCCGACCTCGGCGGAAGGCTCCGGCTGAAGGGTGCCATCGTCGAGGATCTCGAGGCGCAGTCCTCCGGACTCGGTCCTGAGATCAATAGACACGAAGTCCGCTAGGCCGTGCCGCAGTGCGTTGGTCACCGCCTCTTGAGCGATTCGGTAGACGCACAACCCCAGGCCGGGAGACACGTGCGGCAGACCTTCCGCGAGGTTCAGCGCAACCTGGACGCCGACAGCACGGATCCGCTCGGCGAGCGCGGGCAAATCGGCCAGCGTTGGTTGCGGCACCAGCGGTTCGTCGTCGGTCCTCAGCACCGCAAGGAGACGGCGCATCTCGTGGAGCGCGTCGGCTCCGGCGCTCTCGATGGAGTCGAAGGCACCGCGAGCCTCTGACGCTTCGGGACCGAGCAGCTTCCTTCCGCCGCGAGCGTGCAGCAGGACGACGCCGATGTCGTGCGCCACGATGTCGTGCAACTCGCGGGCGATCCGCGCCTGCTCGTGCGCGACTGCCTCGCGCGAAGACTCCCGTGCCCAGGCCTCGACCACCTGCGAGTGCTGCTCCGATCTGGCCGCCCGTGACTCGAGCGAATGGACCGTTCGACCGAGAACCAACATGGCTGTGTTGAAACCGATGTTGATCACGTTCTCGGAGACCGACACAGCGTTCCCGCTCAGCAGCCGCAACTCGCCTAGGCCCGAGGCGGTGACCCAACCGAGGACCGCAACACGCCAGTTGCAGAGCGCGGCGACCGTGTAGATCGCCACCAGGTAGGCGAGTGCTTCACCCAGCACCTCGGGCACAGGCTCGAGGATCACTCCCTTCGCACCGAAGGCGACTGCGGTGAACACCAGGACCGGCACCGGCCACCGGCGCCGGACGACGATCGGCAACGTGGTGGCCAGGGCGAACCCGACCTGGAGTGCTCGCGACTGCGGTCCCGCGACATCGAGAAACGCGAGCTCCAGCTGGGCGAAAGCAGTGATCGCGAAGGCCAGAACTACATCAGCCAGCGACGGAACGGTCACGGACCGGCCCTCATCGGTAGCGGTGGAGACTGTCAGTGGGGCACCCCCGGGTCGAAACCGGTCGCCGTAAGCAAGACGCAGATCACGATAGAGGCCACCATCACCGTCGCGCCGACAATTCGCGCAGCTTGCAAGCGACGGTTCCCGGTCGCCGACTCGCTCGCGTTGCTGCCCAGGTACCAGGTGGCCCCGCCGAGCATGAAGGGCGCCCCGCTGAAGAAAAAGATCACCAGCGCAACGACGCTCAGTACCGCGAGCACGACCGCCGCTGACGCAGCGGCTCCAGCAGCCGCCGCCAGCGCGCGAGGCACGACGACCGCGAAACCGATGATTGCTGCGCCGAGGGTGAATGCTGCGCTGGCGACCAGGTCGCTCCACACGAGCTCGCCGTCTCCGGCGGTCAGGAAGAGTCTGAGTACCAGAAGTACTCCCACGATCAGGATCACTGCCACCGAGGTCTGGCGCGGAAGCCGACGCGTCCCAAGTCCCTGCGGGTATTCAGAGATCGAGCTCATGCCAGAGCCTTGCAGACATCAGCGTGGAACGCCTCATAGTCCGCAACGCCAGTTGCATGGGGGGTGAAGAACGCTTCACCGGACGCGTCCACACCGCCTCGACCAGCATTCAGCGCCGTCGTCCCACGGCCAGGGACCGTCAATCTGGACAGCATCCCTGCTGAGAACGCAGTACCACTCCGCGTCGACGTGTCGATCTGAACTTCGGCATACCGGCCGACCGTGCCGGTCTCGGAGTTCTGGAGGGTGCCGCCGAGCCGGAGGTGGATCGTCGAGCGTCCGGCAGGGCCTTCGACGAGCGTGCTCCTGAAAATGAAGTCGGCAACCACGTCGAATCCGTGGCAGGAGTCGATGGTTCCCTGGAATCGGACCACCTCGGTGCTTCGTTGCGGCGTTTCCCCGGCCTGCGCCGGCCCTCCGAGAGCAGTGAGCGCTGCGGTTGACGCCGCCCCCACGATCGCTGTCAAGACGCGCATGCTCTTCACCTTCCGTCAGCGACTGGCACGGCGCCGGTCGACCACGTCATGAGACTAGGAACGAACGCGATGGCCGCACATCGTCAAAAAGAGGTCAATGACCTGCAACTTTTGATGGATGGCCTCCGCAGCGATGCCACGGACACCGGAGCAGTACCAAACTCGGAAGCACGGTGGACGGGGTCGGGGTGGTACGTCAGCGGTACTGCCGATCGCGCAGCCAGAGAGTCACCGAGACGGGTTGCACGGTGTCCGACACGACCGTGCGGAGCTGGTCCTCGATCGCGGTCAGGTCGACCTCGTCCCGCAACCGGGCACCGAACCGTTCCACCGTCCGCACGGCGTCGTACTTCTGCCGGAAGAACCGACGATCCACCACCGCCTGGATCCGGGCTCGGCCCGGGCGGACCAACGCGGCGGTCGCCAAGGTAGAGCCGGCGACCGTGAGACCAGAGCCCTCGGTGAAGCCGCGCAGCAACAGCTGCAACAACAGCACGCTGCCGACGTACACGGCTGCCAGCGCTGCGGTCAACGAGCCGTAGACCAAGGCTCGGTTGATGACCAGATCGATGTCGTAGAGACGCTCGCGGAGTACGGCGAAGCCGATCCCAATCGGCAGGGCTGCGAAGGCAGCCTGGGCGACCACCACCAGAACGGTGCCAAGTACGCCGTCCTCGTCCACCGCGGAAAGCAGCCCGACGCTGATCAGGTAGACGAGCAGGAACGTCGCCCCGCTGAAGGTCACCCAACGCAGCTGGGCACGGTCGTGACCGGCGGAGCGCCGGTACCGACGCACCAGGGCCACGATGCTGACCACGAAGCTGAGGATCACCAGCAGGAAGACGCTGGAGAGTGCACCGAGGGTGCTCGAGGCGATCGGGCTGGAGGTCCCCTCGACGCCTTCGACCGTTCCCGGTTGGGTAGCCATCCCGATCGTGGAGATCGCGATGAGGACCAGCGTGACCCGTGACCACCACAGCCATCGCCGCGATGGCAGCGTGCCGTCGGGGAGCCGGAGCAACAGCTGGGTGCCGATCAGACCCAGTGCGATCACCCAAGCGTTGCCGCCGACAGCGATCCACTCCGCCAGTCCGCGGGGGAGGTGCCCGGTCGTGACCCCCCAGCGGGCGACGGCGCTGCAGGACATCACCATCGAGAACAAGAACCCGATGAGCGCGAGCAGCCGCCCGATGACGTTTCCGGGGCGACGCCAGGAGATCAGGCCACCGACGAGCGCGAAGGCACCGATCGGGACCAGGAAGGCCAGGTTGGCGATCAGAGCCGAGGCTCGGTCGGCATCATCCGGCGGAGTGACGAGGCTTGCGGACACACCGCTCACGGACAGGACAGCGGTGCCGATCATCAGCCCCCAGCTGACAGGTTTGGCCATGCTCATCGAGCCGGTCCCCCTTTCACAGCCGAAGGTGCGCGGGCCGCAGGATTCCGCTGACGACTGCCGCCCCTAGGGACAGTCTCACGGCCCAGCGTCCCGAGAGCGTTACGAGATCCGAATTCGCTCCACCAGCACGGCAGTCCTAGGGAAGGAGCCGCTTGCCAGCGCGGATCGCGTTGCGCCGGACGCGGTCGACGAGCCCGCCCACGGATGCACTGACGGCTCCAGCTTCCCCCGGCGGCTCGAAAGCGACCGGGTCGCCGACGCTGATCGTTCCTGGCTCGGCGATGTCGGCGTACACGCCGAGGCAACGCTGGCCGTGCTTCGCGACCGTGCGAGTAACGGCAGGGTCGGCCGGGAGACCCGGCTGTTCACGCAGGGGAATCGAGCATCGGACTGTCGGAATCTCGATGTTCACGGCGACGGTGCCGGCCCGGAGCGTTCCCCCCACCCACTGCTGCTCGGCCAATCCGTCCAGGGTGGTGTCGAGGACGATGTTCGGACGGAAACGACGTACGTCGAAGTCTCCGCCGTACGCCGCCATCGTCCGCAAGGTGGCCGTGGTCAGGAGGTGCACGGCGTACGCATCGGCGAACGTCCCGACCGGCGTCGCGTAGACGGACAGCTCGGCGAGCTTCCGGATCGGGAACATCGAGAAGTCCGGCAGCGGCTCGTCGTCGCTCAGAGCAAACTGGTGGCGGATGTCACGCTTCGACGCGAAGACACCTCGATAGGCAGCCTTGTCGTGCACGGGTGGCAGCGGGATGAGCGCAACCCGCTTGCCGGTGAGCTCGGTGAGCCTTGCGTCCAGCCGATCGCGATCGAGGCTGGAGATCTCGGAACCGTCGGGGAAGGTCACGATGACATCGGTGACGTTGCCGGGACCGACTCCGGCCGAAGGCTCCTCGACGAAGCGGGCGGTGCAGGAGAGGAGAACCGGGAGGCGTCGCGCAGTGGTCACTGCGCCGAGCTCGAGGTCCCGTACCGCCCACAGCCGGTCAGCGTGCAGTGCCCGCAGGTCGAGCGTCGAACGGGAGAGCTCCTCCCCGCCCATGGACTTCACCGGGTAGCGCCAGAGCCCGATCACGGTGCCGACTGTCATCTACCGATGGTAGGGCCGAGGTTCCCTACCCGGTGGCTTCAGTCCGCTGCACGGCCCAGGCGGCTGCCGCAGCTGGCGCACTGACCGTCTCCACGCCCATCGGCGGTGACCCCCTTCGTACGACGACCACGGGGAGGCCGAGCTCACCTGCAGCGGCCATCTTCGGCCAGGTCCACTCCCCGCCCGAGTCCTTGGTGACGAGTACGTCGCACCCGTCCATCAGCTCCCGCTCGCGATCAAGAACGTAGGGTCCGCGGTCGAGCAGGACCGTCCAGGACGCCGGCAGCTCGATCTCGGGCTCGTCGACGACCCGCACCAGTGCCTGCGTCCCGCCGAGCGGCCCGACGAAGGCGGCGAGCTTCTGCCTGCCGATGGTCAGGAATGGTCGGGTACCGAGCGCCCGGGCGGTCGCCGCCGCTTCCTCGTGACCGTCGACCCAGTGCCAGGTCTCGGCGCCGGGCCGGTCCCCCCAGCCGGGTCGCTCCAGCCGGAGCAGCGGAACCTCGGCGATGGTGCACGCCGCCGCGGCATGGGCGGAGATGCGGGCCGCGAACGGGTGCGTCGCGTCGACGACCGCCGTCACCCGCTGGGACCGCAGGTGGTCGACCAGGCCGTCGACACCCCCGAAACCGCCAATCCGGACAGCCCCGACCGGTAGCCGCGGACGAACCACCCGTCCCGCGAGCGACGACTCGACGACGACGCCGGCCTGCTCCAGCAACGCAGCCAGTGCGCGGGCTTCGCCGGTGCCACCGAGGACCAGGACTGTCATCTGTGGACCCCAGGAGGGAGCAGTGGCAGACCGCCCGGAGCACCGGACGTCGCCAGCTCCAGCAACGCATCGACATCGAGGTGCTCGGTGACCAGGTCACCGAGCAGGTCGAGCCGGGCCTCCCGGCACGCCTCGAAACGCACCTCCGAGGGCGCCCGGGAACGACCCCCGGCAACAGCGACCTCGCTGAGGAACGCCTGCCGGAACCCGTCGCTCTCCAGCGAGCCGTGCCACATCGTCGCCATGACCTCGCCCTTGCGGACGCCGCCGGGGAACGCGTCCCCGGCTCCGACCTGGAGCCGACCGTGGTGGATCTCGTACCCGGTGACCGGCTGTCCGAGCCCGGTACCGGTCGGCAACCGGAGCACCTTCTCGGCGCCGAAGGTAGTGACGGCATCGAGGAGCCCGAGACCGTCGGCACCGCAGGGCTCACCCTCGATGCCGTCCGGGTCCTCGATCCGCCGACCGAGCATCTGGGCGCCGCCACAGATCCCGAGCACCGGTCGACCTGCTCGGGCGTGGGCGAGGACTGCCAGGTCGAGTCCGCGCGAACGGAGCCAGGCCAGGTCGGCGAGCGTCGCCCGCGTCCCGGGCAGGACCACGAGGTCCGCGCCGACCAGGTCACGGGGCGAGCTCGCGAAGGAGACCTCCAGGTCAGCTTCCAATCCCAGGGCGTCGACATCGGTGAAGTTGCTGATCCGTGGGAGCCGCACCACGGCGACGCGCAGGGTCTCGCCGTCCGTGTCCGCGCGGCGTCCGTCGAGGTCGAGAGCGTCCTCGGAGTCGAGCCAGAGGTCGGGGTGCCACGGCAGCACGCCGTACGTCGGCCGCCCGGTCAGCCGGGTCAGCTCGTCGATCCCGGGGCGGAGCAGACCGAGGTCGCCGCGGAACTTGTTCGCCACAAAGCCGGCGATCAGCTCCTGGTCGGCCGGCTCCAGCAGGGCAACCGTCCCGTACAGAGCGGCGAAGAGCCCGCCGCGGTCGATGTCCCCGACGACCACGGTCGGCAGGTTCGCGTGCCGGGCCAGGCCCATGTTGACGAAGTCGCCGGCGCGCAGGTTGATCTCGGTCGGACTGCCGGCACCCTCGGCGAGGATCACGTCGTAGCGGCCGGCCAGGTCGTCGTACGCCGCGTGCGCTGCGGTCGCGAGGTGTCGCCGACCTGACTCCCAGTCGGAGGACGAGACGGTGCCGCCGGGCCGTCCCATCACCACGACGTGGCTGCGGGTGTCACCGCCGGGCTTGAGCAGGACGGGGTTCATCGCGGCCTCGGGCTCGGCCAGTGCGGCGCGGGCCTGGACCCACTGCGCCCTGCCGATCTCCGCCCAGGAGTCCGGGCCGTCGGCGCAGACCATCGAGTTGTTCGACATGTTCTGCGCCTTGAACGGCGCCACCTTGATCCCGCGACGGCGGAACGCCCGGCAGAGCCCCGTGGTCACGATGCTCTTGCCGGCATCCGAGGTGGTCCCGGCGATCAGCAGACCGCTCACGGCTCTGGCTCCGGCTCGGCCGCTTCGACGATGTCGAGCACCTCGAGGCTGTCGCGGCACCAACGGACCCAGACGAAGAGAGCGAAGCCGCCGAAAACCCACCACTCGAGGGCGTACAGGAAGTTGCGCAGCGCCGTGAAACCGGAGACCTCGGGGATTGCGGACGGCGTCACGGCCTTCAGATCGGCACCACTGTCCGTCGAACCTGGTGGCACCAGGTCTCCGGCGACCACGTAGGCGCTGAAGAGGTCCTCGTCGACGAACTCGACCAGGCTCGCCAGTCGCATCACCGGGATGATGTCGTCGCCCGGGTCCTCGTCGACCGGACCGCTGCCCTCGGTGGCCTGGAGCGGTCCGATGACGTCGACCTCCCCGGACGGTGCGGGTGCCTCGGGCTCGGCGGACCAGCCGCGGACCACCGGGATCGCCGAGTCCTCCCCGTCGACCAGGACCGGCGTCACCACCCAGTATCCGCGCTGCTTCTCGACGTACCGGTCGGCGATGTAGAAGGTGGAGTCCTCCAGCCAGGTGCCGGAGAAGCTCACCGGGCGGCCGAGCGACCGGCCGGGGAACGGGCTGTCCCCGGTCATCAGGGAGGAGAGCGCGACCGGGGCGACGTTGGAGAGGTCGCGTGCCGCGTCGGCCCGACGCGTCTGCCAGGCATCGAGCTGCCAGAGACCGAGGGCCAGGGCGAAGCCGAGACAGAGGACCATCGCGAGGTGCCCGGGCCAGTACTTCGGCCGAAGCAGCGTCGCTAACACTCGACCAGCCTACGGGTGGGGTGCGACGATCATCGGCGTGACCTCCCAGATCAAGCATCTCAACTGCGCGTCCATGGCTCCCAAGGCTCCCGGCGGCATGACCCCGGCCCGGATGGTCTGCCACTGTCTCCTGGTCGAGGGCTCCGACGGCCTCATCCTGGTCGACTCCGGCTTCGGCACCGAGGATCTGGCACAGAAGCGGATGGGCAAGGGTTTCATCGCGCTGATGGGGGCCGCACTCGACCCCGCTGAGACAGCGGTCGCGCAGATCCGGGCGCTCGGCTACACCGCCGAAGACGTCACCGACATCGTCGTGACCCACCTCGACCTGGACCACGCCGGCGGCCTCGGCGACTTCCGCAAGGCACGCGTCCACGTGTACGCCGACGAGCTCGACGCGGCCCGCAAGCGCGCCACGCTCAAGGAGAAGAATCGCTACGTCGAGGCACAGTGGGCGCACGGGCCCAACTGGGTGGAGCACGCGCTTCCCGACGACCGGAGCACCGGCGCTGACTCCTGGCTCGGCTTCGAGTCGGTGCAGGCGGTGAACGAGGACATTCTGCTGATCCCGCTGCGCGGTCACACCCGCGGCCACTGCGGCGTCGCGGTCAGACGCCCGTCGGGCGGCTGGTTCCTGCACGCCGGCGACGCGTACTTCTCGCACGGAGAGAAGCAGATCCCGCCGACGTGCCCGAGCGGGTTGTCGATGTTCCAGACGATCGTCCAGATGGACAAGAAGGCGCGGCACGCGAACCAGGACCGGCTCCGGTCGTTGCACGCCGAGCACGGCCCGGCCTCCGGTGCCGCCGAGACCGTCGTGGTCTTCAGCGCCCATGACGCTCTCGAGTACGACGCCCTGGCCGGCTCGACCGACTGACCCCTGCGAGGAGCTAGCTCATGCCGCCGTCGTGGGCGAGCACGCAGCCGGTGATCATCCGGGCGGCCGGTGAAGCGAGGTAGACGATCGAGGCACCGAGCTCGGCCGGAGAGATCGCGCGGCCGGGCAGCATCATCATCAACCGGTCGGCGACGCGCGGGTCGAGGTCGGCCGGGTACTTCTCGGCGACCTCGGAGACGATCGGGGTGTCGACGGTGCCCGGGCAGACGGCGTTGACCCGGATCCGCTCCGGCGCCAGCTCCAGGGCCAGCGAGCGGGTGAGCTGGGTGAGCCCGCCCTTCGCCGCGGAGTAGGCGGTCGTGTAGCCCTGCGGCACCCGACCGGCGACCGAGGAGACGTTGACGATGTTGGCGTTCCGGGTGGCGCGCAGGTGGGGCAGCGCCTCCTGCATCACCATGAACGGACCTTTGAGATCGACGGTGTGCACCCGGTCCCACTCGGCATCGGTGATGGTGTCGAAGCGACCGAACTGGACGACGCCCGCCACGTTGGCAAGCACGTCGATCCGGCCGTGCTCGGCGGCCTTGGCGATCGCGGCCTGCACCGACTCGCGACTACCGACGTTGCACTCCACGTAGGTGACCCCGTCCGGGACGGTCGGGTGGATGTCGAGGCCGTAGACGATCTCGCCGAGGTCGCGGAAGAGCTCGGCGGTGGCGAACCCGATACCGGAGGCCGCGCCGGTGATCACGACGACGCGCTGCTGGGATGACTCGGTCATGGGTGGGACTCCTGGTTCGGGACGACGTACGGCTCCCTGGACGGTACAACAGAACTAGAACCTGTTCTAGGGATCGGGGAGGAGCGCCCTCGGGGCAGCCCCCGGCTCAGCCCGAGCGACGGATGCCCTGGTAGATCGCGCGTCGTACAACGACGGGCTGCAGCACCGACCAGGCCGGGAGCTTGAGCGACTGCCCACCCGGGGCGAACACCTCCAGGGTGTTGCGCTGGGCACCGACCACCGAGCCCCAGCGCCGTCGGGCCGGCTTGAACTCCTTGAGCGAACCGCCGTCGAGTCCCGCCCGGATGTTGTGCGCGAGCAGGTGATCGGCACGGCTCCGCGCTGAGGTGCGCAGCGGATCCGTGGCGGCTACGTCCCCGATCGCGTAGACGCTGTCCTGACCGAGCACCCGCAAGTGCTCGTCCACCTGGACGAAACCGTCCTCGTCGAGGAGTGCATCCGGCAGCCAGGCGGTGTTCGGGCGGACCCGGCCGATGGTCCAGAGCACTGCGTCGGCCTTCACGTCGTCCTGGCCGGTGGACCAGCTGACCGGGTCTCCGGTGATCGCGTCGCACTCGAAGTCCTCCGACACCACCGCCCGGTGTCCCGGGTGCAGACCGACGCCAAGCTCGCGGAGCCGGCCGGCCAGGACCTGCCAGACCTTGCCGTGGTGGTGAGGCAATGCGCGCTCGCCGGGGAAGTACAGGTCGACCTGCTTCTCGGGCCAGGTCGTCGCGGTGTTCACGGCAGCGCTGACGGCCGCCGCACCGCCGCCGATGACCACCACCGAACCGGCAGCGGCCAGGCGCTGGTGGGCGTCGCGGAGACCGGTCTCGACCTGCTCCGACGTCTCGAGCGTGGGGCGTCGCCAGAAGCCGTTGCTGGTCCCGGTCGAGATCACCAGGACGTCGTACGGCTCGGTGATCTCGGCTCCGTCGGCGCGCCGGACTGCAACGGTGCGGGCGTCGAGGTCGAGCCCGGTCAGCGTCCCGTGCACCGTGCGCACCCGGTCGAGCTTGCGGTACCGGTCGAACGAGATCCAGTAGTCGCGCACCCACTCGGTCGGTCGGGTCAGGCGCAGGCCGAGCTCCTGACCGCTGACCAGTCCCGGCTTCGCGGAGATGCCGACGACCTCTGCGTGCCGGGAGAGGTGGATCGCGGTGAGCAACCCGGTATCGCCGAGCCCGGCGACCACGACCCGCGGGCGGGTCACGTACGCGCCTTGCGCGGAGGCCGGGGAACGAACATCGGGACCCGGTCGATGACGGCCTGGTACGACGGCCTGCGCTCGAGGCTGCGCTGTTCCATCATCGGGATGCTCGCGCCCAGGAACATCGCCAGCATCATCACTGCGCCGACGAAAACCCACCACGCGCCCGACGAGGCCGCCAGTCCGAAGAGCGCGAGCGCGAGCCAGAAGCTGAACTCGCCGAAGTAGTTGGGGTGTCGGGACCAGGCCCAGAGTCCGCGGTCCATCGCCTCCCCGGGTTGACGGTGCGCGGCGAACCGGTACATCTGCAGGTCCGCGATGAACGCCAGGACGACTGCGCCGATCCCGACCGCGGTCGCCATGAGGTCGGTGAAGCCAAGGTCCTCGCCGGTAAAGGTGAGGGCGACGTAGACCGGCACCATCCCCAGGAAGACCTGGAGGGTAGGGATGACGTGGATCGCGAACAGGTCGACCACGGCCTCCGCCTTGCCGCCCTTCTCCCGCAGCGGCGCGTAGCGCCAGTCCTCGTGGTGCAGTCCCGGGAACGCGTAGATCCAGTTACCGGTGAGCCGGACCGCCCAGAGCACGATCACCCCGAGCAGCAGCCAGGAGCGGGCCGCCTCGACCCCGGGTCCGGCCTCGCTCCACCAGTAGAACGCCAGCAGCGGAGGTAGGACGCTCCAGTAGGCGTCGTAGAAGCTGGAGTTCTTGTGGGCCCGGCTGAAGGCGAAGATCACCAGGGTCGCGAGCAGATCCGCGATCAGTCCGTCGAGCCAGAGCCACTCGGTGTTCGGACCGCCGTACAGCCAGAGTGCGCCGACGACGATGGCGGCGGCGTACGCGATGCCGACCCGGATAAGGGACTGGTTCTTGCTCACACCACAGACGATAACTGGAACACGTTCTAGTGCGCCAGCGGCCCGTCCACGCCAGAACCGGGAGGCCTCTTGACTGGACCTGCTTGGCACAGGGAGCCTCCATGCCGTACAACCACCCTGTGCCCAGTGCTGAGGATTCGCTCGACGACGCTGTGCAGCAGATGCTGCACGGTGACGACGACGCCTTCCGGACCGTCTACCGCGCGCTCCAGCCTCGCCTGCTCCGCTACCTGACCGCGATGGTCGGGCCCGACGACGCCGACGACGTCGCCTCCGAGACCTGGACCCAAGCCTCTCGCGACCTGCAGAAGTTCTCCGGTAATGCCGACGGGTTCCGCGGCTGGATCACCACGATCGGACGCAACCGTGCCCTGGACCACCTCCGCGCGAGAGGGCGCCGCCCGATCGTGGACACCGCCCTGGACCAGTCACCGGAGCGGATCGCCCTGGATGACGTCGAAGGCACGGCCCTCAGTGCGGTCTCGACCCGAGAAGCTCTCCGACTGATCGCGTCCCTCCCACCGGAACAAGCCGAAGCCGTGCTGCTGCGCGCAGTGATGGGTTTGGACGCTAAGTCGGCCGGCCAGGTTCTCGGGCGGAGCGCAGGTGCCGTACGGACTGCCGCTTACCGGGGTCTGCGAGCCCTCGCCGACCGGCTCCCGGACCCGTCCCCTGAGCCACCCAGTGACACTTCTGGTCCCCCGGACGCTGAAGCGGTGAGATGACCACACCACGACGCAACCCCCTGACCCGCCGCTCCGCTGAGCGGGCCCTCGACGGTACGGCGACGTCGGGCTCCACAAACCTCGACCAGATTCTGGCGGGAGCAACCGTCCCTGCGGTCGAGGCTGAGCTCGAGCGCGAGGGCGCCGCGCTCACGAGGTTCCAACAGGGCGGCACGGCCACGACGCACCGCGCCCCGACGTCAGGGCCCCGGGCGCGCATGACTACCGCCAGGATGGCCTCGGCCGGTGTTGCGGTGGCCCTCCTCACGGCCGCCGGCATGGCCCTCGCCGCAGGGCTCGGCCCCGGCGACGGGTTCTTCGCGACCCCGGACGACGATGCAGGTCCTCAGACGGGCCTCCGCACACCCGGACCTGAGTCGGCTGAGCCGGCGCCGGAGCAGGACGGAGCGTCGGTGCAGTCGTTCTCCGGTCTCTGCCGGGCCTTCCAGGCGGAAGCAGTCACCAACGGCGACGTCGCAACCAACCCCGCCTACGAGGTGCTCGCCGACGACGCCGGTGGCCCGGACGGGATCAAGAGGTACTGCCAGGTGCTGCTCGGCACACCCATCGCGGGTCCGGCCGGCGGGTCGACGACCTCGACCCCGACGGGGTTGCCGACAGCGTTGGCGACGGGGTTCGCGACGGGGGTGCCGCCGCAAGAAGCCGGCTCCACGGACCCGACTGGTCCGACGCTGGCCCCGGAGCCCACCGGGTCGACGGTCGCTTCACCGACCGCCCAGCCGACCCAGCCGCCGGTCGCCTCACCGACCCCGACCCCGGACCGCCCGGGGGGCAAGCCCACGAAGAACCCGCGACGGTAGCGGCCGCGTCAGTTCTGGGAAGCCTGCTTGTCCTTCAGTTGCCCGGGTGCGTGCGCCCTCCCGAAGGCGGGTCCGTTGCCGTGCTCGCTGGCGGGGCCTGCCCCGGCGCCCTTGCCGTGACCCTTGCCGTGACCCTTGCCGTGACCTTGAGCACCACCCGGCGGCGCCGGCTTGGTACAAGCATCCTTGCCCTGGTCGGCTACGCACTTCTTCCAGGCCTTCATCGCATCGCGGTGAGCGCGTCCGCGGGCGGAGGATTCCCGGCCCTGGTCACTGGCCTCCGGACCCGGATGCTCGGCGGCGTCGATCGACGCGGGTGCCGGTTTGTCCTCCCCGGACTGTACGGCGATGACGGGTGCCGCAACGGCTACAGCAATGGCTGCGGCGGCAGCTCCGGCGACGAGCAGATTCATGTGGATCCCCCAAGTGTTACCCCCAGGATGACCGACGCTGGCGCAGAGGGGAAGGGCCCAGGTGGGATACCAGGATTCGCTCAGCCGGCCGAAAGACCCGTTCGTAACGGATTTGGGACGGCGCGCATGTGGAGTTGCCAGGTAACCACCAGGAGAGGAAGAGCAGTGTCAGATTCAGCGAGGCCGCCACTGGACTCTGCCGCCGCTATGCACGGGTTCGCACTTAGTCGAGGATTGGCGCCATGACCGCAACGGACAGGGCGGGCCCAGTCGAGTCGAGGCGCCTGTGGCTGCGGTGCGCGCTAGTGGGCGTTACGTTCCTGCTCGTCCCGACGATGGTCGTGCTGTCCCTCGGTGAGGGACAGCGGAACGGCGCCCGCGTGTTCGGAGTGATCGCAATCGTCTTCGCGACCACGCTGTGCACCTACCAGC
Organism: Marmoricola sp.; assembly: GCA_046598915.1. Lineage (GTDB taxonomy): Bacteria > Actinomycetota > Actinomycetes > Propionibacteriales > Nocardioidaceae > Marmoricola. The sequence goes on along the minus strand of JBKJHO010000040.1, from coordinate 18,570 downwards.
GAAGCCGCCCCGCGGAGGCGAGCCTATGATCGTGCGCAGCGTATCCCTCGCGTTATGGATCGTCTGTCTCGTGGCGGCGTCGGCCAGCGTCGTTCTGCTCGCTGTGGGCGTTGGCGAATCGACGCCCGGCGATGACTTCGTCATCGGAGGATGGGGCGGCCTGGTGTTCGCGTTCGTCGGCCTCGCTTTCGGTACCGTGGGTGCTCTCGTTTCGCATAGGATTCCTGATAACCGGGTCGCGTGGGTCTTCTGCGTCATCGGAACTGCGGTGGCGCTGGGAGACCTGGGCTACCAGTACGCCGACCAGGCCACCTTCGGGGCGTCCGGCCTACCGGCCGGTGACCTGGCAGCCTGGTCTCAGAACCTGATGATTCCGCCTTGCTTCGGGCTCATTGCGGTGGCCCTGATGATCTTCCCCGACGGACGTCTTCCTTCACGCCGTTGGTGGCCCGCGGCCCTTGTCGCGCTGACCGGTTCGACCTTTGTGTTCGTCGGCTATGCCCTGCGCCCGGGCCAGTTGGACGAGCCGTTCGAGTCGGTGATCAACCCCATGGGCGTCGGCGGTGCGTTCGACCTGTTCGAGATCATCGCCTCACTAGGTTGGCCCCTCATGGTTATCGGCCTCGTGCTCGCCGCGGCCGCAATGCGCCGTCGTTCGGCACGTGCGATCGGACTGGAGCGACAGCAGCTCAAGTGGGTCACCTTCGCCGCCGCGATCGCAGGGTTAATGATCGTCGTCGACGTCGCCAGCTTCTTCGTCGCCGATGACTCGACCCACGTAAATCTGCTCAGGACCGTGACGCTCGGGATCGGTTTTGCGGTCATCCCGGTCGCGGCTGGCGTTGCGATCCTCCGGTACCGGCTCTACGACATCGACGTCGTGATCAACCGGACGTTGGTCTACGGCTCGCTCACCGCGACGCTGGGAGCCCTCTATATCGGCGGCGTGCTGCTCCTACAGCTTGCGTTGAACGACCTGACTCAGGGTTCCAGCACGGCGGTCGCGGTTTCCACGCTGGCGGTGGCGGCTCTGTTCCGGCCGGTACGGGGACGGATCCAGCAGGCCGTGGACCGGCGCTTCTTCCGCAGCCGGTACGACGCGACGAAGACGATCGAGGCGTTCGGTGTGCGGCTACGCGACGAGGTCGACATCAACGCGTTGAGCGCGGACCTCCAGGACGTGGTTTTGGAGACAATGCGTCCCACGCACGTGTCGCTGTGGTTGCGCTCGTCGGGAGTGTCATCGTGAGCCGGCTGGCTAGATACCTCAATCGTGACGACAACGAGGTGATCGAGGACGCGAAGCCTGAAGATGGGTATTGAATGCAACCCACGAGCCTGATGAGGCCGCGTTTCTCTCTGGTACCGGTCGCTAGTGCTGCACCCATCGGGGAGGTCTTGAAACCCCCGCTGACCAGCAGTTTTGCTTACGTGGAGCCTAGGGGACTCGAACCCCTAACCCCCTGCTTGCAAAACTGACGGCACTATCTCGGCATTGTCGCAGGTCAGGCCCCAATTGCTGATCTGACCTGGCCCGACGCTAACACCGAACCGGACCCCCAGGGGACAGTACGTCCCCCTCCGTGCCCGCCATTTGGGCACGGAGCGGGCACGGGCAGTGGCCTCGTGGTTGAACAGCTTCGAAGTCGTCAGCTCAGTCAAGGCCCGGTATGGCGTTCTCTCGCGCAGTTACCTTTAGTGCGTCGACTAGGTCAGCAAATGACGCCATGTTGCCATCCGTTGTCTTCGTGCTCGGAACCAGGCTAAGCAGCCTGTCTCGTGTGGTGGCAGATCCTTCGTTGATCTCGCCTAGGAGCTTGTCAACAGCCAAATCCCACGGGCTTGGAACGACGGAGCCGTCGCGCCGATGGAAGGTCAATGACGTCTTCTCGCCGATGTACGCGAGAACCGCGTCGGACTGCTCGCGGTTGTCTCGAACGGCGGACGGCGCGTAGACAGTTACGGCCCAAAGACGCTGGTGCTGTTCGACGATCGCATGGCTGGTGGGCTCGACCCTGCTCAAGGGAGCAATCGCGCCGTCCCTAGAAACGAGCACGTCGGCAACCTTCAGCCGCATCTTGTGGTTGGGGAGCCAGATCACGACCTGCCACCCGTGCTCTACACCAGCGAATTTGGCGGCATCACGCTCCAGTTGAAGCCGATCCTGAGGGTCTGCCGCGAACTTTTTCCAGGTTTCTTCCGCGATTGCTTGGTCGGCTCGATCACTGGCGTGGCCAATGACCTTGTAGAGGTCGCGATCTTGAAGAGCGCCAGCAAGCTTCCCGGCGGCGGTGCGCCGAGGTGTCGGTTCAGTTCCGCAGTCAACGAGGTACTCAAGCATCCCGTCGTCGGAGCGATGAAGAAACTCGTTCTCGATCTGGTCCTTCACGTATTGCGTGATCAGGTCGGCAGCGCTTCCCGCCACTTCGTCAGAACCGCCCCCTGGCCCACCGTCGCTTGCCTCCTGAGCGGCTTCGTTGATCGCGCTTTTCGCGTCGGTCAGCGAAGACGTGCTCTTGAGCATGAGGTCGGGGTGACGATGCATGGCCTCAGTCATCCAAAGATCGTCGTGCCAAAGTTCAAGCATCTTGCCGAGCATCGCGTCGGCAGCCGTTTTGGCATGATGTGTGAGGACTCGCTCTGTGAGTTCGTATCTGTAGCGGAGGTACTTTACGAGCTCGGTAACGATGTCCTCGCGGTGTCGGCCTTCTCGGTCGAGGTTGATGACCATGCGTCTTGCGAAGTGTGGGTGGGAACTTGGCACGACGAAAAAGCTGTCGAGGAAGCGGTGACCTAGGGCAAGCGGCAAGCCGGTGTTGTGATGGTCGCGCTGGATGTAGTCGATCAGGTCGGCGCAGATGGTGTTTCCGACAATGTCGCCGACGAACGGGTAGTTGCTCGTGAACGCCTTCGCGTGGGCATCCTTGCTGATGATGAGAACGCGCAGCTCGTCATACAACCCATCTGCGTCCTCGATCGCTGTCCTCGCGCGCTCATCGATCTGCCCCCAAAGTGCGTCGAACCGTTCAACGTTCTCGTCATGAGGGTCGAGGACCTGGAGGTCATCCTCGATGGTGTGGCCCAGCGGCACGTGACACAGGTCGTGCATTAGGCCGCCAAGTCGCGCCAGAACTGTCGCCTTGCCGAACTCCTGGTTGAGGATGTCGGCGCTTGCCCACTCAGAAAGGAGATTCTCCCTCAGGTCCTTGGACTGCGGATTGGTCTGGCTGTTCCAGACTGCGTCGAGGAGATCCTGTGCTGATCGTTGGGTGCCTAGAACATGGGAAAGTCGACTGTGAGTAGCTCCGGGATATACGAGGTGCGTGGTACCCAACTGGCGAACGCGGCGCAGTCGCTGCATGGGCGGGCTGTCGACAATCAGTGATTCGAGCAGATTGAGATAGACATCGCCGTGAACCGGGTCGGTGATTGCCTTGTGCGGACTGAGCAATTCTGCGTCCAGGTCCCACGGTTTCGAATCGCGCTGCGCAGTCGTGAGTCCCCAGTTAGGCATTGGCCAAATCCCTTCGTCAGACGACGACGCTACTCGCCCCTCGGATCGAGTGCGATGCGTTTGGATCAGGCCGAATAACTATGCCGCGTTGATGCCGATTTGACTCCTGGTCGACAAGAGACGCGTCGCGAACGCATCGCAGAAGTTCTCTTCATCGGCGGTGACCGGCACGATCCTCCGCGGAGGGCTGCCGGGTGCATAAAAGAATGAATGCCCGATCTCGTGGGCGGCTAGCCACATCGCACGACTACTGCACGGCGATCGATGCGCATTGACGATGACGCTGAACCCGCCCTGAACTAGCGGCACTAATAGCGACTCAACCGTGGAAGCGGGCGAGCCGATGTTGGCTTCGCGGTACTGCCAGCCCAGCAAGCTAACCGCGACATCTGGACGTGGGGGTTCGGCAAGAGCGGGTCCCAGCAGGGTCGCCATCCGGTCAGCGAGCGCGAAGGTTTCGGTCGTCCCGGGGACCCGGCACAGGCGCACATATGAGCAATCGCTGGTCTGCATGCTCTCTCGCCGCCTTCGAATCACATAACTGTTACTAGACAATCTAGAAGACACAGAGGCTCATTTGAGGGTTATCTGGGGGGTGTCGAGGGAGGTTGCTGTGTCGTCTGTCGGCTTGAGCGTGCAAGACGCTGCGACTCGGCTCCTGTGTAGCGAGGCCTCGATCCGCCGAAGGATCGCCCCAGGTGGCGATCTTCAGACTGTTCCTGGCGCGAAACCGGTCTTGATCACGCACGAGTCCTTCACGGCCGTCCAGGGTGAAATGCTCCGAAGGATGGGTCTCGCCGAGCCAACGATGACGAGCGGAGGCGAGCGCGTCACTCAACTAGAAGCTGAGGTCACGCTGCTCCGGGGGGCCCTAGCGGACCTCACGGCGTCAAACTCGGCAATGCTCGATACGTTCCGGAGGTTGAGCGAGGGGTCAGTCCCTAACAACTGACGACCCTTGGCGGGGAGAGAGAGCGGAAGGGTCCTAGAAGATCTAGCGTCGTCGCCGATGCAATGCTGCATGATCCAAGTCAACGACGTTGCCTGTGTCTGGTCCGCTCTTGTCGAGCTGCCGTTGTGCCAGGAGCGCGAGCACCGCGACCCATTCCGGGTCGAGCGCGCTGTGGCAATCATCCGTCCCATGACGGCTCGGTTACCTCGGTGACCCGCAGATCCGCAACAACCTGCCATCCCTCGGTGATTAGGAGTTCCGCACCGGGCCGAAGCTTGTCGAGGACAAGATCGCGAGCGAGGAAGTCGAACTCGACTGGCTCCCACTCGGGCTGCGGGGCCAGCGGGAGGTTGAACCCGATGCTGAAGCGTTCGGCGGTGTCAGGCCAGCCCGGCAAGACCTCGGCATCGTCTCCCAGCACGAAGATGGCAGAAGGGGCGTATTGCCTGCCGCTCGGTCTCCCGGCCGAACGGCCACCTTCGCTGACAAGGCGCCACCGAAGCAGCCCGCGACCGATCGGCGTGAAGGGCCTCATGGGAGCACGTCCCATTGCATGAGTCGGTTCAGTATTCCGAGTTGATCCTGGTCGACGTAGCGTGCCGGGCCGATGCCGTCGTACTTGCCTGCCTCCCTGCGGAGGCCATCCGCGAGGTCTCGCGGAATCCGGACTCGTACAACCGACCCGCCGTCCGGATTGAGCCAGGCGCCCCACTGCCGGGCGTTGCCTTCTGATTCGGCGAACCACTTGCCGCCAAGCGAGTTCGGACCTTGCCTGAATCCGTTGCTCCCGATGTCGGCGAGTTCGTCGGGACCGACATGCCGGAAGAGGTCGACACCCTCATCTGCGCTCTTTGCGGCAACTTGCAAAGGCGCTGAAGCAATGGCACTCCCCGTCGAGCCGCCCAGGTCTCCGGTTGAGCCGCTCGTGGTGTCGGTCTCAACACTGGTCAACGGCACCTGCGTTGACATGAGGTCGTAGGCGTAGGCCTGGGGGTTCGCAGGGTCGTCTGGGCGCGTGGGAACAGCGTCCGCGTCAGTCTCTGCGGTTGGTCGGGGTTGTAACTGTGCAGCATCGGAGGGTGGCCCACGGTCGCCATGGCTGCTGGCGGCATCGACGCAGCAAGATGGGGCGTCGTAGGCGTCGCCCGAAGGCACGGGCAGCGACAATGCCGCCGCCGGGCTGGACGCCATCGACCACACAGCCAAGACCGCGAGGATCGAACCCAAGAGCGCCCGGAAGGCGCGACTCATGAGGGCGGCTCCAGGTCGTCGACGAGCGTCGTGATCACACCCGTTCCGATCGGCCTGGAGTACCAAACCGTGAACTCTGCTCCGTCTTGTACGTACATCCGCGAGGCGTCATCCCAGAAGTTCAGGAGCACATTGCGATCAGTGTCGCCCCAAGACAAGGCGCTCTGATCTGGCGTGACGACCATGGCGCCCAGCGAAACCAGATCCTGGTCTGACTCGCTTAGTCCAGCGAACTGGAAAAGCAGCGACTTGCTTCCTGAGGCAAGGGCTGCCCACGCGCGGGCTGGATCGGCGTCCTCGATGATGCTCAGCCGTGCGTACGCGCGAATCCCGATGCTCATGGGATCAATCCATGGTTGAAGACGTTGAAGATTTGGCTCAGGTCACCTCGGAAGAACAGTCCTGCGCCTTCCGATCCAGCTTCCATTCCCTCGGCGGATCCGAGTGCGCTCGTCGGGACCCTGCCCGACGTCAAGTAGTTCGGCGATCCGAAGCCCGGAGACTTGTTCATCATTTGTCCGTACCGCTCGGCTTGCTCCTGCGTTCGGAAGAAGTACTTCCCCTCCAGGCCGGGGGCGTTGCGGTAGCCGCCAGCGGCCAGGATGTCGTCCGCTTCACCTTGTCCAACCGCACGGAACAGTGTGGTCGTCTCACCAGCCCCGGCCTTTGCGGCGGCTTTGCCGAACGAGCCGTAGATGCCTCCGAGACCAGTTCCCAGCTCAGCGCCAATGAGGCCCCAGGCGGCGACTTGGCCCCAGGAAATGTTGTCGAAGGCGCCGCATCCGTTGGAAAGGTTGTTGCCTACTTGGTAGAGCAGGTTTCCACCTGCGCCGAAGACTGCCCCGAGGAGGCCCCCGACGCAGGAGGGGCAGGCGCCGGTGGGGTCGGTTTCGTTGGTTGGGTTGTTGTTGGCGTAGGCGTAGGGCTGACCGGTGATGTCGAGGAGCGGGTCGGGCGTGGTGAAGACCCCGGTGGCCGGGTCGTAGTAGCGGTTGATGAGGTAGGTGAATCCGGTCGGGGCGCCGGGGTCAGTGATTCCTCCGGCGTATCCGCCCGCGCCAGTCGGCAGCGCCGAGGTGGGTGAGCCGAAGGGGGTGTAGTTCGTTGAGGTAGTCAGGCCAGCGGAGGAATTGAACTGGCCGCGTACTGAGTTCTGGCTGTCTGTCAGCGCATAGAAGGTGCTGTTTCCTCCCTTCTGCAGGTCGGAGGTTGTCGCGAGCAGTGCCCCGTCGGGGCCGTAGATGTAGTCCCAGTTCTGGTCGTTGAGGAGCTGCGGTGTGCCGTTGGAGCCAAGCCGGTCGTAGGTGTACTCGGTTGTGCCCGTTCCCGTCGGCGGGGTCGTTGAAGCGAGTAACCCGTCCTCGTCGTAGGTGTAGGTCGTGGTCCACTTGGGTGCCACGAAGTAGCCCTGGACGTCCAGAATGAGATCAGCGGTCCCCCCGTGGTTTTCGGTGGTTAGCCACGCGTTTTGGACACCGACCACCGCGGTACTGGTCGCGGTGACGCCGCTTGTGTAGTGGTAGGCGGTGTCGGTGGGGCTGATTCCCGTTCCTGGTGCGAAACTCAACGATCCGGTCGCTGTTGGAGCGACCACCGTTGCCGACAGGACCGCACTGGTGGCGTTGCCGGGCACTGCGTTGTTGTGAGCCAGGCTGACGCCCATCGGGACATTGGAGTTGAGCTTCGCGCAGGGAGCTGGCTGGCAGGTCCCAGTCCCCTGGGCCGTGACTAGGACGCGCGGCGAGATTCCGGAGTTCGCGTCGAATGGCACGAACATGCTGCTGCTGCCGTCTGCAGCTCGTGTGTAGTAGCCGACGATGTCGAGGGCGTAGTCGGCTGCTTTGCTTGAGTAGAGCTTGATCTGCCCGCTGCTGCTCAGCGGCGTGACGGCAAGAGCTGAAGAGGTGATCCCCGAGGTGTAGGACAGGTTCGTCGTCGCGGGCCGCGATTGATCGGCCGCATATGCGGTGGCCGAACCGGTCGCACTGGGGGTGATCGCGGTCAAGGAGTAGGCAACCCCAACGATGCCGACAGTGGGAATGCCGGCCTGTCCGGTCATCTGGATGGTCGTGGTGCCGCCAGCAGCCAAGGTGCCGCAAGGCGAGGGCGTGCAGACGCCAAGTCCAGAGCGAGTGTCGACGGTGCGAATCGTGTCGACGCTGTCGAAGACTGCTCCGGTTTGGTTCGTCGTTGTCGCGTAGTAGCCCGCAACGTCGATGATGACATCTGCTGCGACCGTCGATTTCACCGTGACCTTGCCGGTGGCCGAGAGGGCAATGATGACCGGTTGGGTCTGGGTGTTCCCTGATGTGGTGGTGATATTGCGCCCGGTCGTGACGGTCGTTCCTGACGGGTAGAGGGTCACTGCGCCGCCGGTGGCGGCGGATGGGACGGTGACGTCGAGGACGACCGAACTGGCGTTGCTCGGAACTCCTCCCTTGCCGGTGACCTGGAAGGTCAAGGTGCCGCCGGCGGTCAACGTGGCGCAGGTGGTGGTGCAGGTCCCGGTGCGGGTGGCTGCGCGGGTGTCGAGGATCCTGCTCCCTTGGAGTGGGTGGTAGTCAGACTCCGGGGTGCTCGGTGGGGGCGGCACGGTCGCGGCGACCATGCGGTGGTCGTTGTCGTAGGCATAGGTGCTACCGAGTCCGGCCGATGGGATGGCCCTGGTGCGGTCACCGGCAGCGTTGTAGCCGTAAGTCGTGGAGGTAGCGCCGTTGTTCACGCTGGTGAGCTCACCGGCGGCGTTAAACGCCTGGGTGGCACTGCCGAAAGTGGTCGGGTTGCCAGCGGCGTCGTAGTCATAACTGACCGTGGGGTTCGACGCGCCGCTCGGTCCACTGGTCGAACTGGCGAGTCGGCCTTGCCCGTCGTAAAGGTACGCGCTTGTCCTAGCACCTGCCGCGGTTGTAAAGACCTCGTTGGTGGTGGCGTAGGCGGCGTTGTAGGTGTAGTCGACCTTGGCGAGCTGGTTTCCGCTGCCGTTGCCTAACTTGATGCTGGTGGGTAGGCCTTCACCGTCAAGATTGGTGCTGATCGTGTTACCACCAGGGAAGGTCTTGCTGTTCAGAACACCGTCGGCGCTGTACCCGAACCCGATCGTGTTCCCAGCCCCGTCGTCGAGGGTGGTGATATCGCCGGCGGCGTTGTAGTCGTAACTGACCACTCGGCCATCGGGATAAGTCATGGACTTGACCCGACCTGCTGCGTCGCGGACATACCCGACTCCAGAGATGCTGATGACCTGGTCAGCATTGTTGTAGCCGTAGCTCGTCATCAGGTTACCGGCCTTGAAGACCTTGAAACGCAACCCATTGGGTGTGTAGGTGTAGGTGTAGGTGGTGGTCGGCCCGCTCGACTTGCTCTCAAGTTCGCCGGCGTCGTTGTAAGTCATGGCGGTCGTGTGACCTGCCGGGTCAGTCACCCCGGTTCGGCGACCAGCAGCATCGTGGGCGTAGGCAGAGCTCTTTCCGCCGGGCTGGTTCTTGGCGATCACGACCCCGAGGGCGTCGTAAAAGTAGGTCGTGACCTGACCGGCCCCATCAGTCGAGGTCGTGCAGTACACGGTGTTGGTCACCCCGGTGCAGGGGCCCGTGCCCGGGGCGATGTTGTAGCCCTCCAACAACGTGCTGGCATCAGTCGATCCGTACCCGAGAGTGGTAGACACACGGTTGTTGTCGACGTCGTAGGCGAATCTCGTCGTGCGGGCAACGCTGGTTCCCACGCCGACCGTGGTCGTTGTTAGGTTGCCGTTGGCGTCATAGCCGTAGGTCGTCTGACGCCCGTCCGGATCGGTCGTAGAATCCAGCAAGCCCAGGGGATTCCACGCTTCGGTGTAAGTCGTTTCCGCGCTGTATCCGCGGGTGGCGACATTGCCGTCCAACCCGTAGGTATAAGTCAGCGTCCGAGCGGCGGCCGACCCAGTGCCGCTGGTGACACTAATGAGCTGGTCAGCGGCATCCCACGTCTTGGTGGTGACGTCGCCCTCAGCGTTCGTGATCGTCTTGACGTTGCCGTCGGCGTCGTAACTGATATTGGTGTGATGATCGAGCGGGTCGATGACCTCAACCGGTGATCCATACGCGTCGTGGGAGTAGTGCGTGGTGTGATCCGAAGGTGCTTCACCAATCACGCTGCCTGCCGCCGAGATCTTCGTCAGCGGCCAGCCCTGCGGGTTGTACGTCCACTGCGTGATCCGACCCAGGGGGTCCGTCACCGAGGTCAAATCCCCTTGCGGGTTGTGACCGTACGCCCAGGTTTTGTTGCGAGGGTCAACCACTGACGTGAGCTGACCGGGTCGACTGGCGTCGTCGTAGTTGTAGGTGATCGTGGCCGGCGTGTTGGAGCCCGAAGCCACCGTCGTGGTCTTGGGGTTGCCGTTCGCGTCATAGGCGTAGGTCGTGACGACAAGGTTCGCGTCGGTGAGCTTCGTCAACTGCCCTGAGGCGTTGTACTCCATCTTTCGCACACGACCCAACGGATCGGTGGTCTGGGTCGGCGAGAACGGGTTCGCAATGTCTCCAAAGACGGTCAGCCAGTCATGCTGACTTCCGTCCTTGCGACCGGTGATCATCCCCGCCGAGTTGTAGGTGAACATCGTGCTTGTTGCGTGTGCGGTTCCGTAACCGACCGTGACCTTGTAGCGCTGCCCGGCCGAGTTGTAGTAGTCCACCCTGGAGTTGCCGGCCGGATCGACGATCTGGGTGGCTCCGGAAGTCGGGGTGTCGTAGTTCAGGACGGTCCGGCGCCCGAGCGGATCCTGCTCCCAATCGACGCGACCCTGGGAGTCGTAATGGAACTGTCGTGCCGCGGTCCCGTTCACAAAGCGCGGGCTGCGCACCGACACGAGGCGATGCGAGGAGTCATAGCCGAGCGACCAGACTCCCCCGCCAATGTCGGTGTAGGAGGTCAGGTCCCCGGCCGCGTCATAACCGAAACCAACAGTCCGTGGATTCGCCGCATCCGAAATATCGGTCACTGTCGAAATCCGTCCCGCCGCCCAATCGACATCGACCTGGTGCCCGGCGGTGTCAGCAACGCTCGACAGGCCATCACTGTCATAGGTCAGCGAGGTTGAGTAACCGTTCCGATCAGCGACAGAGGTCAACCGCCCCGTACTGCCAAATGTGAAGATCTCCCGATTCGCACGAGTGAAGGTCCAGGACCCATCGGAGTTCTTTACCAACGTCGCGTTGAATCGCGCCGCTGGCGACCACGTGGCGCCCCCGTCGGATGAAGAAAAGGCGACCGTCGCGCCCGACTCCTGAGACACAACCTTGGAACCCGAAGGCCCCGAACCCAAAGACATCCCAAACGAGGTACTCCAGCCGTGCCCGACCGCACCATCCGATGCCGCAGCCAGCGAGTTAGACGCCAAGCTGAAATCGATCCCAGGCCCGAGAGTCTTCATCGAAAAGCCAGGCAGCACATAGTGCTCGTTGCCCGTGAACGAGTTCACCGAGTGCGTCGTACTGCCGGTACAGGACGGGCACTGCTGGCCCAAAGCAGCGTTTGGACCAAAAGACTCGCTCGCCGCCGGGCAGAGGCCCACACCGTCTACACCGGTCGTGTTCGGACCGGTGAGGGCAACTCGCACGCTCCAGTCGATCCCATTTCCGTAGTACTCAGTAGCCCAAGTGCGGAGCTGGAGTACGGCATCGGATCCTGTGTTGTTCGTCCACGAGCCCATCGGCTGATTTGCGAACTCGACTGACGCGACATACGTCGTCGAGTAGTAGTTCTTCAGCGCCTGGTAGCCCACGACCGAGTCGCCAGCGATCGACCCGTCCAGACGGATGACGTATTCACCCCGGGTGTAACCGGCAAAGTACCCCTTGGTGTACCAAGTGCCTGAAGCAACGAAAGTCGCCGTCGCTCCCGCCGGAACACCGACGTTGCGAAAGTTGCTCTCCGTCGCCAAGTCCTCGATCAACCCGGACTGGCAGGAAGTCGACGCCTGACTGGGATCCGCCACAGCCACATTCGCGGATCCGGAAGCGTCGACAAACAACGACGCCACGACAACAGACAGCGCACCAACCACAGCAAGAACACGACCACGCCGAACCCGCTCGACAAAAAACACAGAGACTCCACATCCGGAACAAATCGACAGACCGCGCAGCTTGCCGCCCGCGAGCAAGCAGACACTAAACCGGCAGAAGGTACTTCCACAGCGGAACTCCTTAAACCATCGGAGCGGGGCCTGGTCTCTGGCCGAGCGGCTGTCGTTGAAGGCCCGCAACTAACTTGGCCCGCAACGGTGCTCGCCTGGCCGCTGCTGGGATCAAGCCGCGACAGAGTCAGGGGAGGAGTTGTCCGAGGGACTCAGCGAGCGCCACGAGCCCTGAACCCGCTGCGCTGCCAGTGCCACTGACCGCGATCTCTTTCAAGGTTTCGAGCAACCTCCTCGCGCGACCAGGTTCGGTGCCGACCACTTCGGCCGCCTCCCGAAGCTGCACGACGAGCCCAGCCGCGGTTGCCATCTCGGCCGCTCCGAGCCCCAAAACCTCGGGATACATCGCCTCGAGCGCCGCCGCGAGGTTCTCCAATTTGTCGCGAGCGTCGATCGTGACCTCGACAGACTGCTGGGCTCCTGGGGACCTGCTGGCGAGGTTGACGCCGGTGGAACCGGTGATCGTGATGGTGTCGCCTCGGCTACCGCCTCTTTCAATCTCCCATGTCGCGAGGTCACCCTTGTACTTGGCGAGCACCCCACGACCGAGCGGAGTGATCTCCGGCCGCATCACCGCGCCGCCCCAGGCGGAAATCCCCCGGATCAGCTCGCGGTCCTTCAACTCACGGGCGACTTCCTGCATCAGGTCCTCGCAGAACGGGTCGCCGAAGAATGAGCCCCGGACGTCCTTCGCGAGAGCATCCGTACTGGACACCGAACTACCGTCGATCGCGTTCAACCAGGCGAGCATCGCTGCGGTACACCCCTCGCGTCGACGAGCGGGCGTGTCGGTCGCCGTCCAGCCCCGGGCTTGAGCGCGGCCTTTCGTCGTGAGGTACGCGTCGTGCGGCGCCCGGTCAGACATCCGTAACGGCGAATGATCCGCCAACTCCCTGTCGATGAGTTGGGCGAAGACCTCCTGAACCTCAGCCGCGGGAACACCCAGGGCGATGGCGATGTCGTCAGCGTCCTTGAGTTCCCCGGCCTCCAGCAGTCGCACAACGCGGTACTCGAGGAGAGTGTGCGGGTCGTCGGTCCAACCGCGTTCCACGATCATCGTCGGCTCCGTGCTGTCGGGATCTCGGCCACCTCGGAACCCTAACTGGAAGCATGGACACGCCCCGTCGCGTCGGTGGTCGTCGTTCACCCATGCCTGCGAGCGCGACTGACTGGACCCGCGGACGTACCCGGCGAAGCCAGACCCGCGCTAGCGCGGCCTCACAGGCCGCGGATCGTTTCGGGTGCCTGGCTCGACCGGGCTCGGCAGCGGTGCGGGCCGGGGCGGTGGTGCCGGGGGGTTAGGCATGTCCGGTCCCCAGGTCGTCTCAATGGGCCGCTTGTCGCCCTTGGTGACCGGCTCCACCGGGCTCGGCAAAGGGGCCGGGCGAGACGGCGGCGGGGGTGGGTTCTCAGGCATGCGGTTAGTTCAGCACAGCCGCGACGGCGAAGGAGGCAACCTCGGTCAGAAACGCGCAGAGTCCGAGGAAGTAGAGCGTGTGGAGCTCAGCGAGAGTGTGCCGGTTCTTCTCGTAGCCCTCCCAGAGCGCGAGTGCGACCGTGTCGCGGATATGGTCGACTCCGGCAGCGGTGCCCATGTAACCGGCGATCTTGTTCGGGTTCACATCGGAGTCGATCCGAAGCGGCGCGAGCACCATGGCGGCGAAGATCGCGACGATGCCGGACGCGATGAGTGCCGCCCAGAGAGCCCAGTTCCGCGAGTCCGCAACGGTGAACGACAAGGCCGCTATCGCACCGGCGTATCCAACGAGTGCACCGGCTCGAGCCCGAAGGGAGTCGAGAGAGTTCACCTGCGCGTCGATGGCTCGGCGAGCCTCCTCGAGCATGAGCACGAAAACCGCAGACCAGTCATACGGTTCCTCGGACTCGGTCACGCCGCGAGCGTGTCAGGTGCGACGGGAAACGTCCAGGTCTGCCAGGGGTCGGTCGGCACTGGCTCGAGGTGCGCCCGGCCGGTCGCCTGGCCCCGGGACCGCAGGGATTCCCCAGCTGCTCGAATCGCGCCTGGATTGTCGTGCTCTCGCTTTCCGCGGTTGGTCGATTCGGATCGATTCTGATTCGTACTTGGTCTGCCTTGCAGGGGAGAGAGAGCGGAAGTGGCGGAGGCTTCCACAGAGAGGGTGTCTGGGGAAATCCCGAACCTTGATGTTGCGTTCTTCGGAGTTATCGCGAGGATGCCTGCTAGCGCTTGGTTTGCTGCGACCCAGCGGGTACGGCACCGGGTTCACCACGTTCTCACTGACGAGGCTCGGACGCGGCTTCTCTCGGCGGCCATCGGCAAGCAACCAGGTACGAGCTGCATGGTCGTCCGCGTCCAGGTGGTGCGTGTGGTGCGCGCCTAGGCCCCGAATATTTCTGGGGGCTATTTGTGAGAAACCCGAAGACTCCAGGGTCTTCGACACAGTTCCTTAAAAAGGCGGCTTCGCTACGGGGCTTCTGCGCTCGCCGAGTCCATTTGGCCGCTACCTCGCGTCGTCGCTGCGCTTTCCGTCGGCGTCTGACGCGACACGGCCTCACCGCTACGCGATAGGTGCGTGTGTTCATGGATTGACCGGGCGAGTGACCCACTCGGCGAGGTGGACAGCGTTCGTCGCAACGCGCGCTGGTGTGCGGCTGCTGCCCACCGAACTGTTGGGCCACGCGGTCCTCAGGGGTCGCGCGCGGTCTTAGGTTGCGCAGGGTCTCAACCCAGGTTCCTCGCTGATTGGTCCTGGGCCGTCGTTGCTTCCTATCTGTTCCTAGGGGCCAGAGAATCTCTGGGCCGGTACCCAGGGATTCTCTGGGGCTATCCGCTCCTTGCCCTAGGGATTCTCTGGGGTGAAGGCCCGGAGAAGCCCTGGGGCAAAGTAGGCGTGCTGTCGATGCGTGGTGCGCCGATTCCGAGGTTGAGCCGGTACGTCTGACGCCTCCCCTTGCCCGCGACATTGAGCCGCGTGATCGCACCCGCTTCAGCGAGCTCTTTTAGTCGCACGCGCACCGCCTCGTAGGCCTTGCGTCGGATCCGCTCGGCACCCTCTGACCTGTCGTCGTCGCGGGGGATGCCCTGTCCCAGCTGGAGCGCCAGAGGTTCCCAGCCGTCGTAGTAGAGGTTCGGAGGCTGGCCCTTGCCGTTCGGTGTGTCGAGAGCGCGCAAGCCCATGCGGATGAGAACGAGCCGCGCTGCCGGGCTGATATCGAAGCCAGGGGTGAGAAGCGCGGCCTTCATTAGGTCGTATCCCATGACCTGCCTGCCTCAGTTGGGGGCTGACGACGGCGCAGCGCCGCGGCCGCTGCACGCCGGTCCATCAGGCGTCCCGCGTCAGCGCATCGAGCAGGGCTGCGATGGCGGCAGCGCTCTCGGGCCAGTAGGCGCAAGAGGCACACTGGTTGTGCTGGCACTCGGTGCCGATGGCGCCTGTCTTGTCGGCTAGCGATGGCACGCCGTTGAGGGTGAGGGTGCTCATAACGGGCCACGCTCAGTCCACTCCCGGTCAGCCCACACGCTCCAGGTGGGGCGGGTCCGAATCGCGTGGCCGCATTCCAAAGCAACTTTTGTCATCGCATCCTCAGTAGTGTCTGAGGCTTCGACGCAGCCCCCTCCAGGTAGAAATCCAAGTCTTCGGGCCGGACCCTGACCTGGCGTCCGACATACGTTCCTCTGAGGTGGTTCGCGGCGATGAGCCGTCGGACCGTCTTCGCCGACACGTCGAGTTGCTCTGCGACTTCCTCCAGGCTGTAGAGGCGCTTCGTGGTGCTCATTGGTCCTACGTCCTTCCCAACGGGGCTGCTGTCCCGATTTCTGAGAGGTCCCGAGGGGGGTCAAAGTCACTTGGGACCTCTCACGGGTTCGTGGGGAACCCGTCGTCTAAGCCTGGTCGAGATCTGGCACAGTTGGGTATGCCACCCGTGCCGGGGATTCTGGCACCGTGCGATGACAGGAGTGGCCCGGAATGGTTATGAGAGGCAAGGTCACGACCAGCAGCGACCTCCGAGGCCTGGAGATTCTGAAGAACGGGGTAGCCGTTCCTAAGCGGGTCACTATGAGCATGTCCGGGAGGCTCGGCGATCCAGATGCGTCCTTGCTGTTCGAGGTACGCGACGGCCAACCGGTATGCATCGAGTTCATCGTCAAGGCCAAACCGGACGGCCGAGGCCTACGGGGCGCCGATCTGGAGCGAGTGAACCTCAACGCACTTACAGAGAGGGCGTTTTCTGACTTTGCCTACTTCAGCGGAGGTGGGCCAATCGGCGGATCCGACGAGTCAGAGACCAGGCGCTTGCGCAAGGGGATCGAAACCGCGATCTATGCCCCTGGTCGTGGTCCCACGCCAGCGGAATTGAAGGAGGTCGCGCGCATCTACCGTGAGCATCCGCATGCTCCTACCGCTGCGGTCGAGAAACTCATGCGCTACTCCAGGCGAACTGCGTGCAGAAGAGTGCGGGCAGCCAGAGACGCGGGCTTATTGACCCCAACAGCCGGGACGGAAACAGGTAGCCGTCAACTGTGACGTCGGCGTAGCGGCGAAATCCGGTGCGGAGTTGGCCGGCCTTCCGACGTTCCAGTTCTGAGGCGATCTCGGCGGCGACGACTGGGCGTCCGGCGTCAGGTTCCACGGTCCAGCCCGTGGCTCTCCGTGAGCGTCCGGAGGTGACACAGGCGGCTCTTGATCTGGAACTAGCGGCGACCCTTTCGCTGCAGCTCGGTCGCGAGAACGTCCATCGCCGTCGACCACTGGTCATCGCTCATACTCCGGCCCGCCGTGCACCTAGTCGGTGGACGTTGTCGGTCGGGGGCTCTGCCAAGAGGCTCAGCCGCTGGGCTAGTTCCTTGTCTCGGTCGGCGCTGTGGTGCTGGTAGATCATCGCCGCCGCTGCTGTCGTGTGGCCAAGACGGTGTTGCAGTTCCGCCAGGGTCGCGCCGGCTTGCGCGGCCAGCGTGGCGCCCGTGTGTCTGAGATCGTGCCACCGGAGGTCCGGTCGGCCGATCAATGCGCGAGCCCGCCAGAACGGGACCTTGCGCGCCTCGCGAGGCACGATCCGACCTGCAGGGTCGGTGAAGATCAGCGCGTCCGGTCCTGGACCGGTGTAGGTGGTCATGTGCTGGCGCAGGATCGCCACGACGTGAGGCGGCAGGTGCACGGTCCGGCGACTGCCCTCGGTCTTGGTACTGCCGAACACGGCCGGTTGGCCCGGGGCATAGGTCACGGCCCGTTCGACGCGAACGGTGCCGGTCTCGAGGTCAACGTGCCGACGCGCGAGCCCAAACAGCTCACCGGCGCGCAGGCCTGACCATCCAGCCAGATGGACGGCGGCCGAGTACCGAGCAGGCATCCCGGCCGCGAGGGCGGACACTTCGGCCGGGGTCGCAGGGATCCGCTCGGCGGCCTTGACGTGACCCGCGCGTGCGATCTGGCAGGGGTTCGCGTCGATGCGCGCCTCGCGCACGGCGTGAGCCATCACCATCCGCAGGAAGCGATAGGCCTGGGCGACCTGGGCGCGGCCCGCGTCGGGGGCGACCGTTGGGGCGGTGCTCCCGAGGTCGGTTGCGACGCGTGCGGCAGGTGACCCGGCGGCGGTCCACGCCTTGAGGACGGCTCCCGGCAGTCGACCGGTCGATTTCACCTCGTAGTTGTTCGCAAGGGCCCAGGATCGAGCGTTGTGGGTCGCGGCGGCCATCTGGGTACGGCGACGCGACTCGGCGCGGCGTTGGGCGTTTCCAGCCGCCTTGTTGAGCGCTGCGGCGTACCACTCGCGCACGGCCTCTACAGAAACTGCGTTGAGCGGCAGCTGTCCGAGGTGCACCGATCGTCCACAACCCGGGCGTCCGGGGACCGTGCGCAGCGCCAATGGCCGGTCGATCCATCCGGCCAGGAGGTCCGCGTAAAGCCTTTGGGTTCGCGGCGACAGATCGAGCCGGGTCGCGAGGTGATCGGCCGCATAGTCGGCCACCGTGACCTTGCCCAGCTCGGGGGCGCGCCAGGTGCCGCGGACCACGTCGGCGCGGATCGTTGCAAGCCATTCCTCCGCAGCCGTCTTGGTCTCGAAGGTGTGCGGTGCGGTGTGTCGGTTCATCCGGTCATCGGAGTACCGGGCCTGGTAGCGGCCAGACGGCAGGCGCCGGACGCTGCCGAAGGATGCCCGGGTGCTCTTGCGCTTGCGGGTGGTCCGCGCCTGGGTTGGTGATGTCGAAGCTGTAGCCATTGGTCGGTCCTAACGGGTCGAGCGGCCTTGTTTCAGGCGCGCATTGGGCACGTATGGGCACGAAGCCCAGATAGGTGCCGCCGTTTGACCCATCGGGAGGTAAGGATCTACCCCCGCTGACCAGCGGTCTTGCTCACGTGGAGCCTAGGGGACTCGAACCCCTAACCCCCTGCTTGCAAAGCAGGTGCGCTACCAATTGCGCCAAGGCCCCTCGCCGCAGGTTTCGACAAGCTCAACCGACGGCCGGGTGGAGGTGGATCAGGCCTTCTGGACCGGATCGGTGGCCTGTTGCCAGAGAGCCTGCTCGTTCTTGCCCTCGTCGATCTTCTTCTTGACGAAGACACCGGCGACAGCGGCGACGGCTAGGAACAGGATCTTCTTCATTCCGACCTCCATGGTGGATTGAGTGTGGGCCTAGGAGGACTTGAACCTCCGACCTCTTCCTTATCAGGGAAGCGCTCTAACCAAGCTGAGCTATAGGCC